>NZ_JBIBVJ010000005.1:0-515715 GCF_043080305.1 Kitasatospora sp. NPDC015120 | reverse complement strand
CCGCCGCGAACGGAGCGATCTTCGCCTCCGCCAGCGACCGCACCGCCTCCCGGAGCATCCCGTGCTCCTCGGAGACCCGGAAGAGATCGAAGTCCGCCGCCCCTGCGCTGCCCGCCATGATGCCCGCCTCTTCGGAGAGTCGTGTTCGGAGACCTGTTCCACTGCGGAACCGGTTAATTACCGTTAAGTAGATCCTAGGGCTCCGACCTGCGGCTGCCTAGGTCGGCCGAGCTCCGCGGCGGGCGTGTCCGCCGTTCCACCGGGTGCCCGTGCAGGAGGGTCCGGCACTCCTCCGGCGGCCGGATAGCATCGGTGGGCGCGGCTGCCGACCGGAGCCGTGCTGCTCGTCGCCCGCCCGAAGGGGAAACCGTGACCCTCCGCATCTCCGTGATCGGCACCGGCTATCTCGGCGCCACCCACGCCGCCGCCATGGCGGAGTTCGGCTTCGAGGTGCTGGGGCTGGACATCGACCCGGAGAAGATCGCCACCCTGACCGCCGGCCAGGTCCCGATGTACGAGCCGGGCCTGTCCGAGCTGCTGCTCAAGCACGTGGCGGGGCACGAGGGTTCGACCGGGCGGCTGCGCTTCACCACCTCCGCCCAGGAGGCCGCCGAGTTCGGCGACGTGCACTTCGTCTGCGTCAACACCCCTCAGCGCAAGGGCGAGTTCGCCGCGGACATGTCGTACGTGGACGCCGCGATCGACGCGCTGGCCCCGCACCTGACCCGCCCGGTCCTCGTGGTCGGCAAGTCCACCGTGCCGGTCGGCTCGGCGGGCCGGCTGGCGGAGCGGCTGGCGGCGCTGGCCCCGGTCGGCGAGGGGGCGGAGCTCGCCTGGAACCCGGAGTTCCTGCGCGAGGGCTTCGCCGTCCAGGACACCCTGCGCCCGGACCGGATCGTGGTCGGTGCCCGCAGCGAGCGCGCCGAGCAGCTACTGCGCGAGGTGTACGCCGAGCCGATCGCCGCCGGGGTGCCGTTCCTGGTCACCGACTACGCGACCGCCGAGCTGGTGAAGACCGCCGCCAACTCCTTCCTGGCCACCAAGATCTCCTTCATCAACGCGATGGCGGAGGTCTGCGAGGCGGCCGGCGCCGACGTCACCCAGCTCAGCGCGGCGCTCGCGCTGGACGAGCGGATCGGCGGCAAGTTCCTCAACTCCGGCCTGGGCTTCGGCGGCGGCTGCCTGCCCAAGGACATCCGGGCGTTCATGGCCCGGGCCGGCGAGCTGGGCGCCGACCAGGCGCTGACCTTCCTGCGCGAGGTCGACTCGATCAACATGCGCCGCCGCTCCCGGATGGTCGAGCTGGCCCGCGAGCAGTGCGACGGCGGCTTCCTGGGCCGGCGGGTCGCCGTCCTCGGCGCCGCGTTCAAGCCCGACTCGGACGACATCCGGGACTCCCCCGCGCTCAACGTCGCCGCCCAGATCCAGCTCCAGGGCGCGCAGGTCACCGTCTACGACCCCAAGGCGATGGACAACGCGCGCAAGATGTTCCCGAGCCTCGCCTACGCGTCCTCCGCCCTGGAGGCCGTCGAGGGCGCCCATGTCGTCCTGCACCTCACCGAGTGGCAGGAGTTCCGCGAGCTCGACCCGGCCGTCCTGGGCGCCGTGGTCGCCGAGCGCCGCCTCCTCGACGGCCGCAACGTCCTCAACGCCGACGCCTGGCGCGCCGCCGGCTGGACCTACCGCGCCCTCGGCCGCCCCAGCTGAGCCGTCCCGCGTCCGGGGAGGACCCGGCCGGGCAGGACCCGGCCGGGGTGCCGCACCGCCGGCCTCAGCCCCGGACCGGGCCGAGACGGGGGATCTCGATGGCGGGGCAGCGGTCCATGACCATGTCCAGGCCGGCGGCCCGGGTCCGCTCGTAGGCGGCCTCGTCGATCACGCCGAGCTGGAACCAGACCGCCTTGGCGCCGATCGCGGCCGCCTCGTCGGCGACCTCGCCGGCCAGGTCGGAGCGGACGAAGACGTCGACCACGTCGACCTCGAAGGGGATGTCCGCCAGGGAGGCGTACCCCTGCTCGCCGTGGACCGTCTCCGCCTTGGGGTGCACGGGCACGACCCGCTTGCCGAAGCGCTGCAGCACCTCGGCCACGCCGTAGGCCGCGCGCCGCTGGTTGGACGACAGGCCCACGACGGCCCAGGTGTCGCCCAGCCCGGTCAGGATCCTGCGGACCGTGTCCTGGTCGCCTTCCATGCACTGCCTCCTCGTGTCCGGGCACCCGCGGCCGCCGGCGCCGTCCCTTCGGCCCCAGCGCGGCCGGGGGCCCGGTCATTCCCGCCGGTCAGCCGTCCAGGCCGTGCAGGCCGAGGGTGGCGAGGGACGGGGTACGGCCCTCGGCGCGCAGCCGGGTGGCGGTGGCCTCGGCGTCGCGCAGCACCCGGACGGCGTTGTGCCAGGTGAGCTTTCCGAGGTCGGTCCCGGACCAGCCGCGGCCCAGCAGTTCGGCGATCAGGTTGGGGTAGCCGGCGACGTCGCCGAGGCCGTCCGGGAGGAAGGCGGTGCCGTCGTAGTCGCCGCCGATGCCGATGTGGTCGATGCCCGCGACCTCCCGCATGTGGTCGAGGTGGTCGGCGACGGTGGCCACGGTGGCGGCCGGGCGGGGGCTGGTCCGCTCGAAGGCGCGCTGGCAGGCCATCCCGGCGGGGGTGGTGTCGAGCGGGTCGAAGCCGTGGGCGCGCATGTTCTCGTCCGCGGCGGCGGTCCACTCGATGGCGGCGGGCAGGATGAACTTGGGCACGAAGGTGGCCATCGCCACGCCGCCGTTGCCGGGGAGCTGGGCGAGGACGTCGTCCGGGATGTTGCGCGGGTGGGGGCAGACGGCGCGCGAGGAGGAGTGCGAGAAGAGCACGGGCGCCTCGCTGACCCGCAGGGCGTCGCGCATGGTGTCGGCGGAGACGTGCGAGAGGTCGACCAGCATGCCGAGCCGGTTCATCTCCCGGACGACCTCCTCGCCGAAGGCGGTGAGGCCGTTCGCGGCCGGCTCGTCGGTGGCGGAGTCGGCCCAGGGGGTGTTGTCGTTGTGGGTGAGCGTCAGGTACCGGACGCCGAGCGCGTACAGGGCGCGCAGGGTGGCGAGCGAGCAGTCGATGGAGTGACCGCCCTCGGCGCCGATCAGGGAGGCGACGCGGCCCTCGGCGCGGGCGGCCTCCAGGTCGTCGGCGGTGAGCGCGAGCCGCAGCCGGTCGGGGAAGCGGTCGACCAGGGCGTGGACGAAGTCGATCTGTTCGAGGGTGGCGCTGACGGCGTGGTCCCCGGCGAGCCGGCTGGGCACGTAGACGGACCAGAACTGCGCGCCGACCCCGCCCGCGGCGAGGCGGGCGAGGTCGGTGTGCAGGCGGTCGCTCTGGTCGGCGGACAGGTCGAGCGCGTCGAGGTCGTAGCCGGCCTGCTCGCGCATCGCCCAGGGGAGGTCGTTGTGGCCGTCCACCACGGGGGTGGCGCGGAGGACGGCCTTGGCGCGCTCCAGCAGAGCGGGGGTGGAGTCCAACAGCTCAGAGGTCATACGAGCTGTTCTATCCGATATGACTACTTTCCAAAGCCGAAGGAGGAGGAACCCGCCACCTTGGCCCGAAGCTTCTTGCCCTTCTCGGTGGCCTGGCCGTTCAGCTCGGCCTGGAAGTCGGTCATCCGCCCGGTCAGCTCCGGGTCGAAGGCGGCCAGCATCCGGACCGCCAGCAGGCCCGCGTTGCGCGCGCCCGCCACCGAGACGGTGGCCACCGGCACGCCGGCCGGCATCTGCACGATCGACAGCAGGCTGTCCATGCCGTCCAGGTAGCGCAGCGGCACCGGGACGCCGATCACCGGCAGCGGGGTGACCGAGGCGAGCATGCCCGGCAGGTGGGCGGCGCCGCCGGCGCCGGCGATGATCGCCTTCAGCCCGCGCTCGTGGGCGTTCTCGCCGTAGGCGACCATCTCGCGCGGCATCCGGTGCGCGGAGACGACGTCGACCTCGTAGGGGATCTCGAACTCGTCGAGGGCCTGGGCGGCGGCCTCCATGACGGGCCAGTCGGAGTCCGAGCCCATGACGATGCCGACCAGCGGGCCGCGCGCGTCGGCGCTCGACGAGGGGTGGGAGGTCATTCGGTGATCGTTCCTCGCAGGTAGGCGGCCGCGTGGCGGGCGCGCTCGCGGACGTCGTCGAGGTCGTCCCCGAAGACGTTGACGTGGCCGACCTTGCGGCCGGGCTTCACGTCCTTGCCGTACATGTGGATCCGCAGACCGGGGTCGCGGGCCATGCAGTGCAGGAAGGCGCGGTACATGTCCGGGTAGTCGCCGCCCAGGACGTTGACCATGACGGTCCACCTGGCGCGCGGCCGGGGGTCGCCGAGCGGCAGGTCGAGGACGGCCCGCAGGTGGTTCTCGAACTGCGAGGTGACGGCGCCGTCCTGGCTCCAGTGGCCCGAGTTGTGCGGCCGCATGGCCAGCTCGTTGACCAGGATCCGGCCGTCCCGGGTCTGGAACAGCTCGACGGCGAGGTGGCCGGTGATCTCCAGCTCGCCGGCGATCCGCAGGGCCAGCTGCTGGGCCTCGTCGGACAGCGCCGGGTCGAGGTCCGGGGCGGGGGCGGTCACCTCGGCGCAGACGCCGTTCTCCTGGACGCTCTCCACCACCGGGTAGGCGACAGCCTGGCCGCTGGGCGAGCGGACCACGTTGGCGGCCAGCTCGCGGACGAAGTCGACCTTCTCCTCGGCGAGCACCGGGACGCCGGCCAGGAACGGGGCCGCGGCCTGCGTCTCGTCGCCGACCACCCAGACGCCCTTGCCGTCGTAGCCGCCGCGGACGGTCTTCAGCACGACGGGGTAGCCGGCGCCCTCGGCGGCGAAGGCGGTCACGTCCGCCGGATCGGCGACCAGCCGGTGCCGGGGGCAGGGGACGCCGATGGAGTCGAGCCGGGCCCGCATCACGCCCTTGTCCTGGGCGTTGACCAGCGCGTCCGGGCCGGGCCGGACGGCGATGCCGTCGGCCTGCAGGGCCCGCAGGTGCTCGGTCGGCACGTGCTCGTGGTCGAAGGTGATCACGTCACAGCCCTCGGCGAAGCGCCGCAGGGTGTCGAGGTCTCGGTAGTCGCCGAGGACGACGTCGGAGACGACCTGCGCCGCCGAGTCCTGGGGAGTGTCGGCGAGGAGCTTGAACCGGATCCCGAGCGGGATGCCCGCCTGGTGTGCCATGCGGGCAAGCTGCCCGCCGCCGATCATGCCCACCACTGGAAAATTCGCGTTGCCCGGGGAAGTCACCCCGCCAGGATATCCGGGCCGGTCGGAGGCCGTGGAACCGCTCCCCGCCCAGCCGCGTCCCAGGGGACGGGCCCGGCCGGACGTGCAGGAGGGGCTGAGCCGATCGGTGGAACCGGGTAGCCTGGTCGGCCAGGTCCTGATATGCGCGATCCGATCATGTGCGTGCACGCAGGGCTCAAGGGGTTGACGGCGTCCAGGCCGTCGGCACCCTTTCGTCCGCAGGCACACAGGCACACGGAGGCAGCCCGGTATGGCGACGACCACGGCGTCGGACCCCTCGCTGGCGCAGAAGCTGCGCGGCCTGTCGGGCGAGGCGGTGAAGTTCGGCCTGGTCGGCCTCAGCGGTGTCGTGGTGAACTTCGCCGTCTTCTGGGTCTGCCTCAACGGACTCCACCTGGCCTCGCTGCGCTCCAACATCGCCGCCACCCTGGTCGCGATCGCCACCAACTACCTCGGCTACCGCTACTGGCTGTACCGGGACCGCGACGCCGCCTCGCGCAAGCGGGAGATCACGCTCTTCCTGGTGTTCAGCGGCGCCGGCATGCTGATCGAGACCGGTGTGCTGGGCTTCTCGGTGTACGTGCTGGGGCTCTCCTCGCACTTCCAGCAGCTGGCCGCGAAGGTCCTCGGGCTGGGGCTCGGCACGGTGTTCCGCTTCATCTCGTACCGGACCTGGGTGTTCAAGGCCGTCCCGGAGCCGACCGAGGAGCAGCTCGCCGAGGCGCGCGCCGCCCAGGCCGCCCCGGACACCGGGGTGGTCGCGCAGGCCGAGCTGATGCTGGCCGCCGAGCAGATCCGGCTCGCCAAGGCCGAGTAGCACCCGCCGCCCGCGTCCTCCCCCAGTTGCCGCCGCGGCCGTCCCGGGAGGACAGTGGTGACGGAGGGCGAGCACGGCCGGCGAACGATCGAGGCCGCGGGGGACCCAGGAGGCTCGCCATGCCCTTCGTCCAGATCATCGAATGCCGGACCGACCACCTCGAAGAGCTCAACGGCCTGCTGGACCGCTGGGCGGAGCAGACCGAGGGCCGGCGCACCGTCGACCACGCGATGGTCGCCACCGACCGCTCCGACCCGCGGCACGTGGTGGAGATCGTCGAGTTCGCGTCCTACGAGGACGCGATGCGCAACTCCAGCCTGCCGGAGACCGACCGGGTCTACCGCGAGCTGGTCGCGCTCTGCGACGCCCCGCCCACCTTCACCGACCTGGACGTGGTCCGGGACACCGAGCTCTGACGCCGCCCCGCGGGCTCACCCCTCGCGCTGGCTGCGGCCGAGGAAGAGCGCGAACACCGCCGGCCGCAGCGAGAGCAGCTCCAGCCGTCCGCCGTCCGCCTCGGCGAGGTCGCGGGCGACGGCGAGGCCGATGCCGGTCGAGTTGCGGCCGCTGACCGCGCGCTCGAAGACCCGGTTGCCCAGCTCGGCCGGCACCCCGGGGCCCTCGTCCTGCACCTCGACGACCACCGACGTCCCGGACGGCCGCACCCGCAGGGTGATCGTGCCGGCCCCGTGCATCAGCGAGTTCTCGATCAGGGTGGCCAGCACCTGGGCGACCGTGCCGGGGGTGCCGACGGCGACGACCCCCCGCAGCCCCTCGACCTGGAGCACCCGGTCCGTGCCGCGCAGCGACGGCCCCCACTCCTCGACCTGCTGCTTCACCACGTCGTCGAGGTCGAAGGCGACCGCGGTGGGGCTGCGCGGGTCGCGCTGGGTGGTGAGCAGCCGCTGGACGACGTCGGTGAGCCGTTCGACCTGCTGGAGGGCGATGGTCGCCTCCTCCTTGACGGTCTCCGGTTCCTCGGCGAGCGCGGTGATCTCCTCCAGCCGCATGGACAGGGCGGTGAGCGGGGTGCGCAGCTGGTGCGAGGCGTCGGCGGCGAGCCGGCGTTCGGCGGTGAGCATCCGGGCGATCCGCTCGGCGCTGGTGTCGAGCACCTCGGCGACCCGGTCGAGCTCGGGCACTCCGTAGCGCCGGTCGCGCGGGCGCGGGTCGCCGGAGCCGAGCCGCTCGGCGGTCTCGGCGAGGTCGGTGAGCGGGCGGGCGAGCCGTTTGGCCTGCCAGACGGCGAGGGCGACGGCGGCCTGCACGGCGAGCAGCGCGACGACGCCGAGCAGCAGCAGCATGTTGGCGATCTCGTGGTCGACCGCCTCGCGGGACTGCTCGACGGTCACCGTCTCGCCGCTGGCGCCGCGCTCGACGGCCCTGAGCAGGTGGCTGCTGTCGGGCCGGTGGCCGCTGGAGACGATCCCCCGGCCGGGGATGTCGACCTCGACGTACTGGCCCTCGGAGACCTGGTTGGCGAACTTGTCGCCGGTGACCGGCTCCTTGGCGGCGAGCCGGTTCTCGACCAGGGCGAGCACCCGGACGGCGGCGGCGTCCACCCGGTCCTGGGCGCTGTTGACGATGGTGCGCTTCTCGACCAGCGCGAGCGGGACGCAGAACACCACGACCACCACGAGGACGACGCACAGCAGCGAGTTGATCATCCGGCGTTTCACGCTGCCGCTCCCCGTGGTGGTACCTGCCCCTGGAGGGGCCTAATTCTTCTCGAACCGGAAGCCGACCCCGCGGACGGTGGCGATGTAGCGGGGGTTGGCGGCGTCGTCGCCGAGCTTCTTGCGCAGCCAGGAGATGTGCATGTCCAGGGTCTTGGTGGAGGTCCACCAGGTGGTG
The DNA here is from genome assembly GCF_043080305.1 of Kitasatospora sp. NPDC015120. NCBI lineage: Bacteria > Bacillati > Actinomycetota > Actinomycetes > Kitasatosporales > Streptomycetaceae > Kitasatospora > Kitasatospora sp. NPDC015120. Next base: position 507,812 of record NZ_JBIBVJ010000005.1, on the reverse strand, counting down.
TCCCAGACCTGCCGCATGATCTCCTCGCGGGTGACCACCCGGCCGGCGTCGCGGACCAGCACCCGCAGCAGCTCGAACTCCTTGGCGGAGAGGGTGAGCTCCTCCTCGCCGAGCCAGGCGCGGTGCGACTCGATGTCGATCTTGACGCCGTGCGCGCCGGTGGTGAGCTGGTCGACGTTGCCGCGCCGCAGCAGCGCCCGGACGCGGGCGAGCAGTTCGGCGAGGCGGAAGGGCTTGGTGACGTAGTCGTCGGCGCCGGCGTCCAGGCCGACGACCGTGTCGACCTCGTCGGCGCGGGCGGTGAGGACCAGGACGGGGCAGCTGCGGCCGTCCGCGCGCAGCCGGCGGCAGACCTCCAGCCCGTCCATCTCGGGCAGGCCCAGGTCGAGGACGACGAGATCGACCTCCTCGCCGAGCCCGGCGGCCAGTGCGGACGGCCCGTCCTCGCGGACGAGCACCTCGTATCCCTCGCGGCGCAGTGCCCGGGCGAGCGGTTCGGAGATCGCCGGGTCGTCCTCGGCGAGCAGCACACAGGTCATGTGGTGATGGTAGTCGGCCCGGGTATGCCCATTGGCGCCGTGAGGTAGTTCACACTGCGTGATCGTTATACGGAGTGCAATCGCACCTCAACCGACACGCCCGGGTCGCGCGTTCGGTGAAGATCCTTCGTTTTGATCTTGCATCTGAAGGAATTTGGCCTGCTCTACCATGGATCAACGAACTGAATCTGTGGCTGTCTTTACCATCGCCATACCTAATTGGCGTCTTTTGTCAGCTGATACCGCCAAATGTCGCCACGTAGAGTGGTTCTGTCCACGTCCGTCGCCACCCCCTTTGACGGACGCTGTCAGGCAAGGAACCACTACTCATGGCGTCTACGACCATGGAGACCGGCGTACAGTCGGCCTCTCCCGGCGGCAAGACCTTCCTCGGGCACCCCCGGGGACTCGCCACGCTCTTCATGAGCGAGATGTGGGAGCGCTTCAGCTACTACGGCATGCGTGCCCTGCTGGTGCTCTACATGACCGCCTCCGTCACCGACGGCGGCCTCGGCATGAAGCTCGCCACCGCCTCCGCGGTGTACAGCGTGTACACCGCGATGGTCTACCTGCTGGCACTCCCGGGCGGCTGGATCGCCGACCGCTTCCTCGGCGCCCGGAAGACCGTCGCCCTCGGCGGCTCGATCATCATGATCGGCCACTTCCTGCTGGCCCTGCCGGTCAGCGTGTCGTTCTTCGGCGGCCTCGCGTTCATCGCGATCGGCTCCGGCCTGCTCAAGGCGAACATCTCCACGATGGTCGGCCACCTCTACGACGGGCCCAACGACCCGCGCCGGGACGGCGGCTTCACGATCTTCTACATGGGCATCAACCTCGGTGCCTTCGCCGCCCCGCTGGTCATCGGCACCATCGGCCAGAACGTCGACTGGCACCTCGGCTTCGCCCTCGCCGGTGTCGGCATGGCCCTGGGCCTCACCCAGTTCCTGCTCGGCACCCGCCACCTGAGCGCCAAGAGCGACGTCGTCACCTCGCCGATCCCGGCCGCCGAGAAGAGCGCCATCTTCAAGAAGGCCGGCCTCTGGCTCGCCGCCGCGGTGGTCTTCTACGCGATCGTCGCGCTGACCGGCCACTTCACCATCAACTGGGCGATCTGGCCGCTGTCCATCGCCGGCCTGGCCATCCCGGTCTTCGTCTTCGCCAAGGTGAAGCGCGACAAGGAGCTCGACGAGACCGAGCAGTCCCGGATGAGCGGCTACATCTGGTTCTTCGTCGCCGCCGCCGTGTTCTGGATGATCTACGACCAGTCCGGCTCGACGCTGAACATCTTCGCCCAGGACAACACCGCGTCCACGCTGTTCGGCATCGACTTCCCGTCCAGCTGGTTCCAGTCGCTCAACCCGCTGTACATCATGGCCCTGGCCCCGGTCTTCGCCTGGATCTGGGTGGCGCTCTCCCGCCGCTCCAAGAACCCCAGCACCACGGCGAAGTTCTCCTTCGGCCTGCTGATGATCGGCGCCTCGTTCATGGTCATGATGCTGGCCATGGCCGCCGCCTCCGGCGGCACCAAGGTCACGCCGCTCTGGCTGGCCATGGTCTACCTGATCCAGACCGTCGGCGAGCTGACCCTCTCCCCCGTCGGCCTGTCCGTCACCACCAAGCTGGCCCCGGCCAAGTACGCCAGCCAGATGATGGGCGTCTGGTTCCTCGCCGTCACCGCGGGCGACTGCGTCGCGGCCATCTTCCAGCTGGTCCTCGGCGACGACGTGGTCGGCTCCACCTGGTACTTCGCGGTCCAGGGCAGCATGGCGATCATCGCCGGCGTGGCCCTCTACCTGTACCGCCGCAAGGTCGTGCGGCTGATGGGCGACGTGCACTGACAGACGGGCGCTGAGACGGGCGCTGACAGGCGTGCACTGACAGACGTACGCCGGCACCTGCCCGGACCGGCCCCGGGGCCGTCGCGGATTCCTGGGATCCGCGGCGGCCCCGGTCGCGTTCCGCCCCTCGACCCGGGGGCCGTGGGGTGTGCCTATGGTGCCCCCATGCCGACCGACTCGCTCCCCCGTCAGCTCGCCCGCACCCGGCGCCTCACCCTCGGCGCCCCCGCCCGGCCGGCCATCGGCGCCGACGGGCACACCGTGCTCTTCCTGCGCAGCCGGGCGGGCGACGACCCCGTCACCTGCCTCTGGGCCCTCGACACCGGCAGCGGCGAGGAGCGGCTGCTCGCCGACCCGGCCGCCCTCGGCGCGGACGTCCCCGACACGGACCTGCCCGGGGCCGAACGGATCCGCCGCGAACGCGCCCGCGTCCACGCCCGGGGCATCACCGCGTACGCCACCGACACCGCCGGGCGGCTCGCCGCCTTCGCCCTCGGCGGGGACCTGTGGCTCGCCGACGCCGCCACCGGCGAGGTCCGCCGCGTCCCCACCGCCACCGAGGTGTACGACCCGCGCCCGGACCCCACCGGCCGGTGGATCGCCTACGTCGGCCGCGGCGCCCTGCGCGTCGTCGGCGCCGACGGCGGCGGGGACCGCGCGCTCGCCGAACCCGAGGCCGAGGACGTCGGCTACGGCGTCGCCGAGCACGTCGCCGCCGAGGAGATGGGCCGCAGCCGCGCCCACTGGTGGTCCCCCGACGGCACCGCCCTGCTCGTCGCCCGCGTCGACGAGCGCCCGGTCCGCCGCCTCCGGCTGGCCGATCCGGCCGACCCCGCCCGGCCGCCCCGCGTCATCCGCTACCCCCTGGCGGGCACCGCCAATGCCGAGGTCACCCTCTGGCTGCTCGGGCTCGACGGCCGGCGCACCGAGGTCCGCTGGGACCGGGCCGGGTACGAGTACCTCACCGCCGCCGGCTGGGACGGACACGGCCCGTACGCCGCCGTCCAGAGCCGCGACCAGCGCACCCTGCTCACCCTCGCCGTGGACCCCGCCGACGGCGCCACCCGCGTCCTCGCCGAGCGCCGCGACGAGCACTGGGTCGAACTGGTCCCCGGCCTGCCCGCCCGCACCGCCGCCGGCGCCCTCGTCGACACCGCCGACGAGGGCGACACCCGCCACCTCACCGTCGACGGCGAACCCGTCACCCCGGCCGGCCTCCAGTTGCGCTCCGTGCTCGGGACCGACGGCGAGCGGGTGCTCTTCACCGCCTCCGACGAGCCGACCGAGACCCATCTGTGGTCGTGGGACCCGGCCACGGGCGCCGTGCGGCTGAGCGAGGAACCCGGCGTGCACACCGGCGCGCGGCGCGGCGGCACGCTCGTCCACACCGCACGCACGCCCGGCGCGCCCACCGGCCGCACCACCGTGCACCGCGACGGCCTGTCCGCCGCCCGCAGCCTCGTCTCCCACGCCGAGACGCCCGTCCTCACCGCCCGCCCCGAACTGCTCCGGCTCGGGCCCCGCGGCCTGCGCGCCGCGCTCTTCCTGCCCACGGCCCGCCGCGACGGGGACGGCCCGCTGCCCGTCCTGCTCGACCCCTACGGCGGGCCCGCCCTGCAGAAGGTCACCGCCGCCCCGCACTGGTGGGACCTCACCTCCCGGTGGTTCGCCGAACAGGGCTTCGCCGTGCTCGCCGTCGACGGCCGCGGCACCCCCGGCCGCGGCCCGCGCTGGGACAAGAGCGTCCACGCGGACGTCGCCGGCCCCGCCCTGGAGGACCAGATCGAGGCCCTGCGCACGACCGCCGCGCTGCGCCCCGGACTGCTCGACCTCGCCAGGGTCGCCGTCCGCGGCTGGTCCTACGGCGGCTTCCTCGCCGCCCTCGCCGTGCTGCGCCGCCCCGACGTCTTCCACGCCGCCGTCGCCGGGGCCGCCCCCACCGACCACCGGCTCTACGACACCCACTGGAAGGAGCGGTTCCTCGGCCACCCGGACGAGCACCCCGAGCGGTACGACGCCGCCTCGCTGCTGCCCGACGCCCCCGGCCTGCGGCGGCCGCTGCTGCTGATCCAGGGCCTCGCCGACGACAACGTGCTGCCCGCCCACAGCCTGCGGCTGTCCGCCGCGCTGCTCGCCGCCGGGCGCCCGCACGAGTTCCTGCCGCTCGCCGCCACCGGCCACTCGCCGGGCGACGAGGCGGTGGCGGAGCACCTGCTCCACCACCAGCTCGACTTCCTGCGGCGGTCGCTGGACCTCGGCTGAGCACGGCGGCGGGGCCGGGGAGCAGCCGCCCCCGGCCCCGCCGCCGCACCCGCTCAGACCTCGCGCACGCCCGCCCGCCAGACCGCCGCCGTCAGCGGCACGCCCGGCCGGTACGCCAGGTGCACGTGCGAGGGCGCGTCCAGCAGCTGCAGGTCCGCCCGGGCGCCCACCGTCACGGTGCCGACGTCCGTGCGCCGCAGCGCCCGCGCGCCGCCCGCCGTGGCCGCCCAGAGCGCCTCGTCGGGCGTCATGCCCATCTCGCGCACCGCCACCGCGATGCAGAACGCCATCGAACTCGTGAAGCTGGAACCCGGGTTGCAGTCGGTGGACAGCGCCACCACCGCCCCGGCGTCCAGCAGCCGGCGCGCGTCCGGATAGACCGCCCGGGTGGAGAACTCGGCGCCCGGCAGCAGCGTCGCCACCGTCGAGGAGCCGGCCAGCGCGGCCACGTCCTCGTCGGTCAGATGGGTGCAGTGGTCGGCCGACGCCGCTCCCAGCTCCACCGCCAGCTGCACGCCCGGGCCGTGGGTCAGCTGGTTGGCGTGCACCCGGGGCGTCAGCCCGCGCTCGGCCCCGGCGGTGAGGACCGCCCGCGCCTGGTCGCCGTCGAAGGCGCCCTTCTCGCAGAACACGTCCACCCAGCGGGCGTACGGCGCGCAGGCGTCCAGCATCGGGCCGGTGACCAGCTCGACGTAGCCGGCCGGGTCGTCCGCGAACTCGGGGGCCACCACGTGCGCGCCCAGGTAGGTGGTCTCCGGGGTGTACGAGGAGGCGATCCGCAGCGCCCGGGCCTCGTCCTCGACGGTGAGCCCGTAGCCGGACTTGCACTCGACCAGCGTGGTGCCCTGGCGCAGCGCCTCGCGCACCAGCCGGGCCAGGTTGGCGTCCAGCTCGGCGTCGGCGGCGGCCCGGGTGGCGGCCACGGTGGTGCGGATGCCGCCCGCCGAGTAGGACTGCCCGGACATCCGGGCGTTGAACTCGGCGGTGCGGTCGCCCGCGAACACCAGGTGGGCGTGCGAGTCGACGAAGCCGGGCAGCAGGGCGCGGCCCGCCGCGTCGAAGCGTTCGTCGGCGGCCGGCGCCCCGGCGGCCGGGCCGACCCAGGCGACGGTGTCGCCGTCGATCACCACCGCCGCGTCGGTGAGCAGGCCGAGCGGCCCGGTCCCGTGCGAGGGGTCGTTGGTGACCAGCGTGCCGATGCCGGTGATCAGTGTGCTCGGAATGCTCGGGGAGGTCACGTCATGCCTTTCGGGAGTACGGCGGCTCAGCAGCTCAGGGCGTCGATCGAGGACTTCAGCGCACCCGGGACGTCCGGCAGCAGCTGGTGCACACCGTCGCGCACGACCTGCCGCCCGCCGACCACGACGTGCCGCACGTCCGCCGCCGAGGCCGCGAACACCGCGGTCTCCGCGCCGAGCCGCGGCGGCGGGCCGGCGGTGCGCACCGAGTCCAGCGCGATCACGGTGAAGTCGGCCAGCGCGCCGGCCTCGATCCGCCCGGCCTCGGGCCAGCCGAGCGAGGCGTGCCCGTCCTCGGTGCCGGCCCGCAGCAGGGCGTTCGCCGTCCAGTGGCCGCGGGTGCGGGTGCGCAGCCGCTCGTCCAGCTCCAGCGCCCGGGCCTCCTCGAACGGGTCGATGACGGCGTGACTGTCGCTGCCGAGGGTGACCGGGCAGCCGCCGGAGGCCAGTTGCCGGGCCGGGCCGATGCCGTCGGCGAGGTCCCGCTCGGTGGTGGGGCACATGCAGACGGCGGTGGAGGAGTCGGTGAGCAGCTTGACGTCCTCCTCGGTGAGGTGGGTGGCGTGCACGGCCGAGGTGCGCGGGCCGAGCACGCCCCGGTCGGCGAGCAGCCGGGTCGGGGTGACGCCGTGCGCGGCGAGGCAGGCGTCGTTCTCGGCGGTCTGCTCGGACAGGTGGACGTGCAGCGGCGCCCGGCGCATCGCCGCCCAGTGGGCGACGGTGCCCAGGTGCTCGGCGGGCACGGCGCGCACCGAGTGGACGGCCGCACCGATCCGGGCGTGTTCGCGCTCGCGCAGCGCCCCGGCCCGCTCGGCCCAGGCGTCGGCGTCGCCGTCGCTGAAGCGGAGCTGCGGCCTGGCCGGCTCGGCACCGAAGCCGGAGGACAGGTAGCAGGTGTCGAGCAGGGTGATCCGGATGCCGGCCCGGGCGGCGGCCTCGATCAGCGCCTCGCCCATCGCGTTGGGGTCGTCGTAGCGGACGCCGCCGGGCGCGTGGTGCAGGTAGTGGAACTCGCCGACGGCGGTGATCCCGGCGAGCGCCATCTCCGCGTAGACGGCGGTGGCGAGCGCCAGGTAGCGGTCCGGGTCGAGCGCGCCGGCGAACCGGTACATGGTGTCGCGCCAGGTCCAGAAGGTGCCGGAGCCGACCTGGACGTGGCCGCGCAGCGCCCGGTGGAAGGCGTGCGAGTGCGCGTTGGCCTGGCCCGGCAGCAGCAGGCCCTCCAGCCGGACGGCGCCGGGCGGGCAGGGCCCGCTGTCCGGCTGCACCCTGGCGATCTTGCCGCCGGGGCCGGTGCTGATCAGGACGTCCGGCTCGACCACCGGCCCGTTGACGTGCGGCAGCCAGGCGTACTGCGCCCAGAAGGTCGTCATCTGCGCGCCTCCGGCACGACCTGTCGTGTGCCCACCTGCGGCACGGCCTACTGACACGCCAGGTCCTCCAGAACGTCGGCGAGGGCGGTGACGCCGGCCAGGCAGTCGGCCGTCTCGGCGTGTTCCGCCGGGGAGTGCGAGACACCGCTCGGGTTCCTCACGAACAGCATGGCGGTCGGGACGGCCGATGCCAGGATCCCGGCGTCGTGTCCCGCGCCGGTGGGCAGCACGGGGGCGCCGCCGAGCACGGCGGCCAGCCGGTCGCGCAGCGGGCCGTCGAAGTCCACCACCGGGGTGTAGGACTCGCGGGTCAGCGCGACCCGCACGCCGTCGCGCTCGCCGCGCTCGGCCGCGGCCCGTTCGATCTCCCCGACCAGCGCGGTGAGGGTGGCCTCGTCGGCCGCCCGGGAGTCCAGCCAGCCGCGGACCAGGGAGGCGATCGCGTTGGTGCCGTTGGGCTCGACCGCGACCTTGCCGAAGGTGGCCAGCGCGCCCGCGAGCCGCGCCTTCTTGCGGGCGGCGAGCACGGTCGTGGCGTAGGTCAGCATCGGGTCGCGGCGGTCCTCGATGCGGGTGGTGCCGGCGTGGTTGGCCTCGCCGTGGAAGTCGAACCGCCAGCGGCCGTGCGGCCAGATCGCCGAGGCGACGCCGACCGGCTGGTGCTCGGCGAGGTGGCGGCCCTGCTCGACGTGGAGTTCGACGAAGGCGCCGATCCGGGCCAGCCGTTCGCCGTCGGCGCCGATCGCCGTCGGGTCCTGGCCGGCCCGCTCCATCGCGTCGGGCAGCCGCACGCCGTCGGCGTCGCGCAGTTCGTGGGCGGCCTCCCGGCTCAGCACCCCGGTGGTGAGCCGGGAGCCGATGCAGGCCACGCCGAACCGGGCGCCCTCCTCGTCGCCGAAGTTGACGACCGCCAGCGGCCGGGTGAACCGCGCCCCGCGGGCGCGCAGTTCGTCGAGCGCCGCGAAGGAGGACACCACTCCGAGCGGGCCGTCGAAGGCGCCGCCGTCGGGGACGGAGTCCAGGTGCGAGCCGGTGACGACGGCGTCGCCGGCGGCCGGATCGCCCAGCCACGCCCACTGGTTGCCGTTGCGGTCCAGCTCGTAGCCGAGGCCGCGGTCGCGGGCCTGCTGCTCGAACCAGGCGCGGCACTCGGCGTCGGCGGTGTTCCAGGCGAACCGGCGGTAGCCGCCGGACGCGGCGGAGCGGCCCACGGGGAGCAGCTCCGCCCACATCTCCTCGAAGGACGACGTCACAGCTCACCCGTCGGGCTCTGCTCGGCCATCGGGACGCGGACGCCGCGCTCGCCGGCCACCTCGGCGGCGCGGTCGTAGCCGGCGTCGACGTGCCGGATGACGCCCATGCCGGGGTCGTTGGTGAGCACCCGGCGGATCTTCTCGCCGGCCAGCGCGGTGCCGTCGGCGACGGTGACCTGCCCGGCGTGGATCGAGCGGCCGATGCCGACGCCGCCGCCGTGGTGGATGGAGACCCAGGAGGCGCCGGAGGCGACGTTGACCATGGCGTTCAGCAGCGGCCAGTCGGCGATCGCGTCGGAGCCGTCCAGCATCGCCTCGGTCTCCCGGTAGGGGGAGGCCACCGAGCCGCAGTCCAGGTGGTCGCGGCCGATGACGATCGGCGCGGACAGCTCGCCGCTCGCCACCATGTCGTTGAACCGCTCGCCGGCCTTGTCGCGCTCGCCGTAGCCGAGCCAGCAGATGCGCGCGGGCAGGCCCTGGAAGTGCACCTTCTCCTGGGCCATGGTGATCCAGCGATGCAGCGACTCGTTCTCCGGGAAGAGGTCGAGCACGGCCTTGTCGGTCCGGTGGATGTCCTTCGGGTCACCGGACAGGGCGGCCCAGCGGAACGGGCCCTTGCCCTCGCAGAACAGCGGGCGGATGTAGGCCGGGACGAAGCCGGGGAAGGCGAAGGCGCGGTCGTAGCCGGCCAGCCGGGCCTCGCCGCGGATCGAGTTGCCGTAGTCGAACACCTCGGCGCCGCGGTCCTGGAAGCCGACCATCGCCTCGACGTGCCGGGCCATCGACTCGCGCGAGCGCTGGGTGAACTCGGCCGGCTTCTCGGCGGCGTAGGCGGCCATGTCGTCGAAGCCGACGCCGGTCGGCAGGTAGCTCAGCGGGTCGTGGGCGCTGGTCTGGTCGGTCACGATGTCGATCGGCGCGTCCATCGCCAGCAGCTGCGGGAACACCTCGGCGGCGTTGCCCAGCAGGCCGATGGAGAGCGGCTGCTGCTTGTCGCGGGCGGCGGCGGCGAGCTCCAGCGCGTGGGAGAGGTCCTTGGCCTCGACGTCCAGGTAGCGGTGCTCGATCCGGCGGGCGATGCGCGACGGGTCGCAGTCGACGCAGATCGCCACGCCGCCGTTCATGGTGACGGCCAGCGGCTGGGCGCCGCCCATGCCGCCGAGGCCGGCGGTGAGGGTGACGGTGCCCGCCAGGCTGCCGCCGAAGCGCTTTTCGGCGACGGCGGCGAAGGTCTCGTAGGTGCCCTGGAGGATGCCCTGGGTGCCGATGTAGATCCAGGAGCCGGCGGTCATCTGCCCGTACATGGTGAGCCCGAGGTGCTCCAGCCGGCGGAACTCCTCCCAGTTGGCCCAGTCGCCGACCAGGTTGGAGTTGGCGAGCAGCACCCGCGGCGCCCACTCGTGGGTCTGCATGACGCCGACCGGGCGGCCGGACTGCACCAGCATGGTCTCGTCCTGCTTCAGCCCCTGCAGCGTGCGCACCATGGCGTCGAAGGAGCGCCAGTCGCGCGCCGCCTTGCCGGTGCCGCCGTAGACGACCAGCTTCGAGGGGTGCTCGGCCACCTCGGGGTCGAGGTTGTTCATCAGCATCCGCAGGGCCGCCTCCTGCTGCCACCCCTGCGCCGTCAGTCCCGTCCCCCGCGCCGCCCGCACCTCACGCGGCCCGCTCGCCTGCTGCACCATGTCCCGGTCTCCTTGCGGATGAAGTCATTCAGGATCGACTCGGCTGAATATATCCAAACATCCAGCCCCCGGCCAGGGGTCGCGCGGCATCGGCCGGAAAGTGGTTGACGGTCTTGCGACGCACCGTCATGCTGCATACGAACCAACGGGGCCTTCCCGTACGGACGATCCTTGGGGGGAACGTCATGACCTCGATTCCGCCGCGCCCGAGCGGGGCGCCGCGAAGCCCGCGGATCCGCCGGACGGCTGCCCGCGGCAGCGTCCTCGCCCTGGCCGCCGGCCTGCTCGCCGGGGCACCGCTCGCCCGGGCCGCCGAACCCGCCCCGGTGGAGACGCCCACCGGCACCCGCGTCAGCCCGGTCTCGCCGGGAACCGTGCATCCCGACGTCCGCAGCGAGGGCTGCGGCACCGACGACGTCCGGCTCTGGGGCTGGCTGCCCGGCACCGCCACCGGCCTCACCGCCACGCTGAACGGCTCCTCCGCCGCGCTCGGCGCCGAGTTCCACGTCCGCGACACCGCGGCGCCGTACACCGAGGTGCTCACCGGCCGGGTGGACGGGCTCGCCCCCGGCGCGCAGGCCGAGTTCGCCCTGGACCGCAGCAAGCTGGAGGAGGGCCACAGCTACGCCTGGAACGTGGTCGGCACGGACTCCCTGGGCAACCGCTCCGCCGCCACCGCCGACTGCCACTTCCGCGTGGACCGCGCCGCCCCGCGGATCGCCGGCCCGACGCTGGACGTCGTGCCGCACGCCTTCGGCACGAACCAGTTCAGCTACCAGGTCGTCGACAACAACCCCAGGGACCGCTTCCCGGTCTCCGGCTTCGCCTGCCTCGACTACCGCACCGCCGAGACGGACCCGTGGACCAGGACCGGCTGCGGCGGCCTCGGCCTGCGCGAGAACCTCTCCACCCCCAGGCCCGGCCCGGCCACCCTGCGGCTGCGCGCCGTCGACCAGGCGGGCAACTACTCGGCCGAGACGGCCATCCCGACCTTCGTCTACCCCGGCCCGGGGGTCGTCGGCGACCTCGCGCTGCCGGAGCACCAGTGGCAGCTCGGCCGGGACGACCTCGGCCCCGACACCGCCGGCACCGCCCCGCTGACGGCCGGCCCCGGCGTCGGCTGGGCGGAGAGCCACACCACGCTGCCCGCCCCGTGGGGACAGACCGTCACCGGCCCCGCGACGGTCGCCACGCTGGACGGCACCGGATCGCTCTCCTCGGACCGGCCGCTGGTCGACACCCGCGAGAGCTTCACCGTCACCGCCTGGGCCAGGCCCACCGCCGAGGGCGGCGTCGTGGTCAGCCAGGAGGGCGCCCGGTCGAGCGCCTTCATGCTCTGGGCCGACCCGGGCGACGGGCGCTGGCACGCCGCGCTCGGCCGGCAGGACGACGAGACCTGGTCCTACGACGAGGCCTCCGTCTACCAGCCCGGCCGCGGCGCCTACACCCCGGGCACCTGGAGCCAGCTGGCGGTCGCCTACGACGCCCGCACCGGGCTGCTCTCGCTGCAGGTCGACAACCAGGTGATCGCCACCGGCCACCACCTCCCCGGCGACTCCTTCCGGGCCACCGGCGCCTTCCGGCTCGGGCAGTACCGCTACCAGGGCGAGCCGAGGAGCCGCTTCAAGGGCGAGCTCAGTGACGTCGCCCTGCTGCGGCGGGCCGCCGCGATCCCCGAGGGGGCGAGCTCCGTGTACACGCTCGGGCTCGACCGGTACAAGTGCCTGACCGCCGCGGGCGGCAGCCGCCAGGACGGCACCCCGGCCCAGGTCGAGACCTGCTGGCAGTCCGCCGGCCAGGGGCTCAGCAGCCACCGCGCCGACGGGACCGTCCGGTGGGGCAACCTCTGCCTCGACGCCTACGGGAACGGCACCGCCAACGGCACCGCGACCACGTTCTGGAGCTGCAACGGCGGCGGCAACCAGGTCTGGCTGCCGCGGGCCGACGGCTCGCTGTTCAACCCGCAGTCCGGCCGCTGCCTGGACCTGCCCTGGGGCGACACCGCCAACGGCAACCGGTTCGTCCTCTGGGACTGCAACGGCGGCGCCAACCAGCGCTTCGCCATCCCGTCCGGCGACGGCGCCCTCGTCTGATCCCCCGTCCGGGCCGCACACCGGCAGGGCCCCGCCGCAACCCGCGGCGGGGCCCTGCCGCGTGCGCCACCTCACGCGGCGGCGTCGTCGTCCCAGTCGATGCCGATCTCGGCGAGCCAGCGGCGGTCGGCGGCGTCGGGGACGGCGCCGGCCGGGGCGCCGGAGGTGCGGGGCGGTCGGGACGCCCGGGGGATCTCCTGGACGGGGCCGAGGCCGTACTGGTCGGCGGCCGCGGCGGCGCGGGCGTCGGGTTCGATCACGCCGACGTGGACGACGGTCTCGTCGCCCGGGTCGAGGACGGTGAGTTCGGGGTCGGGCAGACGGCGCAGGGTGACGCGGCGTCCGCAGGTCGGGCAGGACCATTCGTCGGCTCCGGAGGCGAGCCGGCCGACGAACTTCATCTCGTGGATCACGCGCATGGCGGCACCCCCTGACTGGAGTGATGCCCGCCCCGGGCGGATCGCCAACCTGCGGATACGGTCGCCGGGCGGCGTCCGGGGCCACCGTCCGGGCGGAGGGACGGCCCGGCCCTGTCCGGGGACGTCCTAGGTCCTCTCTTTCGGATCACGTCGGACGAGCGGGCGTCGTTGATGGGCCCCTCCTGCCCGTGGGCGGGCAAGGAGGGAGCGTGCATCGGCGGTGCGGAGGAGGGAGTCCATGCGGTGGGGGCACCTCCCGGCCGGAGGCTGGGGGCCATCGGCGACCGACGACAAGCCGGCGTGGGGGTACCTCCCGGCCGAAGGCTGGGGGAGTGCGTGCTCCGGCGGCGACCGCCTGGCGTGATCCGAAAGAGAGGGCCTAGTCCAGGAACAGCCCGCGGGACGCCGCCGACTGCTCGATGGCCTCCAACCGCGCCTCGGCACCGGGGAGTTCGTCGCACATGGTCTGCAGCAGCACCCGGCCGAGCATCATCGGCGCACAGGCCGTGTCGAAGACCAGTCCGGTGCCGACGGCGGCCGGCAGCATCAGGTCGGAGAGCTTGGCGACCGGCGCGAAGACGCTGTCGGCCACCGTGATGACGGTCAGTCCGCACTCGCGGGCCACCGCCAGGGCGTCCATCAGCTCGCGCGGGTAGCGCGGCAGCGCGAAGCAGAGCAGCACGCTCGCGCCCGCCGCGGCGGCCTGTTCGAGGCGGTCGGCGAGCATGCTGCCGCCCTCGTCGAGCAGCCGGATGTCCGGATGCACCTTGGCGGCGAAGTACGCGAAGCCGCGCGCCTGCGCGGAGGCGGCCCGCAGACCGAGGACGGGCAGCGGGCGGGACGCGGCGAGCAGCCGGGCGGCGCGGGTGATGGGCTCGGGGTCGGCGAGCAGTTCGGCGAGGTGGCGCAGGTGCTCGATCTCGGCGAGCACGGCCTGCTGGTGCTCGTTGCGGACGGCGTCGGCCGGCGTCTCCGGGGCGGCGGCCTCGCCGGCGCCGAGTTCGCGCAGCTGCTTGCGCAGCGCCGGATAGCCGTCGTAGCCGAGGGCCACCGCGAACCGGGTCACCGAGGGCTGGCTGACACCGGCGAGTTCGGCGACCTCGACGCTGGAGAGGAACGGCGCCTCGGTGGCGTGCCGCACCAGCGAGTGGGCGATCCGCCGCTGGGTGGGGGTGAGCCGGTGGCCCTCGAAGAGCTGGAGCAGCCGGGCGGAGGGACCGACCGGGCCGGCTTCGTCGGTGGCGGTCATGGCGGTACCTCCGGATGCGAGCTGTTCGGATGACTGTGCAGCAGCGGGCGGCCGCTGGCAAAGACGTCTCGCACGACGGAACGTCGGGCGAGACGCCCGGAATGCGGACCCGCGCGGGCCCCGGCCGGTCTCGGGGTGACCCTGAAATCCCCCTGAGTCCGCCCTGAATCCCGGCGAACGGGTGGACCGGCCCGGCCCGGCGGGCGCAGTCTGGTGTCCATGGACACTCGCCAGGACGACCTGCGGCGCGATCTGGACGCCACGCTGCAGGCCCGCAAGGAGCTCGGCAAGGAGTACGAGTCGGAGCTCGTCGACTCCTTCCTCTCCCGGCTCGACGCCAGGCTCGACGCCCGGGTGGAGCGCCGGGTCGCCGAGCGGCTCGGTCCGGCCGACGGGTACGGCCACCCGGCCGGGGCCGGCCGGCCCTACGGCCCGCCCGGGTACGGGCGCGGGCCGCACCGTTCCGGCCGTTCGGCCATCCGGCTGCCGATCGTCTCCCTGGTGCTGGGCATCCCGCTGTCCGGCATCGCCGGTGGTTCCGGCGGGTTCTGGGGCCTGCTGGTCTGCTGGGGCGGCATCGTCGGCGTCAACGTCTCCGCCGCACTGGCCGAGCGCGTCGAGCAGCGGCGCCACGCGGACGCGCCGAAGAGCGAGTGGGACTAGGTTCTTCCGGCGCCGGTCCGCCGTCACCCGTCCCACCCGCTCCGTGCGGTCCGTCCGGTCCGTCAGGCCGTCAGGCCAGCGGCCCGGTGACCTGCTCGACCGCCCGCACCAGCTCGCCGGAGGCGACCAGCGCGGCGGCGGCCTCCAGGTCCGGCGACAGGAAGCGGTCGCGCCCGGCGCCGCCCACCCCGGCGGCGCGGGCGGCGGCCAGCGCGGCGGCGGTGGCCGGGGCGGGTTCGCCGCTGGCGCCGCCCTGTCGGCGGATCTCCAGGGCCCGGGCGGCGGCGGTGAGTTCGACGGCGAGGATGCGGCCGAGGTTGTCCACCGCCTGGCGCAGCTTGCGGGCCGCGGACCAGCCCATCGAGACGTGGTCCTCCTGCATGGCCGAGGAGGGGATGGAGTCGACCGAGGCCGGCACGGCGAGCCGCTTGTTCTCGCTGACCAGTGCCGCCTGGGT
This sequence comes from Kitasatospora sp. NPDC015120, assembly GCF_043080305.1. Taxonomy (NCBI): domain Bacteria; kingdom Bacillati; phylum Actinomycetota; class Actinomycetes; order Kitasatosporales; family Streptomycetaceae; genus Kitasatospora; species Kitasatospora sp. NPDC015120. The sequence continues at coordinate 492,746 of NZ_JBIBVJ010000005.1, read as the reverse complement.
GTACTGGGCGATCATCAGACCGGAGTCCACGCCCGGGTCGTCGGCCAGGAAGGCCGGCAGGCCGTGCGAGCGGGCCTTGTCGAGCAGCCGGTCGGTGCGGCGCTCGGAGATCGAACCGAGGTCGGCGGCGGCGATGGCGAGGAAGTCCAGCACGTAGGCGACCGGGGCGCCGTGGAAGTTGCCGTTGGACTCGACCCGGCCGTCCGGCAGCACCACGGGGTTGTCGACCGAGGCGGCCAGCTCGCGGGAGGCGACCAGCTCGGCGTGCGCGAGGGTGTCGCGGCCCGCGCCGGCCACCTGCGGGGCGCAGCGCACCGAGTAGGCGTCCTGGACGCGCGGGGCGTCGTCCTGGTGGTGGCCGGTGAGGCCGGAGCCCCGGAGCACGGCCAGCATGTTGGCGGCGGACAGCGCCTGCCCGGGGTGCGGGCGGATCGGGGCATGCAGGTCGGGCGCGAGCACCTTGTCGGTGCCGAGCAGGGCCTCCAGGGTCATCGCGGCGGTGATGTCGGCGGTGGTGAACAGGCGCCGCAGGTCGGCGATGGCCATGACGAGCATGCCGAGCATGCCGTCGGTGCCGTTGATGAGGGCGAGGCCCTCCTTCTCCAGCAGTTCGACGGGCGCGATGCCGGCGGCGGCGAGCAGGTCGCCGGCGGGCTTCTCGACGCCGTCGGGGCCGGTCGCCACGCCCTCGCCCATGAGGACGAGCGCGCAGTGCGAGAGCGGCGCGAGGTCGCCGGAGCAGCCGAGCGAGCCGAACTCGCGGACCACCGGGGTGATGCCGGCGTTGAGGATCGCGGCCATCGTCTCGGCGACCAGCGGGCGCACGCCGGTGCGGCCGCTGGCGAGGGTCTTCATCCGCAGGAACATCAGCGCGCGGACGACCTCGCGTTCGACCGCCGGGCCCATCCCGGCGGCGTGCGAGCGCACCAGCGAGCGCTGCAGCTGGGCGCGCAGCTCCGGGCTGATGTGCCGTACGGCGAGGGCGCCGAAGCCGGTGGAGACGCCGTAGACGGGGCGCGGTTCGGCGGCCAGGGCGTCGATCCGGGCACGCGAGGCCGCCATCTCGGCGAGCGCGTCGGGTCCGATCTCGACCCGGGCGTTCCCCCGGGCGACGGCCAGCACGTCCTCGGCGCTGACGTCGGCCTTGCCGACCTGGACGAGCGGCGCGTGGGGGGCCGCAGCACGGTGCATATCCATATGCATCATCTCAGCAGGTGAATGAAGATATGACAACCATCTTGGCGTGGTTGACCGTCGACCACCGCACCGGCCGGTCAGCAGGATTTTCGAATATCCCGCCCGGTGACGCACGCTGTGGGGGGAGTGCGGACGGCGCGGGGCCGGGCGCGGCGGGCGGAGAGGCGGACCGGGCGATGACGCGGGCAACGGCACGGCGGCGGGTGCTCCGGCTGCGCGGGGACGGGCGCACCACCCGGCCGGACGCGCTGGCCGCCGAGGAACCGCTGGAGATCCGGCTGGGCGGCGAACCGCTCACCGTCACCATGCGCACCCCCGGCCAGGACTTCGACCTGGTGGCCGGGTTCCTGGTCGGCGAGGGGATCGTCCGCACCGGCGAGGACCTCGCGGCGCTGCGCTACTGCGCCGGCACCGACGAGAACGGCGCCAACACCTACAACGTGGTCGACGCGACGCCGCGCGGCGCCCGGCCCCTGCCGCTCTCCGCGCACCGCACCCTGCTCACCACCAGCGCCTGCGGCCTGTGCGGGCGCGACACCGTGGACGCGGTGCGCACCCAGGTGCACCACCCGGTCGGCGACGACCCGCTGACCGTCCCGCCCGCGCTGTTGTACGCGCTGCCGGACCGGCTGCGCGCCGCCCAGCGGACCTTCGACTCCACCGGCGGCCTGCACGCCGCCGGCCTGTTCGACGGCCGCAGCGGCGAGCTGCTCTGCGCCCGCGAGGACGTCGGGCGGCACAACGCGGTGGACAAGGTGGTCGGCTGGGCGCTGCGCGAGGGCCGGCTGCCGCTGACCGGGCACGTGCTGCTGGTCAGCGGCCGGGCCTCGTTCGAGCTGACCCAGAAGGCGGCACTGGCCGGCGTCCCGCTGCTGGCCGCGGTCTCGGCGCCGTCCTCGCTCGCCGTGGACCTCGCCGAGGAACTGGGCCTGACCCTGGTCGGCTTCCTGCGCGGCGAGGGCGCCAACGTCTACACCCGCCCCGACCGGATCGCCTGAGCGGCCGCCCGGGCCGGGCTCACCGCAGCTCCGCCTCGACGAGGTCCGCCGCGCGCCCCGTGCCGCCCTCGGCCCGGGCCTCGGCGCGCAGCTCGGCGAGGCGGGCGGCCACCGCCGGGTCGCCGGTCAGCTCCAGCAGCGCGGCGCGCAGCGCGGCGGCCGTCGCGTCGTCGGTGTCCAGCCGGCGGGCGACGCCGAGCGCCACCAGCGAGTCCGCGTTGGCGAACTGGTCGACGGCCTGCGGCACCGCGATCATCGGCACGCCGTGGTACAGGCCCTCGCTCGCGCCGCCGGTGCCGGCGTGGGTGACGAAGGCGTCGGCCTGCGCCAGCACGTCGAACTGCGGCACCCAGCGGTGCACCTCGACGTTGGCCGGTACCTCGCCCAGCGCGGCGAGGTCGGTGTGCCGGCCGACCTGCAGCACGACGTGCCAGCCGGGCAGGCCGCCGAAGGCCGCCAGGCACTCCCGGTAGAAGGCCGGCCGGTCGGTGAAGGCCGAGCCGAGCGAGACCAGCAGCACCTTCCCGGCGCCGTCGGGCCGCTGCCAGTGGCCCTGGTGCGCGCGGTCGCCGAAGCACTGGCCGACGAAGGTGATCCGGGCGGGGTCGACCCGGTCCGCGTGGGGCTGCAGCGCCCGCGGGATCAGCGCGAGCGCCCGCTCGGGGCGGTTCTTGAACCGCTCGACGTCCCGGACGGCGGCGCCGGTCGCGGCCAGCCAGTCGCCGAACCGCCGGTAGTGCTCGGGGCCGCCGGGGCCGCTGCGGAGCGCCTCGAACATCCCGGCGAGATCCTGCTCGATGCCCTCCCAGCCGACCATGGTCGGCGAGAGCTGGACCACCGGCACGCCGTGGCCCTCGGCCACCGCCCGGGCGGCGAAGGCGCCGATGTCGTGGAGCACGAGGTCGGGACGGTCCTCGGCGAAGAGCTCCTGGAGCACCGGTGTCATGGCCAGGGCGTCGTCGAGGAAGACGTCCTGGACGGCGACCGGGTCCTCCGGCCACCCCGCGGGGTCGTCGCCGAGCGGCAGCGCCGTCGGGTAGGGGACGAGGGTGGCGCCCGTGGTGGCGACGGTCGCGGCGAAGGACGGGTCGTTGACGTAGCTGACCCGGTGGCCCCGGGCGACGAGTTCGGTGATCAGGGCGAGGCTCGGGTTGACGTGGCCGTGGGCCGGGATGGAGGCCATGACGATGTGGGCGGAGCGACGGGTCATCGCGTGATTCCTCTCGACAGTGCGAGACGAGACGGTTCGTCTCGCTGAAGTGCCCTCAGCATGCCCCGCCCAGGAGCGCCTGTCAAGACGATACGGATCGTCTCGTCACCTTTGTAGGATGGACGCCATGGCCAGACAGCAGAACGCCCCCGACCCCAGCCGCCGCAGTGAGCAGAGCCGCACCGCGATCCTCACCGCCGCCGCCGGACTCGTCGCCGAGATCGGCTTCGGCAAGCTCACCATCGAGAAGATCGCCGCCCGCGCCGGCGTCGGCAAGCAGACCATCTACCGCTGGTGGCCGTCGAAGGGCGCCGTCGTCTTCGACGCCTTCCTCGCCGCCAACGAGAACGCCGCCGGCAGCTTCGCCCTCCCCGACACCGGCGACCTCGGCGAGGACCTCCGGACCGTCCTGCGGCTCACCGCCCTCGAACTCGCCGACCCCGCCTTCAACCACACCGGCCGCGCCCTGACCGCCGAGGTCCTCACCGACCCCGATCTGCTGCGCGAGTACCGCGAGCGGCTCCTCGACCCGCTGCTGGAGGTCACCCGCGACCGCCTGCGGGCCGCCCGGGAGGCCGGGCAGCTGCGGGCGGACGCGGACCTCGACCTCGCCGTCGAACTCCTCTACGGCCCGCTGTACTACCGCTGGCTGCACGGCCTCGGACCGCTGGACGCCGGCTACGCGGACGGGGTGGTGGCGGCCCTGCTCGGCGCGCTCGGCACCACCGGCGGCTGAGCCCGCGCCCGGCTCAGGACCGGGTGCGGCGCCGCAGCACCAGCACCACGGCGATGATCACGGCGATCACCACCAGCACCACGACGACGCCGATGATCAGGCCGATGAACGTGCCGATGCCCTTCTTCTTTTTCTTCTTGGACTTGTCCTTGGCCAGCCGGGTGGTGTCGTGCCGGTCCGCCGCCGCCCCGGGCCGGCCGGCCTGCGCCGCGTGGACCGCGCCGCCCGCCGCCGCACCCGCGGCCTGCGTGCCCGCCGCGCCCGCCGTGCTCACCGCCGCCGTCCGCGGCGCGGCCCCGGCCGCCGAGGCCGCCGGAGCCGCGGCCAGCGCGGTGCCCCCGAACGCGAGCACCCCCGAGAGAACCAGACCCGTCCATCGAGTACGCACAGGAATCAACCCCCGACATCCCATCCGGCGGCGCCCCGACGGCCCGCCGACCGCCGACACCCTCCCACCGCACACCCCGCCGCGCCCACCCCCACGACCGGACCGCGACCGGCTCGGAACACACCGGTCACCGAAGCGCCACACTCCCGGCGCCGGCGGCCCGCCCGCTCAGCCCTCCGGCGGCGAGGCCGGGCCCGCCAGGGCCACCGCGACCAGGGCGCGCAGCGCGGCCGCCACCTGCCCGAGCGGCAGGGTGGCATCGTCGGCGAACAGCTCCAGGAGCCAGCCGCCCGCCGGGTTCCGGCCGCCGGCCGCGACCATCCCCCGGTAGCCGGAGACCACCAGCATCGCCTCCTCCGCCGGATCGTTGCCCGCCGCGCCCGCGCGCAGCGCGAAGGCACCGCCGCGCACCGCCCGCCGCGTCATCGGGTAGTGGCGCAGGTCGAACACCGCGTCCGGGGCCTCGATCTGGGCCCGCTGGGTCTCCGCCCGGCTGCTGCTCGGCCCGCTGGTCATCCGGTAGACGGCGTGCCGGGCGGTGCGCATCAGCTGCGAGCCGGGCGGCACGTAGGAGATCCACCAGCCGACCGCGTCCAGCAGCCGGGCCGAGGTCTCGGCGACGATCGTGAGCTTGCCGATGGTGTCGGCCGGGTGGACGGCCCGCACCGCGCCCTGCCGGTCGAGCGCGGCGAGCACCGCGGTGAGCAGCTGCCCCGGGTCGGCGCTGTGCGCGGCGCCGCGGAACCGCCGCCGGTCCCCGGCCCCGGCCCGGCCGCCGGGGCGGAACCGGCCGTCGCCGCGGTGCTGCGGGTCGGCGGCGTCGGCGAGCAGGACCGTCGGATCGGGGGCGAACCCGGGACCATGGCTGCGCCCGGCCACCACCGGGTGCGCGGCCCGGGCGGCCTTGGCCCGGTACTGGGCGGCGTCGGCGAGCCGGAACAGCCGGTCGGCGGTGGTGACGGGGCCGATCGAGTCACCGGTGGAGGCGACGCCGCAGGCCACGCCCTCGCCCTCGGACAGGGCCAGCGCCCGCGCGCACAGCTCCTCGGCGACGGCCACCACCTCGTCCGCCTTCTGCCCCTCGACGAGCAGGCAGAACTCGTCGCCGCCGAGCCGGGCGGCGAGGCTGCCGGGGAGCTTGGCGGCGGCCAGCGACAGCTGGTGGGCGAAGCGCTCCAGCAGCCGGTCGCCGACCTCGTGGCCGAGCTGGTCGTTGACCCGCTTGAGGCCGTTGACGTCGCAGACCACCAGGGAGACCACGGTGTTGTCGCGGTTGTGCGCGGCCAGCGCGTCCTCCAGCCGGGCGTCCACCGCGCGCCGGTTGGCGAGGCCGGTGAGCGGGTCGGAGAAGGCGAGCCTGCGCAGATCGGCCAGGCGTTCGGTCTGGGCGAGACCGGCCGAGATCTGGGCGGCCAGCAGGGTCGCGTAGTCGGCGTCGGCCTCGGTGAATGCGGGCATCCCGGCGGTGCGGGCGAGGTAGAGCTCGCCCCAGGCCTGCCCGTGCAGCACGATCGGCGCGACCACGCAGCAGGCCCGGCCGCGCCGGCGCAGCGCGGCGGCGCGCTCCTGGCAGTACGCGCCCGCGGTCGGGTGCGTGTGTCCGGCGTGCGGCTGGCTGTTGTCGGCGGTCTGCACCCAGGCGCGGGGCAGCCGGCCGGTGGTCCAGCGCTCCTCCAGGTACGTGACGATCTCCGGGAAGTCGGCCACCGGGTAGGACTCGTCCTCGGGCAGTTCCTCCTCGCCGGGGGCGAGCTCGCCGTGGTTGACCAGCACCCGCAGCCGGCCGGACTCGCGGTCCCAGACCGAGACGGCGGCCATCGTCGCACCGAGCGCCTCGGTGGCCCGGGCGGCGGCGGCCCGGACGGCCTCCAGCGGGGTGAGGGCGCCGGCCATGTCCTGGGCGAGCTCGACCACGGCGCGCAGCCGTGCGTCGGTGACGGGACCGTCCTCGGGGGCCGCCCCGGGCTCGGGGACGGCGGGCGGCTGCTGGGTCCGGCCGCGGTCCGTCATGATCGCCTCACTGCTCACCGGCTCGCCTCGCTCCCTGTGCCCGGTCCTGCCCGTGGTCCGCCCGGACACCCGCGCCCACGCCCGCTCCCGCCCGTCCGGCAGCGCCGCCCTGCGGGCCGGCCGCACCGGGCGCCTGCACCAAGACTATGGCGGTTTCGTTCGGTTTCGCCCCGTTTTCGGCTTCGTACCCGCCACGGCCGCACCGCCGTTCGGCGTGTCGCGCCGCTCCCCGGCCGGGACGCCCGGGCACCGCGGCCCGGGGTGGCGGCCAGGGGGCCGTCGTCCGACCCGCGCCCGCGGGGTGCCGCCCGGGCCCGCCCCGGCCGTCGGCCCGGAGGTGCCCGCACCCGGACGCCGCCGGGCCTGCCGTGATCCGGAAGAGAGGACCTAGGTTCTAGGGGGTCCGCCGGGAGAGCAGCCAGGGCTCGACCAGGCCCAGCCCGCGCACCGGCCGGCGCCACATCGGCTGCAGGCTGAACCGGTGGGCGGCGTCCGCCCCCGGGCCCGGCGGGCCGGCCGGCGGCAGCCCGGCCGCCACCGACAGCGCCTCGGCCAGCCCGGGGCCGTCGGCGTCGGGCGGCGCGACGCTGCCGTTCTGGTCCAGCGCGGCCGCGAACTCCCCGTCGATCAGCACCGCGTCCTTGGGCGCGATGGAGGTGAGCCGGCTGGCCAGGTTGACCGTGGTGCCGAACACGTCGCCCATCCGCGAGGTGACCGTGCCGAAGGCCATGCCGACCCGCAGCGCGGGGATGGTGTCGTCCTCGGCCAGCGCCTCGACGAGGCCGAGCGCGATCCCGGCGGCGGTCACCGGGTCCTCGGAGACGAAGAGGATCTCGTCGCCGAGCGTCTTGATCACCCGGCCGCCCTGGCCGACGATGAGGTCGGAGCAGGTGTTCTCGAAGGTCTCGACGAGTTCGCCGAGCTCCTCCTCCTCCAGCCGCCGTGACAGCCGGGTGAAGCCGACCAGGTCGGCGAAGCCGACGGCGAGCCGGCCGCTGGTGATCTCGTTGTCCTCGGCGGCCTGCACCACCCGGCCGGTGACGGCGGCCAGCTGCCGCCGCCAGACGTACACCAGGAACTGCTCCAGCTCCGGCAGCAGCAGCTCGACCAGCGGGTAGGCGACGTCGGCGCGGGTCAGGCCGGGTTCGACGGACTGGGTGAGGTTCTCCAGGAAGGTGTCCATCTGCCAGCCCGCCAGCCGGGCCGTGGTCTGGCCGGTGGACCGGGCCACCTGGATCGCCATCGACTCGCTCAGCAGCCCCGACTCCACCAGACCGGCCAGCCGGCGCAGCGCGATCACGTCGCCGTCGGTCAGGGCCCGGGACTGGCCGATGTCCGGGAAGCCCATCGCCCGCCAGAAGCGGGTGGCCAGTTCCATCGGGACGTCGGCGGCCCGGGCGGCCTGGTACGGGGTGTAGCGGCGCGGGGCGTCCAGGATCAGGCGTTCGAGGTCGAGGGCGACGGTCTGGTCGTCGGAGCCCGCCGGGCCGCCGTTGCCTCCGGCGCCGGTGCCGCCGCCGTTGCTGCCGTCCTCTGCCACCGGTCCGTCCCCGTGCGGTCGCCGCACTCGCCTCGTGTCCTGCGTGTCCGGCGCGCCCGCCACCCGGCGGGCAGTGGCGCGCCTCACACTGCTGCCAGGTGGAATGTTCGCACGGAATCGCGCGATCCGGGGCATCCGCCCGGGTCAAGGGGAGGTAAGGGGACGCACGGGGCGCCCGCCCGGCGCACGGCACCGGCTCCCACCCGGCGCGTGGCGCCGGCTACTCCCGCACGCGCGGCTCCGGGCGCACGTGGACGACGTCCCCCGCGCCGACCGCCCGCCGGGCGCCGTCCGGGGTGCGGACCACCAGCCGGCCGTCCCCGTCGACCGCGACCGCCTCGCCGCGCAGTTCGCGGTCGCCGGGCAGCAGCACCTTCACCGGCCGCCCCAGCGTGGTGCAGCGGTCCGCGTACGCGCGCAGCAGGCCGCTGGCGTGCGGGTCGCCGGCGGCGGCCGTCCACTCCCCGTACAGCTCGGCGAACTCGCGCAGCAGGGCGCGCAGCAGGGTGGACCGGTCGGTGACGGCGGCGCCGGCCAGCGCGAGCGAGGCGGCGGTGGGGACGGGCAGTTCGGCGGCCCGCAGCGAGACGTTGAGGCCGAGGCCGGCGACCACCGCGCCGCCGCCCAGCTCGGTGAGGATGCCGCCGAGCTTGCGCTCCGCGCCGTCGATCTCCACCTGGAGGTCGTTGGGCCACTTCAGGCCGGCCTCCACCTCGGCGACCCGGCGCAGCGTGCTCGCGGCGGCGACGCCGACCAGGATCGGCAACCAGCCGTACCGCTCGACGGGTACCTCGTCCGGGCGAAGCAGGACGGAGAGGAAGAGCCCGGAGCGGGCGGGGGCGCTCCACCGGCGTTCGAGCCGGCCGCGCCCGGAGTTCTGGGCCTCGGCGACCAGCACCGCGCCCTGCGGGGCGCCCTCGCGGGCGCGGGCGGCGAGGTCGGTGTTGGTGGATCCGGTCTCCTCGACGACGTCGATCGAGGTCCAGAGCCCGCCGGGCCTCAGCAGGTCCCGGCGGAGCGCGGCGGCGTCCAGCGGCGGGCGGTCCAGGTCGGTCCACGGCGACGGCCCGGCGTGGCCGAGGCCGCGCAGTCCACTGCGGCGGGGGGTGTCGGAGGTCATGCGGCTCACCCTAGAACGGTGCCGGGTCCGGGAGGCCGTAGGCCGTCCCATCGTCCCCCACCCCGGCGCCGACCACACTGTGTCGCTGGCCATAACGCCCGGACGTTACGCGGGCCGTCCGCCCTGGCTACGCTACTCGACGGTAGTTCGTTGTGCCGCCCTGCTCCCCTCGTCCGCGCCGGCCCCCACCCGGCCCGCGCGCCCCCGAAAACAGGTCGCGGCCCAGGATGCAGGGAGAGCCACCGGAATGACCGACGCGCCGCACGACCCGCACACCACCGCCGGCAAGCTCGCCGACCTCCGGCGCAGGATCGACGAGGCGGTGCACTCCGGCTCCGCCAAGGCGGTGGAGAAGCAGCACGCCAAGGGCAAGCTGACGGCCCGCGAGCGGGTCGCGGAGCTGCTGGACGAGGACTCCTTCGTCGAGTTCGACGAGTTCGCCCGGCACCGCTCCACCAACTTCGGCCAGGAGAGGAACCGGCCCTACGGCGACGGCGTGGTCACCGGCTACGGCACCGTCGACGGCCGTCAGGTCGCCGTGTTCGCCCAGGACTTCACGGTCTTCGGCGGCTCGCTCGGCGAGGTGTTCGGCGAGAAGATCGTCAAGGTGATGGACTTCGCCGTGAAGACCGGCTGCCCGGTCATCGGCATCAACGACTCGGGCGGCGCCCGGATCCAGGAGGGCGTGGTCTCGCTCGGCCTGTACGGCGAGATCTTCCGCCGCAACGTGCACGCCTCCGGGGTGATCCCGCAGATCTCGCTGATCATGGGCCCCTGCGCGGGCGGCGCGGTCTACTCCCCCGCCATCACCGACTTCGTGGTGATGGCCGACCGCACCTCCCACATGTTCATCACCGGCCCCGACGTGATCAAGACCGTCACCGGCGAGGACGTCGCGATGGAGGAGCTGGGCGGCGCGCGCACCCACAACACCAAGTCCGGCAACGCGCACTACCTGGCCACGGACGAGAAGGAGGCGATCGAGTACGTCAAGAGCCTGCTGTCGTACCTGCCCTCCAACAACCTCTCCGACCCGCCGTCGTTCCCGGAGGAGGCGGACCTGTCCGTCACCGACGAGGACCTCGAACTCGACACCCTGGTACCGGACTCGGCGAACCAGCCGTACGACATCCACCGGGTGATCGAGCACGTCCTCGACGACGGCGAGTTCCTGGAGACCCAGCCGCTGTACGCGGGCAACATCGTCACCGGCTTCGGCCGGGTCGAGGGCCACCCGGTCGGCATCGTCGGCAACCAGCCGATGGACCTGGCGGGCTGTCTGGACATCGCCGCCAGCGAGAAGGCCGCGCGCTTCATCCGCACCTGCGACTCGTTCAACATCCCGGTGATCACCTTCGTCGACGTGCCCGGCTTCCTGCCCGGCACCGAGCAGGAGTGGGACGGCATCATCCGGCGCGGCGCCAAGCTGATCTACGCCTACGCCGAGGCGACCGTGCCGCTGATCACCGTGATCACCCGCAAGGCCTTCGGCGGCGCGTACGACGTCATGGGCTCCAAGCACCTGGGCGCCGACCTCAACCTGGCCTGGCCGACGGCGCAGATCGCCGTGATGGGCGCGCAGGGCGCGGTCAACATCCTGCACCGGCGGGAGATCGCCGAGGCGGAGGCGGCCGGGAGCGCCGACGAGAAGCGGGCCGAGCTGATCGCCTCCTACGAGGACACCCTGCTCAACCCGTACCTGGCCGCCGAGCGCGGCTACGTGGACGCCGTCATCGCGCCGAGCGAGACCCGCCGGCACATCGTCCGCGGGCTGCGCGCGCTGCGCGGCAAGCGCGAGGTGCTGCCGCCGAAGAAGCACGGCAACATTCCGCTGTAGTGGCCTGAGCCGGAGGACCGCGAGAGGATTGACCATGGCCCCGATCCACGTGCTGCACGGGCAGCCGACCCCCGAGGAGCTGGCCGCCGTCCTGGCGGTGGTCCAGGCCCGGGCCGCCGCCGCGCAGGCCGCCGCCGAGGCCGCCCGCCGGGCCGGCGCCGGCCCGGACTCCGCCTGGAACGACCGTGCGCGCCGGATGCGCGCCACCCCGCGCCCGGGCGTCAACGCCTGGCGCACCTCCGGCTGGGCCCGGTAGCGCCGGCCGCCGCCCACCGGGGCGGGCGTGCACGGTGCGAGGCCACCGCTTCGCACCGTGCACCCCCGAGCCGCTCCGCCAGGGCCGGGCGGCTCGGCGAAGGCGCCGCTTCGCCGACCCCGCGGCGAGCGCCCGGCAAAGGCCCGGATTGCCCCGAAAGCTGAGTACGGATACTCAGGCGCTCCGGCCGCCCGCCGGAGCACCCTGGAACGATGCTCTGGTCAGACCCCCGCGACGAGCCCTCCCCGGAAGCCCGGCGGATGCAGCGCAAGCTGCACCGGGCCGGTCATGTGCTCGCCGTCCTCGCCCTGCTGATCGCCGTCCTGCTGATGATCTGACGATCGCTGGACCGGCCGCCCCGGGCGCCCCTCTACCCTGGTGGGCATGACCGACCGCCGCACCCTCGTCCTCGCCTCCGCCTCCCCCGCCCGCCTCGGGCTGCTGCGCCAGGCGGGCCTCGACCCGCGCGTGGTGGTCAGCGGCGTCGACGAGGACGCGCTCACCGCCCCCACCCCCGGCGCCCTCGCGCTCGTCCTCGCCGAGGCCAAGGCCGAGGCCGTCGCCGCCGGCCTCACCGGCGGCGAGCTGGTCGTCGGCTGCGACTCCGTGCTGGAGCTGGACGGCCTGGCCCTCGGCAAGCCCGCCGACGAGGCCGAGGCGCTGGCCCGCTGGCAGTCGATGCGCGGCCGGGCCGGCGTGCTGCGCACCGGCCACTGCGTGATCGACACCGCCAGCGGCCGGCAGGCCTCCGCCACCGCCTCCACCACCGTGCGCTTCGGCACCCCGGACGACGCCGAGGTCGCCGCCTACATCGCCACCGGCGAACCGCTGCACGTGGCGGGCGCGTTCACCCTGGACGGCCGCTCGGCGCCGTTCGTCGAGGGCATCGACGGCGACCCGGGCAACGTCATCGGCCTCTCGCTGCCGCTGCTGCGCACCCTGCTCGCCGAGCTGGACCTGCGGATCACCGATCTCTGGGCCTGACCGCCCGCCCGCGGGCGCCGGCCGACGGCGCCCGCCGGAACGACGGCGCGATTGTCGCCGACCGCCCCGCCGACGAGCCCGCGATGGGGCACGCTGGAGGAGCGTCCGGGACGGCACCACCGCCCCGGAGCGACGGGGGAGGTGGCGGGCGGGATGACCGACGGTCTGCTCAACGTGCTGCTGGGCCTGCTGGCCAGCGCGATCAGTGCCGCACTCGGCTGGCTCGGCCAGAGCCTGCGCCGCAGACGCCGGCTGGAACGGGCCAGGGCCTTCCTCGGCCTGCCGGCCGGCAGTGAGTGCCTGATCGTGGTCAACCGCAGCATCGGCACCGGCGCGCACCCCCGGACGGTCACCCGGCGCGACGCCTACGCGCTGATGGAACTCGCCGCCCTGGTGAAGGAGTGCGGCGCGCACGCCGACCTGGTCGCCCACGACACCGCGCCGCGCGGACTCGGCACCCGCACCGAACTCTGCTTCGGCGGCCCGGTCTCCAACGAGCGGATGGCCGCCCACCTGGCCTGGGGCCTGCCCGGGGTGACGATCTCCAGTGACCACGCCCGCCCGGACAACACCATCACCGTCGGGGGCCGCTCCTACACCGCCGACGTGCACGCCGCGGAGTACGTGCTGCTGGCCCGGCTGGCCACTCCCGGGGACGGCCGCCCGGTCTTCCTGATCTCCGGCCAGACCGGCATCGCCAACCACGCCGGGGTCCGCCACCTGGTGACCCACCACCGCCGGCTGGCCCGCCGCCACGGCACGGACGGCACCTTCGCGCTGCTGCTCAAGGTGGTCAACCCGGCCGCCTACGGCCCCGACGTCGTCGAGCAGGTCGCCGACGTCACGGCCGCGGCCCTGCAGCGCGCGCCCGGTCCGCCGGAGCCCGCCGGGCCGCCGCCCCGGGCCGCCGCGCCCGCCGCCGGCGCGTGATCCCGGCGCACGGAGCGCTCCCGGCCGGATGTGGCCAACACCACCGCCGCGCCACGCCGCCCCGTCACCGAGCGCAAGCGCCGGACCCCCGCCGGCCCACCGGCCACGACCTGCAAGGACTCCCGCCGGGCCGCCCGCCGCCCGTCCGGGCGCATCACCCTCCGTGTGGGATAGTTCACAACCTGGGGCTACTCGCCGGTACTGCCCAGGAATCCATAAACTCGACGAGGTTCAAGAAGGGAGCCACAGTGCGCAAGGTGCTCATCGCCAACCGCGGGGAAATCGCCGTCCGCGTCGCCCGGGCCTGCTCGGACGCCGGTATCGCCAGCGTCGCCGTCTACGCCGAGCCGGACCGGGATGCGCTGCACGTCCGCGCGGCCGACGAGGCTTACGCGCTGGGCGGCGACACCCCCGGCACCAGCTACCTGGACATCGCCAAGGTCCTCCAGGCCGCCGCCGACTCGGGTGCGGACGCCGTCCACCCCGGCTACGGCTTCCTGTCGGAGAACGCCGACTTCGCCCAGGCCGTGATCGACGCGGGTCTCACCTGGATCGGCCCGCCGCCGCAGGCCATCCGCGACCTCGGCGACAAGGTGACCGCCCGGCACGTGGCGCAGCGCGCCGGTGCCCCGCTGGTGGCCGGTACGCCGGACCCGGTCTCGGGTGCCGACGAGGTCGTCGCGTTCGCCCGGGAGCACGGTCTGCCGGTCGCCATCAAGGCGGCGTTCGGCGGCGGCGGCCGCGGCCTGAAGGTCGCCCGCACGCTGGAGGAGATCCCGGAGCTGTACGACTCCGCGGTCCGCGAGGCGGTCGCCGCCTTCGGCCGCGGCGAGTGCTTCGTCGAGCGTTACCTGGACAACCCGCGGCACGTGGAGACCCAGTGCCTGGCCGACAAGCACGGCAACGTGGTGGTCGTCTCGACCCGTGACTGCTCGCTGCAGCGCCGCCACCAGAAGCTGGTCGAGGAGGCGCCCGCGCCGTTCCTGACCCCGGAGCAGAACGCCGAGCTGTACCGGGCGTCGAAGGCCATCCTCAAGGAGGCCGGCTACGAGGGCGCCGGGACCTGCGAGTTCCTGGTGGCCCTGGACGGCACGATCTCCTTCCTGGAGGTCAACACCCGTCTGCAGGTCGAGCACCCGGTCACCGAGGAGGTCACCGGGATCGACCTGGTCCGCGAGATGTTCCGGATCGCGGACGGCGAGGAGCTCGGGTACGGCGACCCGGAGGTGCGCGGTCACTCGTTCGAGTTCCGCATCAACGGTGAGGACCCGGGCCGCAACTTCCTGCCCGCCCCGGGCACGGTGACGCTGTTCGCGCCGCCGTCCGGCCCGGGCGTGCGGCTGGACTCGGGCGTCGAGAGCGGCTCGGTGATCGGCCCGGCCTGGGACTCGCTGCTGGCGAAGCTGATCGTGTCCGGCCGGGACCGCAAGCAGGCGCTGGAGCGGGCGCGGCGCGCGCTGGCGGAGTTCAAGGTCGAAGGCATGGCGACGGCCATCCCGTTCCACCGGGCGGTCGTCACGGACCCGGCGTTCGCGCCGGAGGTGCACGGCGGTGACGGGCCGTTCAAGGTCTTCACCCGGTGGATCGAGACCGAGTTCGAGAACACCATCCCCGCGTTCGCCGGTACGGCCGGTGAGGGCGAGGAGGCGGAGGGCCGGGAGACCGTGGTCGTCGAGGTCGGCGGCAAGCGGATCGAGGTCTCGCTGCCGTCCTCGCTGGGCGTCCAGGCCGCTCCGGCCGCCGGTGCCGGGGCCGCGAAGGCCAAGCGCCGGGTGGGGGCGAAGAAGGCCGGTTCGGCGGTCAGCGGTGACACGCTGGCGTCGCCGATGCAGGGCACCATCGTGAAGGTCGCGGTCGAGGAGGGCCAGGTCGTCGCGGAGGGCGAGCTGATCGTCGTCCTGGAGGCGATGAAGATGGAGCAGCCGCTGAACGCGCACAAGGCGGGCACCGTCGTCGGCCTCAAGGCCGAGGTGGGGGCGAGCGTCTCCAGCGGTGCGGCGCTCTGCGAGATCAAGGACTGACGCGTCCCGCGTCCTCCGCCGCCGGTCCGTACACCTTCGGGTGTGCGGACCGGTCGTGTTCTCCGGCGGTGGATCAGGTCCTGCGGGGGTGCTGCGCGGTCCTGCGCGGTCCTGCGCGGTCCTGCGGGGGTGCTGGGGGCCGGACGGGCGTGACGGGAGGTCAGCGTCCGCGCTGGAGGCCGAGTTCGGCGAGCCTGGCGGGCAGCGGTCCGCCCGGGCCCGCCGGTCCGCCGTGGCCGGGTCCGTGGCCGTGGACGCCGGGGCGGCGCTGGCCGGGCAGCGGGGCGCCGCCGGGGGGCGGCGGGACGGGGCGGCGGGCCATCGGGCCCGGCTGGGTCTGGTGGACGGGGCCGCTGCCGGTGCCGTGCACCGGGGCGTCGCCGGACGGCGGGGCGCCGAGCGGCGCGAGGTCGATCTGCACGCCGCAGTCGGCGAGCGCGTCGAGTTCCCGGGCGGTGGTGTCGTCGGCGGTGGCGTGCTCGTCGGTGACGAGGCGGGTGATGGTGTCGGTGGGCACGGTCTGGAACATGCTGTCCGCGCCGAGCTTGGTGTGGTCGGCGAGGATGATCACCTCGGCGGCCGACTGCACCAGGGCCCGGTCCACGCTCGCGGAGAGCATGTTGGTGGTCGACAGACCTCGCTCGGCGGTCAGCCCGCTGCCCGAGACGAAGGCCTTGGTGACCCGCAGTCCGTGCAGGGACTGCTCGGCGCCGCTGCCGACGAGGGCGTAGTTGGAGCCGCGCAGGGTGCCGCCGGTCATCACCACCTCCACCCGGTTGGCGTGCGCGAGCGCCTGGGCGACCAGCAGCGAGTTGGTCACCACGGTCAGCCCGGGCACCCGGGCCAGCCGGCGGGCGAGTTCCTGGGTGGTGGTGCCGGCGCCGACCACCACGGCGTCGCCCTCCTCCACCAGGCCGGCGGCGAGATCGGCGATGGCGCTCTTCTCGGCGGCGGACAGGTGGGTCTTCTGCGGGTAGCCGGGTTCGCGGCTGAAGCCGCCGGGGAGCACCGCGCCGCCGTGCCGGCGGTCGAGGAGCCCTTCTGCCTCCAGGGCCCGTACGTCGCGGCGCACGGTCACTTCGGAGGTCTGGACGACGCGGGCCAACTCGCGGAGCGAGACCGCTCCGTTGGCGCGCACCATTTCGAGGATCAACTGGCGACGTTCTGCTGCAAACACAGAACCGACGGTAACCTGCGTGACCGTCTGCTTTCAGGCGTTTGCTGCTAGTAGCGGGAATTGCTCACGACGGAGCGGCGCGTGACCGTACAATGCGCGCCGTCGGTGGTCCGGGACTGCGCCCGCCGTCCGGGTGACGGGCGGGGGCGGACGGCGGGCGGCCGCCCGACCGCGACCGCCCCCAACTGAGCGCGCAGGGCTCAGTTTTCGCCCTCGTCGCGCTTGCGGATGTGGAGCTGGCGGGCGGCCTCGGCGGTGGAGCCGGAGACCGACGGGTAGACGGTGAAGGCGCTGGCCACCTGTTCGACGGTCAGATTGGCGTCCACCGCGAGGGAGATCGAGTGGATGAGCTCGCTGGCGCGCGGGGCGACGACCACGCCGCCGACCACGATGCCGGTGCCGGGGCGGCAGAACAGCTTCACGAAGCCGTCGCGGATGCCCTGCATCTTGGCCCGCGGGTTGCCCCGCAGCGGGAGCTTGACCTCGACCGCGTCCATCTTGCCGCACTCCACGTCGGCGGCGGTGTAGCCGACGGTCGCGATCTCGGGGTCGGTGAAGACGTTGGAGGCCACCGTCTTGAGGTTCAGCGGCTGCACCGCGTCGCCGAGCGCGTGGTACATGGCGATCCGGCCCTGCATGGCCGCCACCGAGGCGAGCATGAAGACGCCGGTGCAGTCACCGGCCGCGTAGACGCCGGGGGCGCTGGTACGGGAGACCCGGTCGACCTGGATCTGGCCCCAGTCGTTGAGCTTGACCCCGGCCTCCTCCAGGCCCATCCCGGCGGTGTTCGGGATGGAGCCGACCGCCATCAGGCAGTGGGTGCCCTCGATCACCGTGCCGTCGGAGAGGATGACCTCGACCGTGTCGCCGATCCGCTTGACGCTCTCGGCCCGCGAGCGGCTCATCACGTTCATGCCGCGGCGGCGGAAGACCTCCTCCAGCACCTCGGCGGCGTCCGGGTCCTCGCCCGGCAGCACCCGGTCACGCGAGGAGACCAGGGTGACCCTGGAGCCCAGCGCCTGGTAGGCGCCGGCGAACTCGGCGCCGGTGACGCCGGAGCCGACCACGATCAGCTCGCGCGGCAGCTCCTCCAGGTCGTAGACCTGGGTCCAGGTCAGGATCCGCTCGCCGTCGGGCTGGGCGTCGGGCAGCTCGCGCGGGTGGGCGCCGGTGGCGATCAGCACCGCGTCGGCGCGCAGCGACTGCACGCTGCCGTCGGGCGCGTCCACCAGCACCTCGCGGGAGCCGTCCACGGCCTGGCCGCCGGTGCCGAGCCGGCCGCGGCCGCGCAGCACGGTGACGCCGGCCCGGGTGACGGACTGGGTGATGTCGTGGGACTGCGCGATGGCCAGGCGCTTCACACGCCGGTTGACCTTGCCGAGGTCGACGCCGACCACGCGGGCCGGGGTGTCGACGTGGGGAGTGTCGTCGGCGACGATGATGCCGAGTTCCTCGTACGAGCTGTCGAAGGTGGTCATCACCTCCGCCGTCGCGATCAGCGTCTTCGACGGAACGCAGTCCGTGAGCACCGCCGATCCGCCCAGGCCGTCGCGGTCGACGACGGTCACCTCCGCGCCGAGCTGGGCGGCGACGAGCGCCGCCTCGTAGCCGCCGGGTCCGCCACCGATGATCACGATCCGAGTCACGTCAACCATTGTCCCGCACGCCGGGAGCACTGCCACGCCGGGGTCGGGGCTTCTGTCGGATCGGCCGGTGAACGTAGGCTTCCCCCCATGCCCCTTTACGCCGCGTATGCCACGAACCTCGATGCCCGGCAGATGACCCGCCGCGCTCCGCACTCGCCGCTGCGCGGCACCGGGTGGCTGTCCGGCTGGCGGCTCACCTTCGGCGGCGAGCACCTCGGCTGGGAGGGTTCGCTGGCCACGGTGGTGGAGGACGAGAAGGACCAGGTCTTCGTGTCGCTCTACGACGTCGCGCCGATGGACGAGGAGGGGCTGGACCGCTGGGAGGGCGTCCAGCTCGGCATCTACCGGAAGATCAAGCTGCGGGCGCAGACCCTGGACGGCGACGTGCCGGTCTGGACGTACGTGCTGAACGACTACGAGGGCGGCCTGCCGGCGGCCCGCTACCTGGGCCTGATCGCGGACGCGGCGGAGAGCGCCGGCGCCCCCGACGACTACGTCCTGGACCTGCGCCGCCGCCCCTGCTGACCTACCAGGCCCGGGCCGTGCCGGCCAGGGCCGCGACGACCGCCGCGCGGCGGGCCGGATCGGTGCGCAGCGGGTTGGCGAGTTCGACGTGCAGCCAGGTGACGCCGAGGCCGGCGGCGTGGCGGCCCTGGACGTTGGTGGTGCCCGCGAGCTGCCCGCAGGTCTGCCGCCAGGGCCGGCACACCACCAGTCCGGCCGCCTCCAGGGCCGCCGCGGTGCTCTCGGCGGCCTCGCCGGGCGTCCCGGCGCCGCTGGAGACCACCGCGTCGGTGCCGGGCAGGCTGTCCTCGTCGAAGCCGTGCAGCTGGAGGCCGGGCAGTCCGCGCCCGGTGAGTGCCTCGACGACGGCGGCGAAGACGGTGTCGCCGCGGTGGGCGACGTCCGCCGATCCGTCGGCACCGGCCCGCCGGTGGGCGCCGGCGAGGACGAGCACACCGCCGGGCACCTCCCGGAACAGTTCGGCGCCGAGGATCTCGGTGCGGCTGTCGGAGACCGGGTGCGGCACCTGGGCGGACCAGCGGGTCCGGGTGGAGAGGTCCAGGTAGATCCGGCCCCAGCCGCGCGGGTCCGCGCCGGAGGCGTCGGCGATCTCGGCGGTGCGCCGGCCGCTGACGGCCTCGGTGAACTCGGTGAGCCGGTAGCCGGCGGCGGCCAGCAGCGGGCCGGCCCGGTCGGGGCGGCCGTCGAGGGCCTCCAGGACCCCGTCGGCGACGGCGCCGCGCCGGGCGGCGTCCGGGGCGGTGTAGGCGCCGGAGGCGAAGGCGGCGGTGTAGGCGTCGATCCGTTCGACGAGGTCCACCGGACGCGGGCCGGACGCGGTGGCGGGACCGGGGGCCGCCGGGTCCCGCGCCCAGCCGCGGGCGGCGAGGGTCAGTCCGCCGGCGAGGGCCGCCAGGACGAGCAGCACCGTGACCGGCCGTCGCGCCGTGCGTCGCACATCCCGTTTCTCCACGGGGAGAACCTACCGCGCAAGAGCGGAACCCCATGATCGAAAAGATCGTGATCGAAGCTTCCTTCGTCCGACATCGTTCCGAGACACGATCGACGGAACTCGTTCGTACGCTTTTGAGGTTTCGGCCGGGCCCAGCCCCGGCCGCGGTGGGGCTCCAGGGGTGGGTGGCGCACTGCCGCCCGACGCACCGGACCCGACCCGACTCCCCCGACGAGGCACCCCCGTGAGCACGGCCCCCACCCCGCCGCGACAGCACCGCCATCGCCGCCGGGCCGACATGCCGCTGCTCGGGGGCATCCGCCCGCCGATCGCGCTGCTGCTCGTCCTGCTCCTGGCCGTCTCCGCGATCACCGCCCTGACCGTCGGCGGCCTGCGGGTGGACGACACCCCGCAGGCGGTCCGCGAGTCCCACCAGTACGCCGCCGAGGACACCGCCCTGTCGCTGCGGGCGGGCCTGCGGGAGAACACCGCCGACCTGGTGCGCTCCGCGGCCCGCTACGACCGGGCGCCCGCCGAGCCCGCCGAGGTGCTCACCGCGCTCGGCCGGGCGTACCGCAAGTGGCGCGGCACCGTGATCCTCCGCCCGGACACCGGCCGGCTGCTCGCCGCCCGCGGCGAGACCGTCCCGCTGGCCGGCCTCGACCTCGGCCGGGTCACCGACACCGCGCCCGCGCCGCTGCTCGTCCCCTCCGCCGCCGGCACCCGGCTGCTGACCTTCGCGATGGTCAGCACGGTCCAGGACGGCCGGGCGCTGCTGGTCGCCTCCGACAACCTGCGGCTGCCGGAGCTGGCCACCCGCGACGGTCAGACCGTCCAGGTCCTCGACACCGCCGGCACCGTCCTCGACAGCACCGGCGCCGGGCTCCCCGGCGAGGACGCCCGGCAGCTGGTCGCCACCGCCCTGGGCCGCGTCACCGCCCGCTCCGCCGCCCCCGCCGCCACCCCGGACGCGGTCGTCTCCGGCAGCCTGGCCGACGGCGCCGGCCCCCGGGGCGTGCGCCGGGTGGCCGGCTACGCCGCCGTCGCCGGCGCCGCCGCCGACCCGCAGGACCCGGCCACCGCGCTCGGGCTCACCGTCGTCTCCACCGGCACCGTCGACGGCAGGGCCGCCGCCCTGCGCCACCCGGCCCTCGGCCTGTCCGCCGCCGGCGCCCTGCCGGCCGTCGCCCTGCTGCTCGCCTGGTTCCTGCGCCGCACCCTCCAGCGCCCGCTGCTGCGGCTCTTCCTGGAGGCCCGCCGGCTCACCCGGGGCGAGCTGGACCGGCCGGTGCGCGGCCCGCGGCGCGGCGAGGCCGGGCGGATCGGCCGCGCCCTGGAAGAGCTGCGGCGCCAGCTGCTCGACCCCGCCCGCCCGCCGGCCGCCCCGGCACCCGCGCCCCGGCGGCGCGGGCCCGGCGCCGCGCTGCCGCTCGGCCTGGCCGCGGCCGTCGTGCTCGGCTGGTCCGGCCCGCTGCTGCTGCTCGGCGGCAACGACGGCGAGGTCCGCGTCCCCGCCCAGGTGGTGGCCGGCCAGCGGGACCGCACCGACAACGCCGCCGACCGGCTGCGCCAGGCCCTCAACGAGGGCTACGCCGACCTGCGCGCCCTCGCCCCCGAACTCGCCACCGCCTCCGTCGGCGGCGCCCGGACGCTGCTGGGCACCGCCCTCGCCCGGCACGAGCGCTACCGCGCGCTGTACGTGCTCGGCCCCGGCGGCGAGGTGCTCGCCCGGGCCGGCGAGGAGCCGCACCGCACCGGCCCCGGGGCGCTCGGCCCGGGCGGCGTGCTGCTGCTCAACACCTCCGGCAGGGAACCCCGGATCGCCGCCCGGACCCCGCTCGCCGTCCCCGCCGACGGCGCCGCCGCCACAGCGGCGGACGCGCCCGTGGACGTCCCCGTGGACGACCCGCCGCCCGCCGGTCCGGTGCTGGTCGGCGAGTTCCGCACCGACTTCCTCGGCTCCCTGCTCGACCGGCCCGGGCTCGGCCGGGTCTGGCTGCTCGACGACCGCCGCCGGGTGCTCGCCGCCAACGGGGCCTACTCCTCCTTCGGCGAACTCCCCGAGGGCCGCGCCCGCGGCGTCCTGTCCGCCGTGACCGGCGGCGGGGCGCAGCGCGCCGCCGCCGAGGTCGTGCGCACCGGCGGTGACCCGGTGCTGCTCGCCGCCGCCCCGCTCGGCGGCCGCGGCGCCGTCGCCCGGCTCGGCTGGTCCGTCGTCACCGCGCACCCGGTGTCCTGGCTGCACCTCGACCAGAACCGGGCCGACCGGCGCGCCGTCCTGGCCGGCATGCTCGGCCTGGCCGCCGCCGCGCTCTGCCTCGGCTGGCTGTACGTCGCCGTCGGCCTGCCGCTGCGCCGGCTCGCCGCGAACGCCGAGGCGCTGGCCGCCGGGGACCGCCGCACCGTGCTGCACCCCGTCCACCACGACGAGGTCGGCGCCGTCGTCCGCAGCCTGGAGCTGATCCGCCAGGACCTGGAGCGCGCCGCGCGCGAACGGGCCGACCGCGAGCGCGCCGGGCACCGCGCCCCCGCCGCCACCGCCTTCTGAGAGGGACCCGTGCTCTTCCTCTACTTCGTCCTGCTGGCGTGCAGCGCCGTCCTGCTGGTGGCCGGCGTCGTCGAACAGCGCCGGCACTTCGCCGCCCTGGACCAGATCCCCACCCGGGTGCTGGTCAACGGCATCCGCGGCAAGAGCTCGATCACCCGGCTGTGCGCGGGCGCGCTGCGCGGCGGCGGCCTGGTCACCGTCGCCAAGACCACCGGCACCGCCGCCCGGTTCATCCACCCGGACGCCACCGAGGAGCCGGTCCACCGGAAGTTCGGCATCGCCAACGTGGCCGAGCAGATCGGCATCGTCCGCCGCGCCGCCACCTACCGCCCGCACGCGCTGGTGATCGAGTGCATGGCCGTCATGCCGGCGCTCCAGGAGGTCAACCAGACCAAGCTGATCCGCTCCACCATCGGCGTGCTGTGCAACGTCCGCGAGGACCACCTCGCCGAGATGGGCCCCACGCTGGACGACGTCGCCCGCTCGCTGTCGCGCTCGATGCCGGTCGGCGGCGTCTGCGTCACCGCCGAGCGGGAGCGCGCCCACATCCTGCGCGAGGAGGCCGCCCGGCGGAACTGCGAGCTGATCGAGGTCGACCCGGAGTCGGTCAGCGACGAGGAACTGCGCGGTTTCAGCTGGTTCACCTTCAAGGAGAACGTGGCCGTCGCGCTGGCCGTCGCCGGACTCCTCGGCGTGGACCGGCAGACGGCGCTGCGCGGCATGTGGGCGGCGCCGCCGGACCCGGGCGTGCTCTCGGTCGAGCGGTACCGGACGGCCGACGGCAAGCGGCTGCGGTTCGCCAACGTCTTCGCCGCCAACGACCCCGAGTCGACGCTGATGAACGTCCGCCAGTTGGAGGGCCTGGGCGCGATCCACCGACCGCTGCACGTGGTGGTCAACTGCCGCCCGGACCGCGTCGAGCGCAACGCCCAGATGGGCCGGCTCGTGCCGGACCTCGCCCCGGACACGGTCTTCCTGATCGGCCACCCCACCAGGAGCGCCCGGGACGCCGTCCCGGCCGACTGGTCCGGGCGGGTCGTCGACCTCGGCGGCGACCGGCGGGACCCGGCACGGCTCACCGCCGAGCTGCTGGACGCGCTCGGCCCCGACTCCTCGCTGGTCGCGATCGGCAACATCCACGGCCAGGGCGAGCTGTTCCTGGAGGAGCTGGCCCGGCTCGCCCCGGACGAGGAGCCCGCGGACGCGGCGGCGTACGAGCCGGTGCACGAACCGGTCCACGTGCCCGAACCACCGCCCGGGGCCTGGTTCGAACCGGCCGCCCCCCACGCCCCGTACCAGCCGTACGACCCCCACCACCCGTACGACCCGTACGGCCAGTACGGCCCGTACGACCACCTCCACCACCGCCACGACGGAGACCAGCCGTGATCCCCACCGAGCTCACCCCCGAGATCGCCGCCCTCGGCATCGCGCTCGGGCTGGTCTTCTCCCTGGTCTGCTACCTGACCACCAACCTCTCCCCCGGCGGCATGATCACCCCCGGCTGGCTGGCGCTGACCCTGGTCGAGGACCTCCAGCGGGTCGCCCTCGTGGCCGGCGTCACCGTGCTCGCCCACCTGGCCACCCGGGTCGTGCAGAAGCTGGTGATCCTCTACGGCAAGCGGCTGTTCGCCGCCGTGGTGCTGATCGGCGTCCTGCTCCAGGCCACCGTGACGCTGGTCCTGCAGCGCGAACTGCCCACCCTGTACGCCGACCAGACCCTGGGCTTCATCGTCCCCGGCCTGATCGCCTACCAGCTGGTCCGCCAGCCCCGGGCCGCCACCCTGACGGCGACCACGACCGTCACCCTCGCCACCTACGTGGTGCTCACCGCCGGACTGCTGCTCGGCGCCCTGCCCGGCACCTGATCCCCCGGCACCCGAACCGGCACCCGAACCCGGCACCCCACCCCCGGAGCCCGAACCACCATGCCCGTCTCCCGGAAGTCCCTGTTCAGCGGCGCCCTCGCCACCGCCCTGCTGGCCACCAGCGGCTACCTCACCGTCCAGCTGCGCGAGCGCGACCCGCACCCCGTCCCGGCCGGCGCCACCGCACCGCTGCTCACCGCCCCCGCCCCCGCCGGCACCGCCGCCGCGGCGGGCGGACCGCGCTACGAGCGGCTGGCCGGCCCCGACCGGACGGTGGTGCGCGACGCACGCGGCGGCGTCCTCGCCACCCTGACGGACGGCGCCCGCACCGCCGTGCTGACCGGCCCCAGCCGCACCTTCGCCGAGCCGGGCACCACCGGCGCCGTGCTGACCGGCGACAGCTGGGTGCGGCTGATGCCGCAGCCGTGGAAGGCCGGCGCCCAGGACGAGGCCTGGTTCCGCACCTGGTTCGGCCGGTACCTCGGCTCCACCGAGGACGACGTGCTCGCCGTCGCCACCCAGTACCTGGCGGGCGCACCGGAGGGCAGGGACGGCAAGGGCGTCCGCTTCAGGGGCGACGCCTCCTTCGGCCCGCTCAACCCCGACGGCTCGTCCGGCCACGACCTGCGCCTGGAGCAGACCGACTTCCTCGACTACCTCGGCGTGCCGTACACCTTCGCCGACCGGGTGACCCGGCGCCCGGACCGGGCCCGCTACGGCGCCTTCGACTGCTCCGGCTTCGTCAGGATGGTGTACGGCTACCGCTCCGGCTACCCGCTGCTGTCCAAGGACGCGCCCGGCCCCGGCCTGCCCCGCACCGCCAACGGCCTGGCCCGGACCGGACCGGGCGTGCCGGTGCTGCCGCTGACCACCGTGCCCGGCTCGGACACCACCGTGCGCCCCGCCTCGACCGACCCGCTGCTCCCCGGCGACCTGGTCTTCTTCGAGATCGACGCCCGCACCGGCGCCCGCCTCGACCACACCGGCATCTACCTGGGCCTGGACACCGACGGCCACCCCCGGTACGTCTCCAGCCGCGAGGAGGCGGACGGGCCGACCTTCGGCGACAAGGGCGGCACCGCCCGGCTGGACGACAACGGGCTGTACGCCAAGGGGCTGCGCAGCGCCAAGCGGCTCTGACCGCCCCGGCCGCGCGCGGTGACGGCAGCACTGCGCCCAGCTGTGCGTTCACGCCGTCCGGGTAACGATCCGGCACGTCGTACCAGGATTTTCTACGCGCGTAGCCGTTTCCCGTCTATCCTCGGACCCGTGAACGCATCTCCTCAGTCGGTCGTCTCCGCCGACCCCTACGCCGCCGCCCAGGCCGCCGCCGAGCGCCTGCGCGAGCTGACCGGTGCCGAGCGCCACGACGTCGCCCTGGTGATGGGCTCCGGCTGGGTGCCGGCCGCCGACGCCCTGGGCGAGACCGTGGCGGAGTTCCCGGTCACCGACCTGCCGGGCTTCCCCGCCCCCGCCGTGGCCGGCCACGCCGGCACGATCCGCTCGGTGAAGATCGGCGAGAAGCGCGCCCTGATCTTCCTCGGCCGCAACCACTACTACGAGGGCCACGGCGTCGCCACTGTCGTCCACGGCGTGCGCACCGCCGCCGCGGCCGGCTGCGGGATCATCGTGCTGACCAACGGCTGCGGCGGCCTGCGCCCCAGCTGGGTGCCCGGCCAGCCGGTCCTGATCAGCGACCACATCAACCTGACCGCCGACTCCCCGATCGTCGGCGCCAACTTCGTGGACCTCACCGACCTCTACTCCAAGCGGCTGCGCGAGCTGTGCCGCGAGGTCGACCCGAGCCTGGACGAGGCCGTCTACGTCCAGTTCCGCGGCCCGCACTACGAGACCCCGGCCGAGGTCAACATGGCCCGGGTGATCGGCGGCGAGCTGGTCGGCATGTCCACCACCCTGGAGGCCATCGCGGCCCGCGAGGCCGGCGCCGAGGTGCTGGGCATCTCCCTGGTCACCAACCTGGCCGCCGGCATGACCGGCGAGCCGCTCAACCACGCCGAGGTGCTGGAGGCCGGCAAGGCCTCCGCCGAGCGCATGGGCGCGCTGCTGGCGAAGGTCCTGGAGCGGATCTGACGCCGGCGCGGGTGCGGACGGCATGAGCGACGGGGCCCCGGGCGGGTGTGATCCGGTGATCACACCCGCCCGCGGGCCCCGTCCGCGTCCGCCGGCCGGGCGCACCCCGCCCGACACGCCCCGCCCGGCCGGTGGCCGGGCCGCACCGCCGCCGCGCCGTACGTTTCGTCCTGTCCCGGTCCGCCCGCCCTCACGCCCGTCCTCCGACGCCCGCCTCCCCACGCCCGTCCTCCCGGGCCCGTCCCACCGGGCCGGGGCCGGGGCACCCTCCCCGGCCGACCACCGACGCACCTTCCCGATGGAGCTGCAGCCATGACGCAGGCAACCACCACCGACCTCCTCGCCCGGGCCCGCACCTGGCTCGCCGAGGACCCGGACCCGCAGACCCGCGAGGAACTCGCCGCGCTGCTCGCCGCCGCCGAGGCCCCCGAGGCCGAGTCGACGGCCAAGCTCGCCTGGGCCGAGCTGGCCGAGCGCTTCGCCGGCCGCCTCCAGTTCGGCACCGCCGGCCTGCGCGGCGAACTCGGCGCCGGACCGATGCGGATGAACCGCGCCGTGGTGATCCGGGCCGCCGCCGGCCTGGTCTCGTACGTCAAGGAGCAGGGCCTCGGCGACCTCGTCGTCATCGGCTACGACGCCCGCCACAAGTCCTACGACTTCGCCCGCGACACCGCCGCCGTGGTGGTCGGCGCGGGCCTGCGCGCCGCGCTGTTCCCGCGCCCGCTGCCCACCCCGGTGCTCGCCTTCGCCGTCCGCCACCTCGGCGCGGCCGCCGGGGTGACCGTCACCGCCAGCCACAACCCGCCGCAGGACAACGGCTACAAGGTCTACCTGGGCGACGGCTCGCAGATCGTGCCGCCGGCCGACGCGGGCATCGCCGCCGGGATCGACGCGATCGGCTCGCTGCACGAGGTCCCGCTCGCCGACGGCGGCTGGGAGACCGTGGACGAGTCGGTGGTCGAGGCCTACCTGGACCGCGCCGCCTCCATCGTCGACCCGCACAGCCCCCGTGACCTCGCCGTCGTCTACACCCCGATGCACGGCGTCGGCCGCGACACGTTCCTCGCCGCGCTGGACCGGGCCGGCTTCCCCGCGCCCACCGTGGTCGCCGAGCAGGCCGAGCCTGACCCGGACTTCCCCACCGTCGCCTTCCCCAACCCGGAGGAGCCGGGGGCGATGGACCTCGCCTTCCGCACCGCCTCCTCGGTCGGCCCCGACATCGTCATCGCCAACGACCCGGACGCCGACCGCTGCGCGGTGGCCGTCCCCGCCGACGGCGACACCGCCGGCGGCGGCCTCGGCGCGGTGGGCTGGCGGATGCTGCGCGGCGACGAGGTCGGCGCGCTGCTCGGCGCCGCGCTGGTCGCCAAGAAGGCCGCCGGCACCTTCGCCACCACCATCGTCTCCTCCACCCTGCTCGGCCGGATCGCCGAGGCCGCCGGGCTCGGCTACGCGGAGACCCTGACCGGCTTCAAGTGGATCTCCCGCGCCGAGGGACTGCGCTACGGCTACGAGGAGGCGCTCGGCTACTGCGTCGACCCGCAGGGCGTGCGCGACAAGGACGGCATCACCGCCGCCCTGCTGGTCGCCGAACTCGCCGCCACCCTCAAGCGCTCCGGCCGCACCCTGTCGGACCTGCTCGACGACCTCGCGCTGGAGCACGGCCTGCACGCCACCGACCAGCTCTCCGTGCGGGTCGAGGACCTGTCGCTGATCGCCGACGCCCTGCGCACCCTGCGCGAGCAGCCGCCCACCACGCTGGCCGGCCTCACCGTGACCCGCGCCGACGACCTCACCGCCGGCTCCGCCGGCCTGCCGCCCACCGACGGCCTGCGCTACCACCTGGCCGGCGACGCCGTCCGTTCGGCGCGCATCGTGGTCCGGCCCTCCGGCACCGAGCCCAAGCTCAAGTGCTACCTGGAGGTCGTCCTCCCGGTCGCCACCGCCGCCGACCTCGCCGACGCCCGCACCCGCGCCGCGGGGCTCCTCGCGGCGGTCAAGCAGGACCTCGCCGCGGCCGCCGGCATCACCGTCTGACCGGTCCCGGCACAGCAGGAAGGGCCCGCCGTCCGGCGGGCCCTTCCCGTTTCCGTCGTGTCCGGCCGCTCAGACCGCGATCACCGTGATCAGCGCCGCCAGACCGGCCAGGGTCGGGACGATGATCCACCAGCACCAGCGCACCTCGACCGGGCCGGCGGCGTCGGGGCGCGAGGCGTTGCGCTCGGCCATCTCCTGGAGGACGTTCACCACCTGGTCGGACCAGGCCTTGGTGGGGTCCGGCGAGCCCTGCACCCCGGGGCCCGCGGGGGTGCCGCCGCCCTGGCCGAAGACCATGCCGAGCCGGGAGGTGTGCTGCGGGCGACCGCCACGGTCCTGGGCACGGGCCGCGCGCTTGCGCTGGCGCAGCGACACCGGCACCGCCCACACCTGGTACTTCTTGCCCCCGGTGAGCAGTTCCACCGAGTACCCGGCGCGCAGCGCGTCGACGGCGGCCCACGGCGCGGTGATGGTCCGCAGCGGATTGCGCACCACCAGCCGCCGCTCGTCGGCGCGCACGGCGGGCCGCAGGGTGTAGGCGATCACGGGGAACGCGAAGACCGGGACGGCGGCCAGCGACACCCACGGCGTCTTGCCGGTGCCGTTCAGCGCCGCGTCCCCGATCAGCCAGGCCGCGACGGCCAGCAACAGCACCCCGGAGATGATGCCGGGAACGGAGCGGTACACGCGGTCGGCGTACACGGGCTCCCCATCGGAGCCGGCCGGGCCCTGGTGGGGCCGGCCGTCGGAATCGGTCATGCCGACGATTCTGCCCCATGGCCCCCGGGATCCACAGGGGCGGCGATCACACGCGCGGCTCCTGGTCCGCGCCGGGGATCCCGGCCGGGCGACGGGCACCGCTCCCGTGGCCCGTCGCGGGCGTCGCAGGAACGGCAGTCGTGGCGGCCGGCCCCGCCCCCCGACCCCAGGTCTCGGTCCGGCATCGATGCATGCCGGGCCTAGCGGCTGACTACGCGCGTAGATATGCTGGTGTGGTGACTATGTCCACTCTTGCAGCCAACGCCCCCGGCGTCGCGGGCAGCGGTCTCGCGGACGTCGCGGCGTCCGAGGCCTCGCTCCGCCGCTTCCTGCACGGCCTGCCCGGTGTCGACCAGGTCGGCCTGGAGGCGCGTGCCGCCATGCTCGGCACCCGCTCGGTCAAGACCACGGCCAAGGCCTACGCCATCGACCTGGCCATCTCGATGATCGACCTGACCACGCTGGAGGGCGCGGACACGGTCGGCAAGGTGCGCGCACTGTGCGCCAAGGGCAGGACCCCCGATCCGACCGACCCGACCACCCCGCGCGTCGCCGCGATCTGTGTCTACCCGGACATGGTCGCCACCGCGAAGGCCGCGCTGCAGGGCACCGGCATCCAGGTCGCCTCCGTCGCCACCGCCTTCCCGGCCGGCCGCGCCGCGCTGCCGGTCAAGCTCGCCGACACCGCCGACGCGGTCGCCGCCGGCGCCGACGAGATCGACATGGTCATCGACCGGGGCGCCTTCCTCTCCGGCCGCTACCTGGACGTCTTCCACGAGATCGTCGCGGTCAAGGAGGCCTGCCGCCGCCCCGACGGCAGCCACGCCCACCTCAAGGTGATCTTCGAGACCGGCGAGCTGCAGACGTACGACAACGTGCGCCGGGTCTCCTGGCTGGCGATGCTGGCCGGCGCCGACTTCATCAAGACCTCCACCGGCAAGGTCGCCGTCAACGCGACCCCGCCGGTCACCCTGCTGATGCTGGAGGCGGTCCGCGACTTCCGCGCGGCCACCGGCGTCCAGGTCGGCGTGAAGCCCGCCGGCGGGATCCGCACCACCAAGGACGCCATGAAGTACCTGGTGATGGTCAACGAGACCCTCGGCGACGACTGGCTGAGCCCGCACTGGTTCCGCTTCGGCGCCTCCAGCCTGCTCAACGACCTGCTGATGCAGCGCCAGAAGCTGACCACCGGACGGTACTCCGGCCCCGACTACGTGACGGTGGACTGATCACCATGGCCAAGAAGAAGAACACCGAGGAGCCCGCGGCCCAGAAGCCGGCCGGCGGCCTCTTCACCTACGCCCCGGCGCCCGAGTCGCCCGCCGCGGCCGGCGACATCGCCGGCTCCTACGGCCACTTCATCGGCGGCGAGTTCGTCGACTCCTCGGGCAGCGAGGCGCTGAAGACGGTCAACCCGGCCACCGAGCAGGTGCTCGCCGAGTTCGCCCGGGGCACCGAGGAGGACGTCGACCGCGCGGTCGCCGCCGCCCGCAAGGCCTTCGCCGACTGGTCGGCGCTGCCCGGCAGCGAGCGCGCCAAGTACCTGTTCCGGATCGCCCGGATCATCCAGGAGCGCAGCCGCGAGCTGGCGGTGCTGGAGTCGATCGACAACGGCAAGCCGATCCGCGAGACCCGCGACGTCGACCTGCCGCTGGTCGCCGCGCACTTCTTCTACTACGCGGGCTGGGCCGACAAGCTGGACCACGCCGGCTTCGGCCCGGCCCCGAAGCCGCTGGGCGTGGCCGGCCAGGTCATCCCGTGGAACTTCCCGCTGCTGATGCTGGCCTGGAAGATCGCCCCGGCGCTGGCCACCGGCAACACGGTCGTGCTGAAGCCCGCCGAGACCACCCCGCTGACGGCGCTGCGCTTCGCGGAGATCTGCCGCCAGGCCGGTCTGCCGAAGGGCGTCGTCAACATCGTCACCGGCGACGGCCGCACCGGTGCCGCGCTCACCGCGCACCCGGACGTCAACAAGGTCGCCTTCACCGGCTCCACCCCGGTCGGCCGGGCGATCGCCAAGCAGGTGGCCGGCACCCGCAAGAAGCTGTCGCTGGAGCTGGGCGGCAAGGCCGCGAACATCGTCTTCGACGACGCGCCGCTCGACCAGGCCGTCGAGGGCATCGTCAACGGCATCTTCTTCAACCAGGGCCACGTGTGCTGCGCGGGTTCGCGCCTGCTGGTCCAGGAGTCCGTCCAGGACGAGCTGCTGGACGCCCTGAAGCGCCGGATGGGCACCCTGCGGGTCGGCGACCCGCTGGACAAGAACACCGACATCGGCGCGATCAACTCCGCCGAGCAGCTGGCCCGGATCACCGCGCTGGCCGAGGCCGGCGAGGCCGAGGGCGCCGAGCGCTGGTCGCCCGCCTGCGAGCTGCCGGGCGCCGGCTTCTGGTTCCGGCCGACCGTCTTCACCGGCGTCAGCCAGGCCCACCGGATCGCCCAGGAGGAGATCTTCGGCCCCGTCCTGTCGGTGCTGACCTTCCGCACCCCCGCCGAGGCGGTCGAGAAGGCCAACAACACCCCCTACGGGCTCTCCGCCGGCATCTGGACGGAGAAGGGCTCGCGCATCCTCTGGATGGCGGACAAGCTCAAGGCCGGCGTGGTCTGGGCCAACACCTTCAACAAGTTCGACCCGACCTCGCCGTTCGGCGGCTACAAGGAGTCGGGCTACGGCCGCGAGGGTGGCCGGCACGGTCTGGAGGCCTACCTCGATGTCTGATGTCGTGAGCCGTCTTGATGTCCTCAAGACCTACAAGCTGTACGTCGGCGGGAAGTTCCCGCGCTCCGAGAGCGGGCGGGTGTACGAGGTGACGGACGCGAAGGGCGAGTGGCTGGCCAACGCCCCGCTCGGGACCCGCAAGGACGCCCGCGACGCGGTCGTGGCCGCCCGCGCGGCGGTCAAGGGCTGGGCCGGCACCACCGCGTACAACCGCGGCCAGGTGCTGTACCGGGTCGCCGAGATGCTGCAGGGCCGGCGCGAGCAGTTCGCCACCGAGGTGGCGCTCTCCGAGGGCATCGGCCCGAAGAAGGCCGCCGCCCTGGTGGACGCGGCGATCGACCGCTGGGTCTGGTACGCGGGCTGGACCGACAAGGTGGCCCAGATCGCGGGCGGCGCCAACCCGGTCGCCGGTCCGTACTTCAACCTCTCCACCCCGGAGCCGACCGGTGTGGTCGGGATCGTGGCCCCGCAGGCCGGGTACGGGCACTCGCTGCTCGGCCTGGTGTCGGTGATCGCCCCGGCCGTCGCGACCGGCAACACCGTCGTGGTGGCGGCCGCGGCCGACGCGCCGCTGCCCGCGCTGTCGCTGGGCGAGGTGCTGGCCACCTCGGACGTCCCGGGCGGCGTGGTCAACCTGCTGTCCGGCCGGACCGCCGACCTCGCGCCGACCCTGGCCTCGCACCAGGACGTCAACGCCCTGGACCTCACCGGCGCGATCGCCGCCGACGGCCCCGGCGCGGCGGTCGCGCTGGAGACGCTGGCCGCGGATACCCTGAAGAGGGTGATCCGCCCGGAGCTGGACCCGTTCGCCCAGGACTGGACCAATGCTCCCGGAACGGACCGGCTACTCTCGTTCCTGGAGACCAAGACGGTCTGGCACCCGATGGGTATCTGACCACCAGGTCCCCGTAGCGGCTACACTCCGTGACCGCGTGTCGGTGACACAACTCCACAGACTGGCCGTCCCCCGTGCCCTCTCCCCCCCCAGGGCCCGGACGGTCACAGGACGGACCCGCGCCTCTCCCCCCCTGGCGCGGGTCCGTCGACTTTCGTCGCCGCGACCGCCCGCCTTTCGGCGCTGCCGCGGGCCCCCGCCGCCCGGCCACACTGGGCCGACACCGCGCACCGAGGGGGGACGACGTCCATGGGAGAGCTGGCCGGCGAGCTGATGGCGCTGTTCGCGGACGGGTTCTGGCGCACCCTCCAGGTGGCCCGCGCCCGGCGCCGGCTGGCCGCCGGGCGGCCGGTGCGGCTCCCCTGCTCGGCGCGCGCCGACGGGCCGGGCCCGCGCGGCGAGTACGTCGCCGGGCGGCTGCGGCTCGCCCCCGGCGCCCCGTCCGCCGTCTTCACCGCGCGCGGCCACGCCCGGGTCGAGCTGGCCGCGGGCGGCACCTTCCACGACCCCGAGCCGGACACCTGGTACGACCAGGACTGGGCCGCCACCGCCTACCGGGCGCCCGGCGCCGCGCACACCGTCCACCTCCAGGTCGACAGCCGCTGCCTGCCGCTGCTGCACGCCGTGCTGGGCGGTCCGAGGCCGCCGCAGAAGGTGTGATCCGGACGGTTTCGGCATCGGGCACCGATGCGTCAGACTGGTGTCCCGTGAGTGACTCCCCGCTGAATCCTGTGTCGATAGCCCGCGCCCGGGTGGTCCTGCTCGCCGGGCCCTCCGGATCGGGGAAGTCCTCGCTCGCCGAGCGCAGCGGACTGCCGGTGCTCCAGCTCGACGACTTCTACAAGGACGGCGACGACCCGGGCCTGCCGCGGCTGCCCGACGGCTCGGTGGACTGGGACTCCCCGCTGGCCTGGCACCGCGAGCAGGCCGTCGCGGCGATCCGCGCGCTGTGCACCACCGGCCGGGCCGAGGTGCCGGTGTACTCGATCCCGGACAACGGCCGGATCTCCACCCGGGTGCTGGAGCTCGCCGGGGCCGGCGCGTTCGTCGCCGAGGGCATCTTCGCCGCCGAGATCACCGCCGACTGCGCCGACGGGGACCTGCTCGCCGACGCCCTGTGCCTGCGCAACGGCGCGCTGACGACCGCCTGGTGGCGGCTGCGCCGGGACGTCCGCGAGGGCCGCAAGTCACTGCCGGTGCTGCTGCGCCGCGGCTGGCGGCTGATGCGGGCCGAGCGCGGCATCGTCGGCCGGCAGGTCGCGCTGGGCGCGCGCCCGTGCGCCGGGCCGGAGGCCGGGCGCAGGATCCGGGCGGCGGCCGCGGCCGGCGAGCTGTCCGCCGTCTGAGCGGCCCCGGGCACGCGGAACGGCGGGCCCGGTGCGTCTCCCCCGCACCGGGCCCGCCGCCTTCCCCGGACGGCCGCGGTTCCCTCCCCGGTGCCGCCGCTCCCCCGAGCCGGCGCCAACCCGTACCGCGTCCGTCCTGCTACCCGTCCCCCGACGGGAGCCCCGTCCGGTCCCACCCCCACGGCGGACCGGAACGTCTCGATCGTGCTACGCGACCAGCTCGCCGAACGCCCGCAGGGTGTCGCCCGAGGTGTTCAGCTGCTCGTCGTCGCGCAGCCGGCGCAGCGCGCGCCAGATGCTGCTCTTGACCGTGCCGACGCTGATGCCGAGCACGTCGGCGATCTCCGGGTCGGTCTTGCCCTCGTAGTAGCGCAGCACCAGCATGGTCCGCTGGTTCTCCGGCAGCTTGGCCAGCGCCTGCCAGAGCACGGCGCGCAGCTCGGTGCCGCCCATCGCGTCGGTGTCGCCGACCGTCTCCGGCAGCTCCTCGGTCGGGTACTCGTTGACCTTGCGGCGCCGCCAGGCGGAGATGTGCAGGTTGGTCATGGTGCGGCGCAGGTAGCCCCCGACCGCGGCCTTGTCGGTGATCCGGCCCCAGGCGCGGTAGGTGCTGAAGAGCGCGCTCTGCAGCAGGTCCTCGGCCTCGTAGCGGTCACCGGTGAGGTGGTAGGCGGTGGCGTACAGGGAGGCGCGGCGCTCGCGCACGTACGCGGTGAACTCGGTGATGTGGTCCTCGGCGACGGCGGGCCGCTCCGCGGTTGCGGCGGGCGCCGCCGCGGGGCTCAGCCGCAGCAGCGTCGCCCCGGCGGCCTCGCGGCCGGCCGACTCCCCCGAGTCGGCCTTCCGCAGGCCGGTCCCCCCGACGCCCCGGTTCCCCCCCGGGGCCTCCTTGCCCTCGACGCGCACGGGGAGGATCCCCCGCAGCGTCAGGGTGCCGGCGGAGTCGGCCGCGTTCCCCCGGCGGCCGATCCCGTACAGCTCCCCCGTCCTGCCGCCGCCGCTCACCCGGCGCACGACAGTGTTTCCACCGGTGCTGTGCGCGCACCCCCGCGCAATCACGGCACCGGAGGTCTCCTCGGTCCCGGCCGCCGGCCGGGTCCTGAACGCGGTGGCCGATGAACGCGCGGTACGGACAGCCGGGTTGGTCCGGGTCTGAAGCGTGGCGTTCATCGTGCGCCCCCTTGGTCGGTTCGAGCGGTTCCGTTGCCGCCGCCGTCGGCCGGCCGATTGGCCCGCTGTCCTGCGGCGACATCGAAAATCCTGCCCGCCGGTTGTGATGGCGCTGTCCGTCGACTGTCACAGGGCTGTCACAGGGCCGGGTCTTCCGGCCCGTTCACCCTTCCCCGGTTGACGGACGCCGGTCACGGGCGTGGTGGTTCCCCGGCGGGTCCGGCCGGGCGGTGGGGGGTGATTACCCGCTCCGGGTGAGCCAGAATGAGGCCGTGCCTTTCCTCCTTCTGATCGAGGACGACGACGCCATCCGCACCGGCCTCGAACTCGCCCTCACCCGCCAGGGCCACCGCGTGGCCACCGCCGCGTCCGGCGAGGACGGTCTGAGGCTCTTCAAGGAGCAGCGGCCGGACCTCATCGTGCTCGACGTCATGCTGCCCGGCATCGACGGCTTCGAGGTGTGCCGCCGGATCCGGCGCACCGACCAGCTGCCGATCATCCTGCTGACCGCCCGCTCCGACGACATCGACGTGGTGGTGGGCCTGGAGTCGGGCGCGGACGACTACGTGGTCAAGCCGGTGCAGCCGCGGGTGCTGGACGCCCGGATCCGGGCCGTGCTGCGGCGCGGCGAGCGGGAGAACTCGGACTCCTCGGTGTACGGCAGCGTGGTGATCGACCGGGCGGCGATGACCGTCACCAAGGACGGTGCGGACCTCCAGCTGACCCCGACCGAGCTGCGGCTGCTGCTGGAGCTCAGCCGGCGCCCCGGTCAGGCGCTGTCGCGCCAGCAGCTGCTGCGGCTGGTCTGGGAGCACGACTACCTGGGCGACTCCCGGCTGGTGGACGCCTGTGTCCAGCGGCTGCGCGCCAAGGTCGAGGACGTGCCCTCGGCGCCGACGCTGATCCGCACGGTGCGCGGCGTCGGCTACCGGCTGGACCCCCCGGCGTGAGCGCCGTCCCCCGTCCGGCGCCGGCGATATCCCGCCGCGCACCCTGGATCCCCGCAACGACAGGCTCCCGTGACTGACCATCAGACCCCGGCCCGGTTCACCTCCGGCCCGTGGCGGAGGCTGCGCTCGCTGCGCGTGCGGCTGATCGCGGTGTTCGCCGCGGTCGCGCTGCTCACCGCCGTCTCGGCCTCCGGCATCGCGTACTGGCTCAACCGCGACGCGGTGCTCAAGCGCGCCCAGGACACCGCGCTCAACGACTTCCGGGTCTCGCTGAGCCGCAATGTGTCGAGCCTGCCGCTGAGCGCGACCTGCGAGGACCTCAACACGCTGGCGAACACCGTCGCCAGCTCCGGGCTGAGCTACGACGTGGTGGTGGCGGACCCGGCGCTGCCCGACTGCATCGCCTCCTCCAGCCCCTCCCAGTACACGCTGGCCAACGTGCCGGCCGCGCTGCAGACCGCGGTCGGCAAGCCGCGCGAGATCACCGAGTCCAACCCGTACACCTACCACCTGTACTGGCAGCGGCAGAACCTCGACGGCCGGCCGTTCGTGATCGGCGGCACCAGGGTGGTGCCGACCGGTCCGACCGCGTACATGTTCAAGTCGCTGGAGAACGAGCGGGCCGACCTCAACACGCTCGGCTGGTCGCTGGCGATCGCCACGCTGCTGGCGCTGATCGGCTCGGCGCTGCTGGCGCAGGCCGCCTCGGCGACGGTGCTGCGGCCGGTGCGGCGGCTCGGCGACGCGGCCCGGCGGCTCGGCGAGGGCCATCTGGACACCCGGCTGGAGGTCGACGGCTCGGACGAGCTCGCCGACCTGGCGCGGACCTTCAACCGGACCGCGGAGTCGCTGCACGAGCAGGTCGAGGAGCTGAGCGCGCGCGAGGCGCAGAGCCGGCGCTTCGTCGCCGACATGTCGCACGAGCTGCGCACCCCGCTGACCGCGATGACCGCCGTGACGGACATCCTGGAGGACGAGGCGGAGTCGCTGGACCCGATGATCGAGCCGGCGGTGCGGCTGGTGGTCAGCGAGACCCGCCGGCTGTCCGACCTGGTGGAGAACCTCATGGAGGTGACCCGCTTCGACGCCGGCACGGCCAAGCTGGTCGCCGACGAGGTGGACATCGCGGACCTGATCATGTCCTGCATCGACGGCCGGGCCTGGTACGACGCGGTCGAGGTGGACGCGCCGCGCGGGGTGCGGGCGGTGGTCGACCCGCGCCGGCTGGACGTCGTCTTCGCCAACCTCATCGGCAACGCGCTCAAGCACGGCGGCTCGCCGGTGCGGGTGCGGGTGCGCGAGGACGGGGACAGCGTGGTCGTCGAGGTGTCGGACAGCGGTCCCGGCATCCCCGAGGACGTGCTGCCGCACGTCTTCGACCGGTTCTACAAGGCCGACAAGGGGCGGGCCCGTTCGGAGGGCAGCGGACTCGGCCTGTCCATCGCGATGGCCAACGCGCAGATCCACGGGGGGACCATCACCGCCGCGAACGGCGAGGTGGGCGCGGTGTTCACGCTGACCCTGCCGCGGACCCCGCCGCCCCCGCCACCGGCCGACAGCGCCCCCGAGGAGCGTGCCCAGTGAGCCGTGTCCGCCCGAACCGCGGTCGTGGACCGCGCCGCCCGTTGGCCGCCGCCGCGCTGCTGGGACTGGCCGCGCTGGCGGCCGGCTGCGGCATCCGTCCGACCGCCGTCCCGGTGGACGCGGGCGCGCCGGCCAGCCGGACCGCCTGCCCGACGGTGGCGCGGATACCCACGGCACCGAGCACGCCGTCCCCGGCCGCCGGTACGGGGGCGGGGGCCGGCGCGGGCGCGGGTGCACAGGCCCCGGCGCACGCCGCCGGGGCGCGGGCCGGTTCGCCGTCCGTGGCGGCGCCCGGGGCACCGTCCGGGGCACCGTCCGGGGTGGCGTCCGCGTCGCCGTCGCCCGTCGTGGTGTCGCCCACGCCGCCCGCCGACAACGTGTTCGGCGCGCTGCCCTCGCCCACCGCCGCCGCCACGGCGCCCTGCCGGTAGGGGTCTTCCCGGGGACCGCGGGGACCGCCGGATTCACCGGGCGGCTCCCCCGCGGTCCCCGCCCATCCCCCGGCGCGCGGGGCGAAGTTCACACCGGGCATGGAACCGTCGCGCCGCCGGTGCACGTCCTACCCCCCGTGCAGCGAGATGGCACCAGGCCACGCGAGGAGCGGGCCGGCGTGCGGACCGAGACCGGACGGGCGACGGCCGTCCAGCGATCCCAGCGTCCACTGCGGGTGGTGGGACTGCTCGGCCTCACCGTCCACCTGGCACTGGTGGGCTGGATGGTGCTGAGACCGTTGCCGGTGGCCTGGGTCGACGACGCCAACCTGACGCCGCTGGCCTCGCTCCGATCCTCCAACGCGGGCCAGGTGCTCGGCGAACTGCTGCTGCTCTCCCCGCTCGGCCTCCTGCTCCCGCTCGCCGGGGGCCGTCCGGCCACCCGCTGGCTCCCGTCCTTCCTGCGCACCACCGGCGCCTCGGCCCTGCTGGCCACCGCGCTGGAGTTCCTCTCCTCCTGGGCCCCGGGCCATGTGCTCAACGTGGACCACATCCTGCTCGCCGTCACCGGCGTCGCGGCCGTCCACCTCGCCGTGGTCCCCGCCGGCCGCTCCTTCCTCCTGCGCCACGCCGCGGCACCCCGGGCCGTGCGGTCGGCTCCGGCCGCCGTGCCCGCGACTCCGGCCCCGCCCGCGGCCGAGCCGCTGCTCAGCCTCGGCTCGACGGGCACTGCGGGCAGGGGCTGACCGCGCCCGGCCCGGGGTTCGGCAACTCCCCCGGCCCGGAGGCACATCGGTCGCACTCGGCGCACCGGTGCTCCACCGCGCCACAGGCCCGGTCGTCGGTCCTCGGTCGTCGGTCCTCGGTCGTCGGTCGTCGGTCCTCGGTCGTCGGTCCTCGGTCGTCGGTCCTCGGTCCTTGGTCCGACGGACCCGGTGAGGGCCCGGACCACTTCGCTCCGGGGCTCCCCGGCGCGGGTGAGGACCCTGCCGGGCAGCGGCTCCTCCGCGGACCTCAGCCGGCGCGGCGGACCCTGCCGCCGACCTCGACCAGGCCGTCGGCCCCGATCCCCGTGACGAGCTGCGAGCCGCGCCCCTGGGTGATCGTCAGGCCGCGCCCCCGTTCCGCGGTCAGCAGGATCGCCGCCGCCCCGGTGGCCTCGTCCTCGTCGATGCCGTCGCCCCGGCCGGGGAAGGCCCGGGCGCGGACGGTGCCCGCCGCCTCGTCCTGCCAGGCCCAGGCGTAGATCCACTCGCCCGGCGGCGGCACCGCCAGGCCGTCCACCTCGGCAGGTGTCGGGTACCGGCGCAGCGTGCGCGGCGGGGCCCAGGCGGCCGGGGCGGCGATCCGGGTGAACTCCCCCTCGCGCCGCACACCGACCACGCCCGCCGGGGTGACCAGACGGTCCACGCCGAGCAGCCAGGCGGCCCCGACGCACGGGTGGCCGGCGAAGGGCAGCCGCAGGCCGGGGGTGTAGATGTCGATGACGCCGCGCTCCGGGTCGTCGACGAACACCGTCTCGCTGAAGCCGAGTTCCCGGGCGACCGCCTGCCGGGCCCGCTCGCCGGGAACGGCGGCGCCGTCCCGGACGACGCCCAGCGCGTTGCCGTAGCCGCCGTCCGGGCCGCAGAACACGTGCAGCACCTCGTGACCGGTCACCCCCCGCTCACCCCCGCGCCGACCACGCCCGCCGAGGCACCCGGACGCTCCACGACCCCGCTGACACCACACCCCGGCTCATCGACGAACACCGCTGCGCCGAAACCGACTTCCCGGACGACACCCGGCACACTGCCGCCCCCGCCACCCGAACCGCCACGCAGCACAGCGCGACCGCTCACCCTCCGCTCGCCCCCGTGCCGCCGGGGCCCACCGGGCCGCGCCCCTGTCCCGGAGCCGGGTTCGGCCGCGGGCCGGGGCGCACCGCCGGGCCCGCACCCGGGGCCGTCCCCGGGCCCGCGGTCGGGCGGGGCGGCCGGACGGCCAGGGCGGGGCGGGCCTTCTGCCGGCGATGGGCCACCACCAGCGTGCCGATGCCCATCGCGATCGCGGTGGCCCCGGTGATCGCCATCGGGGTGTTGGTCGACGAGCCGCCGGTGGAGGCGAGGTCCGCGGGCGCCGCCGGGGCCGCCACGGTCACGGTGACGGCGGGCACCGGCGCGGCGGCGGGCTCGCCCGTCGGCGTCGGGGTGGCCTGCGCCGCCGGGACGGCCGCCGGCGTGTCGGCCGCCTCCGGCGTCGGGGTGACCGCCGCGAGGCCGACCGCCGGGCCGCCGCTGCCGACGGCGCTCGGCGCGGTGGCCGACGGCTCGGCGGAGGCGGTCGGGGCGCCGCCGTCCGCGGGCGGCGTGCTCGTCGCGGCGGTCGGCGTGGCCGGCGCGGCGGCGGCCACGGTGACGTCGACCGACGAGCTGGTGGCCGGCACCCCCGCGCCGCCCCCGGCGAGGGGCAGGCTGCTCCCGGCGAACTGCACCGACACGACGCCCGCCGGGACGTCCGGGCCGAACCCCAGCCGCACGTTGAGCGTGCGGGACTCGCCGTCGCCCAGCCGGACCGGGGAGGCGTCCCGGTCCGGTGCGCGCAGCACCAGGGTGAGCGCCCCGGATGCGCTGCGGCCGTTGTCGACGGCGGCAGCGATCCACTGGCCGTCGGGGGTCTGGAAGTCCAGCGAGGCGGCCCCGGAGGGCAGGCCCGCGCCCCGGAGGGTCAGTTCGGGCAGGAAGGCGACGTCCCTGCCGCTGCGGTTGGCGAGGGTCAGCCGGAACGGCCTGGCCTCGCCGCCGGCGGTGAAGGAGCCGGGCACCGCGTCCAGGCCGAGGTAGGGCACACCGGGCGCGGGCGCGGTCGTCGGCGCGCCGGTGGGCCCGGCCGCCACGGTGGTGAACTCCTGGTGCGGGGTGTTCGCCTCGGAGATCCGGCTCTCCGGCGGCAGGGTCGGGTCGGAGACCACCGCCCGGAACCCGGCGGTGGCCCGGCCGGCGGGCGCGTCGGCGGTGACGGCGAGGCGCAGCCGGTACGTCGCGGAGGCGCCGGCGGGCAGGCTCAGCCGGGTGGCGAAGGTGTCGAGCTCCCAGGTGGCGCCGACGGCGGCGCCCGGGCTGAGCGCGGCGGGCTTCCACGGGCCGCCGCCGGGGGCCTGGTACTCCAGCTTGAGCTGGGTCTCGCGGACGCCGGAGTCGACGGCGGCGACGGTGAAGCCGGTGGTGACGTCGACGGCGTGGTCGGCGGAGTTGCGCAGGGTGGCGGTGAACTCGGCGGCCGGACCGCCGGCGGTGAAGCCGGCGGGGAAGCCGGTGAGGGCGGCCGTCACCGGGCCGCGCTGGTTCTGGGGGCCGAGCGCCGGGCCCGGAGTGCCCTGGCCCTGCCGCACCGTCCCGGTGGCGCCGCCGGAGCGCGGCAGCGCGGCCGCGCCCGGGGC
Source organism: Kitasatospora sp. NPDC015120 (assembly GCF_043080305.1). Lineage (NCBI taxonomy): Bacteria > Bacillati > Actinomycetota > Actinomycetes > Kitasatosporales > Streptomycetaceae > Kitasatospora > Kitasatospora sp. NPDC015120. Next base: position 451,424 of record NZ_JBIBVJ010000005.1, on the reverse strand, counting down.
GGCCGCGGCCAGGGCCACGCCCGAGACCAAGGTGGCGGCGGCGGCGAGGGCGAGGGATCTGCGGTGCTGAGTACGCAAGGGAGACCTCACGGAAGGAAGGCGGGCGAACCCGACGAACCCGGCAGCAGGCGGTTCGCCGAGGTGGGGGACCGCTCCGGGACTCTCACCCGGGTCGCTGCTTCGCCCCCCAACCACCAGCGACGGCCGCATCATATCCGAACGCGCGGACGCTTCCTGAGCGCTTTTCAAGGGGTGGGAAGGAGGTTCGCCGGACGGATTCGGCGATGACACCGTGACGAAATCGTGAGGACGGATGTCAGCGGGCTCCAGTACTGTGCGCACTCGTCCCCGGTGGCCCGCCCCCGCGCGTCCGCCCGTCCCACGGAACAACAGGAACACCTCGTGAATCTCGACTTCGACGCCGAACCGCTCTTCTCCTGGTACGTCGTGCTGCTCGCCGTCAGCGGTATCGCGCTGCTGGTCATCGGCGCCGTCAACCTCGGTGGGCTGAAGATCGGCTGGCGCATCCTCAACGTGCTGGCCGGTCTGGGCTTCACCGGCTACGCGTACTACCTGGCCTTCGTCTTCGAGGGCGGCACGTACACGCTGTTCTTCAAGGCGTTCATCCTGCCGGTGGCGCTGATAGCCAACGCGGTGAAGGCGCTGGTCTCGCGCCCCGAGACGCCGGCCGCCCCGGCCGCGCCGCCGGCCCCGGCGGCCGCGCCGTACCAGCCCAACGCGCCGTACCAGCCCAACGCCCAGTACCAGCCCAACGCCCAGTACCCGCCGGCCGCCCCGTACCCGCCGGCGCCCCACGCCCACGCCCAGGCCCCGGCCCCGGCCCCGCAGGCTCCGCCGCAGCAGGGCTGATCCCGGTCCGGGCGGCGCCCGGAGCGCCGCCCGGAGGCCCGCTCACGAAGCAACAGCAGGCAGTGGAGCAGGAAGTCGGCGGGCCCGACTTCCTGCTCCGCCAAGATCTTTAGGCGAGAACGGGAATAGCCTCCCCTCCGGATGGCGACCACCCGATCGCGCTGCGTAGCGTTACCCCCGGCTTGTTCAACCAAGGGCACTCACAAGGGGGTTCACCATGGCCGGAAAGCCGGGACTGACCCGCCTCACCCGCAGCGGGAACGGGGAAGGGTCGGGCGAGTGCGGCGCGGACGACTGCCCCAACGTCTACGCGACCGATCGGGGCTCGTTCGTAGTTCAGGGCAACACGTTCACCGGATTCCGCGCACCCGACGGGGAGTCGCTCGTCGAAATCCCCGAGGAGACCCTGCGGGAGGCGTTCCGTGTTCTTGGATGGTGACGACTGGCGGGCGTACTTCGACGCGATGGAGCACGATGCCTGGCGGCTGGAGACCCGTCCCGTTTACACGATGCCGCAGGAGCAGGAGGGGATTCGCCGCTTCCTCGCCGGCGAACCGCTCGATACCGGGGCCACCGCCGTATGGAAGGCACGAGTGCGCGGGTACCGGGAGACGGGCCGACGCGTCGGCCGGGTCCACGTGCTCACCCGTCCGCTGACGGACTACCTGCGCTATGAGTTCGCGCACTACCACCACAACGTCGAGGCCGGGGAGGACGTCCGGATCCTCGACCTCAGCGACCGCCCGAACCCGGGCCTGCCCGAGCAGGACTTCTGGCTGTTCGACAACCGCCGCGTGGTGCTGATGAACTACCGCGCCGACGGCACCCAGATCAACCGCCGGATCCACGACGGCGATCCCGCCCCGTACGTCGCCTGGAAGCGGCTGGCGGTCGCCGAGTCCGTTCCCTTCCCGGAGTACGTGAAGGACCATGGGTGAGTGACCTTCGCCCCTGAACAGTTGGACCGGTCGAAGGCCGATCTGGCCCGGCTGCTCCGCGACCTCCGGAAGCGAGCCGGTCTCAGCGGAGACCGGCTCGCTCGGCGTTGCGGCCTCTCCCAGAGCACGATCAGCAAGATCGAGACCGGGCGGAAGGCGCCCCGGCTCACCGAGGTCGAGGCCATCCTCCGCGCACTCGGGGTTCCCGCCGAACTGGCCGAGGACATCATGTCCCTCGCCAGAATCGCGAACACCGAATGGCAGGGCGTCCGCGCCTCCCTGCGCCGGGGACTGGAGAAACGACAGGCGGAACTGGCCGCACTCGAAGCGTCGGCATCCGAGTTCCGCTATTTCCTGCCCGCCATGGTCACGGGACTGCTTGCCACCCCCGACTACGTCCGGGCCGGTCTCGCGCACTCGCCCGGCGACGTCGCGCCGGTCGTGGCGCGGAAGCTTGAGCGGCAGGCGGTGCTGTACGACACGTCGAAGTCGTTCACGTTCCTGCTCACGGAGCAGGCCGTGCGGTGGTCGGTGGTCCCGCCGATGGCGATGTCGGTGCAGGTCGAGCACCTGGCGGCGATCTCCCGGTTGCCGAACGTCAGACTCGGGGTCGTCCCGAGCGGCGTGGTGACCGGCCGGGGCCCGATGAACACCTTCACGGTCTACGGCACCCACCTGGCGACCGTGGAGACCTTCACCGGCAGGGTGGTCTTCCGCGATTCCCGGGACATCGCCGAGCATCTCGCCATCTTCGGCATGTATGAGGACATGGCGATTTTCGGATCGGAAGCCGGGGACTTCCTTTCCGCGGTCGCCGCCGAATTCCGGAGAGATCTTTAGTCGGCTACGGGAATCCTCTTGAACGGACCGCGCACGCGCTTCTAGCGTGCTCCGCGAGGATTCCGACGAGAGGAGTTTCCGGGATGGGCAAGCACGGTGACGGCCAGGACGGGAAGTCCGGCGACCAGCAGCAGTCCCCGAAGGAGTCGGACGGCCGGTGGACGCGTCCGGTCCCGCCGCCGGGACCGGACGAGAAGAAGAAGTAGGCACGCGTGAACGGGTACGCGAAGGTGATCGCGGAACTGGACGCAGAGTGGCGGGGCGCCTTCGAACGTGCTCCGCGCCACACCTTCCTGCCGGACACCCTCTGGATTCCTGACGACGGCGAGCCGTCCGGATACCGGCGGGTCGAGCGGAGCCGGGAGCCGGATGTCTGGTGGGATGCGGCGAATGCCGACGACTCTGTCGTTACACAGCTCGACGACGGGGCGAGCGGCGGCCCGGGGGTGCCGACCTCTTCGGGGTCGATGCCGTCACTGGTCGCGACCATGCTGAGGGAGTTGGCCGTCGAGGACGGGCACACCGTGCTCGACGTGGGCACCGGAACCGGATGGACGAGCGCCCTGCTCGCCGCCCGGCTCGGCGGCGAGCAGGTCACCACGATCGAGATCGACCCGGTGGTCGCGGCCGGGGCAGCCCGGCGGCTGGAGGCCGCGCGCCTGGATCCGCGTCGGGCGGTCGGGGACGGACTCGGCGGCTGGCGCCCCGGGGCGCCGTACGACCGCATCCACTCGACGGCGGCCGTCCGGACGGTACCGAAGGCGTGGATCGAGCAGACGGCGCCGGGCGGGGTCGTCGTGACGCCCTGGGGGACGCCGTACGCCAATGCAGGACTGTTGCGCCTCGTTGCCGAAGGGGCGGGGAGGGATGCGCACGGGCGGTTCGTCGAGAACGCCGCCTTCATGTGGATGCGCGCTCAACGACCGCACGGGGTGACGGCACCGGGCTCCGGCAGGGCGAAGGCCGGCGCCTCCCCGATGGATCCGGATCTGGCCGAGGAGAACGTCCACGCCGCCTTTGCCATCGGGCTCCGTGTGCCGGGTGTGCGGCCCGCCCACCGCTGGGACCGCGCCGACCCAGGGGGCACGTACCGGATCGAGCTGTCGGACGGGGACGGCTCGTGGGCGTCGGCCCGCTACCGGAGATGGGAAGCCGGGGACGCGGTGACGCAGGTGGGGCCCAGGCGGCTCTGGGGGGAGATCTGCGAGGCCCGTGAGTGGTGGGTGGAGCAGGGGCGGCCCGAACTGACCCGGTTCGGGCTCACCGTGCAGCCGGACGGGAGGCAGTGCGTGTGGCTGGACGGGCCCGAGCACGTGGTCGGGGACGTCACGGGGTGACCGGTGGGGCGGCCGGGCGCGGGCGGTTGTCCGCGCCCGGCCACTGCGCGTTGTCAGGCGGTCCGGCGGAGGCTGCGGACGGCGAGGAAGAAGGCGGCGGCGGTGAGGGTGGTGGAGAGGAGGAAGAGGAGCGCGACGCCGAGGTGGAGGAGGGCGTGGGGCTCACGGAGGATGCGGGCGAGCACGAGGTAGCCGGCGGAGGCGGTGAGGACGGCGCCGAGGGTGGGGGCGGCGCAGCGGTGGAAGGCGAGCCGTTTGGGGAGGGCGGAGAGCAGGGAGCCGGTGGGTATGGAGACGAAGGTCCCGAAGAGCAGGCCCACCATGGCCCCGAGGGGTACCGAGGTGTAGCGGAAGGCGACGAGCGCGACCAGGGCGCCCCAGAGCGCCCCGCCGATGACGCCGACCTGGGTGGTGCGAACGATGAGCCGGATACGCCAGGCGTTGGCGTTCATCGGTGGGGATCCTCCGGAGCTGGGCTGATCAGGAGAAATGGTCGAGCTCGCCGGCCTTGACGGCCAGCAGGAAAGAACCGAGCTTCGCTACGTCGATGTCCAGAACGCTCTCCGGGTCATCCGACTCCCGCAGATGACGAAGGCCCGCTGCGCCCGTGGCAAGTTCAACACAGCTACCGCCCGCGTTTGATCCGCTGAACGATGACTTCTGCCAACGCAGTTCTGGCATCGGGTGCCCTTCACGTCTGGAGCAGGTAGAGAAGGTGTCGGATGAGCCCCCACGAGTCGCGCGACGACGAGAGCGCGAGGGACGACTGGCCGGTGTCGATCGGGGACAGCGCAAGATCGCACAGCTTGTTGAACGTCCTGCGGTACGTCTCGATCGAGTGCCGGTCGCCAAGATACTCGGTGTGGCTTGGGTGATCCACAACAATGGTGGAGAGGTCCGCCGCCCCTGGGTCCAGCAGCAGGAATTGGCCCGTGTGCGGCGGCTTCTTCAGTGCTGTGAACGGTAGAACCTGGATGGTCACGTTGGGCAGCTCGGACACCTCAAGCAGGTGCGCCAGCTGCGCTCTCATCACGGCGTCGCCGGGGAAGCGCAGGCGCAGGGCCGTTTCGTGAATCACGAAACGGAACTCCCGTCGCGGAAGGTCGGTCAGGATCCGCTGCCGGTTGATCCGGAAGTCGATCTCGGCTTCCACGTCCAGCTTGCGATCGCGATGAGCGTCTTCGTAGATCGCTTCGGCATAGGCGCGCACCTGTAGGAGACCGGGCACGTAGAACGTCTCGTAGTTGTCGATCAGAGCCGCACTGTCCTCGGTCTCGGCCAGGTCGAGCGCCAGATCCGGCACTCGGTCGGCGAACTCCGACCACCACCCCTTGCCCGTTCGCCGCCCCATGTCCGCGAGCTTGGCCCGATAGACCGGATCCTCGCAGCCGTAGGCATCGAGCCAGATCCCCAACCGTTCCTGGTTGAGGCCCGTTCGACCCGCCTCCGTATGGCTCACGGCCGGACTCTTCATCCCCACGAGTGCACCGGCTTCAGGTGCCGACAATCCCGCCGCCAACCGCAGGCGCTGCAACTCCTCACCGAAGCGGCGCTGCCGCTGGCTGATCTCTCCCCTGAGCCCCACAGCGTTCCTTCCCTCTCCCCGAGTGTTCCGCATCGGTCTGACCCGATGCCACCGACCAAGCATCACCCACACGGGTCAACCTTGGCGCACCAGTTGCAACGTTTTAACTTTGCACCCTACTCTCGGTGTTGCACCGATCACGCGACGGAGCGTCAATCAGGCTTCGGCCCTCCGTCGGTGAGTCTCTCCTCCCCACCTCACGGAGGTCCCCCATGCGTGCCCCCACCCCGCCCGACTGGTTCGTCGTCCGCCACGAGCTGCGCACCCTCCTCGCCACCGCAGGCTGGCACCCGGACACCATCCACGACGCCGAACTCGCCCTCCACGAACTGTTCGTGAATGCCTGGAAGCACGCGGGGACCCAGGCGCCCCATGTCATCGCCGCCCTCTGCCCCCGCACCCTGCGGGTCTCGGTCTGCGACGACAGCCCGGACCTGCCCGAACTGCGCACCTGCACCGACCCCTACGCTGTCACCGGCCGGGGGCTCCACCTCGTCCAGGCCCTCACCGACCGCTTCGGCGCCGAGCCCGCGAAGCACGGCAAGGTGGTCTGGTTCGAGCTGGAGGCCACCGCGTGAACGCCCCGCTCGAACCCCACGACAGGATCCTGCGCACCTACACCGAGCCCGAGGTCACTGCCCTGCTCCGTGAACTCCACGAGCGCGGAAAGCCGTTCGGCATCCAATGGGGATCCGCCGCCGTCAACGGCTCGACCATCGACGGCCGGCTCCTCGTCTCCTTCGGCGACACCTCCGTCGCCACCCTGCTCAACCTGCTTGCCCTCCTCCGCGAGGGGCTCAGGACCTCGTGAACTTCTTCATCGGCGCGGCCTTCGCCATCCTCCTCGCCCTCGCCGTCGCCACCGTCATCACCGGTGTCATCACCGCGCTCAAGGTCCACGGCAACGAGGAGAACGAGCACAACTGCTGAACGTTACGGCGGCTGCCGCCCCAGCCGCCGTCACCACACAAACAGGAGCAGTGTTGCTACTCCTACCCTGCTGCCCCCGGCCGGGGTACTGCGGGGCCGCGGGGTGCGAGGGGGCGGCTCAGGACCAGATGGGTCGTGGTGTTCCCCAACTGCGCCAACTCGTCGACGATCTCCTCCAGATGCCCCAGCGACGTGGTCGCGATCTTCAGCGCATAGCAGTCGTCCCCCGTGGTCCGCAGACACTCCAGGATCTCCGACCGCTCCTCCAGCAACCGCCGCAGCGGCTCGTGCCGCACCGCCGGCCCCGGGTACTTCAACCGCACGACCGCCGTCACCGGATACCCCGTGCGCTCCAGGTCCACCTCGGCCCGGTACCCCGTGATCACTCCCGCCGCTTCCAGCCGCCGCACCCGCTCCGTCGTCGCCGACGCGCTCAGGTTCACCCGCCGCGCCAACTCCGTGAAAGCGATCCGCCCGTCCTCCTGGAGCTCGGCCAGGATCGCCCAGTCCGTCGCGTCAAGAATCTCGGTCATGCGCCCAGATTGCCGGTGATTCCACGGCTGAACAACCCCCCGACCGGTAGATGTCACACCAGTCAATCCAGCCGACATCGCCGCTTGCCCCTGCCCCAAGGACAGGGAGCAGAGTGGCCCCCGTGCACGAGGACCTGATCACCATCGGCGAGCTCGCCGCCCTCACCCGGCTCAGCCCCAAAGCCCTGCGCCTCTACGGCGACCGCGGCCTGCTCCCACCCGCCGACGTCGACCCCCGCACCGGGTTCCGCCGCTACGGCCGCGCCCAGGTCGAACGGGCCCGCCGGATCGCGCTGTTGCGCGCCGTCGGCATGCCGCTCGCCCGGATCGCGGTCGTACTCGACGCGGACGGCGACGACGCGCCCCGCCTGCTCGACGCCTACTGGCGCGAGCAGGAACGCGCGCACACCGCCCGCCGCGAGGCGGCGGGCTACGCCCGCACCGTACTCACCGGAAGGACCCCCAGCATGTACGAGATCGCCGAACGCGAAGTCCCCGAGCAGAAGGTGCTGTTCACCCGGCGCCACGTCACCCTCGCCGAGCTGCCCGCCTTCCTCGGCGAGGCGAGCGAACAACTCCTCGCCCACCTGCGGAGCACGGATGCGTGCCCGTCCGGCCCCCTCTTCGCGATCTACCACGGCGTGGTCAGCGAGGACTCCGACGGCCCGGTCGAGGTCTGCGCACCGACGGCCGCCACCGTCGAACCGGCCGGCCCGATCGGCGTCCGCATCGAGCCCGCCCACCGCGAGGCGTACACCGAACTCACCAGGTCCCACCCCGGCTTCGGCGCGATGGCGACCGTCCACGACGCCGTCGTCGCCTGGCTCGGCGAGCACGGCCACGCCCGAAGCGCGTCCAACCGCGAGGTGTACTACCCGAACCACCTGACGGCCGCCGATCACGAGCACATCGCCGACGTGGCCGTCCCGTTCACGCCCCGTCCCACCGCGTAGCGGCTACGCCCCCGCCTCGTGCAGCCGCCCGAGCAGCGTCATCAACTGCCGCTGCTCATCGGGGTTGAGCGGCGCCAGCAGCTCCGCGTTGGCCGCCTCCGCCAGCTCCGCGCAGCGGGCGAGCACGGCGACGCCCTCCTCGGTGACGGTGACGGCGTTCTTGCGCCGGTCGACCGGATCCGGCGCGCGCAGCACGTAGCCGGACCGCTGGAGGTGGTTGAGCACGCCGACCATGTCCTTGGGGTCGACGGCCAGGCGGCGCCCCAACTCCGCCTGGGCCACGGGCCCGTACTCGGCGACACCGGCGAGCACGGCGTGCTGGAGGAGCTTCAGCCCCTCCGCCGCGATCGCGTCGGCGACCAGGCCCCGGCCGCGCGCCGCGACACGGCCGGTGAGCCAGCTCGGCAGGGTCTGGATGTGCTGGAGGGGCGTGGTCATGGGCCCAGCCTACTCCGATTTCCATTGGACAGCCCAACGGTTCCCGCCATACCGTTGGGCTGTCCAATGGATCCACCGGATCGGGGAGGTCCTGTGCTGCGCGTCCGCCATGAGGTCGACGGCTCGCCCGAACTGCTGCGCACCGAGGAGGCACCGGTGCCCGAGGCCGGCGCCGGGGAGCTGCTCGTCCGGGTGCAGGCCATCGGCGTCACCCTGCCCACCGTCCGCAGGCTCCGCGACAGCCGTGAGCCCCTCCCCCTCGGCGGCGAGATCGCCGGCCGCGTCGTCGCCACCGGCCCCGGCGCCACCGGCTTCGCGACCGGCGACCGCGTCACCGGGCTCTGCTTCACCGATGCCTACGCCGAGTACGCCGTGCTTCCCGTCGCGATGGCCTCCCGTGTCCCGGACGACGCCACCGCCGTCGAGGCCGTCGCCCTGGTCCGCAGCGGCCTCGTCGCGCGCGGCGCCCACGAGGCGGCGCGCGTCGGGCCCGGCGAGTCCGTCCTGGTCACGGCCGCCGCGAGCGGGGTCGGCACGCTCGCCCTCCAGTACGCCGGGGCCGGCGGCGCGGGCCGTGTCGTCGCCGCTGTCGGCAACGGGGCCAAGGCCGGCTTCGTCCGCTCCCTCGGCGCCGACGAGGTCGTGCTCTACCGGGACCTCGACCGGAGCGGCCCGTACGACGCGATCCTCGACGGCGTCGGCGGCGACCTCCTCCCGAGCGCCGTGCGCGCCCTCGCCACCGGCGGCCGACTGGTCGCCTACGGCTCCGGCGGCGGCACCGTCGAGGCGTACGAGCTCCTCCTGCGCGGCGCCTCGGTGACCGGCTTCCAGATCCGCGCGATCGCCACCGGCCGCCCCGACCTCTACGCCCGCTGGCGCGACGACCTCTGGCGCCGCCGCGCCGCCGGCACCCTGCGCGCCGCCGTCCACGCCGAGCTCCCCCTCACCGCTGCCGCCCACGCCCACGCCGTCATCGAGCAGCGCCGCAACCTCGGCAAGGTGGTCCTGGTGCCCTGACCCACCCGGGGCACCCCGCAGAACAGAAAGTCGGCCCCACCGACTTCCCACTCCACAGGCCCCACACGACGACCCCGCCACCCCCACCCCGGCAACCCTCCCCGCACCCGACACCCCGCAGAACAGAAAGTCGAACCCGCCGACTTCCCACTCCGCCACCCCAGCGCCCCGCCACCTCCGCACCCCTCCCGGCACGGGGCACCCCGAACACCGAACGCCCCCACAACACGAAAAGTCGGCCCCACCGACTTCCCACTCCACAGGCCCCGCACGACGACCCCGCCACCCCGACCCCGGCAACCCTCCCCCGCACGCGACACCCCGCAGAACAGGAAGTCGGGCCCGCCGACGCCACGGGCCCCACCCACACGAGGCACCCCACAACACGAAAAGTCGGCCCCGCCGACTTCCCACTCCGCCACCCCAGCGCCCCGCCACCTCCGCACCCCTCCCGGCACGGGCACCCCGAACACCGAACGCCCACAACACGAAAAGTCGGCCCCACCGACTTCCCACTCCACCGGCCCCGCAATCTCCGGGCCGACCCTGAGCGGAACCCTGAGAGCCGTCATGCCTGCTCAGGAGCAGGCTCGGGGGCGGGATCGACTTGTGGGCTGAGGCTTTCGACGGCGCGACGGCGCAGCATGGAAGTACGCCAGCCGGAGGGACCGGCCAACGGCTTCACCACAGCAACGGAGTTCGCCATGAGCCGCCTCGCCCGCCCCCGCCACAACCGCGTCATCGCCGGCGTCTGCGCCGGGCTCGCCGAGCGCTTCGGGCTCACGCCGTGGACCATGCGCGTGATCTTCCTGGCCTCCTGCCTGCTGCCCGGCCCGCAGTTCCTCATCTACCTGGCGCTCTGGCTGCTGCTGCCCCAGGAGCCGTGACGCCGGACCACGTCGGCAGGCGCCGCAAAGCCGCCGAAGGGGCCGCCCCTCCCCCTGCGGGAGCGGGCGGCCCCTCCGGCCGTGCTGCGGACCTGCCGCGGGCGGCGGGCCGGTCAGCCGGTGAGGCCCGGCAGCGGGAGGGTCTGGGTGAGCCCGCCGAGCGGGGTCTTGTCCAGGCCCGGCACGTTCGGCAGGGCGGCCCGGTTGCTGGTGACGCCGGCGAGCGGGGCGGCCGGCTGGCCCGCGGTGGGGGCGAGGCTGCCGAGGGTGCTGCTGACCTTGTCGGCAACCGGCAGCTTGCCCGCGGCGTCGGTGAGGGCGTTGGTGGCGGCCGGGTTGGTCAGCAGGCTGGTCGGAAGCCCCAGCCCCCCGGCGGCGGCGGCCGGAGCGGCGGACGCGCCGCCGGCGCCGACCGCGGCGATCGCGAGGCCGAGCGCGGCGGTGCCGGCGGCCTTGAGAGTGGCCTGCTTCATGTGGTTCCCCTTGGATCCTCGTCCGGTGGCCGACACGCGCGGCCGACGCGACGGGGCCCGCCGCCACGGCCTGTCAGCAGTGACGCGCACACCGTAGTGAGGGAATCGGGCGGGATTCAACGCGATTCACCCGCCCGAGCGAGAAGTCGGATGAACGCCAACTCCCTTGGCGGCACGTGGCGTTCATCCGACCCCGACCGGAACGGCCGCGCTCAGCCGCCGGCGCTGAACAGCCACTCGGCCTTGAGCTCGGCGTAGCCCGGCTTGATCACGTCGTTGATCATCGCGAGCCGCTCGTCGAACGGGAGGAAGGCCGACTTCATCGCGTTCACGGTGAACCACTCCAGGTCCCCCAGCGTGTAGCCGAAGGCCTCGACCAGGTGCGCGAACTCGCGGCTCATGCTGGTGCCGCTCATCAGCCGGTTGTCGGTGTTCACGGTGACCCGGAACTTCAGCCGGCTGAGCAGCCCGATCGGGTGCTCGGCATACGAAGTGGCCGCACCGGTCTGCAGGTTGGAGGTCGGGCACATCTCCAGCGGGATGCGCTTGTCGCGCACGTACGCGGCCAGGCGGCCCAGCTTGACGGTGCCGTCGTCCTCGACCGTGATGTCGTCGACGATCCGCACGCCGTGGCCGAGGCGGTCGGCGCCGCAGCACTGCAGCGCCTCCCAGATCGACGGCAGGCCGAAGGCCTCGCCCGCGTGGATGGTGAAGTGGTTGTTCTCGCCCTTGAGGTAGTCGAAGGCGGCCTGGTGGCGGGTGGGCGGGAAGCCCGCCTCGGCACCGGCGATGTCGAAGCCGACCACACCGGCGTCGCGGTGACGGTTGGCCAGCTCGGCGATCTCGGACGAGCGCGCGGCGTGCCGCATCGCGGTGATCAGGGTGCCGATCCGGATCCGGCGGCCGGCGGCGCGGGCGTTGGCCTCGCCGAGCCGGAAGCCCTCCTGGACGGCCTCGACGACCTCGTCCAGGGTCAGGCCGCGCTCCAGGTGCTGCTCGGGGGCGTAGCGGACCTCGGCGTAGACGACGCCGTCGGCGGCGAGGTCCTCGGCACAGTCGGCGGCGACCTTGATCAGGGCCTCGCGGGTCTGCATGACGGCGCAGGTGTGGGCGAAGGTCTCCAGGTAGCGGACCAGCGAGCCGGAGTCGGCGGCCTCGCGGAACCAGTCGCCGAGCTCCTCGGGGTCGGTGGTGGGGAGGCCCTCGTAGCCGACGGCCGCGGCCAGCTCGACCACGGTCTCGGGGCGCAGGCCGCCGTCGAGGTGGTCGTGCAGGAGCACCTTCGGCGCGCGGGCGATCTGGTCGGGGGTGGGGATCCGGGGGCCGGTGCCCGCGGTGGTGACGGGGATCTGCTTCTCCATTGCGGGAGTGTAGCTCCTACGCGCGTAGACAGGCCACCGCCCGCAGGGCGAATCGTCCAATGTCCACCGGGAATTCCACCAAAGGGATGATCCGGGCAACCTCTCCGCCCATCACCCCCCCGGGCCGCCCCCGCCCGCGCGCCGACGTTCCCCGGCGGCTCCCCCGCCCCCGGCCGTCAGTCGTGCGCCAGCAGCCGCCCCCGCCGCGACAGCACGAAGTCCCGGAACGCCGCCGCCGGAGGGGTCAGCGGCCGCCCCGCCGCCCACGCCAGCCCGATCGCCCGCCGGGTGCGCGGGGCCGTCACCTCCAGCTCGACCACCCCCGGCCGCGGCACCAGCGCCGGCGGCAGCAGCGCCACCCCCAGCCCCGCCGCCACCAGCCCGCGCAGCGTCTCCGTCTCCTCCCCCTCGAACGCGATCCGCGGCACGAACCCGGCCTCCGCGCAGAAGCCGTCCGTGATCGCCCGCATCCCGTAGCCGGGCTCCAGCCCGACGAACGGCTCCTCCGCCACCTCCGCCAGCCGGATCCGGCGGCGCCCGGCCAGCCGGTGGTCCGCCGGGACGACCAGGTGCAGCCGCTGCTCGTCCAGCCGGCGGGCGGCCAGCGCCGGGTCGTCGTCCGGGACCGGCGCGACCAGGCACAGGTCCAGCTCCCCCGCGCGCAGCCGGTCCAGCATCGCGCCCACGTAGTCCTGCACCAGCTGGAACCGCACCAGCGGGTACGCCGCCCGGAAGTCCCGCAGCAGGGCCGGCACCGCGTCCGTCCCCATGGTGTGCAGGAAGCCGAACGCCACCCGGCCGGTCTCCGGGTCGGCCTCCGCGCGCGCCGCCTCGGCGCCGCGCTCGATCTCGGCCAGCGCCCGTTCCACCGAGGCCAGCAGCAGCCGGCCGGCCCGGGTCAGCCGGACCGTCCGGCCCTGACGCGCGAGCAGGTCGACCCCCAGCTCCGCCTCCAGCCGGGCCACCGCCCGGGACAGCGTCGGCTGCGGCATCGCCAGCAGCGCCGCCGCCTGCGTCACGTGCTCCAGCCGGGCCACCGCGGCGAACTGCGCCAGCAACGGCGCGAGTTGCACCGCGGGAAGCTCCGGCCCCAGCTCCGCGAGCCGGCCCGGCTCCGCACCGGCCTCCATCCTGCCCTCCTGTCACCGCCGCACGCTCGGCTCATACGTTCACGCATGGATTATGGACGGTTGATGCATTGGACGCATCAGCCGGGCGGTTCTAACGTCGACGTCATGCAGCCCTCCAGTACCAGGGCGTCCGCGCCCACGCCGGACGCCCTCACCCAGCCGATGCCGCACCGCGACGACCGCCACCGCCCCGGGCAGCGCTCCTTCCGCCGCGCCAACCTCGCCCTGTTCGCGGCCGGCATCGCGACCTTCGTCCTCCTCTACTCCACCCAGGGCCTGCTGCCGGTCCTCTCCGACGACCTCGGCCTCACCCCCGGCCAGGCCAGCTGGACGGCCTCCGCCGCCACCCTCGGCCTCGCCCTCGCCCTGCTCCCCGCGAGCGCGCTCTCCGACCGGTACGGCCGCACCGCCGTGATGACGGCCTCCACCCTCGGCGCCGCCGCCCTCGCGCTCGCCCTGCCGTTCGCGCCGGACCTCACCACCCTGGTCGTGCTCCGGGTCCTCCAGGGCGCCGTGCTCGCCGGGCTCCCCGCCACCGCGATGGCCTACCTCGCCGAGGAGGTCCACCCCTCCGCGCTGGCCTCCGCGATGGGCCTGTACGTGGCGGGCAACAGCATCGGCGGCATGGGCGGACGGCTGCTCTCCGGCTGGGTCGCGGCGGGCCTCGGCTGGCGCTGGGGGCTCGCCGCCTCCGCCGCCCTCGCCCTGCTCGCCACCCTCGCGTTCCGGCTGCTGATCCCCGCCGCCCGGCACTTCACCCCCGCCCCGGTGGACGCCCGCGCCCTCGCCCGCACCGTCGGCCGGCACCTGCGCAACCCGCTGCTGCTGCGGCTGTACGCGCTGGGGCTGCTGTTCATGGCCGTGTTCGGCGCGGTCTACAACACCGTCGGCTACCGGCTGATCGCCGCGCCCTTCCACCTGCCGGAGTCGGTCGCCGCCTCGATCTTCGTGGTGTACCTGGTCGGCACCGGCACCTCCGCCGCCGCGGGCCGGCTGGCCGCCCGGCTCGGCCGCCGGGGCGCCCTGTACGTCGCGATCGGCACCACCGCCCTCGGGCTGCTGCTCTCCCTCGCCGACTCCCTGGTCCTCGCCCTGCTCGGACTGGTGCTGATCACCGCCGGCTTCTTCGCCGGCCACGCCACCGCCTCCTCGGCCGTCGGCCGCACCGCCACCGAGGGCCGCGCCCAGGCCTCCGCGCTCTACCTGATCGCCTACTACCTGGGCAACAGCCTCGGCGGCACCCTCGGCGCCGACGCCTACCACGCCACCGGCTGGCCCGGTGCCGCCGCCCTCGGCCTCACCGCCATGGCCCTGGCCGCCGCCGTCACCCTCTACGCCACCCGCCGGGCCCACACCACCCGTCGGGCCGACCGCCTGCCGGGCAGGCTCTCCGCGCGGTAGCTTCCCCCCGTGGAGGATCAGGGGTCGGCCTCCGCGGCTCCGGAGGACCAGAGATGGTTCTGGAGTCCGGCCCGGCAGCGCGAGGAGGCCGAGACCGACCGGGCCCTCCGCCGGGGAGAACGCGGCGAGGTGTTCCGGAACGGCGAGGAGTTCCTTCGATCGCTCGCCGACGAGGCCGGACTGGACGTGCGGGAGATCAAGCGACGCGCGGACGATCGCGGGCCGGCGGATGCCTGACGCCCGACTGTCGGCCGCCGTCGCTAGACTCCGGAACATGAGCGTCGATCCTGCCGTGTACGACCGGTTGCGCGAGATCGCCAGTCAGCTGCCGCAGATCCCCGGGATAGGGAAGATCGAGATCGCCGACGGCGAGATCGTCATGATGATGTCGCCCGTGAAGCGCCACGAACTCGCCGTACTCCGCATCGCCCGGCAGCTCAACGCCCAATTGCCGGCCACGCACCCGGGCCACATCGCCTATCACGGCGCGGACCTGGAGGACGCCGGGCTCGGCCGGCTGCGCAACCCGGATCTGATGGTCTTCCCCGAGTCCACCTTGGAGGGCGAGCAGTCGGCGGTCCTCCCGCACGAGGTGCTGCTCGTCGTGGAGATCGTCTCCAAGTCCAACCCCGAGAACGACTACCGGGACAAGGTCCACGACTACTCGACGATGGGCATCCCGTTCTATCTGATCATCGACCCCCGCACGGGTACCGGCATCGTTCACAGCGAGCCCGGCTACACCTCCCGCAAGGAGTTCGCCTTCGGTGACACCGTCGCCGTCGGCCCGTGGACGATCGACACCGGCGGGCTGCTCACGTACGCCTGAGCCGGCGTACGTGAGCAGACCCCCGCAAGCCGTCAGGCGATGCGGTCCAGGACGATCGGGGCCGGGGTGAACGCCGTGCCCGCCGGGGCGACCTCGATGCCGCCGGCGAGCGCCTCGATCGCGTAGTCGAAACGCTCGGGGGTGTCGGTGTGCAGGGTCAGCAGGGGCTGGCCCGCCACCACGGTGTCGCCGGGCTTGGCGTGCATCTCGACGCCCGCGCCGGCCTGCACCGGGTCCTCCTTGCGGGCGCGGCCGGCGCCGAGGCGCCAGGCGCAGACGCCCACCGCGTAGGCGTCGAGGGTGGTGAGGACGCCGGAGGCGGGGGCGGGAACGACGTGCTGCTCGCGGGCGACCGGCAGCGGGGCGTCGACGTCGCCGCCCTGGGCGGCGATCATGCGGCGCCAGTGGTCCATCGCGGAGCCGTCGCGCAGCGCGTCGGCCGGGTCCTTGCCGTGCACGCCCGCGGCGGCCAGCATCTCGCGGGCCAGCGCGAGGGTGAGCTCGACGACGTCGGCCGGGCCGCCGCCGGCCAGCACCTCGACCGACTCGCGGACCTCCAGCGCGTTGCCGGCGGTGCGGCCGAGCGGGGTGGACATGCCGGTGAGCAGGGCAACGGTGTTGACGCCCGCCGAGGTGCCGAGGCCGACCATGGTGCGGGCCAGCTCACGGGCGTCGTCGATGTTCTTCATGAAGGCGCCGGAGCCGACCTTCACGTCGAGGACGAGCGCGCCGGTGCCCTCGGCGATCTTCTTGGACATGATCGAGGAGGCGATCAGCGGGATCGCCTCGACGGTGCCGGTGACGTCGCGCAGCGCGTAGAGCTTCTTGTCGGCCGGGGCGAGGCCGTCGCCGGCCGCGCAGATGACCGCGCCGGTGTCCCGGAGCACCTGCAGCATCTCCTCGTTGGAGAGCAGGGCGCGCCAGCCGGGGATGGACTCCAGCTTGTCGAGGGTGCCGCCGGTGTGGCCGAGGCCGCGGCCGGACAGCTGCGGGACGGCCGCGCCGCAGGCGGCGACCAGCGGGGCGAGCGGCAGGGTGATCTTGTCGCCGACACCGCCGGTGGAGTGCTTGTCGCTGGTGGGCTGCGCCAGCGAGGAGAAGTCCATCCGGACGCCGGAGCGGATCATGGCGTCCGTCCAGCGGCTGATCTCGTGCGGGTTCATGCCGTTCAGCAGGATGGCCATGGCCAGGGCGGACATCTGCTCGTCGGCGACCTCGCCGCGGGTGTAGGCGTCGATGACCCAGTCGATCTGAGCGTCGCTCAGCTCTCCGCGGTCGCGCTTGGTCCTGATGACGGAGATGGCGTCCATGGTTGCTCCATTGCTCCCGGATGGGTTTCGGAAAAGCGAAGAGTGTCGCGAAGCGGGGGCGGAAACCCCCCGCTCGCGACACTCTACGCGCGTAACAAACGCGAGTGCTAGAGCCGCTCGGGCCCGAACGCGTCAGGCAGCACGTCACTCATCGGACGCACGCCGGACGGCAGCTCGATCAGCAGATCGGGGCCGCCGTGCTCGTACAGCAGCTGGCGGCACCGGCCGCACGGCATCAGCAACGCCCCGGCGCCGTCCACACAGGTGAACGCGGTCAGCCGGCCGCCGCCGCTCGCGTGCAGCGCGGAGACCAGGCCGCACTCGGCGCACAGCCCGAGCCCGTACGAGGCGTTCTCCACGTTGCACCCGGTGACCACCCGCCCGTCGTCCACCAGCGCGGCGGCACCGACCGGGAACCTGCTGTACGGCGCGTACGCGTGAGTCATCGCCTCGCGCGCCGCCGTCCGCAGCGCGGCCCAGTCCACCGCCTCGGCGGGGGCCGTCACTTGCCCTGCCCCTTGCGGTAGATCTGGCCGTCGGCCTTCGGCGGCCGCAGCCGCTGCGAGGCCAGCGAGAGCACCACCAGGGTGATCACGTACGGCGTGGCGACGATCAGCGGACGCTGCACCTCGTCGGTGGTGAAGTACCAGGCGAACAGGCCGCCGGAGACCACCACGGAGATCAGCGCCGGCGTCGGCTTGCGGCGGTACGCCTGCCACGCCGCCAGCAGCACCATCGCGATGGCGACCACCAGGATCAGCACGTGGACCGACTCCGGGTCACGCAGCTGGAGGCTGTCGGTGAAGCCGAACAGGCCGGCGCCGACGGCGAGGCCGCCCGGCATCCAGTTGCCGAAGATCATCGCGGCGAGGCCGATGAAGCCCCGGCCCAGGGTCTGGCCGTCCTTGTAGAAGTGCGCGGCGACCAGCGAGAGGTACGCGCCGCCGAGGCCCGCGAAGGCGCCCGAGGCGATGACCGCCAGGTACTTGTACTTGTAGACGTTGACGCCCAGCGACTCGGCGGCCGTCGGGTTCTCGCCGCAGGAGCGCAGCCGCAGGCCGAAGACGGTCCGCCAGAGCGCGAAGTAGCTGGCGACGATCAGCACACCGGCCAGGATGACGACGACCGACAGGTTGGTGACCAGACCGCCGAGCACGCCGGCGACGTCGGAGACCAGGAACCAGTGGTGGGACTCGATGTCCTTCAGCCAGGAGGACAGGCCGGGCACGGTCAGGTACGGCAGCGGATCGGCCGGCGGGGACTGGTTCGCACCGGCGCCGAAGGCGATGTAGTCCTTGTAGTAGATCCGGTTGACGTACGCGCAGATGCCGGGGATCAGCAGGTTGATGCCGACGCCGGAGACGATGTGGTCGACGCCGAAGGTCACCGTGATGACCGCATGCAGCAGACCGCCGAGCGCACCGCCGAGCATGCCGGCCAGCAGGCCGAACCAGGGGTTGACCAGGTAGCCGCCCCAGGCCCCGGCGAAGGTGCCGGCGACCATCATGCCTTCGAGACCGATGTTGACGACACCGGCCCGCTCGGACCAGAGACCGCCGAGACCGGCCATGCCGATCGGGACCGCCGCGCCCAGCGCCGCGGTGATCTGACCGGAGGAGGTCAGCGCGTGGTTGTCGGTGATCATGCCGACGGCGGAGAACAGGACGAGGGCGCCGGCGATCAGCAGCAGCACCACCGGCCAGGACATCTTGCGCTTCCCGGCGGGCGCGCCGCCGGGCGTCTTCGCGCGAACAGCGGTGGCCGTACTCACGCCGACACCTCCTTCTTCTGGGCGGCCGCGGCGGCAGCCTGGGCGGCGAGCTCGGCGCCGACCTTCTGCTGCTGGCGCTTCAGGCCGTAGCGGCGCACCAGCTCGTAGGCGACGACGACGCAGATGACGATGGTGCCCTTCATGACGTCGACGATCTCGAACGGGAACTCACCGTTCTGCGGCAGCGGGAGCTGCGAGCCGGTGGCGTCGAGGAAGGCGAAGAGCAGGGCGGCGAAGACCATGCCGACCGGGCTGTTGCGGCCGAGCAGGGCGACCGAGATGCCCAGGAAGCCGAGGCCGGCCTGGAAGCTCTGGCCGAAGTAGTAGGAATTCTGCATCAGCTCCGGCAGGCCGATGAGGCCGGCCAGCGCGCCGGAGACCACCATCGAGGTGACCACCATGCGCTTGACGTTGACGCCGGACGCGGTGGCCGCGCTCTCCGAGCGGCCGGTGGCGCGCAGGTCGAAGCCGAAGCGGGTGCGGTTCAGGGTGAACTGGAAGGCCACGCCGACCACGATCGCGATGACCACGAAGCCCCAGAGCGGGCCGCCGTCGGTGTCGATCGAGAAGAACCGGCTGGACTCCGAGATCGGGTCGGTCTGGATCGAGTTGCTGGTGGTGCCCTTCTCCGGCGCGAAGATGCCGGGGACGAGCAGCAGACCGACCACCGCGGTGGCGATCGAGTTCAGCATGATGGTCGAGATGACCTCGCTGACGCCGCGGTAGACCTTCAGCAGGCCGGCCACGGCCGCCCACATGCCGCCGACCAGCATCGCGGTCAGCAGCAGCAGCGGGATCTGGATGACCGCCGGGAGGTCCAGCCGGCTGCCGACGAACGCGGCGAACAGCGCGGCGAGCTTGTACTGGCCCTCGACACCGATGTTGAAGAGGTTCATGCGGAAGCCGAAGGCGGCGGCCGCGGCGGCGAGGTAGTAGGTGGTGGACCGGTTGAGGATGGCCACCTGGCCGTCCGACTTGGTGCCGTACGTGATCATCACGTTCCAGGCGTCGAACGGGTTCTTGCCGGAGGTCGCCAGCAGCAGCGAGCAGATGACGACGGACAGCACGACGGCGAGCACCGGCGCCGCGAGGGCGAGCACGATCTTCTCGCCGCTGAACCGCTGCGCCAGGCCGCCCTTGGCGGCGGCCGCGGGCGCGGCGGGAGCGGGCTTGGGACTGGTCATGTGGCTACTCCCCCGCCTGCTGGTCGTCGGCGGTGTCGGTGGGGGTGTCGGACGGCGCGGCCTCGGTGCCCTCGGCCGCGAGGGCCTGCGCCCGGGCGACCGCCTCCGGCTCGGACTCGATGTGGCCGCTGGCGGCGCCGGTCATCGCGGTGCCGAGGTCCTCGGCGGTCACGGTCTCCGGGTCGGCGTCGGCGACCAGCCGGCCGCGGTAGATCACCCGGATGGTGTCGGAGAGGCCGATCAGCTCGTCCAGGTCGGCCGAGATCAGCAGCACGGCGAGGCCGGCCCGCTGGGCGGTCCTGATGTGCTCCCAGATCTGTGCCTGGGCACCGACGTCCACGCCGCGGGTGGGGTGGGCGGCGATCAGCAGCTTGGGGTCGTGGCTCATCTCGCGGCCGATGATCAGCTTCTGCTGGTTGCCGCCGGAGAGGGAGGCCGCGGTGACCTCGATGCCGGGGGTGCGGACGTCGTACTCCTCGACGATCCGCTGGGTGTCCCTGCGGGCGGCGGCCGGGTCGAGCAGCACGCCCCTGGAGTTGGGGCGCTCGGTGACGTGCCCGAGGATCCGGTTCTCCCAGAGCGGGGCCTCCAGCAGCAGGCCGTGCCGGTGACGGTCCTCGGGGATGTAGCCGATGCCGGCCTCGCGGCGGGCCCGGGTGAGGGTGCCGGAGAGGTCCTTGCCGTCCAGCGTGACGCTGCCGGCGTCCAGCGGGAGCATGCCCATGATGGCCTCGACCAGTTCGGCCTGGCCGTTGCCCTCGACACCGGCGATGCCGAGGATCTCGCCCTTGTGGATGCGCAGCGAGATGTCGTCCAGGACGACGCGCTCGATGCCCTCGGCGTCGGTCTTGGCGATCCGCAGGCCGTCCACGCGCAGCATCTCGGTGGTGGTGACGGTCGACTCGCGGCTCTCCGGGGAGGGCAGCTCGGTGCCGACCATCAGCTCGGCGAGCCGGGGGGCGGTGACCTGCTTCGGGTCGGCGTCGCCGACGGTGGTGCCGCGGCGGATGACGCTGATCGCGTCGGCCACCGAGAGCACCTCGTGCAGCTTGTGCGAGATGAAGATGACGGTGACGCCCTCGGACTTCAGCTCCCGCAGGTTGTCGAACAGGGCGTCGACCTCCTGCGGGACGAGCACGGCCGTGGGCTCGTCGAGGATGAGGATCTTGGCGCCGCGGTAGAGCACCTTGAGGATCTCGACGCGCTGGCGGTCGGCGACTCCGAGGTCCTCGACCAGCGCGTCCGGGCGCACGCCCAGGCCGTACTGCTCGGAGATCTGCGCGATCTTCTCCTTGGCCCTGGCCCCGATGCCGTACAGGTGCTCGCCGCCGAGGACGACGTTCTCCAGGACGGTGAGGTTGTCGGCGAGCATGAAGTGCTGGTGCACCATGCCGATGCCGCGCGCGATGGCGTCGCCCGGGGTGTTGAACTCGCACAGGTCGCCGTTGATCGCGATGGTGCCCTCGTCCGGCTTCTGCATGCCGTAGAGGATCTTCATCAGCGTCGACTTCCCGGCGCCGTTCTCGCCCATGAGGGCGTGCACGGTGCCGGTGCGGACGGTGAGGTTGATGTCGCGGTTGGCCACGACGCCGGGGAAGCGCTTGGTGATGCCGCGCAGTTCGACGGCCGGTGTCGCCGTCCCCGCGCTGGGGTTACCGCCCGTCGTCGGGGCGGGGTCGGATGCGGTGATGGCGGTCTCCTGGTGGTCTGGAGGCGCGTCGTTGCGCTGGAGGGCCAAAGCGGGAAGGGGGGAGAGACGGGACGGGGCCCGGGGGTACGCACTGAGCGCACCCTTCCGGGCCCCTCCCTGAGTTGCGTCCATCATGGCGTCGCCGGGCAGGCGGCAGCGGCAATGACGTCCGTCGAGCCCGGGAGCCTTACAGCTTCGACGGGTCGGTCGGGATGGTGGTCTGGCCGCTCTTGATGGTGTTGGCGGCCTCGTCGAGCTTGCCCTTGATGTCGTCGATCTTGCCGCCGGTGGTGGCGAGCGAGACACCGTCGACCTTGAGGTCGAAGTTCTTCACACCGGTGAAGGGCTGGCCGTTCTTGACCGACTCGATGTAGGCGAAGACCGCCTTGTCGACGTTCTTGACCATCGAGGTCATGATGCTGTTCTTGTACTTCGCCAGGGCCGGCTGGGCGGCCTGGTCGGAGTCGACGCCGATGGCCAGGGCGCCCTGCTTGTTGGCGACGGCCTCGATGGCGCCGTTGCCGGAGGAGCCGGCGGCCGTGTAGATGACGTCCGCGCCCTTGTCGAGCTGGCCCTGCGCGGCCTCCTTGCCCTTGTCGGGGGCGGCGAAGCCGGTGAAGTCCGGCGGGGTGGTCAGGTAGGTGACCTCGACCGGCATCTGCGGGTCGACGGACTTGACGCCCGCGCGGTAGCCGGCCTCGAACTTCTTGATCAGCTCGGACTGCACACCGCCGATGAAGCCGACGTGCTTGGACTTCGACTTGTTGGCGGCGGCGACACCGGCCAGGTAGGAGCCCTCCTGCTCGGCGAAGAGCAGCGAGGTGACGTTCGAGGGCTGCTCGGCGTCGGTGGAGTCGATGATCGCGAACTTGACGTTCGGGTTCTCCTTGGCGATCTTGTTGACCGCCGGCTGGTAGACGAACCCGACCGCGATGATCGGGTTGTAACCCGCGGAGACCAGGTTCTTGAGGCGGGTCTCCTTGTCGGCCTCCGCCTCACCGGTCTTGGCGTCGGCCTCGGTGACGGCGACACCCAGCTTGCTCTTGGCCTCGTCGAGGCCGCGGGCGGCGGAGTCGTTGAAGGACTGGTCGCCACGGCCGCCGATGTCGTAGGCCATGCCGACCTTCAGGCCGCCCTCGGAGGAGCCGGAGGAGGCGGTGGTGTCGTTGCTCTTTGCGCCGCAAGCGGCGAGCGAGGCGATGCCCAGGGAACCCGAGAGCACAACCGCGGCGAGCTTAGTGGAACGGCGCAAGGGAGTTTCTCCTTCTCACACGCAACCGATTTAGCGTGGTCGGACGCCACCGTAACGCGCGTAGAACACGGTTGTGTTACGGGCCGCCGGAGCATTCGGGTTGTTATCAAACCGTGGTCTGACAGCCGCCCCGACGCTCCTTTCCCTTGCGCGAAAGGTGCTTTGGGCCGGTCCGACCCCGTGGACGGAATCTGAATTATCAGGACATCGACGACGAAACCGGACACCTTCGGCAGGTGTCCGGTTCCGACCGGTGGCGGTGCCGGTGTCAGAGCGTGCCGGGCTCCAGGGCCAGCGCGGCGAAGAGCTCCACGCCGATCGCGATCGCGCGCTCGTCCACGTCGAAGCGGCCCTGGTGCAGGTCGCGGACGGTGGTGTCGCCGGGGGCCCGCACCCCGAGCCGGGCGAGCGCGCCGGGGGCGTGCTCCAGGTACCAGGAGAAGTCCTCCCCGCCGAGCGACTGCTCGGTGTCCTCGACCACCTCGGTGCCGGCCCGGCCGAAGCGCGCGGTCATGCCGGCCTCCAGCAGCCCCACCGAGACCGCCTCGTTGACCACCGGCGGCACGCCCCGGTGGTAGTCGAGCGTCCACTTCGCGCGGTAGGTCTCGGCGAGCCGGGCGATCAGCTCATGCAGCAGGTCCGGCGCCTCCCGCCAGCCGGCCAGCTCCAGGCAGCGGACCGTGCCCTCCAGCTCCGCGTGCTGCGGGATGACGTTGGGCGCGGAGCCCGCGGCGATCCGGCCCCAGACCAGCGAGACGCCCCAGCGCGGGTCCATCCGGCGGGCCAGCGCGGCCGGCAGCTCGGCGGCGGTGCGGGCGACCGCGGTGATCAGGTCGGTGGTCAGGTGCGGGCGCGCGGTGTGGCCGCCGGGGCCGTCCAGGTGGAGCACCAGCCGGTCGCAGGCGGAGGTGATCGCCCCGACCCGCAGGCCGATCCGGCCCACCTCCACCTTGGGGTCGCAGTGCACGGCGAAGATCCGCCCGACGCCCTCCATCCCGCCGGCCGCGATCACGTCCAGCGCGCCGCCGGGCATGACCTCCTCGGCGGGCTGGAAGACCATCCGGACCGGGCGCCGCAGCTCGCCGGAGCGGGCCGACGCGGCGAGCACCAGCGCGGTTCCGAGCGCCACCGAGGTGTGCACGTCGTGGCCGCAGGCGTGGGCCCGGCCGGGGACGCTCGAACGGTAGGGGACGTCGGTCTTGGCGTCGTCGATCGGCAGGGCGTCGATGTCGGCGCGGAAGGCGAGGAACTCCGCCCCGCGCGGGGCGGACTCGGGAACGATGTCGACGAGCATTCCGGTGCCGCCCGGAAGGATCCGGGGAGTGAGGCCCGCGGCGACCAGGCGGTCGCGCAGCAGGCCGGTGGTTCGGAACTCCTGGCGGCCCAGCTCCGGGTGCCGGTGCAGGTCCCGCCGGAAGGCGATCAGCTCGGGCTCCAGCTCCCGTACCCGGTCGCGGAGACCGGCGGCGGGGCGGGCAGCGGTGAGGGTGACGGCCGACTGGGCGGACTCACGACGGTTCATCTCAACAAGGGTAGGCCTGTTGGGGGGATTTGGCCCGACTTCCCGCGAAGAAGTCCCCGGATGGGCGCATACCGGCCGCGCTGGTGGGTATGACATCTTGTTTCAGCCGCCTTCCCCGTGGTGCCTGCTCTGTGCAACGACCATCGACGATCAAGGTCACGGCATGCTCCACCGGCCGGTTGACGGACCCCCGGACGGCTCCGCACGGGCCCCGGCCGCCCCGCACATTGGCTCAAAAGCGTTCGACCGGGACGTGCCGGCCCCACACCTCGCGCAGCGCGTCGCAGACCTCGCCGACGGTGGCCCGCGCGGCCAGCGCCTCGCGCATCGGGTACAGCACGTTGTCCCGCCCCCCGGCGGCCCGGCGCAGCGCGTCCAGCGCCCGTCCCACCGCGGCGCCGTCCCGGGCCGCCCGCAGCCGGGCCAGCCGCCCGGCCTGCCGGGCCTCGATCGCCGGATCCACCCGCAGCGGCCGGTACGGCTCCTCGGCCGCCAACTCCCCCGGCCCGAGCCGGAACCGGTTGACCCCGACCACGGTGCGCGTGCCCGCCTCGGTCTCCCGCTGGATCCGGTAGGCGCTGCGCTCGATCTCCGCCTTCTGGTAGCCGGCCTCGATCGCCGCCACCGCCCCGCCCAGTTCCTCGACCCTCGCCATCAGGCCGAGCGCCGCGGCCTCCACCTCGTCGGTCAGCGCCTCCACCGCGTAGGAGCCGGCGAACGGGTCGACGGTGGCGGTCACGTCGGTCTCGTGGGCGAGCACCTGCTGGGTGCGCAGGGCGAGCCGGGCGGCCTTCTCGGTGGGCAGCGCCAGTGCCTCGTCGAAGGAGTTGGTGTGCAGCGACTGGGTGCCGCCGAGCACCGCCGCGAGCGCCTGCACCGTGACCCGGACCAGGTTCACCTCGGGCTGCTGGGCGGTCAGCTGGACGCCCGCGGTCTGGGTGTGGAAGCGCAGCCGCTGGGAGCGCGGGTCCCGGGCGCCGAACTCCTCGCGCATCACCCGGGCCCAGATCCGGCGTGCGGCGCGGAACTTGGCGACCTCCTCCAGCAGGGTGGCGCGGGCCACGAAGAAGAAGGACAGCCGCGGCGCGAAGTCGTCCACCGCCAGACCGGCGGCCAGCGCGGCGCGCACGTACGCGATGCCGTCGGCCAGGGTGAAGGCGATCTCCTGCGCGGGCGTGGCCCCGGCCTCGGCCATGTGGTAGCCGGAGATCGAGATGGTGTTCCAGCGCGGGATCTCGGCCCGGCAGTACCGGAAGAGGTCGGCGACCAGCCGCAGCGAGGGCTGCGGCGGGAAGATGTACGTCCCGCGGGCGATGTACTCCTTCAGCACGTCGTTCTGCACCGTGCCGGTGAGCCCGGCCGGCGGGACCCCCTGGGCCTCGCCGACCAGCTGGTAGAGGAGCAGCAGCACCGCGGCCGGGGCGTTGATGGTCATCGAGGTGGAGACCTCGCCGAGCGGGATCCCCGCGAACAGCTCGGCCATGTCCTCCACGCTGTCGACCGCCACGCCGACCCGGCCGACCTCGCCGGCGGCGAGCGGGGCGTCCGAGTCGTAGCCCATCTGGGTGGGCAGGTCGAAGGCGACCGAGAGGCCGGTGGAGCCGCCGGCGATCAGCTGCCGGTAGCGGGCGTTGGACTCGGCGGCGGTGCCGAAGCCCGCGTACTGCCGCATCGTCCACGGCCGGCCGGTGTACATGGTCGGGTGGATGCCCCGGGTGAACGGGTACTCCCCCGGACGGCCCAGCCGCTCCTCCGGGGACCGGCCGGCCAGGGCCTCGGGGCCGTACACCGGCGCGAACGGGAAGCCGGACTCGGTGCGGCGCGGCCCGGGGGCCGGCTCGGCGGGCGGATCGGCGGTCACGGGGTCCTCCGCGGGGTCGGCGGGCGGGTCCACTCCTCTCGCAATGTAGCGCCGGAGGCCTTGAGATGATCGGTCGAACCGACCGGGATATCTCAGGAGTGGCAATGACCGAGCAGAAGGTGGCCGTGGTCACCGGTGCGAGCAGCGGGATCGGCGCGGCGACCGCCCGCCGCCTGGCGGCCGAGGGCTTCGAGGTGGTGCTGACCGCCCGCCGGACCGAGCGGATCGAGGCGCTGGCGAAGGAGACCGGCGGCCGGGCGTACACCCTGGACGTCACCGACCGGGCCGCCGTGGACGCCTTCGCCGCGGCGATCGGCCGGGTGGACGTGCTGGTGAACAACGCCGGCGGGGCGATCGGCGCGGAGAGCGTGGAGACCGGGGACCCGGCCGACTGGCTGGCCATGTACCAGGTCAACGTGCTCGGCGTGCTGCACATGACCCAGGCGCTGCTGCCGGCCCTGCGGGCGAGCGGCGACGGCACCGTCCTGGTGCTCTCCTCGACCGCCGCGCTGGCCGCGTACGAGGGCGGCGGCGGCTACGTGGCGGCCAAGCACGCGGCCCACACCATCGCCGCGACGCTGCGCCTGGAGCTGTGCGGGGAGCCGATCCGGGTGATCGAGATCGCCCCGGGCATGGTGAAGTCCGAGGGCTTCGCGGTGACCCGGTTCCGCGGCGACGAGGAGAAGGCCGCCGCCGTGTACGCGGGCGTCGCCGAGCCGCTCACCTCCGAGGACATCGCCGACACCGTCGCCTGGGCGGTCACCCGGCCGTCGCACGTCAACGTCGACCTGCTGGTGGTCCGGCCGCGCGCGCAGGCGGCCAACCACAAGGTGCACCGCGAGCTCTGACGCACCGGCAGTCCGGGACGGCGGCCCGGGAGGGTGCGGGCGGTGGGGCGACAGGGGGGTCAGCATCCGAACTGTCACCCATGAGTGGTACATACGTGCGATGAACATTCACCGGGCCACCCGCCCGCGCCTTCTGCTGGCCGCCTTCGCGGCCGGCAGCCTGCTCCTCGCGACCGCCTGCGGAGGAGACAAGAAGCCGGCCCAGGAGCAGGCCGCCCCCGCACCGTCGAGCGCCGCCGCCGAGACCGCCGCCGCGACCCCGGCCGCGACGCCCACGCCCACCCCGACGGTGAAGCCCACCGGCGCCGACGACCCGGCGCTCAAGCCGTTCTACGGCCAGCAGATCGCCTGGGCCGCCTGCCCGCCGGACGCCAAGGCCGCCGAGCAGAAGATCGACCTCTCCCTGATGAAGTGCGGCAAGCTGCACGTCCCGCTCGACTACGCCAACCCGGCGGGCGAGGCGATCGATCTCGCGCTGATCAAGAACCCGGCCGCCAAGCAGGACCAGAAGCTCGGCTCGCTGGTCATCAACCCCGGCGGCCCCGGCGCCTCCGGCGTGGAGACCGTCAAGTACGGCGAGACGCAGTTCGAGGGCACCCTGCACAACCGCTTCGACGTGATCGGCTTCGACCCGCGCGGCACCGGCGAGAGCTCCCCGGTCACCTGCCTGGACGACAAGCAGCGCGACGCGCTCAACGCCGAGGACGGCCCGCTCGACCCGGCCGCGGCCAAGGCCCGGTCGGAGAAGCACGCCGCCGACTTCATCGCCGCCTGCCAGGCGAAGTCCGGCAAGCTGCTGCCCTTCGTCGGCACCCGCAGCACCGCCCGCGACCTGGACGTGCTGCGTGCCGCCGTCGGCGACCAGAAGCTCAACTACCTCGGCATCTCCTACGGCACCTACCTCGGCGCGCTCTACGCCGAGGAGTTCCCGAAGAACGTCGGGCGGCTGATCCTCGACGGCGCCGTCGACCCCGCCGAGCAGGGGCTGGACAAGAGCGTCAACCAGATCATCGGCTTCGAGAAGTCCTTCGAGCGCTTCGCCGTGGACTGCGTCGAGAACCACGCCGACGAGTGCCCGCTCGGCAAGAGCAAGGACAAGGCCGCCAAGAAGGCCGCCGACTTCCTCGACGGGCTGCGCGACAAGCCCCTGCCCACCAAGGACGGCCGCAAGGTCGGCAGCGGCATGGGCTGGACCGGCGTCACCGCCCTGCTCTACGGCGACGAGAAGACCATGTGGCAGTACCTGCGGATGTCGCTGGCGCTGGCGATGAAGGCCGGCCAGGGCGACGGCCTGCTCGGCTTCGCCGACATGTACAACGGCCGGGACGAGAAGGGCCACTACTCCCCCGAGTCGGAGGCCCTGGTGGCGATCCGCTGCGCCGACGGCGCCTCCCCCGCCCCGTCCGCCGAGGCGGCGCAGCAGGCGGTGCAGAAGCTCCAGCAGGAGGCGCCGCTGCTCGCCAAGGACGTCACCGTCGAGGACTTCAGCGAGGGCTCCTGCGTCAACTGGCCGTTCAAGACCCCCGAGAAGCCGCACACCGTCCGGGCCGAGGGCGCCGCCCCGATCCTGGTGGTCGGCACCACCGGCGATCCGGCCACCCCGTACGCCGCCGCCGAGTCGCTGGCCAAGGGCTTCGCCAGCGCCACCCTGCTCACCCGGGTGGGCGAGGGCCACGGCGCCTTCGGCTCCGGCAACGGCTGCATCGACGCCGCGTACGCCGCGTACCTCACCGAGGGCACGCTGCCGGCCGCCGGGACCACCTGCAAGTGACGCGTCGCGCGCCGTAGCCGGTGAGGACGGGGAGGGCGCTGACACCGGGGTGTCAACGTCACAACTTGATAGCTCGTTCGGATGAAATCCGCGCGCGCCCTCCCCAACTGATGAGCGCTCAACTACCTTTGAGCCACAGCCGGACGGGCGTTGGATGCCGTTCCGCAGCCTCGTACTTCACCGGGCTTCACCGTCGCGTCATCCATCACTCCCACCGCCCCCCTTCACCGGCACCTTCCCGCCCTCACGAGGAGGACCCGCTGGCCAGCGACATCCCGTCACCGAGGCTCGATCCCCGGGACGAGCCGACCCTCCTCGGGTTGCACCGGTTCAACGAGGCCGACGCCGGAGCCGCGGAGGAGGCCCTCCTGGCCTGCTGCGGCAGCCACCGCTGGGCCCTGCGGCTCACCGCGCACCGGCCCTACCCCGACATAGAGTCCCTGCTCGCCGCCGCCAGCGAGGCCTCGTACGACCTGCGTCCGGCCGACCTGGCCGAGGCGCTGGCGGACGAGAGCTGGATGCCGCAGCCGCTCCTCGGCATGCGCGCACCCGGCAGCCAGGCGGCGCACACCGCGTTGCGGGCGGCGCACGCCGCGTACGAGGCCCGGTACGGCCACGTCTTCGTGGTCTGCCTGGAGGGCATCGACCCCGAGGAGATGCTCGACGCCGTCCTCGGTTCGATCCGCACCCGTCTCGCCAACGATCCCGACGAGGAGCGCCTGGTCGCCGCCGACGAGCTGCGCCGGATCGCCCTCACCCGCCTGGAGCACCTGGTCGCCACCCATGCGCGGGCCGCGGCCCGCTGAACCGGGGGCGCTCAGCCCAGCTGGGCCGCACGCAGCTTGGCCACCTGCCGCCGGACGACCCGCTCGTCCGGCGCAGGGGCCGGCTCGGCGCCGACGCCCACCGTGCTGAACACCACCAGGGCCGGGCCGACCCTCGCCAGGACGGCGCGCTGCGCGAGCACCACCGAGCCCGATTCATTCGTCAGGGTGAAACCCGTCGCCGCATCGGCTCCCTCGGGCGTGGGCGTGTCGTTGCGGCTCAGCCGGTGCGTGGTGCGGGTCACGCCCCGGCCCTTCTCCGCCGGGGGCGGCGGGGCCGTCGAGAGGAACTCCGCGCACGGGCCGAAGAGGCTCTCCAGCTCCTCCTGCAGCCGGGCCGCGCGGTCGCCCCGGTAGCCGAGCAGCCCGCCGTAGAGGCTGCCCGCCGGGTCGGCGGCCAGCGCCACGCTCAGGTCGGTCTCCGCGTAGGGCACCGCCGGCACCGGCGCGGCGGAGGCCGACGCGCCCGCCCGGCCGGCGGCCGCCGGGGCCACCGCGTCCAGCAGCGGCTGGCAGGCCGGCTTGTCGGCGGCCTCCCGGCCGCCGTCCGGGCCGGTCTCGCCCCGACCGGGGGTGATCACCGTCACGGTGAAGCCCGCTCCGAGCTCGGCGTCGGTCACCGCGGCGGCCCGCAGCTCGGCGGCGGAGAGTTCGCGGGGCGCGGCGGCGGGGGACGCCCGGTCGGCCGAACCGCCGACGGGGGCGGCGCAGCCGGCGGCGAGGAGCAGGGCGGCGGACAGCAGCAGGGGGCGGGGCGGGCGCGGAGCGGGATGCGGCACGGGGGCCTCGGCGGGGGTGTCGGCGCGGACGGGGGCCGCCCACCGTAGCGCGACTTTCCGACACCGATCGGTCACTCCCTGTCGCAAATCGCACGGCGGTTCCCGGTCAGCTAGGCCAGAAGTGCCTGTTTGATCACACCTCGGGCCCCCGGAGGCGGTTCCCGACAGCGCGTCGATAGGATGCTCGCGGCCGGTGGACCGTACCCGGCCGGGCTGACCGACACCGAAGCCGGCCGAGCCCCCAATCGCTTCCGGAGGGTTTTTCCGTGCCGGCTGGAACGCTGTACCGCGGCCGGGAAGGCATGTGGAGCTGGGTGGCTCATCGAGTCACCGGCGTCCTCATCTTCTTCTTCCTGTTCGCCCATGTCCTGGACACCGCCCTGGTGCGGGTGTCTCCCGAGGCGTACGACACCGTCATCCAGACGTACAAGACGCCGCTCGTGAACCTGATGGAGTACGGCCTGGTGGCCGCCATCCTGTTCCACGCCCTCAACGGCCTGCGTGTCGTCGCCGTCGACTTCTGGTCGAAGGGTCCGAAGTACCAGAAGCAGATGCTCTGGTCCGTGGTCGGAGTCTGGGTCGTCCTCATGGCCGGCGCCTTCTACCCGATCCTGCAGCACACGCTGACCTCCTGGTTCGGGAAGTGATCTGAGACATGTCCACGGAAATCTCCGACGCTGTGGCGGTCCCCTCCGCGCAGGCGCACACCGGCAAGGGCCTCGGCACCGGCAACCCGGCCGACGCCTTCGTGATCGAGCCGGCCCGCCAGCGGACCAAGAAGACCCCGCGCCGCACCCGCACCAACTTCGAGATGCTGGCCTGGCTCTTCATGCGCCTGTCCGGCATCGTCCTGGTGGTGCTGATCCTCGGCCACCTGCTGATCATGCTGGTGCTCGACGGCGGCGTCTCGAAGATCGGCTTCGCCTTCGTGGCCGGCCGCTGGGCCTCGCCGTTCTGGCAGGTCTGGGACCTCACCATGCTCTGGCTGGCCATGCTGCACGGCGCCAACGGTATGCGCCAGGTCATCAACGACTACGCCGAGAAGGACTCCACCCGGCTCTGGCTGAAGGGCCTCATGGGTACCGCCACGGTCTTCACCGTGCTGCTCGGAACCCTGGTGATCTTCACCTTCGACCCGAACATCTAATCGGACATCGACAGAGGCCAGAGGCGAGTTAGAACCCCCATGCAGATTCACCAGTACGACACCGTCATCGTCGGCGCCGGCGGCGCCGGCATGCGCGCCGCCATCGAGTCGACGCAGCGCAGCCGCACCGCCGTCCTGACCAAGCTCTACCCCACCCGGTCCCACACCGGCGCGGCCCAGGGCGGCATGTGCGCCGCCCTCGCCAACGTCGAGGAGGACAACTGGGAGTGGCACACCTTCGACACGGTCAAGGGTGGTGACTACCTGGTCGACCAGGACGCCGCCGAGATCATGTGCAAGGAGGCCATCGACGCCGTCCTCGACCTGGAGAAGATGGGCCTGCCCTTCTCCCGCACCGAGCAGGGCCGGATCGACCAGCGCCGCTTCGGCGGCCACTCCCGCAACCACGGCGAGGCCCCGGTCCGCCGTTCCTGCTACGCGGCCGACCGCACCGGCCACATGATCCTGCAGACGCTGTTCCAGAACTGCGTCAAGCACGGCGTCGAGTTCTTCAACGAGTTCTACGTCCTCGACCTGCTCATCAACGAGGGCCGCACGGCCGGCGTCGTCGCCTACGAGCTGGCCACCGGCGAGATCCACGTCTTCCAGGCCAAGGCCGTCGTGTTCGCCTCCGGCGGCACCGGCAAGATGTTCAAGGTCTCCTCGAACGCCCACACCCTCACCGGTGACGGCCAGGCGGTGGCCTACCGCCGCGGCCTGCCGCTGGAGGACATGGAGTTCTTCCAGTTCCACCCGACGGGCATCTGGCGGATGGGCATCCTGCTCACCGAGGGCGCCCGCGGCGAGGGCGGCATCCTGCGCAACAAGGACGGCGAGCGCTTCATGGAGCGCTACGCCCCCGTCATGAAGGACCTCGCGTCCCGTGACGTCTGTTCCCGCGCGATCTACACCGAGATCCGCGAGGGCCGCGGCTGCGGTCCGGACGGCGACCACGTCTACCTGGACCTCACCCACCTGCCGCCGGAGCAGCTGGACGCCAAGCTCCCGGACATCACCGAGTTCGCCCGCACCTACCTCGGCATCGAGCCCTACACGGACCCGATCCCGATCCAGCCCACCGCGCACTACGCCATGGGCGGCATCCCGACCAACGTCGAGGGTGAGGTGCTGCGCAACAACACCGAGGTCGTCCCGGGCCTGTACGCGGCCGGCGAGGTCGCCTGCGTGTCCGTGCACGGCGCCAACCGCCTGGGCACCAACTCGCTGCTGGACATCAACGTGTTCGGCCGCCGCGCCGGCATCGCCGCCGCCGAGTTCGCCGAGGCGAACGAGTTCGTGCCGCTGCCGGAGAACCCCGAGCAGCTGGTCCAGAACATGGTCGACGGCCTGCGCGAGGCCACCGGCACCGAGTCCGTGGCGCAGATCCGCAAGGAGCTGCAGGAGACCATGGACACCAACGCGATGGTGTACCGCACCGGCGCCACCCTGAAGCAGGCCGTCGAGGACGTCGCCGCGCTGAAGGAGCGCTACAAGAACGTCTCCATCCAGGACAAGGGCTTCCGGTACAACACGGACCTGCTGGAGGCCATCGAGCTGGGCAACCTGCTCGACCTGGCCGAGGTCCTGGCGGTCTCCGCGCTCGCCCGCGAGGAGTCGCGCGGCGGTCACTACCGCGAGGACTTCCCGACCCGTGACGACGTGAAGTTCATGCAGCACACCATGGCGTACCAGGAGGTCGCCGAGGACGGCAGCACCTCCATCCGCCTTGACTACAAGCCGGTCGTGCAGACCCGCTACCAGCCGATGGAGCGTAAGTACTGATGAGCACTCCGACCGTGGAGAAGCACTCGGCCGCTCTGGACGCGGTCGAGGCCGGTGGCGTCAAGCTGATCACCGTCACCTTCCGGATCCGCCGGTTCAACCCGGAGGAGCACCCGGAGCCGGTGTGGGTCGACTACCAGCTGGAGATGGACCCGAAGGAGCGCGTCCTGGACGCGCTCAACACGATCAAGTGGGAGCAGGACGGCACCCTCACCTACCGCCGTTCCTGCGCCCACGGCATCTGCGGCTCCGACGCGATGCGGATCAACGGCCGCAACCGGCTGGCGTGCAAGACCCTGATCAAGGACGTCAACCCGGAGAAGCCGATCACGATCGAGGCCATCAAGGGCCTGACGGTCCTCAAGGACCTGGTCGTGGACATGGACCCGTTCTTCCAGGCGTACAAGGACGTCATGCCGTTCCTCATCACCAAGGGGAACGACCCGACCCGCGAGCGCCTGCAGTCCGCCGAGGACCGCGAGCGGTTCGACGACACCACCAAGTGCATCCTGTGCGCCGCGTGCACGTCGTCCTGCCCGGTGTTCTGGAACGACGGCCAGTACTTCGGCCCGGCCGCGATCGTCAACGCCCACCGCTTCATCTTCGACTCGCGCGACGAGGGTGCGGAGCAGCGTCTGGAGATCCTGAACGACCGTGAGGGCGTCTGGCGCTGCCGGACCACCTTCAACTGCTCGGAGGCCTGCCCGCGCGGCATCGAGGTCACCAAGGCGATCCAGGAAGTGAAGCGGGCCCTGGTGACCCGCCGCTTCTGATCCCGGAGCAGCCCCGCACGACGAAGGCCCCCGTCCGCCGTGGACGGGGGCCTTCGGGCTGCCCGGCGCGGGCCGCCGGGGCGGGCGCGTCAGCCGGCGGCGGTCTCCCGCCGGGCGGCGCGCAGGCCGCGGACGCCGATGCCGCCGATCGCGAGGCCGAGGACGAAGGAGGTCACGGCGAGCAGGAGGTGGACCCAGAAGAAGGCGGTCGGCTGGGAGTGGTCCCCGTCGGTGAAGGCCTGGCCGCCGGAGTCCTTCCAGAGGTTCTTGACGAAGGTGGTCCAGATGATCATGGACCAGACGCCGAAGGCGGTCAGGAACCAGGAGGTGCGGCGGCTGAGCTTCATGGGGGGGTCCTCGGTGCGGCGGGGAGGTGAAGACGGTGTGCCCTCCCAGTATGCGGGGCGTCCGTTCGGCGTACGGCGGGGCCCTCCTTGCGGTCCGGCCGGGCAACCGGGCGGACGGCGGGGGCCCGGACTGGGTACCGTCTGCTGGTGCCCACTCGCTCGAAGCTCGCACGTCTGCTCGCCGCGCCCGTCGCGGCCCTCCCCCTCCTGATCGCCGCCCCGGCGGCCGTCGCGGCCCCGTTCGAGCCGCCGCCCCCGCCCGCCGTGATCGGCGGGGAGCGGCTGGGACTGCCCGGGGTCCAGGTGAACCCGCTGGCGGGCGCCCCGGCGCTGCCGGGCGACCTCACCGGGCAGTCCTGGATCGTGGCCGACGCGGCCTCGGGAGAGGTCCTGGCGGCCAGCAATCCGCACCTGCGGCTCGCCCCGGCGTCCACCCTGAAGATCCTCTTCGCGGACACCGTGCTGCCCAAGTTCGACCGCAACACCGTGCACCGGGTGGCGCCCGAGGAGATCCAGGGGATCGGCGCGGGCAGCAGCCTGGTCGGCATCAAGGAGGACCTCGACTACAAGGTCGAGGACCTCTGGCGCGGGGTCTTCCTGAGTTCGGGGAACGACGCGGTGCACGTCCTCGCCCACATGAACGGCGGCGTGCAGCAGACCGTCACCGAGATGCAGGCGCGGGCCGAGGCGCTCCAGGCCCGGGACACCAGGGTGGTCTCGCCGGACGGCTACGACTCGGACGGCCAGGTCTCCTCGGCGTACGACCTCACGCTGTTCGCCCGGGCCGGGCTGCGCAACCCGGACTTCCGGGCGTACTGCGCGACCCGCGACGCGCTGTTCCCCGGCGCGGTGGACAAGAACACCGGGCAGCGCGGCAGCTTCGGGATCGCCAACACCGACCGCCTGCTCGGCAAGTACCCCGGCCTGATCGGCGTGAAGAACGGTTTCACCACCAACGCCGGCTCCACCTTCGTCGGCGCCGCCGAACGCGGCGGGCGCACCCTGCTGGTGACGGTCATGCACCCGTCCAGCTACCAGAAGGTGTACGACGAGACGGCCGCGCTGCTGGACTGGGGGTTCGCGGCGGCCGGCAAGGTCACCCCGGTCGGGAAGCTGGTCGAGGAGGGCGAGAGCGTCACCTCGGCGCCGACCGGCCAGGCCGGCGGCACGGCCGGGGCGCCCGCCCCGCCGCCGCACCCCACGGCCACGGCCACGGCCACGGCCACGGCCACGGCCACCGCCGACGCCGGCCCGGCCACCACCGACGCCGCGGACGGGGACGACGGCGGGCCCGGGCCGGCCGGCTGGGTCGCCGTCGGGCTGGCCCTGGCGGCGGGCGGCGCGGGCGCCCTGCTGCTGCTCGGCCGCCGGCGCGCCGCCCGGTGATCCGGGGCGCGACCGGGCCCGGTCTCAGTCCTCCTGGGGCCGGGCCCGCGTCGTGCCGCCGGCCCGGGGCGCGCCGTCCGCCTCGCCGGCCTCCCGGTCGGCGGCCTCGACCATGGCCCGGGCGCGCTCCCTGGCCCGCTCCCGGACGGCCTCCGGGTCCGCGGTGGCCGTCCAGGCCACGCAGAACATCAGCAGCCGGCAGACGAAGTTGATCCAGAGCAGCAGCGCCACCGGCACGCCGAAGGCGCCGTAGAGGCTCCGCCCGGCGACCGAGCCGAGGTACGAGGAGAGCAGGATCTTCAGCAGCTCGAAGCCGACCGCGCCGATCAGCGCCGCCTCCAGGACGTCCCGCCGGTGCTGGTGGCCGATCCGCGGGAACGGCGCCAGCAGGTAGGCGAAGAGCAGCATGTCCGAGGCCACCGCGATCAGCAGGCCGGCCGCGCTGAGCAGGTGGCCGGCGGAGCCCAGGCCCGCCCAGTCGGCGATCCGGCCCGCCAGTGTGGTCCCGGCCGCCGAGGCGCCGAGCGAGACCAGCGAGACCGCGCCCAGGCCGCCGAGCACCACGAAGTCCCAGGCCTTGCGCAGCAGCGGGTTGCCCTCCTCGTCGGGCAGCTGCCACAGGTCCCGGATCGAGGTCCGCATGGTGTCCACCCAGCCGAGCCCGGACAGCACCAGCAGCACCCCGCTGACCAGGCCGACCGTGCCCGCGTTGGCCACCAGCGAGGGCAGGTTCAGGGCGTCCGAGATGCCGGGCAGCTGGTCGGAGATGCGGTGCTGGATGTCCTCGACCCGGCTGTCGCTGAGGGTCGCGACGGCGATCGCCAGCGCGACCGTCAGCAGCGGGAAGAGCGCGAGGAAGCCGAAGAAGGTGACCGCGCCGGCCAGCCGGTTGCCGCGCAGCGCGGTGAAGTGCTCGTAGGCGCGGTACGGGCGGCTGCGCAGCACCCGCGCGACGAGCGGGCCGATCACCGGAAGACGGGTCAGGAAGTCCACCGTCCGGTTATACCCGCGTATCCCCCGAACAGCCGTCAGGCTCGGCCGGGGCCGGCGGCCCCTCAGGGGCGGCGGACCCTCAGGGCCGGCGGCCCCTCAGGGGCGGCGGCCCCTCAGGGGCGGCGGACCAGCCGCCGGGCCCGGGCCAGCGCCCGGACCGCCTGGTAGGCGGTGTACCGGCCGTGGCCGAGCAGTTCGGTGCGCAGCCCCGCCACCCCGCCGGACGGCCGGTAGCCGGACGGCCGCAGCCGGGCGCAGTGCTCGGCGGCACGGCGGAAGAACTCCCGGCGGTCGCCGGGCGGGACCCGGCCCGGCCGGGAGACCACGGTGTTGAGGTGGTGCAGCATCCGGCCGTAGACCACCGGGCGCCAGCGCTCCAGGTCGGGGCGGCCGTCCAGGAACGCGAAGACCAGGTCGTACTGGCCGAAGACGTCGAAGTGCTTGCGGCTCGCGGTGGCCAGGATGTTGCCGCCCTCCTGGCGCTGGCGGTAGTGGACGCCGACCCGGTCGAGCAGGGTGATGCTCCGGGCGGCGAGCAGCGCCGGGTACGTCCAGGGGGTGTCCTCGTAGTAGCCGGCCGGGAAGGTGAGGCCCTGGGCGGTGACGAAGTCGCGGCGGTAGGCCTTGTTCCAGACCACCTGGAGCAGTTCGAGCAGATCGGGGCGGTCGGCGAGGCCGAAGACGTCCCGGGAGGGGGCGCCGAAGACCTTCGCGGAGGCGGCCCGCACGATCCGGCCGTCGGCGTAGGTGCGGGCGTAGTCGTAGACCAGGACGTCCGGGTCGCCGCCGGCCGCGAGCCGGTCGTCCACCGCCGCGAGCAGACCGGGTGTCAGGGTGTCGTCGCTGTCCAGGAAGAGCACGTAGTCGCCGGTGGCGGCCTCCAGGCCGGCGTTGCGGGCCCGGCCGAGGCCGACGTTCTCCTCCAGGTGCAGCACCCGCACCCGGGCGTCACGGGCGGCGGCCTCGTCGAGCAGGGCGCCGCAGCCGTCCGGGGAGCGGTCGTCCACCGCGATCAGCTCGAAGTCCGGGCCGTCCTGGCCGAGCACCGAGGCGAGGCACTCGGGGAGGTACTCCTCGACGCCGTATACCGGGACGATCACACTGAAGCGGGGCATGGGCCCCAGGGTAGTGGGGAGGGACGACCGGGGGCCCCGGGGGTCCGCGGGCCGGACGGTAGGATCGACGGGCACGTACGCACCGATCAAAGTGCGGTCAGACCCCGAACGGGCTGCCACGCTCCTTCCCGAGAAAGGCCTGCGTAGCCGATGGCTCCCCGCCTCTCCATCGTCGTCCCGATCTACAACGTCGAGCGCTACCTCGTGGAGTGCCTCGACTCGATCGCCGCCCAGACGTTCACGGACTTCGAGTGCGTCATGGTCGACGACGGTTCGAAGGACAACAGCGCCGCACTCGCCGAGGCGTACGCCGCCAAGGACTCCCGCTTCCGGCTGGTGCGCCAGGTCAACAAGGGCCTCGGCGCGGCCCGCAACACCGGCATCCGGCACATCGACCCGGACGCCGAGTTCCTCTGCTTCGTCGACAGCGACGACTCGATGCCGCCCAGCGCGTACGAGCTGATGATCAACACGCTGGACGAGACCGGCTCGGACTTCGCGACCGGCAACGTGCTGCGGTTCCGCGCGATCGGCTACTACCAGTCCGGCGGCCACAGCCGTCCGTTCGCCAAGACCGTGCTCAAGACGCACATCACCGAGATCCCGTCGCTGGTCACCGACCGCACGGCGTGGAACAAGGTGTACCGCCGCTCGTTCTTCGACGCGGCCGGCATCCTCTACCCCGAGGGCATCCTGTACGAGGACGCCCCGGTCAGCGTGCCGCACCACTACCTCGCCAAGAGCGTGGACGTGCTCTCCGAGCCGATCTACCACTGGCGCGAGCGCGAGGTCGGCGAGATGTCGATCACCCAGATGCGCACCAACCCCAAGGGCCTGATCGACCGCGTCACCTCGGTCGAGCTGGTCCGCGGCTGGCTGAAGAAGCAGACCGAGCCGCGCTTCGCGGAGTACCTGAAGTCCTACGACGAGAACACCCTCGTCGAAGAGATCCCGATGTTCTTCTGGTCCGTCGTCGACGGCGACAAGGAGTACCGGGACGCCTACATCCGCTGCGTCAGCCGGCTGCTGCGCGCGATCGGCCCGGAGCAGGTCAAGAAGCTGCGCGCGCCGCTGCGCCTGAAGTACCACCTGACCCTGCAGGGCCGGATCGACGAGTTCGTCGAGCAGATCAAGTACGAGGGCGAGAGCAACGGCGGCGTCGTCGCCAAGGGCCTGCTGCGCCCGTACGCCGACTACCCGTTCCTGCGCGGCGGCCGCAAGAGCGTGCCGCCGGGCCTGCTCAGCCTGCGCAACTCCACCGTCATCCGCAGCCGGCTCTACGAGTCGCGCTGGGAGGGCGGCCGGCTGCGGCTGACCGGCCACGCGTACCCGGAGCAGCTGGGCGCGGCCAACAAGCACGACATGGTCCGCACGCTGGTGCTGCGCGAGGCCAAGGGCCGCCGGGTCATCGCGGTGCCGATGAAGACCCAGTACAGCCCCGAGGCCACCGCCACCAACCACCACGACCTCTACAACTGCGACTGGGCCGGCTTCACCGTCGCCGTCGACCCGGAGAAGCTCAAGCACCGCGGCCAGTGGAAGGACGGCAACTGGCGCGTCCTGGTCGCCGGCGCCGGCAAGGGCGGCGTCTACAAGGGCCGGATCTGGGCCGGCTGGGCGGACACCGCGCTCTACCTGCCCTCGCACTGGGTCGAGCCGGACGTGCGGATCGTGCCGTTCGTCCGCGACGGCAGCGTCTACCTGCGGGTGGAGAACGTGCGGGTCCGGGTGACCGGGCTCACCGCGCAGGACGGCACCGTCGAGGTGGCCGGCGCGGCCCGCTCCGGCGTCCGGCTGGCCGGCGCCAAGCTGCGGCTCACCCATGTGGAGTCCGAGCGCGAGC
This sequence comes from Kitasatospora sp. NPDC015120, assembly GCF_043080305.1. NCBI lineage: Bacteria > Bacillati > Actinomycetota > Actinomycetes > Kitasatosporales > Streptomycetaceae > Kitasatospora > Kitasatospora sp. NPDC015120. Next base: position 411,704 of record NZ_JBIBVJ010000005.1, on the reverse strand, counting down.
TGTTCTTCCCGGTGTCCGCGGACGCCCCGGTCGGCAGCCTGCAGCAGTTCCGCGTCTCCTTCCCGGTCGCCGAGCTGACCGAGGTCCGCGAGGGCTGGGCCGAGCTGGACCCGATCGCCGAGGAGCGCGCCCGCGACCGCTGGGACACCACCCTGGTGCTGGCCGACGGCACCACCACCTCGCTCGCCTGGGACGACCGCAACGCCCCGGAGCAGCTCAACCTGGTGCTCAACGCGGACGCCGCGCCCGAGCAGCGGCGCGCCCTGTACACCAAGCCCTCCCCGGGCGGCTACCTGCAGTTCCTGGACCAGCTGCTGCAGCCGATCGTGCACGAGGTCACCGCGCGCGGCGCGGACGGCTTCCTGCTCAGCGGCACCTTCCCGCTGCCCGGCACCCACCTCTGGGAGCTGGTGGTCCGCCACCACTGGGGCGAGGAGCAGCACGTCTACCCGGTGGAGATCTCCGACGGCCGGTTCCGCACCGCGCTGCCCGCCGTGCCGACCGCGTCCTTCGCGGGCAACGTGCCGCTGGCCCAGGGCGGCTGGAACATCTCCTTCCGCCCGGTCGGCGCCACCTTCCACCCGGACATGGCCTCCTACGCGCTGATCTCGCCGACGTGCTGGAACGCGCTGCCGCTGGAGGTGGAGGCCCGCGGCAAGCGGATCGTGCTGGAGCGCCGCCACCACGACGGCCTGCAGCTGGAGGCGGAGAACATACTGCTTCCGGAGGAGCGCAGCGGCTGGCGCCAGCGCCAGCTGCGGACGGTCGACTACCCGGCCGCCCGCCGGCTGCCGCTGCGCGACACCGTGCTCTACAACGTCGCGCTCGGCGGTCTCTACGCGGACTCGCCGCGGGCGATCCACGAGGAGCTGGTGCGCCGCGGCCTGCCGCTGGAGCACCTGTGGGGCACCGACGACCTCCAGGCGGACCTGCCGCAGTCGGCGGGCGCCGTCCGGCTCTGGAGCCCGGAGTGGTTCGAGGCGCTGGCCACCGCGAAGTACGTCGTCACCAGCGCGCACCTGCCGGACTTCTTCGTCCGCCGGCCCGGCCAGATCGTCCTGCAGACCTGGCACGGCTCGCCGCTGAAGCAGGTCGGCCACGACTTCGAGAAGGTCTGGTTCACCGACGCGCACTACCTGAAGGGCCTCGCCAAGGAGGTTCCGAACTGGAGCATCCTGCTGGCCGGCAGCACCTGGGCGGCCCCGGTGCTGCGCCGGGCCTTCGACTTCAAGGGCGAGATCCTGGAGAGCGGCCTGCCGCGCAACGACCTGTTCTTCTCCGCCGACAAGGAGAAGACCGCGGAGCGGGTGCGCGAGCGGCTCGGCCTGCCCGAGGGCAAGAAGGTCGTGCTGTACGCGCCGACCTGGCGCGAGGACCGGCGCCGCCACTACGGCGGCTACCAGCTGAACCTCCAGCTGGACCTGGAGGCGGCGCGGGCCGCGCTCGCCGACGACCAGGTGCTGCTGGTCCGCCGGCACGCCAACGTCCGCGAGCAGATCGCCGAGGCCGGCAACGGCTACGTCTGGGACGTCAGCAGCTACCCGGACATGGCCGAGCTGCTGCTGGTCGCCGACGTCCTGGTGACCGACTACGCGGCGTCGACCTTCGACTTCGCCGCGACCGGCAAGCCGATGCTGTTCTTCACCTACGACCTGGCGCACTACCGCGACAACCTGCGCGGCTTCTCGCTGGACTTCGAGGCGGAGGCGCCCGGCCCGCTGCTGGCCACCTCCGAGGAGCTGGTCACGGCGCTCGGCCAGGTGGACCGGATCACCTCCGAGTACGCCGGGAAGTACGCGGCGTTCCGCGCGAAGTACTGCGACCTGGACGACGGCCACGCCGCCGCCCGGGCCGTGGACGCGATGCTGAGCCGCGAGGCCTGACCGGCCCCGCCGGCACCGGAGGCGCCCGACGCGAACACCGCGCCGGGCGCCTCCGGCGTTTTCCGGACCGGCCTCGCACGATATTCCGGAATTTCGAACTCGCGTTTCCCGGAGGAACTTTTCAGCTAATTACAACGCCATTCCCAAATTGACCTCGGATGCTTTTCCGGGTGAGATGGAAATTCTCGCCGAGAAAGGTTCGTGGAAATGGCTGTCCTCACCCGCTTCGTCCTCCCGCACGCCGCGCCGCGCTTCGGCGACGCCCGCTTCGGCGCCCCGCTGCCGAGCGAGGAGGAGAACGCCTCCCTCGGGCTGCTGCGCGCCCGCTGGAGCGGCCGCGGCCTCGAACTCACCGGCTTCGCCCGCCCCGACGACCGGCCCACCGCCCACCCCGGCTCCGCCTGGACCTGGCTCACCCTGCGCCGCCACCACCAGGACGAGCCCGTCCACGTCCCCACCCGGCCCCGCCGCTTCCCCGAGATCACCGACGACAGCGCCCAGCCCGAGCACAACCACGACTGGGCCGGCTTCACCGCCCTGGTCGAACCCCGCCGGCTGCGCGGCGCCGACGGCTGGCTGCTCGGCGACTGGAGCGTGGAGGCCACCCTGTTCACCCTCGGCCGCCCCACCCGGCTGCGCCGCCAGTACGGCGGCCTCGCCCCCTACTGGTGCGGCTCCGGCGAGTACCCGCCCGCGCGCTGGGTGGACCACGACGTCCGCCTCCAGCCGCACTTCGCCGACGGCCGGCTCGTCCTGCGGCTCGAACGCCCCGCCGTCCGCCTCGACGGGGCCGAGCCCGGCCCCGACGGGATCGGCCTGCACCTCACCACCGCCGACCCCGGCCAGGCCCGCACCGTGCTGCGGCTGCGCCACCGCGAGAGCGCCACCGTCCTCACCGAGCCCGCCCACCGCACCGGACGGACCGTCACCGTGCGCCTGCCGTACGCGCTGTTCACCGCGGAGGGCCGCGGCACCGGCGAGCTGGAGCACTGGGACGCCGACCTGGTCGACCCCGACGGCGCGGTCGAGCAGCTCGTCCTGGACGAGCGCGGCGGTCCGATCGCCGGTCAGCACCCGCTGCCCGGCGCCGAGGACCGGGTGCTGCACCTCAAGCACCTCGCCGACGGCCGGCTCCAGCTGTGCGTGCGGCCCGCCGCCGGCTGGGTCGAGCGGCTCGCCGCCCGGCCCGGCGGCTTCGAACTCTCCGGCCACTGCCCCGCCCCCGGCCCGCTGGAACTCGTGCTGCGGCACAGCGGCAGCGGCACCGAGGTCCGCCACCCGGTCGAGCTCGGCCCCGACGCGCGGTTCACGGTCCGGCTGCCGGTCACCCGCACCGGCTCCGACGGCACCGCGCTGCCGCTGCGCAAGGGCCTGTGGGAGGCCGCCCTGCACCCGGTCGGCGGAACCGGCCCGGCCCGGCCGCTGACCGCCGCGCCCGCCGTCCTGGCCGCGCTGCCCGCCGCCACCCAGGCCGGCGGCAAGCGGATCGTGCTGGAGCGCCGCTGGCACGACACCCTGCTGCTGGACTCCACGCCCGTCCTCAGCGCCACCGAGCGCAGCGCCTGGACGCAGGCCCGCCAGCGCACCGCCGGCTACCCCGCCGCCCGCCGCGAGCCGCTGCGCGAGGCCGTGCTGTACGACGTGTTCGGCGGCCGCGGCTACGCCGACTCACCGCGCGCCGTGCACGCCGAACTCGCCCGCCGCGGCACGCCGTTGGAGCACCTGTGGGTGGTCGACGACGCCCAGGCCGAGCTGCCGCCCGGGGTCCGCGCGGTCCGGGTCTGGAGCCCCGAGTGGTACCGGGCGCTGGCCACCAGCCGCTACCTCGTCGGCAACACCCACTTCCCGGACTTCCTGCGGCGCCGCCCCGGCCAGGTCGTCGTCCAGACCTGGCACGGCGCCCTGCTCAAGCGGATCGCCCACGACGTCGAGAACACCTGGCTCGCCGACCACGGCTACCTCGCCGCCCTCGACCGGGAGACCCCGCACTGGAGCCTGCTGCTCTCCCCCAGCCCCTTCGCCACCCCGATCCTGCGCCGGGCCTTCCGCTACCGCGGCGAGATCCTGGAGTCCGGCTACCCGCGCAACGACGCGCTGGCCCGCCCCGACCGGCGGCGGGCGGCCGCCGTCCGCGAGCGGCTCGGCATCCCCGAGGGCCGCCGGGTGGTGCTCTACGCGCCGACCTGGCGGGAGGACCGGCCGCGCCCGGACGGCGACGGCTTCCGGCTCGACCTGCGGCTGGACCTCGACCGGGCCCGGCAGGCGCTCGGCGACGACCACGTCCTGCTGCTGCGCCCGCACGCGCACGTCCGCGAGCCGCTGACCGGCACCGGGGACGGCTTCGCGGTGGACTGCGCCGACTACCCGGACGTGCAGGAGCTGCTGCTGATCGCCGACGTGCTGGTGACCGACTACTCGTCGATCCTCTTCGACTTCGCCATCACCGGCCGCCCGGTGCTGTTCTTCACCTACGACCTGGCGCACTACCGGGACACCCTGCGGGGCTTCGCCTTCGACTTCGAGGCGCAGGCCCCCGGCCCGCTGCTGGAGGACTCGGCCGCGCTGGTCGCGGCGCTGCGCGCACTCGCCGACACCGGGGGCGCCGTGCCCGCCGGGTACGCCGAGCGCTACCGGCGCTTCCAGGAGGTGCACTGCGCGCTGGACGACGGCGGCGCCGCCCGCCGGGTGGTCGACCGGATGCTGGAGCTCGGCGGTCCCGCCGGGCGCGCGGGTCAGCCGAAGCCGTAGACCCGCCAGGGGCGCCAGACCTCGTCGGCGTCGAACCGGGACAGCCCGAAGCCGGGCACCGTGAAGGCCGCGTGGAAGGACCGGGCCTGTTCGAGGGCCTGGTCCAGCACGTCGTCCGTGAGACCGTGCGCCACCGTCACGTGCGGGTGGTACGGGAAGGCCAGCTCCCGGGCCAGCGGGCCGGAGCGGATGTCCGCCTCCAGCAGCCGGCACTCCTGCTCGCCCTCCTCGACCCGGACGAACACCACGGGGGAGACCGGGCGGAAGCTGCCGCTGCCGCGCAGCACCATCCGGAACGGCCGGTGCGCGGCGGCCACCGCCGCCAGGTGCTCCTCGATCTTCGGCAGCGCCTCGGCGGGCACGTCGGTGGGCGGCAGCAGCGTGACGTGCGTGGGTATCGACCGGGCCAGCGGATCGCCGTGCCCGGCCCGCGCGTCCTGGATCGCGGTGCCGTACGGATCCGGGACGCTGACGGACACGCCGATGGTGAGGGTCTCCGGGAGACCCTCACCACCGGGCAGGCGCGTCAGCGGAGTCACCGCTTGGCGGCCGGGAGGAAGCCGATCCGGTCGTACACCTGGGCCAGCGTCTCGGACGCCACCGCGCGGGCCTTCTCGGCGCCCAGCGCGAGGACGCGGTCCAGCTCGGCCGGGTCGTCCAGGAAGGCCCGGGTGCGCTCCTGGAACGGCGTCACCCACTCGGTGAACAGGTCGGCCAGTTCGGTCTTCAGGGCCCCGTACATCTTGCCCTCGAAGTGCGCCACCAGCTGCTCGATCGACTGCCCGCTGAGGGCGGAGTGGATCCGCAGCAGGTTGGAGACGCCGGCCTTCTCCTGCTCGTCGTAGGAGACCACGGTGCCGGTGTCGGTGACGGCGCTGCGGAACTTCTTGGCGCTGGCCTTCGGCTCGTCGAGCAGGCTCACCAGGCCCTTGGTGGAGGACGCCGACTTGCTCATCTTGATCGCCGGGTCCTGGAGGTCCTGGATCTTGGCCGTCTCCTTGAGGATGTACGGCTTCGGGACCGTGAAGGTCGGGCTGTAGCGGGTGTTGAAGCGCTCCGCGAGGTCGCGGGTGAGCTCCACGTGCTGGCGCTGGTCCTCGCCCACCGGGACGGCGTCCGCCTGGTACAGCAGGATGTCGGCCACCTGGAGGATCGGGTAGGTGAACAGGCCCACCGAGGTCCCGGCGGCGCCCTGCTTGGCCGACTTGTCCTTGAACTGGGTCATCCGGGAGGCCTCGCCGAAGCCGGTGAGGCAGTTCATCACCCAGCCCAGCTGCGCGTGCTCGGGCACGTGCGACTGGACGAACAGGGTGCAGTGCTCCGGCTCCAGGCCCGCGCCGAGCAGCTGGGCGGCGGAGACCCGGGTGTTCTGGCGCAGCGTCGCCGGATCCTGCTCGATCGTGATCGCGTGCAGGTCGACGACCATGTAGAAGGCGTCGTTCTCCTTCTGCAGGTCGACCCACTGGCGCACCGCGCCCAGGTAGTTGCCGAGGTGGAACGAGCCGGAGGTGGGCTGGATGCCGGAGAGCACCCGGGGACGGTCCTTGACCGGACCAGTGACCGCTGCGTTGACCATGCGGGCCATTGTTCCAGCTCCACCGACCGGTCAGGAAACCTCCGGCCCCGGCGGCCCGGCCAGTGTGACCGCACTCACCCCGACCCGGGCGATCCGTCTGCCCTCCAGCTTGGCCACCGTCAGCAGCACCTCCTCGCCGGGGCCGGCCGGGATCCGCACCCGGTCGCCGTCGGCGGGCAGCCGGCCGAGCGCGGCAACCAGGCAGCCGGCCACCGTCTCGTACGGCCCCTCGGGGAGGGTGACGCCGGTCTCCTCGGCGAAGTCGGCCAGGTTGAGCAGGCCGTCGAGCTCCATGCCGCCGCCGGCCAGCCGCCGGGTGGGGACGGGCTCGGGCGTGTCGTACTCGTCGCGGATCTCGCCGATCACCTCCTCCACGAGGTCCTCCAGGGTGACGATGCCGGCGGTGCCGCCGTACTCGTCGGCCACGATCGCCAGGTGGTGGCCCTCGCGGCGCATCTCGCCCATCGCCTCCAGCACCCGTTTGGTGCCGGGCAGCAGCTTGACCGGGCGGGCGAGGTCGCGGACCTTGACCGCGCGTTCGCCGCGCGCGCCGTACAGGTCGCGGACGTGCACGAAGCCGGTCACCGCGTCGTAGCTGCCCTCGATCACCGGATAGCGGGAGTGCGGCGAGGAGTCCGCCTGGGCGCGGACCTCGGCGAGCGGGCGCTCGGCGTCCAGGAAGGTCACCTCGGTGCGCGGGACCATCACCTCGCGCAGCTGGCGCTCCCCGGCGGCGAACACATCGGCGATCAACGTCCGCTGGTCGCTGCCGAGTTCGGTGTTCGCGGCGACCAGGCCGCGGAGTTCCTCGGAGCTCATCGAACCGCGCCCGGCGGCCGGGTCGCCGCCGAACAGCCGGACCATCAGATCGGTGGAGCGCCCGAGCAGCCAGATCGCCGGGCGCAGCACCACCGACATGACGTCGACCACCGGCGCGGCCAGCACGGCGATGGAGTCGGCCCGCTGGAGGCCGATCCGCTTGGGGGTGAGTTCGCCGAGCACCAGCGAGACGTAGCTGATCACCAGGGTGAGGCCGACCAGCGCGGTGGCGTCGGCGACGCCCTCGGAGAGCCCGGCCCGTACGAACAGCGGGGCGACCTTGCCGGCCAGCGTGTCGGCGCCGAAGGCCGCGGAGAGGAACCCCATGCAGGTGACACCGACCTGGACGGCCGCCAGGAAGCGGTTGGGGTCGGCCGCGAGGTGCGCGGCCCGGGCCGCCCGCCGGGTGCCGCGGGCCTCCAGCGTCCGGATCTGGCCCTCGCGCAGCGAGATCAGCGAGATCTCGGCGACGTTGAACAGGCCGCCCAGGACGATGAAGACGAGGACGAGCGCGGCGTCCTCGAAGGTTTCGTTCACAGCGGGAGTGTAGGGCGACGGCCCGCCGTCCCCGGGGAGGGAACGACGGGCCGTCGCGGGGCGCCGGGGGCGCGGTGGCTCAGATGAGGCCGAGCTCCTGGACCGCGTCGCGCTCCTCGGTCAGCTCCTTGACCGAGGCGTCGATGCGGGCGCGGGAGAAGTCGGAGATCTCCAGGCCCTGGACGATCTCGAACCTGCCGTCCTTGGTGGTGACCGGGAAGGAGGAGATCAGGCCGGCCGGGACGCCGTAGGAGCCGTCGGAGACGACGCCCATGGAGGTCCAGTCGCCCTCGGCGGTGCCGTTGACCCAGGTGTGGACGTGGTCGATGGCGGCGTTGGCGGCCGAGGCGGCCGAGGAGGCGCCGCGGGCGTCGATGATGGCGGCGCCGCGCTTGGCGACGGTCGGGATGAAGTCGTTCTCCAGCCAGGCCTGGTCGCTGCCGACGGCCTCGAAGGCCGGCTTGCCGGCGATCTCGGCCTGGAAGATGTCCGGGTACTGGGTGGCGGAGTGGTTGCCCCAGATGGTGACGCGCTTGATGTCGGAGACCAGGGCGCCGGTCTTGGCGGAGAGCTGGCCGACGGCGCGGTTGTGGTCCAGGCGGGTCATCGCGGTGAAGCGCTCGGCCGGGACGTCCGGGGCGTTGCGCTGGGCGATCAGGGCGTTGGTGTTGGCCGGGTTGCCGACGACCAGGACCTTGATGTCGTCCGCGGCGTGGGCGTTGATGGCCTTGCCCTGCGGGCCGAAGATGCCGCCGTTGGCCGACAGCAGGTCGCCGCGCTCCATGCCGGCGGTGCGCGGACGGGCGCCGACCAGCAGCGCGACGTTGGCGCCGTCGAAGGCCACGTTCGGCTGGTCGGTGATGGTGATGTCGCGCAGCAGCGGGAACGCGCAGTCGACGAGCTCCATGGCGGTGCCCTCGGCGGCCTTGAGGCCCTGCGGGATCTCCAGGAGGCGCAGGTTCACCGGGACGTCGGCACCGAGCAGGTGGCCCGAGGCGATGCGGAAGAGCAGCGCGTAGCCGATCTGGCCGGCGGCTCCGGTGACGGTGACGTTGACGGGGGTGCGGGTCATTTCTACCTTCTCCAGCAAATCGCCAGGTGCCCCAGGCACGTTCGGCGCGCCGGAGCCGCGGACGGTCTCTCGACATCGAGAGAACCGGCGTCAGGGTATCGCAAAGGGAAGCGTACGCCTCGGGCGAGGTCGTGACTGGTTGGTCACAGACGATGACGGCCCCCGCCCGGACGTCGGGCGGGGGCCGTGCACGACCGGCCGGACGGCGCTGCGGGCGGCGGTGCGCTAGCGGCGCGGGCGGCCGATCAGCTGGCCGATGTTGTCCAGCAGCGGGAACTCCAGCCACGGGTTGGGCTGGGCCATCAGGGTCAGCAGCACGATCGACACGCCGAGGAAGGTCAGCACGATCACGTCGGTGAACCGGCTGCGGACCGCCAGCATGCCGACCTCCGGCAGCACCAGCCGCAGCAGCGCGCCGAGCAGCACCCCGCCGCCGACGACCAGCAGCCCGTACTTGAAGCCGTCCTGGAAGTCGGCGAACCAGGTGATCGCGAGACCGGCGCCGACCACCAGCAGGACCACCGTTATCGGCCACTGCCGCACCGGCAGCGCGTGGTCGCGCCCGAGCGCGGCCGACGAGCCCTCGGGGGGCAGGGTGCCGGTGGTCCTCACCGGCCTGCGCCGGGTCCGCCGCGGTTCGGTCATGGCTTCCCGTCCTTCGGGATCGTCGTTCGTCGGGCGGGTCGGGTCAGACGCCGGCGTGGCGCTCGGCCGCCACCACGATGTTGTTCAGCAGCATGGCGCGGGTCATCGGGCCGACGCCGCCGGGGTTCGGGGAGATCCAGCCGGCCACCTCGGCCACGCCCGGGTGGACGTCGCCGACGATCTTGCCCTCGCTGCGGCTGACACCGACGTCCAGCACGGCCGCGCCGGGCTTGACGTCCTCCGGCTTGACCAGGTGCGGCACGCCGGCGGCGGCCACGATGATGTCGGCCTGGCGCAGGTGGTGGGCGAGGTCGCGGGTGCCGGTGTGGCAGAGGGTGACGGTGGCGTTCTCGCTGCGGCGGGTGAGCAGCAGGCCGATCGAGCGGCCGACGGTGACGCCGCGGCCGACCACGACCACCTCGGCGCCGTCGATCGGCACGTCGTGGCGGCGCAGCAGCTCGACGATGCCGAGCGGGGTGCAGGGCAGCGGGCCCTCGATGCCCAGCGCGAGGCGGCCGAGCGAGGTCGGGTGCAGGCCGTCCGCGTCCTTGTCCGGGTCCATCAGCTCCAGGACCGGGTTCTGGTCGAGGCCCTTGGGCAGCGGCAGCTGGACGATGTAGCCGGTGCAGGCGGGGTCGGCGTTGAGCTCCCGGACGACGTTCTCGACGTCCTCCTGGGTGGCGGTGGCGGGCAGCTCGCGCTGGATCGAGGCGATGCCGATCTCGGCGCAGTCCCGGTGCTTGCCGTTGACGTACCAGCGGCTGCCCGGGTCGTCGCCGACCAGGACGGTGCCGAGGCCGGGCACGACGCCCTTCGCCTGGAGGGCCGCCACCCGGGCGGCGAGTTCGGACTTGATCGCGGCCGCGGTGGCCTTGCCATCGAGAATCTGGGCAGTCATGACCCCATTCTCCCGGATCCGGACCGGCGCGTGCGCCACCGGTCCCCGGGGCGGCGGAGGCCGGCCCGGGGAGCGGGTCCGGGCGGAACGGGGGGTGGACGAACGGGTACGGAACGTCCGGCTCGTATTGCGGTTGCGCCACAGTCCGGCCCGACGCGCGGAGGCGGCTGGACAGGGCCGGGCCGGGCGGTCGACGATATGCGGGCATTCCCCGCCGCTTCCGGCCCGGTGACGGGCCGACGGACAGAGCCGGCGGGGCGTACCCGGGGGAAGAACGAAGTGAGCCGACCAGACCGCACCGCGCCGACGACCGACCGCCGCCGCGGCACGCCCCTCACCGGCAGAGCGTCCCGGCTCCCGTCCGCCCGTCTCCCCCGGTCCTGAGCGGGGGCGCGCACCCGGACGCTCATGCTCCCGGTGTCAGTGCGCCCCGCTAACGTCCCGTCCGACCGGCCACCCGACCCGCCGGTCCGTTCCGGGTCCGCTGTCCCGTCCCCACCCGTCCCCATCTGCCCGGAGGCATCGATGAGCTACCCGCCCGACCCGAACACCCCGCAGCAGCCCCAGCAGCCGCCGCAGCAGGCCTACGGCTACCCGCAGCAGGCCCCGCCGGCCGCCGGGTACGGCTACCCCCAGCAGCCGCCGGCCGCCCCCGGCTACGGCTACCCGCAGCAGCAGCCGCCGGCCTACGGCGTGCCGCCGCAGCAGGCGTACGGGTACCAGCCGATGCCGGGCACCATCCAGGCGAACAACGGCTACATCAACATCGCCCACCTCGGCACCGTGAAGATCGCCTCGATGGGCCAGCGCTTCCTGGCCCGGCTGATCGACGGTCTGGCGGTCGGCGCGGTCATCGCCCTGGTCATGGCGCTCGGCCTGGCCGGCACGCTCGGCATCGTCAAGGACACCGACGACTGTTCCCAGTACTCCTACGGCAGCCTCAGCTACAGCGACTGCATCCAGCAGCAGAACGACGCCGCGGCCGGCGTCTTCGCCACCATGATGATCATGATGGGCGTGCTGTCGCTGTTCAACCTGCTCTACGAGTGGCTGATGGTCTCCTTCGCCGGCGCCACCCTGGGCAAGATGGCCATGGGCCTGCGCGTGGTCAAGGAGAGCAACGGCCAGACCCCGGGCCTGGGCGGCGGCTTCATCCGCTTCATCATCCCGATCGTCGGCGTCTTCCTCTGCTACATCGGCGCGCTGCTGGTCTACCTGTCGCCGTTCTTCGACAACTCCGGGAAGCTGCAGGGCTGGCACGACCGTGCCGCCGGCACTCTGGTGATCAAGAAGTAACGCGGGCGGTACGCGACGACGGAGCGGCCCGGCCCCCTCGGTGGAGGGAGCCGGGCCGCTCCGTTCGTTCCGTCGCCCCGTCAGCCGGTCAGCCGGCCGTGGTGCCGGCCCGGCGGCCGGTCAGTGGAAGAAGTGCCGGGTGCCGGTGAAGTACATGGTCACCCCGGCCTCGGCGGCGGCCGCGATCACCTCTTCGTCGCGGATCGAGCCGCCCGGCTGGACGATCGCCCGGACACCGGCGGCGATCAGGATCGCCGGGCCGTCCGCGAACGGGAAGAAGGCGTCGGAGGCCGCGTACGCGCCCTTGGCCCGCTCACCGGCCCGCTCGACCGCGAGCTTGCAGGAGTCCACCCGGTTGACCTGGCCCATGCCGACGCCCACCGAGGCGCCGTCCTTGGCCAGCAGGATCGCGTTGGACTTGACGGCCCGGCAGGCCCGCCAGGCGAAGGCCAGCTCGGCCAGCTCGGCCTCGGACAGCGCCTCACCGGTGGCCAGCGTCCAGGTCGCCGGGTCGTCGCCCTCGGCGTGCACCCGGTCGGCGTCCTGGAGCAGCGCGCCGCCGGAGATCGGGCGCACCTCCTGGCGGTTCGCCGGGGCGTCGGGGGCGAGCAGCACCCGCAGGTTCTTCTTGCGGGCCAGCACCTCGACGGCGCCGTCCTCGTAGCCGGGGGCCACCACGACCTCGGTGAAGATCGGGGCGATCTGCTCGGCCAGCTCCACGGTGACCGGGCGGTTGACGGCGATCACGCCGCCGTACGCGGAGACCGGGTCGCACTCGTGCGCCTTGCGGTGCGCCTCGGCGACGTCGGCGCCGGTCGCGATGCCGCACGGGTTGGCGTGCTTGATGATCGCGACGGCCGGGCCGGCGTGGTCGTAGGCGGCGCGGCGGGCGGCGTCGGTGTCGACGTAGTTGTTGTACGACATCTCCTTGCCGTGCAGCTGCTGCGCACCGGCCAGGCCACCGCTGCCGTCGGTGTACAGCGCGGCGCCCTGGTGCGGGTTCTCGCCGTAGCGCAGCACGTTCTGGCGCTCGAAGGCCGAGCCCAGGAACGCCGGGAAGGCGTCCTCGGTCCCGGTGTAGCCGGACTCGTCGAACCAGTTGGCCACCGCGACGTCGTAGGCGGCGGTGTGCGCGAAGGCCTGGGCGGCCAGCCGCTTGCGGGTCAGCAGGTCGAAGCCGCCCTGCCGGACGGCCGCCAGCACGTCCTGGTAGCGGGCCGGGTCGACCACCACGGCCACCGAGGGGTGGTTCTTGGCGGCGGCGCGGACCATGCTCGGGCCGCCGATGTCGATCTGCTCGACGCACTCGTCCGGGGTGGCGCCGGAGGCGACGGTCGCCTTGAACGGGTAGAGGTTCACCACGACCAGGTCGAAGGGCTCGACCCCCAGCTCGGCCAGCTGCGCGCGGTGCGACTCCAGGCGCAGGTCGGCCAGCACACCGGCGTGCACGCGGGGGTGCAGCGTCTTGACGCGCCCGTCCAGGCACTCGGGGAAGCCGGTGAGCTCGGAGACCTCGGTCACCGGGACGCCCGCGGCGGCGATCCGGCCGGCGGTGGAGCCGGTGGAGACGATGGCGACCCCGGCGGCGTGCAGGCCCTGGGCCAGCTCCTCCAGGCCGGTCTTGTCGTACACGCTGATCAGGGCGCGGCGCACCGGCCGGACGTTCTCGGAGACGGGAGGGGTGGTGGTGGGGGCGGCGCTCATGCCGGAATCCATACCTTTCGGTCCTCGATGCGGTGACCCTCGCGGGCCAGCCGGCCCACGACGTCGACGAGCAGCTTGCGCTCGACTGTCTTGATGCGCTCATGCAGCGCCTCGCCGCCATCGGCGTGATCGGCGTCGAGGACCTCCACGACGCCCTGCGCGATGATCGGCCCGGTGTCGACGCCGGCGTCGACCAGGTGGACGGTGCAGCCGGTGACCCGCACCCCGTACGCCAGCGCGTCGGTGACGCCGTGGGCGCCGGGGAAGGAGGGCAGCAGCGCGGGATGGGTGTTGACGATCCGTCCGGCGAAGGCCGCGATGAACTCGGGGCCGAGGATCTTCATGAAGCCGGCCGTGACGACCAGGTCCGGCTGGTACCCGGCCACGGAGGCGGTCAGCGCGCGGTCCCAGTCCGCGCGGTCCGGGTAGTCCTTCACCCGGTGCACGAACACCGGCAGGCCGGCGCGCTCGGCGCGCTCCAGGCCGGCGATGGCGTCGCGGTCCGCACCGACGGCGAGGATCCGCGCGCCGTACGCGGGGTCGGCGGCGGCCTCGATCAGCGCCTGGAGGTTGGTGCCGGAGCCGGAGACCAGCACCACCAGACGGGCCGGTCCGGGCGTGCGGGGCGGGAAGAGCTGGGCGGGGGCGGCGGCCACTGCGCGATTCTCCGTAGGTCGGGCGCCGTGCGCTGGTACGTCCACCGGCGGTGGGGCCACTACGAACGGCAGGTCGAGCGAGGGGGAACTCCTGGAGAACCCGCCGCGACGCGGGCGCCCGGGGAACCCGTGGGAGCTGCTGACCGTCACCACCATAACGGCTGGTCGGACGGCCTCCGAAACACCGTCGAGGGCTACGCGCGTAGCTGAGACGGGGATCTCGCCGGGCCGTCCGCCCGCCGCCGCCGGGCCCCGACCGGGCCGCGGCGGCCGGCCGTCGCCGGCAACCCCGGACGCGCCCGGAGCCCCCACAGGGGCCTGCGGGATCATAGGGTGGCGCGGGCACCCGCCCCACCGACCGAGAAGGAATGGCTGAACCATGAGCAGCGGTGACGACACCGGCGAGCGCAACCCCTTCGCGCCGCCGCCGGCGGATGCCCCCGACCAGCCGTGGCGACCGCGCGCTCCCCACCCCTCCGACGGTTCCGACCGCCCCGAGGGCCAGGACGGCGACCCGGACGAGCGCCCGCTCGTCCCGCCGCCGCACCCCTGGAGCCCCGGCTACCGGGGCGGCGGCTGGCAGCCCCGCCCGCCCGCGCCGCAGCCGCCCCGGCTCGACCCGGCCGACCCCGCCCAGCGCAAGGCCCGCAACGCCGCACTGGCCGGCATGGGCGCGCTGGTCTGCGCCTTCGCCTCGCTGCACTACGTCGCCCTGTTCGTCGGCGCGCTCGCCATCGCCTGGGGCGTCTCGGCCATGCGCGCCCCCAAGCCGGCCGGCGCCGACGCCGCCACCGGCACTCCGGCCGCCGCGCCCCCCGCACCGAACCCGCTCACCCCGGCCGCCCTGGCCGGCATCCTCACCGGTGCCATGACGGTGGTCTTCGTCTCCGCCGTCCTCGGACTGGCGCTGTACTACAACGACTACGTCACCTGCGTGCAGGACTCACTCACCGCCAGCGGCGCCGACGGCTGCGAGCGGCTCGCGCCGCAGTGGTACGTGGACATCACCAAGCAGAGCGAGTAGGCGCGGTCAGCCGGCCGCGCCGCCGGGGGTCGCGCCGCCGGCGCCGCTGCCGCCGTCGGTGCTGCCGGGGGTGCCGGGGGTGCCGGCCGGGGCGCCCGACAGCAGGGTGACCGCTCGGTACGCGCGGGCGCGCAGCAGGAGTACGCCCCGGCGCGTGGTCACGGCGAGCGCCCCGGGCACCGGCGGCACCCGGCCGCCGGCCGCCCGCAGGAACCGGAAGCGGGCCAGCAACGCGGTCGGGGTGGCCACCGCCGCCACCCAGGCCGCCGCGGCCAGGCCCGTCCACCACGGCACCGGCCCCAGCCAGGCCATCCGCCCCGCCGCCAGCGCCCCGCCGGAGAGGCCGCCGAGCGCCGCCGCCCCGGCCCCGACCAGCAGCGCGACCGCCAGCGCCGCCGCCCCGGTCGCCGTCACCGGCCACGGGCGCCGCGGACCGGGCCGCCCCGCCGCCCGCCCGCCGCCGACGGCCGCCGCCCGCCCCAGCAGCAGCCCCGGCACCACGCCCGCCAGCGCCGGCAGCACACACACCACCAGTCGCCAGCCACCCGCCCCGGGCTCCGGGAACAGCGCGAACAGCGGGAACTCCGGCACCGGCCCGAGCACCGTCCGCACCGGCGACACCACCGCCCCCTCCCCCGCCGCGAACCCCGGCCCGAGCGCGTACGCCGCACCCCACAGCACGGCGTTCGGCAACAGCACCAGGCTCACCAGCAGCACCCCCGCCACCGCCGCCGGCCCGCCCGCGAACACCTGCGACGCCCCGCTCGTGGACACCGCGGCCAGCAGCGCCGCCCCCGCCACCACCAGCCCGCCGGCCGCCAGCAGCCCGGCCCCGGCCGCCAGCCCCGCCGCCCGGACCACCACCGCGCCGCCCGCCGGCCGCAACGCCCCCGGCAGCCGCGCCAACGCCCGTTCCAGCAGGCCCGTCACCACCGGGACCGCCCCGCGCCCCCGGGCCCCGGCCGCCACCGCCGCCCCGGCCACCAGGGCGACCACGACGAGGTCCGGCAGCACCCGGGCCCGGAACTCCCCCGCCCCCGCGCACTGCGCCACCACCCCGCACGCCACCGCGCAGTACCCCGCCCACACCGCCGCCGCACCGCCCTGCCCCGGCCGCCCCGCCACCCGGGCGGCGGCCCGGGACAGCTGGCCCACCGCCAGCAGACCGAGCAGCAGCGGCGTGACCGACAGCGGCGCCTCCGCCGCCCCGCGCAGCACCGGCGCGCCGTGCCCGAGCAGCCACAGCGCCGTCACCAGCCGCAGCGCACCGGCGGCGCCCCCGTCCGCGTACGGCGTCACCACCCAGAGCCCGAGCACCGGGACGGTGATGACGCAGAGTCCGAGCAGGGCCGTCCGGACCCCGGCGAGCAGGGCGGACAGGACGGGCCTGGCCCCCGGTCCGCCCGGCGCCCCCAGAATCGGACGACCCGTCAGCTGCGTCATGGCCCACATCGTGCCAAGGCGACTCGCCATGCTCCATGAAGCGGCAAACCGCCGGGGTGTCCCAGATTATTGGCTTATGCGCATTTTCGGACCATGTCCTCTCGCCGCCGCGACCGACCCGGCCAGGAGCGTCTGATGACCAGGCCCCGGACCGCCGAACACCCCGGGAACCAGCCCGCGCCCGCGACGCAGCGCCGCAACGGCAAGGGGCGCCCCGCCAAGGCCCGGACCGGGCGCGGCCGCGCCGCTCCCGAGGCTTCCGCCGCCGGGAAGGACGAGGCCGCCGAACTGCTGCGCCGTCTGACGGCACGTGAGGCACAGGCCTTCGCCCACCTCGCGGCCGGCCGGGACCTCGCCGAGACCGCCGCCGCCCTCGGCGTCACCCCCGCCACTGCCCGCGGCTACCAGCACCGGGCCCTGCGCAAACTCGGCACCCGCACCCAGGACGAGATCACCGCCCTCGCCGCCCTGCTGCCCCCGACGGTCGACGGCGGCAGCCGGCCCGCGAGCACCCCGCGCAGGGAACCGGCGAAGGCGCCGGCCCCGCAGCAGGCCACCACGGCCGACGGGGGTGAGCAGCCGCCGGGCGGCTCGTGCACGGAACCGGCGGCCACCGGTGCCCCGCACCGGGCGGGCGCGGCCGACGGCGACAAGCAGCCCACCAACGAACCGACGACCACCCGGACCCCGCCACGGGCGGGCACGGCCGACGACGACAAGCGGATCGCGATCGTTCCGCCCACGGAACCGGCAACCACCCGAATTCCGCAACGGGCGGGCACCACCGCGAGCAAGCAGCCCCCGCGCGACCCGCACGCCGATCCCGGAAGCACCGCGGCCCCGCCGTCCCGGCAGCGGGCAGACCGTCGCCCGGTGGCGAACGCCGCCCACGCGAACCGTCCGCAGGGCGTGCGCCCCGGGCGAGCCGCCGACGCGGGCGTGGGAGCGGGAGCGGGAGCAGGAGCGGGAGCAGGAGCAGGAGCAGGAGCAGGAGCAGGAGCAGGAGCGGGAGCAGGGACGCCGCCGCAGACAGGCCGGGCGGCCGGGCCGTCGTCGACGCATCAGCCGTCGGGTGCAGCGCCGACCCTCGACGGGGCGGCAGCCGGTCGAACCGTCGGGAGCGACGCCGAGCGGACGCCCGTGGGACACGACGACCGGCGGGCCGGCGACGAGATGACAACGGCACACCACAGCCGGCCGGCCGCACAGCAACCCGCCCACAGCACCACCGCGCGGACGCTGGCCGATCAAGCCGTCCGGCGAGAGCCGGCCGAACGGGACGGCCGACCGACTGCCCACGAGACGCGGGCCCACCTCGACGGGGCGTCGGCGAGGCCATCCGCCGACAGCGCCAACGCGGGGACAGCCGATCAAGCCGTCGGACGCGACGGCCAACGGACCGCCAACGGGCCGACGGCCAAGCAACCCACCGGGAGCGGCAGCGACCGGACGGCGGCAGGCCATGCCGGCCGAAGCGACAACAAACCCGCCGACCACCAGGGCACCAACGGACCGACCGCCAAACAACCCACCGGGAGCGGCAGCGACCGGGCGGCGGCGGGGCGGGGCGGACGGCAGGGCGCCAAGGGGCGGGCGCCGGGGGCGGGCGCCGCGGGGCGCAGCGGCGACCGGGCGGCGGGGCGGGCCGCCGGGCAGTCGTCGGCCGGAACCGTCGGCAGGTCGCCGATGGCTGCGGGCCCCGGTGGCGGGGCGGAGGCGGGGTTCGAGGAGGTGTACGAGGCGGCGTACACCCGGTTAGTGCAGCAGGTGTTCCTGCTCACCGCGTGCAAGCACCGGGCCGTGCACTGTGTGGGGCGGGCGTTCGCGGAGGCCCGGCTGCGCTGGGCGGAGGCCGCCGCCGGGGGCGAGCCGGAGGCGTGGGTGCGGGCGCGGGCGTTCGAGTCGGCGCTGTCGCCGTGGCACCGGGGCGGCCCGCGGCGCACGCATGTGTGGCGCTTGCCGTACCGCCGGATCAAGGTGCGGCCGGCGGACGAGGCCCAGGCGGTGCTGCCGGACCACGACCGGCTCACCGACCGGGACCGCGCGCTGCTCAAGGCGCTGCGGCGGCTGTCGCGGCCGCAGCGCCGGGCGCTGGTGCTGCACGACGGGCTGGGGATGCCGGCCGCCGCGGTGGCGCTGGAGGTGGAGTCGACGGTGGCGGGAGCCGAGGGGCGGGTGTGGGCGGCGCGGGCGGCGCTGGTGCACTGGGTGCCGGAGCTGGTCGGGCCGGATCCGGCGGCGGACGGGTTCGCCGACCGGCTGTGCGCGCTGATGCACCGGGCGGCGGTGCGCGGGGTGCCGCAGCCCCACCGGCCACCGGTGCCGGTGCTGCGGGCCCGGCACCGGCTGGTGAACGCGGGCCGGACGGGGGCGGCGGCGCTGCTGACGGCGGCGGTCGGCGGTGCGGTGGTGGCGACGTTGGCGGGGGGCGGGCCGGGCGAGCTGTTCCGGCCGCCCGGGCCGCCGCCGCCCTCGCTCTGCGCGCCGGTCCCGACCTCGGCGACCGGGCCGGACGCGCTGCTGCCGCTGCTGGCGGACGGGCCGCCGTCGGGGATCCAGAGCCTGTGGTGCTCGCCGACGCCGGGGCTGGAGCCGGTCGTGCTGGATCCGCCGCCGCCGCGCGCGGACGGGCCGTACCGGCCGCCGGCGGGCGGGCGGGCCACCGAGGCGCTGCCCCCGCCCGGTGCGGTGGCCGCCGCACCGCCGCACGGCTGCGGCCCGGCCTGGGCCCTGCACCCGTGCGCGGCGGACCGCTGAGGCAGCAGCACCGCGCCCCCGTCCCGGAGGTCCGGGCGGGGGCGCGGTGCTGCTGCGAGCGGGGAGGGCGTCAGCCCTTGATCAGCTCACGGGCCAGGCGGGCGGTCTCGGACGGCGTCTTGCCGACCTTGACGCCGGCGGCCTCAAGGGCCTCCTTCTTGGCCTGCGCGGTGCCCGAGGAGCCGGAGACGATGGCGCCGGCGTGGCCCATGGTCTTGCCCTCGGGGGCGGTGAAGCCCGCGACGTAGCCGACGACCGGCTTGGTCACGTTCTCCTTGATGAAGGCCGCGGCCCGCTCCTCGGCGTCGCCGCCGATCTCACCGATCATGACGATGAGCTCGGTCTCCGGGTCCTCCTGGAACGCCTTGAGGGCGTCGATGTGGGTGGTGCCGATGACCGGGTCACCGCCGATGCCCACGGCCGAGGTGAAGCCGATGTCCCGCAGCTCGTACATGAGCTGGTAGGTCAGGGTGCCGGACTTCGAGACCAGGCCGATCTTGCCGGCCTTGGTGATGTCGGCCGGGATGATGCCGGCGTTCGACTGTCCGGGGCTGATCAGGCCGGGGCAGTTCGGGCCGATGATCCGGGTCTTGTTGCCCTTCGAGCCGGCGTAGGCCCAGAAGGCGGCGGTGTCGTGCACCGGGACGCCCTCGGTGATCACGACGGCCAGGCCGATCTCGGCGTCGATGGCCTCGACGACGGCGCTCTTGGTGTGCGCCGGCGGGACGAAGATGACGGTGACGTCGGCACCGGTCTTCTCGATGGCCTCGGCGACGGAGCCGAAGACGGGCACCTCGGTGCCGTCGACGTCCACGGTGGTGCCGGCCTTGCGCGGGTTGACACCGCCGACGATCTGGGTGCCGGAGGCGAGCATGCGGCGGGTGTGCTTCATGCCCTCGGAACCGGTCATGCCCTGGACGATGACCTTGCTGTCCTTGGTAAGGAAGATAGCCATGGTGTGAAAGTCCCCTTCCTTACTTGTTGGCCAGCTCGGCGGCGCGGTCGGCCGCACCGTCCATGGTGTCCACCTGCTCGACGAGCGGGTGGTTGGCGTCGGTCAGGATCTGCCGGCCCAGCTCGGCGTTGTTGCCGTCGAGGCGGACGACCAGCGGCTTGGTGACCGCCTCGCCCTTCTCCTCCAGCAGGGCGAGGGCCTGCACGATGCCGTTGGCGACCGCGTCGCACGCGGTGATGCCGCCGAAGACGTTGACGAAGACCGACTTGACGTCGGTGTCGCCGAGGATGATCTCCAGGCCGTTCGCCATGACCTCGGCGGAGGCGCCGCCACCGATGTCGAGGAAGTTGGCGGGCTTGACGTTGCCGTGCTTCTCACCGGCGTAGGCGACCACGTCGAGGGTGCTCATGACGAGACCCGCGCCGTTGCCGATGATGCCGACCTCGCCGTCGAGCTTGACGTAGTTGAGGCCCTTGGCCTTGGCGGCGGCCTCCAGCGGGTTGGCGGCGGCCTTGTCCTCCAGCGCCTCGTGCTCCGGCTGGCGGAAGTCGGCGTTCTCGTCCAGGGAGACCTTGCCGTCGAGCGCGACGATCTTGCCCTCGCCGGTCTTGACCAGCGGGTTGACCTCGACCAGGAGGGCGTCCTCCTTGATGAAGACGGTCCACAGGGTCTGCAGGACGTCGACGATCTGGTCGGCGACCTCGGCCGGGAACTTCGCCGCCTCGACGATCTCGCGGGCCTTGGCCTCGGTCACGCCCTCGTTGGCGTCCACCGCGATCTTCGCGAGGGCCTCGGGCTTGGTGGCCGCGACCTCCTCGATGTCCATGCCGCCCTCGACGCTGGCCATGGCCAGGAAGGTGCGGTTGGCGCGGTCGAGCAGGTAGGAGACGTAGTACTCCTCCTTGATGTCCGCGGTCTGGGCCAGCATCACCTTGTGCACGGTGTGGCCCTTGATGTCCATGCCGAGGATCTGCCCGGCCTTGGCGACGGCGTCCGCCGGGTCGGCGGCGAGCTTCACGCCGCCGGCCTTGCCTCGGCCACCCACCTTCACCTGAGCCTTGACGACGGCGCGGCCGCCGAAGCGCTCCGCGATGGCGGCAGCGTCTGCGGCGGTCTCGATGACATCGCCGTCAAGCACGGGAACACCGTGCTTGGCGAAGAGGTCCCTCGCCTGGTACTCGAACAGGTCCACGTGTTTGTCCTTGTTCGTGGTCGCGGATTGTGTCTCTACGAGCGTGCCACGGCAGGATCTTCGCTGCGGGTCGTCGGGGCGGTGCGGGTACGCAGAAGTACGGCCTTGCGGCCCACACAGCCACGGGCGCTCACGTCAATCAACACGCGCGTCACGTCCGTCTGGCAGGTTATCCCCGGACGACGGGCGTGTTTCGCCCGGGGCCTGCCCGTCTTTGGTGAGAACCGTCACAGACAGCTTAGGGGGCGTACGCCGGGCGCCCGGACCGGCGGGCCCGCTCGGTCGCGCCCCGGGTTCCGCCGTTCGGGTGAGCCGGAGGGCTCCGGGTGGACGGGCGCGGGAACGGCTCCGTTCACGCCCCCTGCTCCGGGACCGGGATCGGGCGCTTCTCGATCGCCGCCGCCATGATCTCCGGGAAGACGTCGGGGGTGCAGGCGAAGGCCGGGGCCCCGAGGGCCGCCAGCGCGGCGGCGTGCGCGTGGTCGTAGGCCGGCGCGCCCTCGTCGGAGAGCGCCAGCAGGGCGATGAACTGGACGCCGGCCGCCTTCATCGCGGCCACCCGCTTGAGCATCTCGTCGCGGATGCCGCCCTCGTAGAGGTCGCTGATCAGGACCACGATCGTTTCGGCCGGCCGGGTGATCCGGGACTGGCAGTAGGCGAGCGCCCGGTTGATGTCGGTGCCGCCGCCGAGCTGGGTCGCGAAGAGCACGTCGACCGGGTCGGTGAGCTGCTCGGTGAGGTCGACCACCGAGGTGTCGAAGACCACCAGCCGGGTGTCCAGGCTCTTCATCGAGGCGAGCACCGCGCCGAACACCGCCGAGTGCACCACGGACGGCGCCATCGAGCCGGACTGGTCGATGCAGAGGATGACGTCCTTCTTCACCGCGCGCTGGGCGCGGGCGTAGCCGACCAGCCGCTCGGGGACGACCGTGCCGTGTTCCGGCAGGTAGTTCTTCAGGTTGGCCCGGATGGTGCGGTCCCAGTCGATGTCGCGGTGGCGCGGGCGGTTGACCCGGGCGCTGCGGTCCAGCGCCCCGCCCAGGGTGGCCCGGGTGCGGTCGGCGAGCCGGCGCTCCAGGTCGGCGACCACCCGGCCGACGACCGCGCGGGCGGTCTCCCGGGTGGTCTCGGGCAGCGCGTGCTTGAGCGAGAGCAGGGTGCCGACCAGGTGGACGTCCGGCTCGACGGCCTCCAGCATCTCGGGTTCCAGCAGCAGCTGTTCCAGCCCGAGCCGGGTGATGGCGTCCTGCTGCATCAGCTGGACGACGGTGGCCGGGAAGTACGCGCGGATGTCGCCCAGCCAACGGGCCACCTGGGGGGCCGAGCCGCCGAGCCCGGCGCTGCGGCGGCCGGAGCGCGGCTGCCCGGCCCGGCCGTCCTCGGCGGCGCCCCGGTAGAGCGCGGCGAGCGCGCCGTCCATCGCGGCGTCGCGGCCGTTCAGGGTGCGGCCGGTGCCGTCCGCCTCGCCGCCGAGGACCAGCCGCCAGCGGCGCAGCCGCTCGTCGGAGGAGGCGGTGAGGGCGGCGGAGGCGGTGCCGGGGGTGGTGACGGCCATCGGGGGCTCCTCTGCGGGCGGCGTGCGCTCTGCGGTCGGGACGGGGAGGGGACAGAGGGGACAGGGACGGGGACGGGGACGGGGGCGGGAACGGGGGCGGCGGGATCGTCAGGTGTCGCGGCCCTCGGCCTGACGGGGGATCCGCGGGTGGTCGCCGGACTCCCCGGCGGCGCCCGGCAGCCCGAGCAGCAGGGCGACCACGGGCAGCGCGGCGTCGGCCCGCGCCGGGTCCAGCGCGGCGTCCTGCACGACGGGTTCGGCGCTCCCCGCGTCGAGCGGTCCGGCCGCCACCCGGCTGCCGACGGTGTGCCGGACCCCGGCCTCCAGGGTGGCGAAGGTCCGCCGCAGCAGCGGCAGCACATCCGTGAAGACCTCCGCCGGGACCGTGGTCAGCCAGCCGTCGAGCAGGCCGAGCAGCCGGGGGTCGTGGAGCAGCAGTGCGCCGCCCCCGGTCAGGAAGCCCTCGATCCAGCCGGCGGCGTCCGCCGGGCTGTTGGCGGCCGACAGCACCAGGCCGAGCCGCCGGCCGGCCTCCGCGGAGTCGAGCCGGCCGTCGTCCAGCAGCAGCCGGACGGCACGCCCGCGCAGCAGGCCGGGGACACCGGTGGCCGGTCCGCCGGACGGTTCGCGCCGGGCGAGCGCCCGCAGGGTGGCGGCCCAGCGGTCGGCGAGTCCGGCGGCGGGGCCGTCCGCCCGGTCCAGCAGGCCGATCGCGCCGTGGACCTCGTCGAGGTGGCCGCGCATCGCGGCGGCTCCGGCGGCGTCCAGGCCGGTGCAGGCCGGCGGCAGGCCGACGCAGATCCGGTCGGCGAGGCCGGCGGCGACCTCGCCGAGGGCGCCGTGGTCGGTGCCCCGGACGTCGCCGTAGCGCAGCGCGCGCACCAGGGCGGGCAGCGCGCCGGCCAGGTGGGCGACATCGGTGTCCAGCGCGGCGCAGTCGGCCAGCACCCGCATCACGGCGGGCAGCGCCTCGGCGAGCCCGGCCACCAGGCAGGTCTCCACCAGGCCGGTGAGCTCGGCGAGTTCGACGGCGGCCCGGGCGGTGCCGACCGCCTTGCCGGCGGCGGCCCGCTCGACCGTGGTGCCCCACTGGGCGGCCTCGGCGATCCGGACGGCGAACTCGGGCTGCCAGCACAGCCGCCAGCTCTCCCGGAAGGTGCCGGTGGAGGTGACCGAGGAGCGGGCCGGCACGCCCCAGTCGACGCCGAGCAGGCGCAGCCGGTGCAGCAGCCGGGAGCGGGCCGCGTCGTTCTCCTTGCGCAGGTCGAGGTCGAGGTCGCGCGGGGCGGGGTCGGGCTTGAGGCGCAGGGTGCGCTGGAGGCGGGCGAGGTCGCGCTGGAGCGGGACGGCGGGCGCGGCCTCGGGCACCTCGCCGAGCGCGTCCCCGATCACCAGCCGCTCCCGGACGAGCGCGAGGGGGACGTCCGAGCCGTCGCACATCACCGCGCGGACGGCGTCCAGCGTCTCGGTGAGACCGGCCAGCGGGCGGCCGCGCAGCACGGCGAGGGTGCGGGCCAGCCGGACGGCCTCGATGACGTGCGCGGAGGAGACCGGGTGGTCCTCGGCGCGCAGCAGGTCGGCGGCCCGGGCGAGCCAGCCGGGCAGCGGGTCGCCGTCCGTGCGGTGCAGGTGGCGGTACCAGCCCGGGGAGACGATCCCGGCGCCGTAGCCGGTGAGGTGGGAGAGCCGGCGGTGCGTCCAGGGCACCCAGGTGACCTCGGTGCGCACCTTCTTCGGCAGCCCGGCGAGCAGCGCCCTGTCGTGCGCGACGGTGGGCATGGCGGCCAGGGCGGGGACGTGGAAGGCCCCGCAGACCACCGCGATCCGCTGGTGGCCGGCCCGGCGGGCGGCGCGGATCTGCTGGCGCATGTACGCCTCGCGCCGCTCGTCGCGCAGGCCCGCGCCGCCGTCCTCGCGCAGTGCGGTCATCGCCTCGGCGACGGCCGCGAAGGGCGCGAGGGCGTCCTCGCCGTCGCCGGGGCGGCGGTGCTCGACGACGTCCTCCCACCAGCGTTCCGGGTCGTCGTGGCCGGCCGCCTCGGCGAGCCGGGCGATCGGGTCGCGCGGCAGCCCGGCGTTCTCCCCGTCCTCGCCGTCACCGTCGCCGTCACCGTCGCCGTCCTGGTCGGCGGCGTCCGCGAAGGCGTAGCCGGCCGGCAGGTCGATGAAGCGCAGCGGGACACCGAGCCCGGTGGCGTAGCGGATGGCCACCCACTCCGGCGAGAACTCGGCGTACGGCCAGAACGCGGCGCGGGCCGGGTCGTCGGCCGCGTGGGCCAGCAGGGCGACCGGCGGCACCATGTCCTTCCCGGCGGCCAGCCCGAGGATCGGGTCGGCCTCCGGCGGGCCCTCCACCAGGACCGCGTCCGGTCGCAGCTGCTCCAGGGCGGCGGCCACCGAGCGGGCCGAGCCGGGGCCGTGGTGCCGGACGCCGAGCAGCGTCACCTCTGCGCTCATCGCGCTCTGCCTCCCTTGGTCTTCCGAGGTTGCGGTCGTTCGGTGCACGGCCGTACGGGGCACGGCCGTACGGGGCACCGTGCTGCGGTGCACGGTGGTGCCGTTCAGCGGGCGTTCTCACGGGCGGCGCGGTAGAAGTCCTTCCAGCCGTCCCGCTCGCGCACCACGCCCTCTACGTACTCGCGCCAGACCTGCTGGTCGGCGGCCGGGTCGCGGACCACCGCGCCGATCACACCGGCCGCGACGTCGCCGGCCCGCAGCACGCCGTCGCCGAAGTGGGCGGCGAGCGCCATGCCGTTGGTGACCACCGAGATGGCCTCGGCGGTGGAAAGGGTGCCGCTGGGGGTCTTCACCTTGGTCCGGCCGTCCGTGGTGATCCCGGAGCGCAGCTCCCGGAAGACGGTCACCACGCGCCTGATCTCCTCGGCGCCGCCGGGCAGTTCGGGCAGTTGGAGGGAGCGGCCGAGCTGCTCGACCCGGCGGCTGACGATCTCGACCTCCTCCTCCAGCGAGCCCGGCAGCGGCAGCACCACGGTGTTGAAGCGGCGGCGCAGCGCGCTGGACAGCTCGTTGACGCCCCGGTCGCGGTCGTTGGCGGTGGCGATGAGGTTGAAGCCGCGCACGGCCTGGGTCTCGGTGCCCAGCTCCGGGACCGGGAGGGTCTTCTCGGACAGGATGGTGATCAGACTGTCCTGTACGTCGGCCGGGATGCGGGTCAGTTCCTCGACCCGGGCGATCCGGCCCTCCGCCATCGCCCGCATCAGCGGCGAGGGCACCAGCGCCTCCCGGCTGGGCCCGTTGGTGAGCAGCTGGGCGTAGTTCCAGCCGTACCGGACGGCCTCCTCCGGGGTGCCGGCGGTGCCCTGCACCAGCAGCGTGGAGTCGCCGCTGATCGCCGCGGCGAGGTGCTCGGACACCCAGGTCTTGGCGGTGCCCGGCACACCGAGCAGCAGCAGCGCCCGGTCGGTGGCGAGCGTGGTGACGGCGACCTCCACCACCCGGCGCGGACCGATGTACTTGGGGGTGATGACGGTGCCGTCGGGCAGCTCGCCGCCCAGCAGGTAGGTGGCGACGGCCCACGGGGAGAGGTTCCAGCGCTCCGGGCGCGGACGGTCGTCCTGGGCGGCCAGCGCGGACAGCTCGGCGGCGAAGGCGTCCTCCGCGTGCTGCCGCAGGACCTCGGTCACGACGTCGGTCATCGGGGCTCCTTCGGGTCGGCCGCCGGGCACACGGATGCCCGGGCGGCGGGGTGATCGGGGGGAGCCAGGTCGGCGTCCCGGCCTGCGGAAACCACGATGCACCGGACCACTGACAATCCTGACCGGACCTCAGTTCGGGCCCTCCGGGCGCCGGCCCGGATGTCAGTGCCGCCGCCTAACGTCGTCGTCATGGAGGAACGCTGGAGCACCGAACACGTCCTGTCCCTGGCACCCGACGCCGCCTCGCGGAAGGCCGCGGGCAAGCTCTCCGCGCCCGCCCCCTGGTCCGCCACCGGTACCGACGGCGGCGCGGTCTGGGGCGAGTGCAAGGGCAGCGGCAGCACGCCGTACCGCACGGTCGTCGAGCTCGCCACGCCCGCCTACCAGTGCAGTTGCCCGAGCCGGAAGTTCCCCTGCAAGCACGCCCTCGGGCTGCTGCTGCTCTGGAGCGGTTCGCCCGCCTCGGTGCCGGAGGGCGCCGAGCCCGTCGACTGGGCCGCCGCGTGGCTGAAGGGCCGCCAGGAGCGCTCCGAGCAGCGGGCCGTGCGGGCGGAGGCGCCGGCCGACCCGGCCGCCGCCCGCCGCCGCGCCGAGAAGCGTTCCGCCCGGGTCGCGGCGGGCGCCGCCGAACTGCGGCTGCGGCTCGCCGACCGGGTCCGCCACGGGCTCGCCGACCAGGCCACCGCCGGCCCCTGGGAGGAGGTCGCGGCCCGCATGGTCGACGCCCAGGCCCCCGGCCTGGCCACCCGGGTCCGCGAGCTCGACGCGCTGCCGCAGCAGGGGCTGCTGGCGGAGTACGCCATGCTCCACCTGCTCGCCACCGCCGCGACCCGCCTCGACGACCTGCCCGCGCCGCTCGCCGCGACCGTCCGCAGCCGGGTCGGCTACACCACCGAGACCGCCGAGCTGCTGGCCGGACCGACCGTCAGGGACCGCTGGCAGGTGCTCGGCAGCCGTGACACCTCGGACGAACGGCTGACCACCCGCCGGCTCTGGCTGCGCGGCGGCAAGACCGGCCGCCCGGCCCTGCTGCTCGCCTTCGGCCGCCCCGGGCAGGCCCCCGAACTCGCCCTGCCCACCGGCCAGGTGGTCGAGGCCGAGGTCGCCTTCCACCCCGGCGTCCGGCCGCTGCGGGCCGTCCTCGGCACCCGCTACGGCGCCCCCGCGGCCGGGCCCGACGGCCCGCCGCCCGGCCTGGCCGTCGCCGAGGCGGTGGCCGGCTACGGCACCGCGCTGGCCGACGACCCGTGGCTGGACGCCTGGCCGACGGTGCTCACCGACGTCGTCCCGGTGCTCTCCGAGGAGGGCTGGCACCTCACCGACGGCCGGCACACCGTCCCGGTGCACCGCGCCGCCGTCCCGGAGGCCGCGCTCTGGCGGCTCGCCGCCGTCTCCACCGGCCGCCCGCTCACCGTCTTCGGCGAGTACGGCCACCGCGGCTTCGCGCCGGTCACCGCCTGGGGGCGGGACGGCCGCCCGATCGGCCTCACCACACCCTGAGCGGGCCCCGCCGCACCCCGCGCGCCCGCCGACCCCGACCCACCCGCACCCGTTCCACCGGAGGAGGAGGCCCCGTGTCCGACCCCTGGGAGTCCCTGCAGACCACCGCCCTGCTGGGCACCGACCGCCGCCCGCTCCCCGCGCCCGGCCCGGCCGCCCCGTACGACGGCGCCGTCGACCGCACCGACCCGGCCACCGCGCTGCTCGAACTCGCCGCCCTGGAGACGGTCCGCCGCCGGGCCGGCGCGCTGCCCGCCCCGGCCGCCGACCCGGTGGGCCCGCCCGCCGCCGAGGACCCCCGCCCCGAGCTGCCGGCCGGCGCCGCCCGACGGCTCTCGCTGCTGCTCTCCACCCGCGGCGGCGGCAGCGGCGTGCTCGCCAACGTCGGCGAACTGCTCCCGCAGTGGCTGGCGAGTGCCCGCGAAGGGGGCTACCGCGCGCCGGCCGCCAGCGTCCCGGCGCTGCTGGACGCCGCCCGCGCCCGCAGCGAACTGCGCCCCGACGCGGTCGCGCTGGCCGGTCCGCTGGGCCGCTGGCTCGCCGAGCGCAACGCGGACTGGCGGTTCGTCCAGCGCGCCGCCCCGGAGCCCCCGGCCGGCCCGGACGCCGCGCCCGCCGAGGGCGACCACCTGTGGCACGAGGGCCTGTTCGCCGAACGGGTCACCCACCTCACGCTGCTCCGCCGCCGCGACCCGGCGGCCGGCCTCGCGCTGCTGCGCGGCACCTGGTCCACCGAGCGCGCCGAGGACCGGCTGCTGTTCCTGGACGCCCTCCAGGAGGGCCTGTCGCTCGCCGACGAACCCTTCCTGGAGGCCGCGCTCGGCGACCGCAGCAAGAACGTCCGGGCCACCGCCGCCGAACTGCTCTCCACCCTGCCGGGCTCCGCCCTGGCCGCCCGGATGGCCGAGCGCGCGCGCGGCGCCGTGCGCCTGTCCGAGCACGGCACGCATCTGCTGGTCACCCCGCCGACCGCCTGCGACCCGGCGATGCAGCGCGACGGCATACCGCCCAAGTCGCCCACCGGGCGCGGCGAACGGGCCTGGTGGTTCGGCGAGGTGATCGCCGCCGCGCCGCTCTCCCTGTGGTCCGGGCACACCGGTCTGACGCCCGAACGGCTGCTGGCCCTGCGGGTCGGCGACGCCATCGACGAGACCAGCAGCACCTGGGCCGACGACCTGCGCGAGGCCTGGGCCCGGGCCGCCGTCCGTCAGCAGGACGCCGGCTGGTCGCGCGCGCTGCTCGGCCCCGCGCCCGTCCCCGGCCCCGGGCGCCCCGCCCGCACCACGGGCGCCCCCGCCAAACTGCTCGCGGTGCTCCCGCCCGCCGAACGGGCCGCCTGGACGGCCGCCTTCATCGAGGCGCACGGCCTCGGCGAGGCCTTCCAGCTGCTGGGCGCCTGCGCCGCCCCGTGGACGCCGCCGCTGTCCACGGCGGTGGTCGACGCACTGGCCCGGGCCGCCGCCTCCGGCGCCTACCCGTGGAGCCACAGCGGGGTGCTCGGCATGACCGAGCGCGCGCTCTCCCCGCAGAGCGCCGCGGCGGTCGAGGCACTGGCCGCCGGATCCGCGCCCGCCACCGCCTGGGGCGAGACCTTCGCCCGGCTGGCCGGGACGCTGCGCTTCCGCGAGGCGATGCTCGCCGAACTGGCGGCCTGACCGGGCGGCGCCACGCGACGGGGCCGGTGCCGGACGAGGTGTCCCGGCACCGGCCCCGTCGGCGGCGGTCAGCCCGCGGCCCGCAGATTGGCCTCGACCCAGGCGACCACGTCGCTGGTCGGCGTGCCCGGGGTGAAGATGTCGGCGACGCCCATCGCCTTCAGCTCGACGATGTCCTCGTCCGGGATGATCCCGCCGCAGAAGACCTTGATGTCCTCGGCGTCGCGCTCCTTCAGCAGCTCCAGCACCCGCGCGCAGAGCGTCATGTGCGCCCCGGACAGGATCGACAGGCCGATGCCGTCCGCGTCCTCCTGGATCGCGGTGTCGACGACCTGCTCCGGCGTCTGGTGCAGACCGGTGTAGATGACCTCCATGCCGGCATCGCGCAGGGCGCGCGCGATGACCTTGGCGCCGCGGTCGTGGCCGTCCAGCCCCGGCTTGGCGACCACCACGCGGATCGGGCCTGACACACCCATCACTGCCTCCCGGACCTCGTCGTCCATCCCCCACCGGACCTCGTGGGCTCGGGCGAGGTTAACGATCAATAACCAACCTGAGGGGAGGGTAGCGCCACCCACCCGGGTTGGCGGCTCCACCCCTCAAGACGAGGGGAAAATCACAGACCGCCACCACCCGTCCCTGTTCTACCCCGCAACCGCACACCCGCAGCCCCTTGACATCCGGACTTTTGTCCGGATGTCGGGCTTCCGGCTACAGTCTCGGTCGTTTAGCCCCGCTCCCCGCCCGACGACGCGCCCGAGGCCCACTGAGGAGGCAGCCGCGATGGCTCCCGAAGCAGCCGCCCGCCCGACCCGTGCGGAACTGCGTCTCGCCGCCCGCGAGCAGTCCCGGTCCCAGCGCCGCGACGCCGCCAGGGCGGCCACCCGCACGGCGCTGCTGCGGGTCGCGCTGCCCTCGGTGGCCGCGCTCGGCGTCGCCGCCGCGGCGGCCGTCACCGTCCAGGGCGAGGCCGACCAGCAGCGCGCCCAGGCCGCCGGCCGGGTCCCCGAGCAGGCCGGCGCCCTCGACGCGCCCGACAACGCGCACACCGAGGCCGCCCGGGCCGCCCAGCAGGCGCTGGCCGCCGGCGCGGCCGACCAGGCCTCCCGCGGCGACGGCCGCCAGGCGCTCTCGGCCACCCAGGGCGCCCCCGACGCCACCGGACAGGCCGGGCCGGGCGCGCAGGCCGGGCAGCCGGCCGCCCAGGCCGCCGTCACCGACCAGGCGCCCGCACCGGCCCGCCCCACGATCTCGATGCCGGTCGCCGAGCACGGCATCGGCGAGGCCTTCGGCGCGGCCGGCACCCACTGGGCCAAGCGACACACCGGCATCGACTTCCCGGTGGACGGCGGCACCCCGGTGATGGCCGTCACCGACGGCACCATCCGCACCCAGTGGAACCCGTCGTACGGCTACATGACGATCCTCAAGACGGCCGACGGCACCGAGGCCTGGTACTGCCACCTGCGCTCGTACAAGATCCGCAAGGGCACGGTGAAGGCCGGCGACGTCATCGCCTTCGTCGGCAGCAGCGGCAACAGCACCGGCCCGCACCTGCATTTCGAGATCCGCCCGGCCGGCGGCGGCGCCCCCGTCGACCCGCTGCCCTGGTTCCTCGCCCAGGGCCTCGACCCGCGCTGAGCACCGCGCGGGCCGCGGCGGCCCCGGTCCGCTACAGCTTCTCCACCGGCGCGTAGCGCAGCAGCAACTGCTTGCGCCCCTCCGTGCCGAAGTCCACCGTCGCCTGTGCCTTGTCGCCGGCCCCGGTGGTGGCCACCACCGTGCCCAGCCCGAAGGTGTCGTGGGTGACCCGGTCGCCGACCGCCAGCGCGACCACCTCCCGCTCCACCGCCGCGCCCGGGCGCCGCGCCGACTGCCCCCAGCCCGCCTTCGGCGAGGCCGCGGCCGACGAACCGCGCGAGGAGCCGCCGCGCGACGACCCGCCCGAACCGCCCGAGGACCTCCCGCCCCAGGACGACCCCGACGAGAAGCCCCGCGAGGCCGGCGCCGGCGCCGCCCCCGTGCGCTTCCACTCCACCAGCGTCTCCGGGATCTCCTCCAGGAACCGCGAGGCGGGGTTGTACGACGGCTGCCCCCAGGCGCTGCGCAGCACCGACCTGGTCAGGTAGAGCCGCTGCCGCGCCCGGGTCAGCCCGACGTACGCGAGGCGCCGCTCCTCCTCCAGCTCCTTGACCTGGTTGAGCGCCCGCATGTGCGGGAAGATGCCGTCCTCCATGCCGGTCAGGAAGACCACCGGGAACTCCAGGCCCTTGGCGGTGTGCAGGGTCATCATCGTGATGACGCCCTGCCCCTCCTCGTCCTCGTCCGGGATCTGGTCCGAGTCGGCGACCAGCGCCACCCGCTCCAGGAAGTCGGCCAGCGAGCCGACCGGCGGCGCGCCGTCCTCGCCCGCGTCCGGGCGCTCGCCCGGATCCTGCTCGTACTCCAGGGCGACCGAGGCCAGCTCCTGGAGGTTCTCCACCCGGGTCTCGTCCTGCGGATCGGTGGAGGCCTGCAGCTCGGCCAGGTAGCCGGTCTCCTCCAGCACCGCCTCCAGCACCGCCGCCGGGCCCGCGCCGGACGCGACGACCTGGCGCAGCCCGGCCATCAGCGCGTTGAACTTCTTCACCGCGTTCGCCGAGCGCGCGGCCATCCCGTACGCCTCGTCGACCCGCTGCAGCGCCTGGGCGAAGGAGATCCGCTCGCGCGCCGCCAGCGCGTCGACCATCGCCTCGGCCCGCTCGCCGATGCCGCGCTTGGGCACGTTGAGGATCCGGCGCAGCGGCACGGTGTCCTCGGGGTTGGACAGCACCCGCAGGTAGGCGAGGACGTCCTTGACCTCCTTGCGCTCGTAGAAGCGCACCCCGCCGACCACCTTGTACGGCAGGCCGACCCGGATGAACACCTCCTCGAAGACGCGGGACTGCGCGTTGGTGCGGTAGAAGATCGCGACGTCGCCGGGCTTGGCCGCGCCCGCGTCGGTGAGCCGGTCGATCTCGTCGGCGATGAACTGGGCCTCGCCGTGCTCGTCGTCCGCGACGTAGCCGACGACCTTCTCGCCGTCCTCGCCGGCCGTCCAGAGCTTCTTCTCGCGCCGGTTGGCGTTGCGCTCGATGACGGCGTTGGCCGCGCTCAGGATGGTCTGGGTGGAGCGGTAGTTCTGCTCCAGCAGGATCGTGGTGGCGTTCGGGTAGTCCTCCTCGAACTGGAGGATGTTGCGGATCGTCGCGCCGCGGAAGGCGTAGATCGACTGGTCCGCGTCACCGACCACGCACAGCTCGGCCGGCGGCACCTCGGCCGTCCGGCCGGCCGCCGGGCCCACCCGGTCGCCGTCGACGGTGCGCTTCGGGGCGTCGCCGGCCGCGCCGCCGGTCAGCTCGCGGACCAGCGTGTACTGGGCGTGGTTGGTGTCCTGGTACTCGTCGACCAGGATGTGCCGGAACCGCCGCCGGTAGTGCTCCGCGACGTCGGGGAAGGCCTGGAGCAGGTTCACCGTCGTCATGATGATGTCGTCGAAGTCGAGGGCGTTGGCCTCGCGCAGGCGCCGCTGGTAGAGGAAGTACGCCTCGGCGAGCTTCTTCTCCATCGGGTTGGCGGCCTGGTCGGCGTAGGTCTCCTCGTCGATCAGCTCGTTCTTGAGGTTGCTGACCTTGGCGGTGAAGGACTTCGGCGGGAACTGCTTCGGGTCCAGGTCGAGGTCGCGGCAGACCAGGGCCATCAGCCGCTGCGAGTCGGCCGCGTCGTAGATCGAGAACGACGAGGTGAAGCCGAGCAGCTTGGACTCGCGGCGCAGGATCCGCACGCAGGCGCTGTGGAAGGTGGAGACCCACATCGCCCGGGCGCGCGGGCCGACCAGCTGCTCGACGCGCTCGCGCATCTCGCCGGCCGCCTTGTTGGTGAAGGTGATCGCCAGGATCTCGCCGGGCTGCACGCCGCGCGCGGCCAGCAGGTACGCGATCCGGTGGGTGAGCACCCGGGTCTTGCCGGAACCGGCGCCGGCCACGATCAGCAGCGGCGAGCCGGCGTGCAGCACGGCCTCGCGCTGCGGGTCGTTCATGCCCTCCAGCAGGG
Source organism: Kitasatospora sp. NPDC015120 (assembly GCF_043080305.1). Taxonomy (NCBI): domain Bacteria; kingdom Bacillati; phylum Actinomycetota; class Actinomycetes; order Kitasatosporales; family Streptomycetaceae; genus Kitasatospora; species Kitasatospora sp. NPDC015120. The sequence continues at coordinate 378,062 of NZ_JBIBVJ010000005.1, read as the reverse complement.
CGGCCGGGTCGATGACCGGGCGGGCGGTGCCGTTGCGGTACCAGGCGTCCCGCTCCGCCTCGGCGGCGTGGTCGGTGTGGAACAGCCCGTCCGGGATCGCCTCCTCGTAGGCGTCGTACGGGACGTCGTCCTCGTACGGCGGCTCCTCGCCGATCGGCGGCGCGGGCTGCTTCGACCCGGCGGCGGGGGCCTCGAAACCGGGGAGCGGGAGGTCGTCAAAGAGGCTACTCATGGCACTGACGAGTCTATGGCCCCGCGCCGACAACCCGGCCCCGTCCGGCGGAGCGCCCCGCAGCGCGCGCTACGCCGTCCGGTCCGGCTCCGCCCGGCGGCGGCCGGAGGGGGTACGGTCCCCACGGCGTCCCGCACGCCCCCCCGCCCGGGCCGCGGGGCCGGGGCGGGGAGGGGCGGGGCGGGGCGGGCTCAGACCAGGCGGCGCGCGGTCGCCCAGCGGGTCAGCTCGTGCCGGTTGCTGAGCTGGAGCTTGCGCAGCACCGCCGAGACGTGGCTCTCCACCGTCTTGACCGAGATGAACAGCTGCTTGGCGATCTCCTTGTACGCGTAGCCGCGGGCGATCAGCCGCAGCACCTCGCGCTCGCGCTGGGTCAGCCGGTCCAGGTCCTCGTCCACCGGCGGGGTGTCGGTGGCGGCGAAGGCGTCCAGCACGAACCCGGCCAGCCGGGGCGAGAAGACGGCGTCCCCGTCGCCGATCCGGAAGATCGCGTCGACCAGGTCGGTCCCGGTGATGGTCTTGGTGACGTAGCCACGGGCGCCGCCGCGGATCACGCCGATCACGTCCTCCGCCGCGTCCGACACCGAGAGCGCCAGGAACTTCACTCCCCCCTGCTCCCCCATCAGCCCGGCCGAGCGGCGCAGCACCTCGACACCACCGCCGCCGGGCAGGTGGACGTCCAGCAGCACCACGTCGGGCCGCGTCTCGGCGACCACCCGGACCGCGGACTCCACGTCGTCGGCCTCGCCGACCACGTCGATGCCGGTCGTCTCGGTGCGCCCGATCTCCGCCCGTACCCCCGTCCGGAACATCCGGTGGTCGTCGACCAGCACGACCCTCGCGCGGCGCTCCGGCGCTGCCTCAGTCATCAGCTCTCTCCATCTCCAGCTCGACCTCGGTCCCGCCGTCCGGCGCCGGCCGCACCCGTGCGGTGCCGCCGTTGCGCTTCATGCGGCCGAGGATCGACTCGCGTACGCCCATCCGGTCCTCGGGCACCGTGTCCGGGTCGAAGCCCGGGCCGTGGTCGCGGACGAACACCATCACGGTCCTCCCCTCGACCTCGGCGTAGACCTGGACCGGTCCACCGCCACCGTACTTGGCCGCGTTGACGGTCGCCTCCCTCGCGGCCTGCATCTGGGCCGCGATCCGCTCGTCCATCGGGCAGTCGCCGACGATCACCACCTCGACCGGCACCCCGTGCCGGTCCTCGACCTCGGCGACCACCGCCCGCAGGCTCTCCGCCATGGTGTCCGGGGCCTGCTCGGCGACCGCCTCCGGGCGGTAGAGCCACAGCCGCAGCTCGCGCTCCTGGGCACGGGCGAGCCGCAGCACCTCCTTCGGGTCCTCGGCGCGGCGCTGGATGAGGGTCAGCGTGTGCAGCACCGAGTCGTGGACGTGGGCGGCGATCTCGGCGCGCTCCTGGGCGCGGATGCGGGCGGTGCGCTCGGCGCCGAGGTCCTGCCACATCCGCAGCGCGTACGGGCCGACCAGCACCAGCACCCCGGCCAGCACCGCGAGCGAGGCCTCGACCACCGAACCGATCGTCGAGCCGCTGCCCTGGGTGGCGAGGAAGGCGATGATGCCGGCCACCACCAGCAGCACGCCGGCGCCGACCCGGGTGTAGGCGCCCCGGCGCTTCTCGCCCTCCTCCAGGCCGAACCAGCGCTGCCAGCGCGAGTCGTCGGCCTGCCGCCAGACCAGCGCCACCCCGACGCCGATCGCCAGCAGCGGCCAGGTGTACGGCTTGGCGGTCTGCACGTTGAGCGCGTTGAGCAGGGCGATCACGCCGATCACCAGCATCACCAGCGCGGCCAGCTGGCCCAGCCCGCCCTGCCGCTGGCCGGGGGCCGCCGCGCCGGGCGCTCCGGCCCCCTCGCCCGCCTCGACCGGCTCGCCGCGCAGGGCGTGCTGCAGCACCTCGCGCAGCCGGGCGATCCACCCGCCGGACCTGCGGCCGCCCTTGCGCAGCTCGCCGCCGCCGCCCGACTGCCAGGAGCCGACCGGGACGAAGGCGCCGTTGACGTAGACCCAGTGCGCCCCGGCCCGCGGCTCGCCGATGCCGATCGGCACCACGAACCAGAACGCCGCGTAGAGCAGCGCACCGAGGCCCTGCGCGAAGAACAGCACCACGAAGGCGATCCGCACCCAGCTGACGGGCAGTCCGAGGTGCACGGCGAGGCCGTGCGCGACGCCGCCGAGCATCCGTCCCTGCGGGCTGCGGTAGAGCCGGCGGTACGGCGGCTTCCCGCCGGCGGGCGCGGACGGGTCGCCGGCGCCGGGCGGCGCGGGCTCGGGGGCGAGGGGGCGGGAGTCGGAACCGGGTGCTGCCACGGCACCGATGGTTCCACGCGGGCGGACCCGGACGCATCAGGGTGGGGCCCTGACGCTTCTCAGGGACAAGTCAGGGTCCGAGCAGGGGCGGGACCGGTTGGGCGGGGGTCCGGCACCCACCAGGATGGTGGGCATGACCGAAGACCACCGCACGGAGGAGCTCCACGAGGCCGGGACGAGCACCCCGTCCGCGCCGGACCGACCCCCGCTGACCCGGGCCGAGCACCACCGCGTGGTGGCCGGCGTCTGCGGCGGCCTCGGCCGCCACCTCGACATCGACCCGGTGGTGTTCCGCGTCGTGACGGTCGTGCTCTGCCTCTCCGGCGGCCTCGGCCTCTTCCTCTACGGCCTGGCCTGGCTGATCGTGCCGACCGAGCGGGGCGCGGACGGCAAGGGCGGCCGCGCGGCCCGCACCGAGCTCCAGCGGGTGCTCACCGGCCGGGTGGACGGCCAGTCGATCGGTGCGGTGCTGCTGACCGTGATCGGCACCGGGGTCTTCTTCTCCTCGATGGGCGACGGCGGCCAGCTGTTCCCGCTGCTGCTGCTCGCCGGGCTGGTCTTCCTCGCGGTCCGCTACGACCCGGAGCGCCGGCGCGGCGGCCGGACCCGCGGCCACCGCAACCGGCACCACCACGAGTACGGGGGCGGCGACCGGCCGGGCGGCCCGTACGACCGGTACTTCCCGGACGCCGGCCCCGCCGCCGGAACCGCCGGGACGGCCGCGGACGGCTACCGCTGGCCGCCCGAGGAGCCGGCCGCGGCCGAGGAGGCCCGCGCCCGGCACGCCGCCGCCCGCGAGGCCGGCACCGTCCCCGCCGACACCCCGCACGCCGGCCCGTCCGGCTACCTGTGGGACCCGCGCCACCCCGAGCGCAACCCGTACGACGGCGCCGCGCCGACCCCGCCCTACGGCTCCCCGGCTCCGCCGCCCGGGGCCCCGGCCCGGCCGTGGTGGCAGCGGACCGACCTGCCGCAGGGCGACCCGCTGCGCAAGGAGGCCGGGCCCGTCCCGCCGGCCCCGCCGCGCCCGCCCGTGATGGTGCACCGGCGCGAGCGCTCCCCGCTCGGCCTGATCGGCCTGCTGCTGGCGGTGGGCGCGGCCAGCGCCGTCTGGTCGGCCTCGGCCGACGGCGGGACGACGGTGCGGGCCGGCAGCGTGCTGGCCACCGCGCTGCTGGTGATCGGGCTGACCCTGCTGCTCGGCGCGAAGTTCGGCCGGGCCCGGCGGCTGGTGGTCCCGGGCCTGCTGCTCACCGTGGCGCTGACCGCGGTCGGCGGGTCCTCGGTCACCACCAGGAACCTGGCCGGCGACCGCGACTGGACCGTCACCGCGGCCACCGAGCTGCAACCGAAGTACACCCTGGGGGTCGGCACGCTGCGCCTGGACCTCAGCGGGATCGACCCGGCCGGCGCGACCCTGGCCACCACGGCCGAACTGGGCGCCGGCGACCTGACCGTGACGGTCCCGTCGGACGTGGCGGTGAACGTGCGCAGCGAGATCGGCCTGGCCGAGGTCCGCATCACGGGCCGCGAGGGCTACGACGACGGGCCCGGGGACCGCACCTACCAGCTGCTCCCGGTGAACGGACAGGCATCCAAGGGCACGCTCGACCTCACGCTGAAGGTCGGGCTCGGCAACGTCAAGGTGGTCCAGCAGTGAGGAAGCACCAGCTCGACCTGTTCTCGCTGATCGCCGGGGGGCTGTTCACCGCGATCGCGGTGCTCTACCTGGTGGCGGCGGTGAACGACGTCTCGGTGAACGGGCGGATCGTCATCCCGGTGACCTTCATCGTGCTGGGCGTGGGCGGCCTGGCCGGGGCGGTGGCGGCAGCGGTGCGCCGCTCCCGGCCGGAGGACCGCGAGGGCTAGGACTCCAGCGGTCCCAGGTGCAGCTGGTCGCCCTCCTGGGTGACCCGGTACCTGGGCAGCGCCTTGGTGGCCGGGCCGTTCACCACCGCGCCGGTGGCCGCGTCGAACCGGGAGCCGTGGCAGGGGCAGTACAGCTGGCCGTTCTTCGGCGCGTCGACCGCGCAGCCGGAGTGGGTGCAGACCGAGGAGAACGCGCAGTACTGGCCCGCCTTGGGCTGCACCACGTAGACCGCGTCGCCGCTGGCCGGGTCCTTCACCCGGGCCGAGCCGCCGACCGGGACGCTCGCGGCGGCCACCGTGACCGGCGCGCCGGCCGGCGCCGGGGCGGCCGGCTGCTTCGCCGTCGCGGTGGGCTCGTCCCGCCCGAAGGTGGCGGTCAGCGAGCCGGTGAGGAGCCCGGCGCCGCCCATCGCGACGGCCGCGATGCCGCCGTCCATCAGGGCGCGGCGCCGGACGTGGTCCTCGTGCAGGCCGCGCCGGCGGTCCCGGGCGGAGCGCCGGGCGAGGTAGCCGTCCACCGAGAGGTACGGGGTGCCGGCCAGCAGCAGCGGCGTCCAGGCCATCAGGTAGGCGAGGTCGTTGCCGAGGTAGTACGGCGTGACGCTCCAGCTGACGGTGAGCCAGAGGGTGAGGCTGATCAGGGCCCCGCCGGCGGCGGCGAGCCGGCCCCAGAGGCCGAGCAGGGTGCCCAGGCCCACCGCCAGCTCGCCGAAGGCGACCAGCAGGGCGAACGGGGTGGGGTGGTGCAGGGCCGGGCCGAGCAGGAAGCCGATCGGGCTGGCGTCCTGGACGGCCCTGGTCTGCGACAGGAACGAGGCCGGGTCGCCGGACCCGGCCAGGTAGTGGCTGTCGGAGAGCTTGTCGAGCGCCGCGTAGACGAAGGTGACGCCGAGGAAGATCCGCAGCGGCAGCAGTGCCAGCCGCGAGCCGGCCGCCTTCCACGCGGCGATCCGCCCGGAGACGCCCGCCGGGGCCGCGCCGTCCGGGGCGTCCTGGACCGGCCCGGCCGCGCCGTCGCCGACGGTCCCGGCCGCCACAGAGCTGCTGGCCTCCGCCATGACCCACACCTTCCCTCACCGGCCCGTCACCGCCTGACAGGTCCGGACGCATTCTGCCCGCTCATGAGCGCTTTCGGTGGGAGGGCCCACCAGGGGGCCCGGAAACCACCGGCGCCACCGACCCCTGGTACGGGGGCGGCGGCGCCGGTGTTCAGAACCGGTCAGGACCGGCCGGGACGGGGAGTGCTCACTCCCACTCGATGGTGCCCGGCGGCTTGCTGGTGCAGTCCAGCACCACGCGGTTGACGTCGCGGACCTCGTTGGTGATCCGGGTGGAGATGCGGGCCAGCACGTCGTACGGCAGGCGCGACCAGTCGGCGGTCATGGCGTCCTCGGAGGACACCGGGCGCAGCACGATCGGGTGACCGTAGGTGCGGCCGTCGCCCTGGACGCCGACGCTGCGGACGTCCGCGAGCAGGACCACCGGACACTGCCAGATCTCGCGGTCCAGGCCGGCCGCGGTCAGCTCCTCGCGGGCGATCGCGTCGGCCTCGCGCAGCAGGTCCAGGCGCTCCCTGGTGACCTCGCCGACGATCCGGATGCCCAGACCCGGGCCCGGGAACGGCTGGCGCTGGACGATCTCCTCCGGCAGGCCCAGCTCCTGGCCGACCATCCGGACCTCGTCCTTGAACAGCTTGCGCAGCGGCTCGACCAGCTCGAACTGGAGGTCCTCGGGCAGGCCGCCGACGTTGTGGTGGGACTTGATGTTGGCGGTGCCGGTGCCGCCGCCCGACTCCACCACGTCCGGGTACAGGGTGCCCTGGACCAGGAAGTCGACCGACTCGCCCTGCTCGCCGGCCTCGGCGACGATCTCGGCCTGCGCCTGCTCGAAGACCCGGATGAACTCCCGGCCGATGATCTTGCGCTTCTCCTCCGGGTCGCTGACGCCCTTCAGCGCGTCGAGGAAGCGCTCCTGCGCGTCGACGACCTTCAGCTGCACGCCGGTGGCGGCCACGAAGTCCTTCTCGACCTGCTCCGTCTCACCCTTGCGCATCAGGCCGTGGTCGACGTAGACGCAGGTCAGCCGGTCGCCGATGGCCTTGTTGACCAGGGCGGCGGCGACCGCCGAGTCCACACCGCCGGACAGGCCGCAGATCGCGCGCCGGTCGCCGACCTGGGCGCGGATCAGCGCGACCTGCTCCTCGACCACGTTGCCGGTGGTCCAGGTGGGGGCGAGGCCGGCGCCGCGGTACAGGAAGTGCTCCAGGACCTGCTGGCCGTGGTCGGAGTGCAGCACCTCGGGGTGGTACTGGACGCCGTAGAGGCGGGCCTCGTCGTTCTCGAAGGCCGCGACCGGCACCACGTCGGTGGAGGCGGTGACGGTGAAGCCCGCGGGGGCCGCGGAGCAGGCGTCGCCGTGCGACATCCAGACCGAGTGCTGCGCCGGGACGCCCTCGAACAGGGTCGAGCCGGTGCGCGAGACGGTCAGCGGGGTGCGGCCGTACTCCCGGGCGCCGGTGTTGTCGACGGTGCCGCCGAGCACGGTGGCCATCAGCTGGAAGCCGTAGCACATGCCGAAGACCGGAACACCGGCCTCGAAGATCGCGCGGTCGAGCTGCGGCGCGCCGTCCTCGTAGACCGACGAGGGGCCGCCGGAGAGGATGATCGCCTTCGGGTTCTTGGCGAGCATCTCGGCGACCGGCATGCTGCTCGGCACGATCTCGCTGTAGACCCGGGCCTCACGCACCCGACGGGCGATGAGCTGGGCGTACTGGGCACCGAAGTCGACGACCAGGACGGTGTCGGTCTCGGGTGCGGACTGGACGGGAGTAGCAGAGGACACAGACGGCCTTCCGGCAGCGGTACGAAAGGTGTCGCGCGGCGCGCCCTACGGAGGGTGCGCGGGCGACGGGCGGGGGTCTGCCACCGAGTCTACCGGGCTGGCCGGTTTCACTCGTCTGCCCGCCCCGGCGGCCGTGACCGGTGCGGCGCCCGGTTCGTTGCTCCGGGCGGACCGTACGACCCGCGCCGCGCCCGCCAGACGCGTCGCCCCCGCCCCGGCCAGGGCGCCCCCGTACGGCACTGCAGGACCACGCGTGGAGCTCACCCCAGTCCACCGGCGCACGTGGCGCCGTCGCGGAGAACCGGCCCCGGCCGGGGAGCGGCGCGCCGTGGGACCGTGCGCGGGTGCTGCGGCCGGCCAGCAGGGGACAGCGACCCCGGCCGCGACTGGACCAGGAGGTGGGGCGGCCGGCCGCCGGGGACGCCCGGAGCCGGCCGCCGCACCCACCGCGATCCCGGCGCACGCCGCCCGCCGTCCCCGCGCCGCCGTGCACGTCCCCCGTGCGCTCCGGCCGGTTTCGTCACGCACCGTGATCACCGCGGTCGTCCCTCGTCGGCCCTCCCCGCACCCGGCGCGGCGGCCCCGCCCCTGGCCGGCCATCGGCCCGGCCGGAAACGGCCTGTACCGAATCATGCCGAATCGGTTGCAGAGCAAGCCCTTCGTCCAGGACGATGCTGCATGGAAGAGGTTCTCCCGGTGGCCGAACGGCTCCCTGTGGAGTACCGTCCCGTGCCGCCGGGACCCACGGCGACCACGACCATCACCTCACGCTCCGTGAGCCATGGTCCGACGCAGGCCTACGCGCCCGCCGGACCGCCGCCACGGCACTGTGCGCCCGCACGCCGGCCCACCCCCGCCGGAGCGGCCGCGGCGCACGATCCCTTCCGGCCAACCGTCCGGACGGCGCTCCTCCCCCGGCGCCGTCATCCAGCACCGGCGCGGCCCTGACGCCGAGTGCTGAACGACAAAGGGCCCCGTTTCCCCCGCGGGGCCCTTTGCCCTGTCCGGGGCCGGCCGCCCCGGCCCGCCCCGGCCCGCACCGGGCCGCCGTTACGGGCGCCGGCTCCAGACGCCGGGATCCACCGGCCCGTCGTCCACCGGCCCGGCGTCCGGCCGCGTGTCGCCCGAGCCGATCACCTCCGAGACGACCGGCGCACCGGGGTGCTCACCCTCGGGCTGGGCCGGCACCCCGGCCGGCGACCCCTCCGGCGACGACGACGGCGACGGCGACGGCGACGTCCGCGCCCGGCGGTCGCGCGCCGCCAGCAGCGGCGGCACCGCCAGCGCGCCGGCCGCCGCCCAGACCAGATTGGCCACCAGCAGCGTCCACGGCACCAGCGAGAGGGTGCTCTCGAACCCGGTGTCCTGGCTGCGGCCCAGGTAGCGGACGGTGGCCTTCGAGGAGCTCAGCAGCCCGGACACCGCCATCAGCAGGCTGAGGCCCACGGCGTACACCGCCGCCAGCCGGAGCCGGTCCGCGGCGTCCAGCCGCCGCCGGTACGCCGTCCAGCCGAGCACCGCGGCGGCGGCCAGCGCGAGCAGCCCGGTCCAGCGCCAGTCGCCGTCCGCGCCGTGCAGGTCGAAGAAGGAGTACTCGTCGACGCCGCGCGGCTCCCGGTACCAGTCCGAGTCGCGGGCGGCCGGCGTCTCGCTGCTGGTCCGGAAGGTCGCCCCGGAGCCCAGCCCGAGCAGCATCAGGCCGACGTTGGGCAGGAAGGCCGTCGCGCTCGTGGTCAGTTCGCCGCCGACGCCGTCGTCGTCGCCCAGGACCACGGTCACCACCAGGCCGACCGCCGACGCCAGGCCCACCGAGACCGCCAGCGCGCGGCCGGCCGCCAGCCCGGCGACCGCCCAGCCGCGCACCGCCCGGTTGCGCCAGGCCGCCCAGCGCAGCGCGTCGGTGCCGTACACGGCGAACGCCAGCAGCCCGGCGAGCAGCGCCGTCCAGCCGGCCGCCTCGACCCAGCCGGCCGAGGACTCGTAGCCGATCCGGCCCACCGCTCCGGCGACGGCGTCCGGCTCGAAGCGGTCCCCCGGGTGCCAGGCGGCGCCGCCCACCAGGCCGAGCAGCACGGTCACCGCGGCGGCGACCACGGCGGTGCGCACGGCCTCGCCGGCCGCCTGCCGACGGGTCTGCTGCGCGCCGGTGCGCTCCTGCCCGCGGCGCGCCCCGATCCGCAGGCCGGGCCAGAGCGCGAGCAGCCACAGCGCGGTGACGGTCAGCGGCACCGCGCGGACCAGCACCTCGCTGCCGTGCGCGAGGCCGACCGGGCCGCCGGTGCCGACGTCCAGCCGGAACGGCGCGCCGAGGGCGCCGAGGACGATCGCCAGCGCGGTGCCGAAGCGCGTGCCGTAGGAGGGCGCGTCGAGGACGGGGGTGTAGGGGAAGAGGTTCTCCGGGATCGCGACGACGAGCGCGGCCAGCAGCAGTACGGCGGTGGGCGCGACGACCGCGCGCAGCGCCGGGCGCCAGTCCGCGCCGGTCAGCCAGGAGAGCACGGGGGGCCGCTCGGCGGCCGGGTCGTACGGCCGCCCGGCGCCCCAGGGGCCGCCGGGCGCGGCGGCCCGCGGCGGCGGGCCCGGCGGCGCGGCGGACGGCGCGGCGGACGGCGCGAACGGGGGCGGCGGCGGCAGGACGGGCGGTGGCGGCAGCGTGGGCGGCGGCGCCGACGGCCTCCCGCAGGACGCGCAGCCGGACGCCCCCTCCGCCGTGACCGCGCCGCAGAATGCGCAGATGGCCATGGACCGCGTCCCCCCGTCCGAACGAACGATCCCCTGGTCCCCCCAGGGCGCCCCTTTTCTCCCACCGGGTACGGACGGCTGTCAACCGGTCACCCGCCGCGGAACGCGCCGGGGAGCCCTCCGGACACGTCCGGCCGGGGTCCGTGGGGGGCCGCCGCCCGGCCGGACGCCAGGTCAGGCCTGCTTCTTCGGCACCTCCGGGACGGCCAGCAGCGGCAGCCGCAGCGCGCCGAACGCGCCGTCCGGCACCGCCGGGGCGGTGGGCGGGACGGGCGCGATGCGGCGGTACTCCTCGCCGGGCGCCGGGCGGGGGTCCGGCTCGCCCTTGTTCGGCCACAGCGACATGGCCCGCTCGGCCTGCGCCGTGATGGTCAGCGACGGGTTGACGCCGAGGTTGGCGGAGACCGCGGCGCCGTCCACCACGCTGATCCCGGGATGCCCGTAGAGCCGGTGGTACGGGTCGACCACACCGGTCAGCGGGGAGTCGCCGATCGGGCAGCCGCCCAGGAAGTGCGCGGTCATCGGGATGTCGAAGATCTCGCCGACGCTGCCGCCGGGGAAGCCGTTGATCTCCTCGGCGAGCGCCCGGGCACCGCGCTCGGCGGCCGGGATCCAGGTCGGGTTGGGCGTGCCGTGGCCCTGGCGGGAGGTCAGCGTGCCCTTGCCGAGGCCCTTCTCCTTCAGCGAGACGGTGATCGAGTTGTCCAGGGACTGCATCACCAGGCCGATGATCGTCTTCTCGGACCACCGGTGCTGGTTCATCGACCGGGCGAAGGTCACCGGATGCTTGACCGAGTTGCCGAGGTAGCGCAGCCAGCGCGGGACCCGCCCGCCGCCGGCGACCTGGGCGATCGACAGCGCACCCATCGCGTTGGAGCCCTTGCCGTAGCGGACCGGCTCGATGTGGGTGTTCTCGTCCGGGTGGATCGAGGAGGTGATCGCCACGCCCTTGGTGAAGTCCGCGCGGGCGCCGTACCGCCGGTCGGTGGTCTGCGCGCCCACCAGCGCCTCGGAGTTGGTCCGGGTCAGCTCGCCGAGCCGGGCGGAGATCCGGGGCAGGTGCCCGGCCGCCCGCATCCGGTGCAGCAGGCGCTGGGTGCCGTAGGTGCCGGCCGCGACCACCACCCGGGCGGCGGTGACGGTCCGCGCCCCGGCCTTGACCGGGTCGGTGGTGGACCGGCTGTCGGTGCGCCGGACGTCCACCGCGAAGCCCTCGCCCCGCTCGCGGATCCGGGCCACCGTGGTGAGCGGGTGGATCTCGGCGCCGCCCCGCTCCGCCAGGTACAGGTAGTTCTCGGTGAGCATGTTCTTGGCGCCGTGCCGGCAGCCGGTCATGCACTCGCCGCACTCGACGCAGGCCCGGCGGGCCGGACCGGCCCCGCCGAAGTACGGGTCCGCCACCTCGCCGCCGGGCTCCGCCTTCGCCGTGCCGTCGCCGTCCTCGCCGTCGCCGAAGAAGACCCCGACCGGCGCCAGGTGGAAGGTGTCGCCGACGCCCATCCGCTCGGCGGCGGCCCGCAGGTGGACGTCGGAGGGGGTGACGGTCGGGTTGAGCCGCACCCCGAGCATCCGCCGCGCCTGGTCGTAGAAGGGCGCCAGCTCCTCCTGCCAGTCGGTGATGTGGCGCCACTGGCGGTCCTCGAAGAACGCCTTCGGCGGCACGTACAGGGTGTTGGCGTAGTTCAGCGAGCCGCCGCCGACCCCGGCGCCGGCCAGGATCATCACATGGGCCAGCAGATGGATGCGCTGGATGCCGTAGAGGCCCAGCTTCGGCGCCCACAGGTAGTTGGCGACGTCCCAGGAGGTCGTGGGCAGCTCGTCGCGGTCGAAGCGGCGTCCGGCCTCCAGGACGGCGACCCGGTACCCCTTCTCGGTCAGCCGCAGCGCCGCGACCGAACCGCCGAAACCGGAGCCGACCACCACCACGTCGTAATCGAACTCCCGGTCCTCAGCCGAACCCACCATCTGCCACTGCTCCTTCGGAAGTCGTCCACGAAACGGGGAGGGCCGGCCGGCGCCGGGACTACCGGACGCGCAGGGCCTTCAGCATCCGCAGTCCGGCGGTCATCACCGCCGCGTACTGCCGGTCGTCCTGGCCGAGCGCCGGGGCCAGCGGCAGCAACCGCTGGCTGGCGATCGTCTGCGCCTCGGTGAACCGCAGGATGCCCTCGGCGCCGTGCCGCCGGCCGAGGCCGGAGTCGCCCATGCCGCCCATCGGCGAGCCGGCCGAGCCGTACGCCGCGCCGTAGGCCTCGTTGACGTTGACCGTGCCGGTGCGCAGCCGGGCCGCGACCGCCCGGCCGCGCCGGACGTCCCGGGTCCAGACGCTGGAGTTGAGGCCGTACGGGGTGGAGTTGGCGGCGGCCACCGCCTCGTCCTCGGTGTCGAAGCGGTAGACGGAGACCACCGGGCCGAAGGTCTCCTCGCCGCACACCGCCATGTCCGGGGTGACGCCGTCCAGGATGGTCGGCTCGAAGAAGAACGGGCCGAGGTCCGGGCGGGCCCTGCCGCCGGCCACCACGGTGGCGCCGGCCCGGACCGCCTCCTCGACGTGCCGGGTGGTGGTCTCCAGCTGCCGGGCGGAGACCAGCGAGCCCATGTCGGCCCCGTAGGCGAGGCCCCCGCCGAGCCGCAGCGCACGGGTGCGGGCGGCGAACTTGGCGAGGAACTCGTCGGCCACCGAGCGGTGCACCAGCAGCCGCTCGATCGAGATGCAGAGCTGGCCGGCCGAGGAGAAGCAGGCCCGGACGGCACCCTCGGCGGCCCGGTCGAGGTCGGCGTCGGCGAGCACCAGCATGGCGTTCTTGCCGCCGAGTTCGAGCGAGGCGCCGACCAGCCGCCCGGCGGCCCGGCGGGCCACGTCGCGGCCGGTGCGGGTGGAGCCGGTGAACGAGACGTAGTCGCCGTGCTCGACCACCGCCGGGCCGATCACCGGGCCGTCGCCGATCACGATCTGCCACAGGTCGGCCGGCAGCCCGGCCTCGACCAGCAGTTCGCGGGCCCAGAGCGCGGTCAGCGCGGTCTGCGTGTCCGGCTTGTTGACCACCGCGTTGCCCGCCACGAAGGCCGGCAGGGCGTCGCCGACGGACAGCTCCAGCGGGTAGTTCCACGGCGAGATGTGGCCGATCACGCCCTTGGGCCGGCGGGCCTCGACGGCCTGGGTGAGCAGCGGCACCGCGCCGAGGTGCCGCTTGTCGCGCAGGTAGGACGGGGCGGAGCGGCCGTAGTGCCGGGCGGCGATGGCGACCGCGAGGACCTCCTCGAAGGCGTGCAGCCGGGCCTTGCCGGTCTCCGCCTGGATGAGGTCGAGCACCTCGTCCTGCCGCTTGAGCAGCAGGTCGTGGAAGCGCAGCAGCACGGCGGCGCGGCGGCGGACCGGCAGCGCGGCCCAGGCCGGCTGGGCGCGCCGGGCCAGCTCGAAGGCGACCTCGACGTCCGCCGGGGTGGACTGCGGCAGCCCGGCCAGCCGCTCGCCGGTCAGCGGGGCGACGGTCTCCACCACACTGGGCTCGCCGGTGGCGGTGACCCCGGCGGCGAGCCGGGCGACCAGGGACGGCGGCACGGCCGAGGCGACGGTGCGGCCGCCGCCGGGCGCGGCGGGATTGCGGCCCGGCGCGCCGGTGCCGGCGGGGTCGTGGGCCGTGGCAGCTGCAGTGAGGTCCGTCATAGGGCGCAGCCTAGGCGCTCGGCGCCCGGTTCGGTACCCGTCGGTAACAACAAACCGGGGGCCGGCGGCGGCCCCTGCGGTCAGCGGGTGGGAGTGAAGTAGTGCAGCACCGCGTTGAAGCGCTGCTCGGCCTCGTTCCACTCGTTGCCCCGCTCCGGGCTGGACGAGTAGATCGCGTAGCTGGTGCCGTCCTGGTCGATGAACTCGGCCTCGATCGCCCGGCGGCGACCGCCCTCCTTGGCCAGGTAGCTGAACTCCCAGACCGCCGCCTCGTGGCCGTTCACCGCGACGCTGGTCAGCCGGTGCTGTTTGTAGTCCTTCAGCGAGGAGACGGTGCTCTCCATCTGCCGCATGTGCTCCAGCGGCCTGACCGACTGGCCCACGGTGACCGCGAACTGCAGGTAGTGCACCTTGTTGTCGGGGCTGTAGTAGATCTGGTTGTCGGACGTACTGGTGCGCTGCCAGACCGGGGTGGCCGTGGGCAGCGGGAAGCGGAAGCCCGCCGGGTCGTCGACCCAGTGGTAGCCGACGGGCGGCGCGGGCGTGCCGTCGCCGGGTCCGCTCGGCTGCGGCTCGGCCGGGACCGGGGTCGGCCGGCCCGTCTCCGGCCCGCCGTCGCGGTCCGCCAGCAGGACCGCCCCGGCGGCCCCGGCGACCAGGACCACCACCGCGACCGCCAGCACCAGCAGCTTCCGCCGGCGCTTGGCCGGTCCGCGCGCCGGCGTACCGGCGTACGGCACCGGCGCGACCGGCCCGGTGGGCTCCCCCTCGGTGGGCTCGTGCGCCGGGCCGGCCCCGACGGGCTGCCCCGGCGGCGCCTGCTCCACCGTGGCGGCGGCCCGGGCCGCCACCGGACGCGGCACGGTGACCGCCTCGGGCGCACCGTCCGGCTCAGCCGCCCCCTCCGGCCCGCCCGGCTCGCCCGACCGGTCCACCACCGGCACCGACTGGGTCGGCATCCGCACCGGCGCGACCGGCTTGAGCCCGAGGGTGTGCCCGGCCTGCACCTCGGCCAGCATCCGGGCCGCCTCGTCCGCGGTCGGCCGCTCCGCCGGGTCCTTGGCCATCAGCGCGGCCAGCACCGGTCCGAGCGGACCCGCCCGGCGCGGCTCCGGCAGCGGATCGCCGACCACCGCGGCCAGGGTGGTCAGCGGCGAGGTGCGGCGGAACGGCGAGTCGCCCTCCACCGCCGCGTACAGCGTCGCCCCGAGGCCCCACAGGTCGGAGGCCGGGCCCGGCCGCTCGCCCTGCGCCCGCTCCGGCGCCAGGTAGTCCGGCGAGCCGACCAGGTCGCCCGGCCGGGTCAGCTCCGCCGAGCCCTCGTACGTCGCGATCCCGAAGTCCAGCAGCACCGCCCGCCCGGTCCCGTGCTCCAGCAGCACATTGGCCGGCTTCACGTCCCGGTGCAGCACGCCCAGCTGGTGGCCCCGGTGCAGCGCGGCCAGCACCTGGCCGCCCACCTCGGCGGCGGCGCGCGGCGGCAGCGTGCCGTCCTGGCTGATCACGTCGGCCAGCGAACGGCCGTCGACCAGCTCCATGACGATCCACGGCCGGCCGTCCTGCTCCAGCACGTCGTGCACGGTGATCACCCCGGGATGCTTGATCCGGGCGGCCGCGGAGGCCTCCCGCTTCATCCGGGCGTGCAGGATCTCCAGCTCCTCCTCGGGGAGGTGGCTGACGGTCAGCTCCTTGACGGCGACCTCACGGTCCAGCATCCGGTCCCGGGCCCGCCACACGGTGCCCATCCCGCCGCGGCCCAGCCGCTCACCCAGCTCGTAGCGCCCGGCCAGCAGCCGCTCCGCCTCGGCCGACTCCGGCCGGTCCTGCGCGCCCATCCGCGACGCTCCCCCTCATCCACCTGCCGTCACCGCGACGGCAGGGCCCGGCGCAGACCACTCGGTGCAGACCACTGAATCGAACAATCCCACGGACACATTAGGCGCCCCGGGCTCCCCCCGGTAATCTCCCCCACCCGCCACGGCGGCCACCACCGTTCCACCGGCCCCGTCAGCCTGCGAACAGCACCACGGCCGCCACCCCGAGGAGCAGCAGCAGGAACACGCCGCCGACCAGCAGCGGGCCCAGCATCGCCGGCGGGATCCGCGGCGGCCGGGCCGGTCCGGGCTCCTCCGTCCGCCCCGCGCCCGCCGCACCACGGCGCTGCGCCGCACCGCCGCGCTCCGCCGCACCGCGCCGCCCGGCCGCACGCCGCGGCTCCGGCAGCGGGGGCGGCGCCACCCGCTCGCCGGCCACCGGCTCCGGCGCGCCCGCCAGCAGCTCCGCCAGCTCCGCGCGGACCTCCGCCGCCGTCGGCCGCAGCGCCGGATCGGGCTGCACCAGCCGCTCCACCAGCGGCCCCAGCGGACCGCACGCCTCCGACGGCACCCGCCGGCCCTCCCGCACCGCCGTCACCAGCTCCGGCACCCCGCTCTCCGGGTACGGCGCACGGCCGGTCGCCATCCGGTGCAGCAGCACCCCGAGCGCCCAGCAGTCACCGGCCGGACCGCCGTCCAGCGGCCAGCGCTCCGCCACCGCGCCGACCAGCTCGGCCCGGATCTCGTAGCGGCGCCGCCCGCCCGGGCCGCCCAGCTCCTCGGCCAGCACCTCCTCGGCCACCCCGGGGAGCAACCCGCCCAGCAGCGCCGCGCCGTCCTCGCAGACCAGCACCGACCCGGCGGTCAGGTTCCCGTGCGCCAGCCCCGCGTCGTGCAGCGCCCGCAACGCCGCGGCGAGGTCCGCCGCGACCTCCGCGGCCCGGTACGGCGGCAGCGGGCCCTCCGCGAGCAGCGCTTCCAGCGGCCGTCCGGCCGGCCACTCCTCGACGGTCCACAGCAGCTCGCCCTCGACGAACGCCCCGGCGCCCTGCAGCAGCCGCGGGTGCCGCGGCGCGGCTGCGCCGACCGCCGCCACCCGGCGCACCAGCCGCTCGCCCTGCACCGGATCCTCGCCGTCCGGCTCCTGACCCCCGGTCAGCGCCGCGGGCAGCTCCCACCCGCGCAGCCGGACGACGTCCCCGCTCCGCTCGTCCACGGCGAACGCGTCCAGCGCCTCCGGACGGTCCGTCAGCCGGTAACGCCCCGCCAGCACCTGCCCCGGGCCCGCTCGCATGCGTGTTCCTCTCCGCTCACCGCCGCCAAGCCTAGGGCCTGACCGCGGCCGACACGGCGTACGTGCCCCGGATTACCCTCGGTCCCATGGACTGGACCGATCTGATCGACGCGGCCTTCGACGTGGCCGGCAACAGCAGCAGTGACAACCGGGCGGCGGCCCTGCGCACCGTCGAAGCGAACGTCGCCCCCGACGAGAAGCCCGTCGCCTCCACGGCCGGGCGCCACCCCGACCACTTCCGCAAGGGCGTACTGGTCCTGACCACCCACCGGCTGCTCTTCCTCAAGGACGGCAAGCCCCCGATTCCGGTTCCGCTGGACGCGGTCACCGACGCGACCGTCACCAGGACCAGGATCAACGGCGAGGTCCTGCTGGTGGTCGCGCTGACCGGCTCGCACCGCTTCGAGGACGTGGTCAAGGCGGAGGTCTTCGCCGAGCAGGTGCGCGCCACCGCCCGGCTGGCCCGCGAGGCCGCCTCCCGGAAGGCCCTCGCCGCCCCGGCGCCGGCCGGCCCCGCCCCCGCCGCCGGCGCCGAGCTGCTGGACCAGCTGGAGCGGCTGGCCGCCCTGCGCACCGCCGGCGCGCTCACCGACGAGGAGTTCACCCGGGCGAAGCAGCGCCTCATCGGCTGACGGCCCGCCGCCCCGGCGGTCAGCCCGCGGGCTGGAAGGTGTCGAACGCGGTCTGGCGGGCCTCGGCGTTCTGCGGCGCGGCCCAGTCCGCGTCCGGCGTCGTCCAGTAGATGGCGTAGCCGTACTTGGCCGGGGAGCCGGTGACGAAGCCGCGGTTCAGCGAGTGCGTCCGCGGGCTGCCGCTGATCCACTCCCAGTCGGCCGCGTTGGTCCACTCCCGGTAGGCGACGGACTGCAACTGCACCCGCTGGTAGTTGGTCACCTGACCGCGCAGCCCCGGCTCGGCCTCCTGCCAGTCGGCGAGGGCACTGGCGCCCGGCGTGGTCGTCCACTCGATCCGCAGGGTGCTGCCGTTGCCCTTGAAGGTCCGGCGGATCGACTCCGAGCTCGACAGCTGCAGCCAGTCGGGCAGCACGATCGAGAAGCCGGCCGGGTCCTTGTACTCGTGGTACCCGGCCGGCACGACCGGCCCGGTGGGGGTCGGCGTGGGCGTCGGGGTCGGGGTGGGCGTGGGCGTGGGCGTCGGGGTCGGAGCGGCGCTCGGGGTGGGCGTGGGCTCGGGAGCCGCGCCCTCCGCCGGGGCGGAGCTCTCCGGAGCCGTCTCCGGAACCGCTTCCGGCGCCGCGCCGCCCGTGGCGGTGTCCGTGACCGCCACCACCGGGGCGGTGCCGCCCGCACCGGACGCCGTGCCGTCCCCGGAGCCGCCCAGCGCCTGGACCAGCGCGACCACGCCCGCGATCAGCAACAGCACCACCACGACCGTCGCCACCGCCAGCCGCCGCCGTCCGGTGCGCGGGTCCGCCCCGGCCGCCTGGGTGGCGCCCAGCGTCCATTCACTGGTCACCGGGCGGGCCGCCTCGGTCTCCTCTCCCGATGCTCCCGACGGCCCCGCGTCGCCGGGCGCCCCGGACGGCTTCGCGGGTGCCGCCGCCCCCTCGGGCCCCGGCACCGCAACCGGCGCCGCCGGCGACTCGCCGCTGCCGGCGTCCCCGGCCCGGCTGCCCACCCGGACCGTCCCGAGCAGTCCGCCGACCGGCGGCTTCCCGCCGCGCTCCGCGACCGGCACCGACTGCTCGGTGGTCGACTCGGCCCGCGCGGTCGCCTCCGCGACCACCCGCTTCAGCATCGACCGGGTCTGCGAGGCGGTCAGCCGCTGCGCCGGGTCCTTGGCCAGCAGCCCCTCGATCACCGGCAGCAGCGGCCCGGCGTTCGCCGGGGCGGCCAGCTCCTCCGTCATCACCGCGGTCAGGGTGGCCAGCGCCGAGCCCCGGTCGTACGGCGGGCGGCCCTCGACCATCGCGTACAGCGTGCCGCCCAGCGACCACAGGTCGGCCGGCGGCCCGGGCTTCTGCCCCTGGGCCCGCTCCGGGGAGATGTAGGAGGGCGCGCCGACCAGCATGCCGGTGGAGGTCACCGAGGTGTCGCCCTCCACGCTGGCGATGCCGAAGTCGGTGAGCACCACCCGGCCGTCCTCGCCGATCAGCACATTGGACGGCTTGACGTCACGGTGCAGGATGCCGAGCGCGTGCGCGGCGCTCAGCACGCCGAGGACGTCCAGCGCGATCTCCGCCGCCCGGGCGGGCGCCAGCGGGCCGTCCTCGCGGACCACGTCCGCCAGCGACCGGGACTCGACCAGCTCCATGACGATCCACGGCCGGTCGTCCTCCTCGACCACGTCGAAGACGGTGACCGCCGAGTTGTGCCGGATCCGCGCCGTCGCCTTGGCCTCGCGCAGGGTGCGGACGACAAGCCGGTGCTTCTCGTCCTCGTCCACGCTGGCGTTCATCCGCAGTTCCTTGACCGCGACCGTCCGGCCCAGCATCTCGTCCTCGGCGCGCCAGACGGTGCCCATGCCGCCGCGCCCGAGCACCGCGTTCAGCCGGTAGCGTCCGGCCAGGAGGCGGCCGGTGGAACCCTGCGCCTGGGTCATTCGGAACGTTCCCCCATGTGCTGCTGGCGGTCGTGGTGACGGCACGTCGGACCGGCGTCGGGCCCGAACGCCCAAGCCTCCATCATCCCCTGTCGCGCGCGCCCCCGACCACCCGGCCCCCGGCCACCCTGGCACGCACCCCGGCCGGGGGCGGCGCTCCGTGCCCGATCTGTGATCGAAAACTCTGTCGGCCCCGCTCCGGACCCTGCTACCGTGCGGCAGCTCACCGTCTTTCCGGGGGGAACACGACGTCCATGACCGCATCCGCACCGGGCGCTGACGGCCCGTCGGGCCGCCCGCCCGCGGCCCCGCACTTCTCGGTCGCACCGGAACCGGAGACCCCGGAGGGGTACGTGGCCCCCGGCATGCCCGGCGCCCCGGTGGCCGGTTACCGCCCCGCCGCCCCGGGAGAGCGCCGCCGCCGGAACCGGACGGGTGCGGCCGTCGCCCTGGCCGTCCTCGCGATGCTGGCCGGCGCCGCGGCGCTCGGCGGCGCTCCGGCCCGCGCCGAGGCCACCGTCGGCTGGCTGGCCATCGCCCCCGCGGCGGCGGTCGCCCTGCCGCTGGGCCGGCTCGGCGGCCCGGGCCGGCTGCTGCCGCCGCTGGGCGCTGTGCTGGCGGCCGGCGCGCTGTTCCTCGGCCAGCTGCTCGGGCAGCTCCGCCGGCTGCACCACCTGGCCGGCACCGGGTACGGGGAGCTGCTGCACGACGCCCTCCCGCTGTGGCGCGACGGCCGCCGCCCGCTGGACCTGGTCTTCTACGGCATCGCGCTGATCGGCGGCTTCCTGCTGACCCGCCGCGCCGCCGCCCGGCAGTAGTCCCGGTACGGCGCGGGCCCCCGTCGCGGCGCGCGACGGGGGCCCGGGCGGCAGCGGCCGGGACGGCTCAGCGGTGGTTGAGCGCCGGGTTGACCGTCACCTCGACCCGCTGGAACTCCTTGAGCTCGGTGTAGCCGGTGGTCGCCATCGCCCGGCGCAGCGCGCCGAACAGGTTCATGGTGCCGTCGGGGGTGTGCGACGGGCCGGCGAGGATCTCCTCGGTGGTGCCGACGGTGCCGAGGTCGACCCGCTTGCCGCGCGGCAGCTCCTCGTGGACGGCCTCCATGCCCCAGTGGTAGCCCTTGCCGGGAGCGTCGGTGGCCCGGGCCAGCGCGGCGCCGATCATCACCGCGTCGGCGCCGCAGGCGACCGCCTTCGGGATGTCGCCGCTGTAGCCGACGCCGCCGTCCGCGATGACGTGCACGTAGCGGCCGCCGGACTCGTCCATGTAGTCGCGGCGGGCCGCGGCCACGTCGGCGACGGCGGTGGCCATCGGCACCTGGATGCCGAGCACGTTGCGGGTGGTGTGCGCGGCGCCGCCGCCGAAGCCGACCAGCACGCCGGCCGCACCGGTGCGCATGAGGTGCAGCGCGGCGGTGTAGGTGGCGCAGCCGCCGACGATGACCGGGACGTCCAGCTCGTAGATGAACTGCTTCAGGTTGAGCGGCTCGGCCGCGCCGGAGACGTGCTCGGCGGAGACGGTGGTGCCGCGGATGACGAAGACGTCGACCCCGGCGTCCACGACGGCCTTGGAGAACTCGGCGGTGCGCTGCGGCGAGAGCGCGGCGGCGGTGACCACGCCGGAGTCGCGGACCTCCTGGATCCGCTGCTTGATCAGCTCGGCCTTGATCGGCTCGGCGTAGATCTGCTGCAGGCGGCGGGTCGCGGCGGCCTCGTCGGAGATCGCGGCGATCTCGTCGAGCAGCGGCTGCGGGTCCTCGTAGCGGGTCCAGAGGCCTTCCAGGTTCAGCACGCCGAGGCCGCCGAGGCGGCCGATGGCGATGGCCTGCTGCGGGGAGACCACGCTGTCCATCGGCGCGGCCAGGAACGGCAGCTCGAAGCGGTAGGCGTCGATCTGCCAGGCGATCGAGACCTCCTTCGGGTCACGCGTACGGCGGCTGGGGACGACGGCGATGTCGTCGAAGGAGTACGCCCGGCGGCCCCGCTTGCCTCGCCCGATCTCGATCTCAGTCACTTCGAGCCCTTCTGGTGGTGTTGCTCATGCCCGCCGGGTCACCCCGGCCGCCCCCCAGTATCCCGCACCCGCCCGCCGTCGCACGGCGCCGCCCGCCCGCGCTCCCCCGGCGGGCGGCCGCCGGACAGCCCGCGGGGCCCGCCACCGGGAGTGGCGGGCCCCGCGGGCGGGTGCCGGGATCAGCGGCGGGCGCTGTAGTTCGGCGCCTCGACGGTCATCTGGATGTCGTGCGGGTGGCTCTCCTTGAGGCCCGCCGAGGTGATCCGGACGAACCGGCCCTTGCTCTCCATCTCGGCGACGGTGGCGGCGCCGACGTAGCCCATGGTCTGGCGCAGGCCGCCGACCAGCTGGTGCAGCACCGCGGCGAGCGGGCCGCGGTAGGGCACCTGGCCCTCGATGCCCTCGGGGACCAGCTTGTCGTCCGAGGCGACCTCGGCCTGGAAGTAGCGGTCCTTGGAGTAGGAGCGCCCCTGGCCGCGGGACTGCATGGCGCCCAGCGAGCCCATGCCGCGGTAGGACTTGTACTGCTTGCCGTTGATGAACAGCAGCTCGCCCGGGGACTCCTCGCAGCCGGCCAGCAGCGAGCCCAGCATCACGGTGTCGGCGCCGGCGGCGAGCGCCTTGCCGATGTCGCCCGAGTACTGCAGGCCGCCGTCGCCGATGACCGGCACGCCGGCCGCCTGGCAGGCCAGCGCGGCCTCGTAGATCGCGGTGACCTGCGGGACGCCGATGCCGGCGACCACGCGGGTGGTGCAGATGGAGCCCGGGCCGACGCCGACCTTGACGCCGTCCACGCCGGCGTCGATCAGCGCCTGGGCGCCGTCGCGGGTGGCGACGTTGCCGCCGACCACGTCGACCTTCACGGCCGACTTGATCTTCTCGATCCAGGCCAGCGCGTTGTGGCTGTGGCCGTGCGAGGTGTCGACGACCAGGAAGTCCACGCCCGCCTCGACCAGGGCCTGGGCCCGGTCGAAGGCCTCGGCGCTGGCGCCGACCGCGGCGCCGACCAGCAGCCGGCCCTCGGCGTCCTTGGCGGCGTTCGGGTACTGCTCGGCCTTGACGAAGTCCTTGACCGTGATGAGGCCCTTGATCCGGCCGTCGTCGTCGACCAGCGGGAGCTTCTCGATCTTGTGGCGGCGGAGCAGCGCCATCGCGTCGACGCCGGAGATGCCGACCTTGCCGGTGATCAGCGGCATCGGGGTCATGATCTCGCGGACCTGGCGGGTGCGGTCGGTCTCGAAGGCCATGTCGCGGTTGGTGACGATGCCGAGCAGCTTGCCGCTCGCGTCCGCGATCGGCACACCGGAGATCCGGAACTTGGCACAGAGCGCGTCGGCCTCCGCGAGGGTGGTCTCCGGGCCGACCGTGATCGGGTCGGTGACCATGCCGGACTCGGAGCGCTTCACCAGGTCGACCTGGTTGGCCTGGTCCTCGACCGACAGGTTGCGGTGCAGGACGCCGACGCCGCCCTGACGGGCCATCGCGATCGCCATCCGCGACTCGGTGACCTTGTCCATCGCCGCGGAGAGCAGCGGAATGTTGACGCGCACGTTGCGGGAGACCCGCGAGGAGGTGTCGACCTGGTTCGGCAGCACCTCGGACGCCCCCGGCAGCAGCAGGACGTCGTCGTACGTGAGTCCGAGCATCGCGAACTTCTCGGGTACGCCTGCGGCGTTGTAAGACATTTCGGGGGTACCTTCCGTGGCCGGCTCGATCAGCTCGCGCCCTGGGGGTGAGGGGCGCTGTCATCGGCTCACTCGCTCGGACCGCCTAAAGCGCGGTGGCTCTCGGAGGATCCTCCAGGGGATCCCCGCGCACACCGTCGAATCTTTGGCGACCCGCCCAGGCGCCGATACCCCATGGTACTGGCACCGCGAATGCGCTCTCGTGTGCCCTTGACAACACAGCCCGGCCGTGGACCATTCCGGCCCGAGGGCCTGCTCCTAGGAGGACTCCTCCGCGAGCGCCCGCAGCCGGCTGAGCGCACGGTGCTGGGCGACCCGGACGGCCCCCGGCGACATCCCCAGCACCTCGCCGGTCTCCTCCGCGGAGAGCCCGGCGGCCACCCGCAGCAGCACCAGCTCGCGCTGGCGGGCCGGCAGGTTGGAGAGCAGTTCCTTGGCCCAGGCCGCGTCGCTGCTGAGCAGCGCGCGCTCCTCCGGGCCGAGCGCCTCGTCCGGCACCTCCGGCAGGTCGTCCTGCGGGATCACCGTCGAGCCGGGTCCGCGCATCGCGGCCCGCTGCAGGTCGGCGATCTTGTGCGCGGCGATCCCGTAGACGAAGGCCTCGAAGGGGCGCCCCTGGTCCTTGTACCGGGGAAGCGCGCAGAGGACCGCGACGCAGACCTCCTGGGCGATGTCGTCCACGTGGTGCCGGGCGCCGCCGGGCAGCCGGACCAGCCGGCCGCGGCAGTACCGCAGGGCCAGCGGGTGGACGTGGGCGAGCAGCGCGTCGATCGCGGGTCCCTCGCCGCGGACGGCGGCCGCGACCAGTTCGGCGAGCGCGCCGGGTCCGCCGTCCGGTTCCGCGTACGCCGGGCCGGGCCCGGGCGCGGAGGGCTCGGCCTCCACCGGGTCCGCCTCACCGGGAGCCCCGGTCACGTCGTCACGCATCGGTCCATGGTGCCTGGTCGCGCGGGAAAACGCGGCACCGCGTCCGGAGTTGTGCACCGGAACGTTATGCGGTGCGGTACCGGTCCGCACCACCGGCCCCTCCTGCACCGTCCCGCCTCCCGCCCCGCCGCTCCGGGCGGTCCCGTCCGCGGCGCCGTCCGCCGAGTCTCCTGCGGCTGCGTGGTTCGCCGCAGTTCCT
The DNA here is from genome assembly GCF_043080305.1 of Kitasatospora sp. NPDC015120. Classification (NCBI taxonomy): domain Bacteria; kingdom Bacillati; phylum Actinomycetota; class Actinomycetes; order Kitasatosporales; family Streptomycetaceae; genus Kitasatospora; species Kitasatospora sp. NPDC015120. The sequence continues at coordinate 353,886 of NZ_JBIBVJ010000005.1, read as the reverse complement.
GCCCGCTGGTCCCCGAGGTGCTCCACTCCTCCATGGTGCAACCTCGGGACCGTAACGTCACACGCCCCCGCGCGGACAATCGCGCGGAGCGTGCCGGAACCGGCGGCGCCGGCGGCGGTCAGCGGACCAGGCCCCAGCGGAAGCCCAGCGCCACCGCGTGCGCGCGGTCCGAGGCGCCGAGCTTCTTGAACAGCCGTCGGGCGTGGGTCTTGACGGTGTCCTCGGAGAGGAACAGCTCGCGGCCGATCTCGGCGTTGCTGCGGCCGTGGCTCATGCCTTCGAGCACCTGGATCTCACGCGCCGTCAGGGTCGGCGCCGCGCCCATGTCCGGGCTGCGCAGCCGGCGCGGGGCGAGCCGCCAGGTCGGGTCGGCGAGGGCCTGGGTGACGGTGGCCCGCAGTTCGGCGCGCGAGGCGTCCTTGTGCAGGTACCCGCGGGCGCCCGCGGCGACCGCCAGGGCGACGCCGTCGAGGTCCTCGGCGACGGTGAGCATGATGATCCGGGCGCCGGGGTCGGCGGAGAGCAGCCGCCGGACCGTCTCCACCCCGCCGAGGCCGGGCATCCGGACGTCCATCAGGACGAGATCGGAGCGGTCGGCCACCCAGCGGCGGAGGACCTCCTCCCCGTTCGTCGCGGTGGTGACCCGGTCGACACCGGGTACGGTCGCGACCGCGCGGCGAAGCGCCTCGCGGGCGAGCGGGGAATCGTCGCAAACGAGAACGGAAGTCATGACCGTCGTCCTCCGCAGCTGATCCGCGTCACGTTGAGCCTCCTGGCTGGTACGAACCTCTTCGACACGGCCGATCGGCGTCAGACTCCGTGCTGATCGCCTGAGATTCCCCGCGATCGTTCCCGACGTCCGGCGTCCGCTAACCGCCTCCGCACTTCCAACGACCGTCACCCGAATGAGTTACGGCCTTCGGGGCCATCTCCACCACTGTACGTGGCCGACCCGTTACCGATCAGCCGCATCGCGGTGCACACGCCGCACTTTTGCGCAGCTCGCGCGCGGTCGGCGTACAACCCGCACATCCGCGCGGGTCCGCGCGCGCCCGTCGGCCACCCGATTGCCACATCCGCGCCCGGCGGTCACCGACCGGGCCGTAACGTGCACTTTGCCCGTTTTTAGAGCCTTTGTGTGGTCATTGACTGTTGTGCCACTCTGTGGGTGACTTGTCCATGGAGTTGCCGTAAGTCATATTTCCAGGTGTCCACACCGCGCCGGACGCCCCGCCGTGCCGCCGCCGACGCAACCGCCGGCGACCGGCCCGCGGTCGACGACCTCTGAAGGGAATGAGCCATGGCAGATTTCTCCCGACTCCCCGGCCCCAACGCGGACCTCTGGGACTGGCAGCTCTCCGCAGCCTGCCGCGGCGTGGACAGCTCGCTCTTCTTCCACCCCGAGGGCGAGCGCGGCGCGGCCCGCAGCTCGCGCGAGGCGAGCGCCAAGGAGGTCTGCATGCGCTGCCCCGTGCGCACCGAGTGCGCCGCCCACGCACTCGCGGTCCGCGAGCCGTACGGCGTCTGGGGAGGCCTGACCGAGGACGAGCGCGAGGAGATGATGGGCCGTTCGCGCCACCGCCTGGTGGAGGTGCCGCTCGCCGCACCGGGTGCGGCCCGCCAGCAGTAGCACAGCGACTCCGATGCCCGGGAAGAAACGTTTCTTCTCGGAGTGGGGCCTGCCCCGTGGGGCCTGCCCGGAGCCTCCCGGCCCGCGACGGCCGGCTCAGCGCCCGGCCGCGGCCCCCGCCAGCCGCTCCAGCATCAGCGCCACCGCCGGTACCTCGGCGAGGTCCGGCAGCGTCAGCGCGACCACCTGCCGCACCGCCGGCGCCCCCGACACGGCGTGCACCGCCACCGGCACCACCCCGTCCGGGCGCACCGACTCCAGCGCCAGCCCGGGCAGCACCGCCACTCCGAGCCCGGCCGCCACCAGCCCGACCACCGCCGGGTAGTCGTCCGTCGCGAAGTCGATCCGCGGCTCGAAGCCGGCACCCGCGCAGAGCTCCACCAGGTGCCCCCGGCACTGCGGACAGCCCGCGATCCACTGCTCCCCCGCCAGCTCGCCCAGCTCCACCGGCCCGCCGCGCCCGGCCAGCCGGTGCCCGACGGGCAGCAGCCCGACCAGCGGGTCGTCCAGCAGCGGGGTGGCCACCAGGTCGGACCAGTCGGCCCCCGCGCTCAGCTGCTGGGCCTCCAGATTGGCCTCGGCCCGCGCCTCCCGGGGAGTGCCGTGCGCGGGCGCGGGCGCCGGCGCGAGGGCGGATCCGGGGGCCTGCGGGTAGCGGAAGGCGAGCGCGATCTCGCACTCGCCGCCGCGCAGCATCGCCAGCGACTCCGGCGGCTCCGCCTCGACCAGCGACACGCGCACGCCCGGATGGCTGTCCCGCAGCCGGGCGACCGCCGGCGGCACCAGGGTCGAGCTGGCGGTCGGGAAGGACACCAGCCGGACCCGCCCGGCCCGCAGTCCGGCGATCGCCGCCACCTCCTCCTCGGCGGCGGAGAGCCCGGCGAGGATCCCGGTGGCATGCTTGAGCAGGACCCGGCCGGCCTCGCTCAACTGCATCCCGCGGCCCGAGCGGACCACCAGCGGGGTGTCCACGGACTTCTCCAGGGCCTTCATCTGCTGGCTGATGGCGGGCTGGGTGCAGCCCAGCTCGCGGGCGGCCGCGGAGAAGGAGCCGGTGCGGGCGACGGCACGCAGGACGCGCAGGTGGCGGGCCTCGATCATGCCTTCAAGATATAAGGGATTCTTTGCTGCATGCAAAATTCCACTGATAGTTGAAGACTGGAACACGCCGCAGGCCCGGCCCGCCACCCCTCGCGGGGCGCGGACCGGGCCTGCGGTCGTCAGTGCCTGCGGCCTCAGTGCGAGTGGCCGTGGCCGCCGTGCGAGTGGCCGTTGTCGGCCTCCTCTTCCTTCTTCTCCACCACGAGGGTCTCGGTGGTGAGCAGCAGGGAGGCGATCGAGGCGGCGTTCTCCAGGGCGGAGCGGGTGACCTTGACCGGGTCGATGACGCCGGCCTTCACCAGGTCGCCGTACTCGCCGGTGGCGGCGTTGTAGCCCTGGCCCTGCTCCAGCTCGGCGACCTTGGAGGTGATGACGTAGCCCTCCAGGCCGGCGTTCTGGGCGATCCAGCGCAGCGGCTCGTGCAGCGCCTTGCGGACGACCGCGACACCGGTGGCCTCGTCGCCGGACAGGCCCAGGCCGTCGTTCAGCACCTTGGCGGCGTGGACCAGGGAGGCGCCACCACCGGCGACGATGCCCTCCTCGACCGCGGCGCGGGTCGCCGAGATGGCGTCCTCCAGGCGGTGCTTGCGCTCCTTGAGCTCCACCTCGGTGGCGGCACCGACGCGGATGACGCAGACGCCGCCGGCCAGCTTGGCCAGGCGCTCCTGCAGCTTCTCGCGGTCCCAGTCCGAGTCGGTGTTGGCGATCTCGCCCTTGATCTGGGCGACGCGGCCGGCCACGGCCTCCGACTCGCCGGCACCGTCGACGACGATCGTGTCGTCCTTGGTGACGGTCACGCGGCGGGCCGAGCCCAGCACGTCCAGACCGGCCTGGTCGAGCTTGAGGCCGACCTCCTCGGAGATCACGGTGCCGCCGGTCAGGACGGCCAGGTCGCCGAGGATCGCCTTGCGGCGGTCGCCGAAGCCCGGGGCCTTGACGGCCACCGCGTTGAAGGTGCCGCGGATCTTGTTCACCACGAGGGTGGACAGCGCCTCGCCGTCGACGTCCTCGGCGATGATCAGCAGCGGGCGGGAGGAGCCGCCCTGCAGGATCTTCTCCAGCAGCGGCAGCAGCTCCTGGATGGAGGAGATCTTGCCCTGGTTGATCAGGATGTACGGGTCCTCCAGGACCGCCTCCTGCCGCTCCGCGTCGGTGACGAAGTACGGCGACAGGTAGCCCTTGTCGAACTGCATGCCCTCGGTGAAGTCCAGCTCCACGCCGAAGGTGTTCGACTCCTCGACGGTGATGACACCGTCCTTGCCGACCTTGTCGATCGCCTCGGCGATCAGCTCGCCGACCTGGGCGTCCTGGGCGGACAGGGTGGCGACGGCGGCGACGTCGTCCTTGCCCTCGATCTCGCGGGCGACCGACAGCAGGTGCTCGGAGACGGCGGCGACGGCCTTGTCGATGCCCTTCTTCAGGGCGGCCGGGCCGGCGCCGGCGGCGACGTTGCGCAGACCCTCGTTGACCAGGGCCTGGGCCAGCACGGTGGCGGTGGTGGTGCCGTCACCCGCGACGTCGTTGGTCTTGGTGGCGACCTCCTTGACGAGCTGCGCGCCAAGGTTCTCGTACGGGTCGTCGAGCTCGACCTCGCGGGCGATGGTGACGCCGTCGTTGGTGATGGTCGGGGCGCCGAACTTCTTGTCGATGACGACGTTGCGGCCCTTGGGGCCGATGGTCACCTTGACGGTGTCGGCCAGCTTGTTGACACCGCGCTCCAGCGAGCGGCGGGCGTCCTCGTCGAACTGCAGGATCTTCGCCATGTTCCCTATTCCCTCGGGGGTGCGGCCGAGGCGGCCGCCGACTACGTGAACCAACAGCCACGCCCCGGTCCCCTGTCGCTAGGGACACGGATCCGGGGCGTGGCTGGACGCTTTACTTCTCGATGATGGCGAGAACGTCGCGGGCGGAGAGCACCAGGTACTCCTCGCCCTGGTACTTCACCTCGGTGCCGCCGTACTTCGAGTACAGGACGATGTCACCGACGGCGACGTCGAGCGGCAGACGCTGGCCGTCCTCGAAGCGGCCCGGGCCGACGGCCAGGACGACGCCCTCCTGGGGCTTCTCCTTGGCGGTGTCCGGGATAACCAGGCCGGAGGCCGTGGTGGTCTCGGCGTCGAGCGGCTGGACCACGATGCGGTCCTCGAGCGGCTTGATGGCAACCTTGCTGCTGGTGGTCACGTCCGAGCTCCCCTTCGGAGATTACGGGGCTTTCTAACGGGTAGGGGCGAGCTCACGCATCTGCCGTCGCGGGGGTCAGACACGCACTGTCGCGTTAGCACTCCCCCCGTGGGGAGTGCTAGTGATGACCATAGGCCGCGGTTAGCACTCAGTCAACCAGAGTGCCAACGACGCGCCTGCCGGCCCCTGCCGCGGACACATGGTCGTACGCCTGTGCGGGCCGGCCCCGGTCACGGCCGGTCCGGCCGGCCCGCCCGTGACCGGTGAGAATGGCCCCGTGGAGAACGACGACTTGCGGCCCCTGCTGACCGACCGGGGCCAGGCCCTGCTCGCCGAACTGCGTGACTTCGCGCCCGGGGAGGAGCTGGCGCTGGCCACCCGGCTGCGCAGGGACCACCCGGCCGGGCTGGTGTCGGCGGCCTTCGGGCAGGCCCGGCTGCGCCAGCGGGCCCGGGCCAAGTTCGGCGCCGACGCCGACCTCATGTACTTCACGCCCAACGGCGTCGAGCAGTCCACCCGGCGCGAGGTCGCCGACTGGCGGGCACGGCGCTTCGCGGACCTCGGCGTGAAGCGGCTGGCCGACCTCTGCTGCGGGATCGGCGGCGACGTGCTGGCGCTGGCCCGGGCCGGCGTCGAGGTGCTCGCCGTCGACAAGGACCCGGCCGCCTGCGCCGCCACCGCCGCCAACGCGGCCGCCCTGGGCCTGGCCGACCTGGTCGAGGTGCGCTGCGCGGACGTCGCCGACGTCGACGTCACCGGCTTCGACGCGGTCTTCACCGACCCGGCCCGGCGCACCTCGCGCGGCCGGGTCTTCGACCCCGAGGCCTACGCCCCGCCGCTGTCCTGGGCGATCGAGGCCGGCCGGCGCACCCCGGTCGGCGCGCTCAAGGTGGCCCCCGGCATCCCGCACGAGGCGGTGCCGGCCGACGCGGAGGCCGAGTGGGTCTCCGACCACGGCGACGTCAAGGAGGCGGTGCTCTGGTTCGGCACCCGGGCGGAGCACCCGCACCGCGCCACCCTGCTGCCGCAGCGGGCCAGCCTCGGCGGCGGCGACCTGCCCGATCCGCCGGCCGGCCCGGTCGGCCGCTACCTCTACGAGCCGGACGGCGCGGTGATCCGCGCCCATCTGGTCGCCGAGGTGGCGCAGCGGGTGAACGGGCGGCTGATCGACCCCAAGATCGCCTACGTGACCTCGGACGAGCTGGTCGACACCCCCTACGCGCACGGCTTCGAGCTGACCGACGTGCTGCCGTTCCACATCAAGAAGCTGAAGGCGCTGCTGCGCGAGCGCGGCGTCGGCACGGTGGTGATCAAGAAGCGCGGGATGGCGATCACCCCGGAGGAGCTGCGCCGTCAGCTCAAGCCCGTCGGCCCGAACACCGTGACGGTGATCCTCAGCCGCACCGACCACGGCCCGCTGATGATGCTCGGCCGTCCGGTGACCGGCCCGGCCGCGGCCGTTCAGGCGGCCGGCACCTCGATGTAGTCCTCCAGCCGGGCCACCGTGAAGCCCTGCTCCTGGATCCGGGCCAGCAGCTCGCCGAACATCTGCGTCATCGTCTCGCCCTTGAGGTCCTTGGGGCCGCGGAAGTGGGCGAGCACGATGTCGCCGGGCCGCAGCTTCTTGTCCGTCGCCTGGTACTGCATGTCGTGGATCTGCATGGACTCGCGCCACAGCACGATCGCCCGCGGCCCGCACTGCTGCACCGCGGAGTTGACCGCCGGGGTGTTGGCGCCGTCGCCGTACGGCGGGCGGAACAGCAGCGGCGGGGTGCCGTACTGCTGGGTGAGCGCGGCCTGGGCGTCGCAGATCTCGGACTTCTGCTTCTCCGGCGCCGCCTTGCTCAGCTGGGCGTGGTCCACGGTGTGGTTGTGGACGTGGTTGCCGAGCGCCTGGAGCCGCTTGAAGTAGCCGTAGTCGTCCTTGACGATGTCGCGGGTCAGGAACATCGAGACCGGCACCTTGAGGTCGGTCAGCATCTCGACGAAGGTCGGGTCCTTCTCGGCGCCGTCGTCGATGGTGACGAAGACGACCTTGTCGGTGGTCCGCACCTCGCTGAACACCGGGACCGGGCCGGTCCGCTGGAGCTTCACCGGCTTGTCGGCGGGCGCCCGGGGCGCCGGCGGCAGCGGGGTGAGGTGCCACTTCGCCCAGGCGGCGGCCTCCGCGGCCTCCGCGGCGGCCGGGGCGGGGGGCGCGGGCGGCGCGGTGGCCGTGTCCCGCCCGGGCGGCGCGGCGGACCCGGCCGGGGCGGTGGGGGTGCCCGTCGCCACCAGGGCCGCGGACGCGGCGCCGCTGTCGCCCCCGCCCGCGCACCCGGTGGCGGCGGCCAGCAGGACCACCGCCCCCGCCGCGTACGCCGTCGTCCTGCTCCACCTGTGCCTGTTCACCGCGCCGTGCTCCCCGTTCCCGTTCAGCGATCCCGCTCGCTAGCACGGTAACGGTCGGACGTTCGGTTCCCGCTCGGGCGTGCGAACGGCTACCGGGGGCTACTCCACATGCTCGCTGGTGAAGGACCAGCGGTGCACCGGACGGCCCAGCAGCGCGGCGGGCGGCTCGGCCACCGGCTCCGGCTCGCCGGACCACCAGGTGATCAGCAGCACGCGCTCGCCGGGGGCGGCGAACAGCTCGCTGCGCAGCAGCCCGGGCCGGCCGCGCAGCGCGGGCAGCGCGCTCTCCCGCACCCACGCGGAGAGCTCGGCGCCGCGCCCGTCGGCGGCCCGGGCCTCCCACATCGCGGCGGTGGTGGTCACTGCCCGCCGCCCAGCGCCCGGTAGGCCTCGCCGTGGACGTCGGTGTGCGGGACGTGGACCTCGGTGACGGGCAGCGAGGAGTCCGCCGACAGGTCGAAGGAGGACGGCGCGCGGTCGCGCCAGACCATCTCGGAGCCGAGCGCGGCGACCATCGCGCCGTTGTCGGTGCACAGGCCCGGGCGCGGCACCCGCAGCCGGATGCCGGCCCGGTCGCAGCGCTGCTGGGCCATCTCGCGCAGCCGGGAGTTGGCCGCGACGCCGCCGCCGATCATCAGGTGGTCGACGCCGTTGTCCTTGCAGGCCTTGACCGCCTTGCGGGTCAGCACGTCGGTCACCGCCTCCTGGAAGGACGCCGCGACGTCGGCGACCGGCACGTCCTCGCCGGCCCGCCGCTTCGCCTCCACCCAGCGGGCGACGGCGGTCTTCAGGCCGGAGAAGGAGAAGTCGTACTCCGGGTCCTTGGGGCCGGTCAGGCCGCGCGGGAAGGCGATCGCCCGGCGGTCGCCCTCGCGGGCGGTACGGTCCACCACCGGGCCGCCGGGGAAGCCCAGCCCGAGCACCCGGGCCACCTTGTCGAAGGCCTCGCCGGCCGCGTCGTCGATGGTGGCGCCGAGCGGGCGGACGTCGCTGGTGATGTCCTCGCTGAGCAGCAGCGAGGAGTGCCCGCCGGAGACCAGCAGGGCCATCGTCGGGGACGGCAGGCGGCCGTGCTCCAGCTGGTCCACGCAGATGTGCGAGGCGAGGTGGTTGACGCCGTACAGCGGCTTGTCCAGGGCCCACGCGTACGCCTTGGCGGCGCTCACGCCGACCAGCAGCGCGCCGGCCAGGCCGGGTCCCGCGGTGACGGCGATGCCGTCCAGGTCGCTCGCCTTGACGCCCGCGGTGTCCAGGGCGCGCTGGATGGTGGGGACCATCGCCTCCAGGTGCGCGCGGCTGGCGATCTCGGGGACGACGCCGCCGAAGCGGGCGTGGTCGTTGACGCTGGAGGCCACCGCGTCGGCGAGCAGGGTGGTGCCGCGCACGATGCCGACGCCGGTCTCGTCGCAGGAGGTCTCGATGCCGAGGACGAGCGGTTCGTCAGCCATGGGGGGTGTCCTTCTTCACGTCCGGTCGCGGGTGGCCCGCGGGTTCGTCGAGGTCTTCGGGGGCGGCGCCGTCGGCGGCGGCGGCCGCGAGGTCGAGGCGCATCACCAGCGCGTCGACGCCGGCGGGCTGGTAGTAGCCGCGCCGGATGCCGACCGGCTCGAAACCGAAGCGCTCGTAGAGCCGCTGCGCGCGGGCGTTGTCCACCCGTACCTCCAGCAGCAGGTCCGCGCAGCCGCGCCGGCCGGCCTCGCGGACCAGGTCGGCGAGCAGCGCCGCGCCGAGGCCGGTGCCCTGGTGGCGGCCGTCGACGGCGATGGTCTGCACGTCGCCCTCGCCGGCCACCGCCATCAGCCCGGCGTAGCCGACGAGCGCGCCGTCCGGGGCGACGGCGACGGTGTAGTGCCGGGTGCCGCCGGGGCGGGCCTCGGCCAGCTCGGACCAGAACATGCCGGCGGACCAGGCGTCCTCGGGGAACAGCTCCCGTTCCAGCGCCAGCACCGGGGCGATGTCCCACCAGCGCATCGGGCGCAGGGCGGCGGCGGGGACGGCGGTGCGCACGGCCCCGTCGGTGCTCGGGCCGGTCACGCCGGGAGCACCGCCTTGTAGCCGGCCGGCACCTGGGCGTCCGGGCGGCGCAGGTAGAGCGGGGCGTTGGGCAGCAGGGCCCGGCCGGCGGCCAGCTCGGCGGCGGCGAAGTCGGCGAGCGCGCCGGCCGAGACGTGCTCGGGGCCGTGCGCGCCGGGGAAGGCGTCCGGGTAGAGCAGCGCACCGGCGCCGACCGAGCGCGCCGGCGGCGTCAGGTCGCCCGGGCGGTCCACCGACGGGCCCTCGGTGCGGCGGCCCCCGGCGTCGTAGGCGGCCCAGTAGACCTCCTTGCGGCGCGCGTCGGTGGCCACCGTGAACGGCTCGCCGGCCAGGCCCTCGGCGCGGGCCCGGTGGGCGATCGCGTCCAGGGTGCAGACGCCGTGCACCGGCAGGTCCAGGGCGTGGCCCAGCGCGGCGGCGGTCACCAGGCCGACCCGCAGGCCGGTGTACGGGCCGGGGCCGACGCCCACGGCGATGCCGGTCAGCCGGTGCTTGTCGACACCGGCCGCCCGCAGCACCTGGTCGATCGCGGGCAGCAGGAGTTCGCCGTGGCGCCTGGCGTCGACCTGGTCGGTCTCGGCGAGGACGGCCGTGCCGTCGTGGACGGCGGCGGTGACGGCGGGGGTAGCGGTGTCGAACGCGAGCAGCAGCACGGGTCAAGGTTAGACCGGTCGGGCGGTGACCGGTCCTGCGGTGACCGCCGGGGCGCGGTCCCGCCCCGCCGCCGGTGTGCGCCGCACGACCGAAAACCCGCAGCATGGCGGAACACACGTCCGACGAGATGCGGACCGGACGGGCGAACCTGGCACGATGGGGCCGACGGTTTCAGGGACGGCGGTGGGAGCACACGTGGCGAAGATGGGTCCTGGAGTGGTGGTCACGGGGCTGACCCTGGGGGCCCTGGCGGTGGTGAGCCTGCTGGCCTTCCAGGCCAACGGCGCGCAGGACCGCGCGATCGCCGCCGATCCCGGCGCGAGCACCTCCGCCCCGTCCACCGGGCCGGCCGCCTCGGCCACCCCGACCACCACGCCGACGCCGACCGCCCCGGCGCTGCCGACCGCGGGCACCGGAACCGGCCTGCGGGTCGTCTACTCGATCAGCGGGCACTACGTCTGGCTGATCGACCCCAAGAAGACCCCGCAGGTGGTGGCCGCCTTCCCGGTCACCCCGGGCACGGTGGAGCCGGCCCCCGGCAGCTACCCCGTCTACAGCCGCACCCAGTCCGGCACCGGCACCGACGGCAAGCAGATCGAGCACGTGGTGCGGTTCGCCCAGCAGAACGGCGTGGTGTTCGGCTTCAGCGCGGCCGTCGACGGCGCGACCGGCACGCCGGCCGCCGCCCCGACGGCGTCCGCGTCGGGAACGCCCTCCGCGATCGGGGGCGGCGACGCGAAGGCCAAGACCGGCGGCATCCGCAGCAGCCGGGCCGACGGCCAGCTGCTCTGGGACTTCGCGCCGAAGGACACCAAGGTCGTCGTGATCGCCTGACCCCTGCCGGGGGCGGGCGGCCCTGCGGCGCCTACGCGGCGCGGCGGGTGTCCTGCGCGCCGCCGTCCGCCGGCTCCGCGGGCCGTGCGCTCCCCGCCGGGCGGCGTCCGGGCGGGGTGGAGACCGCTTCCGCCGCCGCGCAGGCGGCCAGCAGGGCCCGCATCGGCTCGCCCGCGACACGTCGGTCGGGCCCCTCGGCCCCGGTCCCGCGCGGTTCGCGCTCCGGGGCGGGCGTGGTGCTCGGCATGGCGCCTCCTAGTTAGGCAGACCTAACCTCAGAACCCATCCCACCACGCCCGGGACCCCGACCGCAACATCTTCCCGACGGACTGTCGGCAAACCGTGACCCGGGCCGGGCGGCTCCCTCAGGCGAGCACCGACAGGTCGACGCCCGCCCAGCGGGGCCCGATCCCGGTCAGCCGGACCCGGCGCGGGTCCAGGTCGCCCTCCGCCGCCGCCTCGGCGCCGACCGCCCGCTCGATCCGGACCTCCAGGCGGTCCTCCGAGAGCCGCTCCACCTTGCCCTCGCCCCACTCGACCACCACCACCGACTCGGGCAGCGAGACGTCCAGGTCGAGGTCCTCCATCTCGTCGAGGTCCCCGCCCAGCCGGTAGGCGTCGACGTGCACCAGCGCCGGGCCGCCGACCAGCGACGGGTGCACCCGGGCGATCACGAAGGTCGGCGAGGTGACCGCGCCGCGCACCCGGAGCCCCTCGCCGAGGCCCCGGGTCAGCGTGGTCTTCCCCGCGCCCAGCTCGCCGGAGAGCAGCACCAGGTCCCCCGGGCGCAGCAGCGCGGCCAGCTCCCGGCCGAGCCGGCCCATCCGGTCGGGGGTGGCGGCGGTGAGAGTGGCGTGCGAGCCCATGCGTGAATCAAGCCCTTCGGTCCGTACGGCGGCGCACCGGCCCTCGGGCGCCCCCGCTACCGTGCCACATCGCCGGCCCCGGCCGCGCCGGGCGTCCGCGGCGACCCGGAAGAGAGGGCCTAGGGTTCCCCGACCGCCGGGGGCACCGGCGGAACGGCGGCACCGCGGAAGCGGGCGGCCCGCTCGAACAGCGCGGCCAGCCGGCCGTCGACCGCGTCGGGGCGCTCCAGCATCACCAGGTGCCCGGCGTCCTCGACCAGGACCAGCTCGGCGCCCGGCAGCTGTTCGGCCATCACCTCGCCGTGGCCGGGCGGGGTGAGCAGGTCCTTGGTGCCGGTCAGCACCAGCACCGGGATGCCGCGCAGCGCGGCGAGGGCCGCGGTCTTCTCGTGCGCCGAGAACACCGGGTAGAACTCGGCCACCACGTCGATCGGGGTGGCGTCCAGCATCTGCTCGGCGAACCGGGCCACACCCGGGTCGACGTCCTTCCCGCCGAAGGAGAACCGCCGGTAGAAGACGGCGCTGACGTCCGCACCCAGCCGGCGGGTCGCCTCCACCAGGTCCGGCTGACGGCCGAGCAGCTTCATCATGCCCGGCGCGACCCGGCGGAACAGCCTGGCGCCCGCCTGGGGCAGGCCGAAGGTGACGGCGTCCCAGTTCCCGGCCAGGGTGCCGATCAGCGCCACGCCGGCGACCCGCTCGCGGAACAGCCCGGGGTACTGGTCGGCCAGCGCCATCACCGTCATGCCGCCCATCGAGTGGCCGACCAGGACCAGCGGGCCGGTCGGCGCGACGGCGTCGATCACCGCCTTGAGGTCACCGCCCAGCTGGTCGATGCTGGCGGGCTCGCCGGCCAGGAAGGAGCGGGAGCGCTCGGAACGGCCGTGGCTGCGCTGGTCCCAGAAGACCAGGCGCGGACCGTCGCGGAAGGCGGCGCGCTGGAAGTGCCAGCTGTCCTGGTTGAGGCAGTAGCCGTGGCAGAAGACCACGGTCAGCGGCCCGGCCTCGCCCGCCACCCCGGCTCCGTCCGGCTCCGGCCCGTCCAGCTCGACGTACAGCTCGGTGCCGTCCGCGGCGGCGACGGTGCGGGGGCGGCCGCGCAGCGAGCCGTACGGGGCCTTGGCGTCCAGCTCGGCGCGGGCCCGGCGGCGCATCGTCCGCCCGACCGTCAGCCGTTCGATCGCCACGCCCGCGGCGGCGCCGGCCGCGAGCACGCCGACCGAGATGCCGATGAGGCCGGCCCGGCTCACCCCGGTGGCGGTCCCGGCCGCCTTGACGGCGCGGGCCACGCCGCCGACCGCCTCGGCCGGGTCGGCGCCGGGCTGCCCGCTCATCCGAGCGGGTCCTCGTCCAGGCCGCCGACGTAGCGGCGCGGCACCCGGGAGCCGATCCGGGTCACGATCTCGTAGGAGATGGTGCCGCAGGCGCGGCCCCAGTCCTCGGCGGTCGGCTCGCCGCGGTCGCCGTTGCCGAAGACGAGCACCTCGTCGCCGATCTCCGGGGTGTCGCCGCCGAGGTCGACGACGAACTGGTCCATCGCCACCCGGCCGGCCACGGTGCGCCACTTGCCGTCGATCTGCACCGGGCCGGTACCGCTGGCGTGCCGGGGGACGCCGTCGCCGTAGCCGAGCGGGACGAGGCCCAGCGTGGTCGGGCCGGGGGTGGTGTAGTGGTGGCCGTAACTGACGCCGTGGCCGCCGGGGACGTGCTTGACCAGGGCCAGCCGGGCGGTCAGCGACATCACCGGGCGCAGGCCGAAGTCGGCCGGCGAGCCGACCTCCGGAACCGGCGAGAGCCCGTACATCGCGAGGCCGGTGCGGACCATGTCGAAGTGCGACTGCGGGAGCAGCAGGGTGGCGGGCGAGTTGGCCAGGTGCCGCACCTCGGGGCGCAGGCCGGCCGCCTCGGCGGTGTCCAGGGCGGCGCGGTAGGCGTCCAGCTGGGCCTGGATCGAGGGGTGGCCGGGCTCGTCGGCGGCGGCGAAGTGCGACCAGACGCCGACCACGGTGAGCAGGCCGTCCAGCTCGGCACGGCGGGCGGCGGCGACCAGCTCGGGCCAGTCGTGCGGCTGGCAGCCGTTGCGGCCGAGGCCGGTGTCGGCCTTGAGGTGGACCCGGGCCGGTATGCCGGTGGCGCGCACGGCGGCGAGCAGCTCGGCGAGCGCCCACCGGCCGCTGACCGAGATGTCGAGATCGGCGAAGAGGGCCTCGCGCCAGGGGCCGCCGGGGGTCCACAGCCAGCACAGGATGCGGGCCCGGTCCGGCCCGATGCCGGCGGCGCGCAGCGCGAGCGCCTCGTCCGGCGTCGCGGTGCCCAGCCAGCGGACTCCCGCGGCGACCGCCTCCCGGGCGCACCGGACGGCGCCGTGCCCGTAGGCGTCCGCCTTGACCGCGGCCATCACCGAGGCGCCGCCGACACGCTCGCGCAGCGCGTCGAGGTTGCCGCGCAGGGCGGCGAGATCGATGGTCGCCTCGGCCCGCGCGCCTTCGGTGAGAGTGGGCATAACGGTCGTCTTCGCAGTTGTCATCAGGGTCAGTCTCCCAGACGTCCCAGGGTCCTCGCCGAACGGCCCGTCGGCACACCACTCCCCCGCAACCCCCACCCTCCCTCGGGACGCCCACGCATCACCCCCGGTTCCCTCCCGGCCCCGGTGCCGCCGTGCGGACGTCGTTCCAGGCCGTGGAGAGGGCGCCCGCCACGTCGAGGGCGGTCACGGGCGCGCCGGGAGCGGCGGCGGCCTGGCGGGCGGCCAGGCCGTGCAGGTAGGCGGCCGCCGAGGCGGCGTCCAGCGGGGACAGGCCCGCGGCGAGCAGCGAGCCGGCCAGGCCGGCCAGGACGTCCCCGCTGCCGGCCGTCGCCAGCCAGGAGGTGCCGGTCGGGTTCACCCGCACGGCGCCGCCCGGATCGGCGACCACCGTGGTCGAGCCCTTCAGCAGCACCGTCGCCCGGTACGCCGCCGCGAGCCGCCGCGCCGTGGCCAGCCGGGCGGCCGCCAGTTCACCGGCGGCCGGCGGCCGGGCGCCGCCGCCCCCGCCGCCGTCCTCCGCGCCGGCGAGCAGCCGGGCGGCCTCGCCCGTGTGCGGGGTCAGCAGCGTCGGCGCCGTCCGCCCCGCCAGCGCGTCCGGCCCGAGCCGGGCCAGCTCGGTCAGCCCGTCCGCGTCCACCAACACCGGCACATCGGCCGCCAGCGCCTCCGCGAGCGCCCGCCCGGCCCCCTCGCCACCGCCCGGCCCGACCACCCAGGCCTGCACCCGCCCCGCCCCGGCCGGCCCGCCCTCGGTGACCAGTGCCTCCGGGAAGCGCCGCACCACCTCCTCGGCCGCCGTCCCCACGTACCGCACCGCGCCCGCGCCGCCGCGCAGCGCCCCGGCGACCGCCAGCAGCGCCGCCCCCGGGTAGCGCGCCGACCCGGCCGCCACCCCGACCACCCCGCGCCGGTACTTGTCGCTCTCCGCCCCCGGCACCGGCAGCAGTCCGGCCACGTCCGCGTGCTGCGGCGCCTGGACCTCCGCCGCCGGCAGCTCCAGCCCGATCCCCACCAGCTGCACCGCCCCGGCGTACGAGGCGCCCGGATCGATCAGCAGCCCGGGCTTGTACGTGCCGAAGCAGACCGTCACGTCCGCCCGCAGCGCCACGCCCGCGACCTCTCCGGTATCGGCGTCCACCCCGCTGGGCACGTCGACGGCCACCACCACCCCGGACCGCCCGGCGCGCGCGTACGGCCGCGCCTCCGGCCGCAGGCCGCCCTGCCCGCCGATGCCGACGATGCCGTCCAGCACCAGGTCCGCACGCGAGAAGTCGGCCAGCCCGGCGTCCTGATCCGCCACCACCCGCCCGCCGGCCGCCCGCAGCGCCGCGAGCCCCCCGGCATGCGCCCGCTCCGGGGCGAGCAGCACCGCCGACACCCGGGCCCCGCGCCGCGCCAGCGCCGCACCGGCGTACAACGCGTCACCCCCGTTGTCCCCGCTGCCCGCCAGCACCACCACCCGGCTGCCGTACACCCGCCCGCGACGGCGGATCAGCAGCCGTGCGCAGGTCGCGGCGAGCCCGGCGGCGGCCCGCTGCATCAGCGTCCCCTCGGGAAGCCGGGCCATCAGCGCGGCCTCGGCGGCACGGACGACTTCGACGCGATGGGCGTGGCGCATGCGGAGACTCCTTCAGCGGTCGGCTACCGCCGACGCTAGCCCGCGCCACCGCCCCACGGGGGCCCGGCCTGCGGCACACTTTCGAGTGACACCCACTTCGATCCCCCGCCGGTGTCGGTCCGGATGCCTACCGTGTGGCTCGGCACGGACCCACAGGAGGGAGAAGGGCCATGGTCGCCATGCCGGCTGTCGAGCACCCGCTGGACCAGGACGACGTCCTCCAGGCATTTCTGGCGCTGGACACACCACCGGGCTTCAAAGCCGAACTCGTCGAAGGGGAGATCGCCGTGACGCCGCCGCCGGACGGAGCACACGAGACGGCGTTCTCGCTGCTTGCCAGGCAGTTCTACCGCAAGGCCGCGATCGACCTGGATCTCTCCCCCAACAAGGGACTGATCACGCCGAAGGGCCGATACATCCCAGACGGCACCGTGAGTCCTGTCGAGCACTTCATCGACGCGGATTCATGGGCTCCGGCAACGGGAGTCCTGCTGGTGTTCGAGGTGACGTCCACCAACCCCCACAAGGACCGCGGACCCAAGCGCCACGGCTACGCCGCCGCCGGCATCCCCTGCTACCTGCTGGTCGACCGCGGCGATCGCAAGGTCGTCCTGTTCACCAGCCCCGAGGGCGAGGACTACACCGTCCACACCCAGGTCGAGTTCGGCAAGCCGGTCGACCTGCCCGCGCCGTTCTCGTTCACGCTCGACACGGCGCCCCTGCGGTAGGACGCGGCCACCGCAGAGGCACCGGCCGGCCTACTCGACGGTGACCGACTTCGCCAGGTTGCGGGGCTGGTCGACCTCGTGGCCCTTGGCCGTGGCGAGCTCGCAGGCGAAGACCTGCAGCGGCACGGTGGAGACCAGCGGCTGCAGCAGGGTCGGCGTGACCGG
This sequence comes from Kitasatospora sp. NPDC015120, assembly GCF_043080305.1. Taxonomy (NCBI): domain Bacteria; kingdom Bacillati; phylum Actinomycetota; class Actinomycetes; order Kitasatosporales; family Streptomycetaceae; genus Kitasatospora; species Kitasatospora sp. NPDC015120. The sequence continues at coordinate 337,157 of NZ_JBIBVJ010000005.1, read as the reverse complement.
GATGCGGATCAGGTGGTCGGCGTACGGGACGACCGCCTCGTCGCCCTCCTCCGCGATCACGATGGTCCGCGCACCGCGGGCCCGGATCTCCTGGATGTTGGAGACGATCTTGTCATGCAGGATCGAACGGCCGCGCGGCGACGGCACGACGACCACGACCGGCAGCCCCTCCTCGATCAGCGCGATGGGCCCATGCTTCAGCTCGCCGGCCGCGAAGCCCTCGGCGTGCATGTAGGCGAGCTCCTTGAGCTTGAGCGCGCCCTCCAGGGCCACCGGGAAGCCGACGTGCCGGCCCAGGAACAGCACCGAGCGCGCGTCCGCCAGGGAGCGGGCCAGCTCGCGCACCGGCTCCATGGTCTCCAGCACCTGCTCGACCTGCTTCGGCGCGTCGCCGAGCTCCTTGATGACGGCGAGGATCTCGTCGCCCCACTTGGTGCCGCGCACCTGGCCCAGGTACAGCGCCACCAGGTAGCAGGCGACCAGCTGGGTGAGGAACGCCTTCGTGGAGGCGACGGCCACCTCGGGGCCGGCGTGGGTGTACAGCACCGCGTCCGACTCGCGCGGGATGGTCGAGCCGTTGGTGTTGCAGATCGCCAGCACCTTGGCGCCCTGCTCGCGCGCGTGCCGCAGCGCCATCAGGGTGTCCATGGTCTCGCCCGACTGCGAGATGGCGATGACCAGCGTGCCCGGCCCCATGATCGGGTCGCGGTAGCGGAACTCCGAGGCGACCTCCACCTCGCACGGGATCCGGGTCCAGTGCTCGATCGCGTACTTGGCGATCATGCCCGCGTGGAAGGCGGTGCCGCAGGCCACGATGACGACCTTGTCGACCGAACGCAGGTCGGCGTCGGACATCCGCAGCTCGTCGAGGGTGAGCCGGCCGTCGGTGCCGATCCGGCCGAGCAGGGTGTCGGCGACCGCCTTCGGCTGCTCGGCGATCTCCTTGAGCATGAAGTAGTCGTAGCCGCCCTTCTCGGCGGCCGAGGCGTCCCAGTCGACGTGGTACTCGCGCACGTCGGCGGGGGTGCCGTCGAAGTTGGTCACCGTCACGCCGTCCCGGCGCAGCTCGACGACCTGGTCCTGGCCCAGCTCGACCGCCTCGCGGGTGTGCGCGATGAACGCGGCGACGTCGGAGGCGAGGAAGTTCTCGCCCTCGCCGCGCCCGACCACCAGCGGCGAGTTGCGCCGGGCGCCGACCACCACGTCCGGGGCGTCGGCGTGCACCGCGACCAGGGTGAAGGCGCCCTCCAGCCGGCGGCAGACCGCCCGCATGGCCTCCGCCAGGTCGCCCCGGTACTCCTCGCCGAGCAGGTGCGCGACGACCTCGGTGTCGGTCTCCGAGCGCAGCGTGTGGCCGCGCTCGGCCAGCTCGGCACGGAGCTGGGCGAAGTTCTCGATGATGCCGTTGTGGACGACCGCGACCCGGGCGGCGTCGTCCAGATGGGGGTGGGCGTTGGCGTCCGTCGGACCGCCGTGGGTGGCCCAGCGGGTGTGGCCGATGCCGGTGGTGCCGCCGGGAAGAGGGGTCTCGGCGAGCGACTTCTCCAGGTTCGCGAGCTTGCCGGCCCGCTTGTCGGTGGCGAGGCTCCACTGCCCGTCGGAGCCCTGCACCTGCACCGCGACACCGGCCGAGTCGTAACCCCGGTACTCCAGTCGCTGCAGGCCTGCGATTACTACGTCAAGGGCGGGCTGGGAGCCCACGTATCCAACAATTCCGCACATGCGTGCCAGCATAAGGGCGCCCCGTGCGCCCCTTTCGCACGGTTCGCCCGCGGGCCGTGACCGACACCACAACCGCCCCGAACGGCGCTACGGCCCACAATGGAGCATGTGCTGACCGAACTCTGTACGCGAGGCGACACCACGCCCGGCCCTTCGCCGTCCCCCTACGTGGACCTCAGCCGGGCCGAGTGGAGCGCGCTGCGCGAGCGTACGCCGCTGCCGCTGACCGCCGAGGAGGTGGAGCGGCTGCGCGGTCTCGGCACCGCCCTCGACCTCGACGAGGTCCGGGACGTCTACCTGCCGCTGTCGCGGCTGCTGAACCTCTACATCCACGCCACGCACGAACTGCGCGGCGCCCTGGGCACCTTCCTGGACACCCCGGACACCGAACGCACCCGCACGCCGTTCATCATCGGCGTGGCCGGCTCGGTCGCGGTCGGCAAGTCCACCACCGCCCGCCTGCTGCAGGCCCTGCTGGCCCGCTGGCCGGAACACCCCCGGGTCGAGCTGGTCACCACCGACGGCTTCCTGCTGCCCAACGCCGAGCTGCGCCGGCGCGGCCTGATGGCCCGCAAGGGCTTCCCCGAGTCCTACGACCGCCGGGCGCTGATGCGCTTCGTCGCGGACGTGAAGGCCGGCAAGGAGCGGGTCACCGCGCCGGTCTACTCCCACCTGGTGTACGACATCGTGCCGGACCGCCGGCTCACCGTGGAGCGCCCGGACATCCTCATCGTCGAGGGCCTGAACGTGCTCCAGCCGGCCCTGCCCGGCACCGACGGCCGCACCCGCCTCGCGGTGGCCGACTACTTCGACTTCTCCATCTACGTCGACGCCCGCACCGACGACATCGAGAGCTGGTACCTGGACCGGTTCCGCAAGCTGCGGCAGACCGCCTTCCAGGACCCGAACTCCTACTTCCGCCGCTTCACCGAGGTGCCGGAGGAGGAGGCGATGGAGTACGGCCGCCAGGTCTGGCGCACCATCAACCGGCCCAACCTGCTGGAGAACGTGCTGCCGACCCGCGGCCGGGCCACCCTGATCCTGCAGAAGGGCGCGGACCACAAGGTCCGCCGCGCGCTGCTGCGCAAGCTCTGAGCGGACGACGGCCGGGCCCCCGCCGCGCGCGTGCGCGACGGGGGCCCGGCCGTTGCGGGACCGCTCAGCCCAGGTGGGTGCGGACCGCGGTGGCCAGCGTCTGCGCGACGGACTGCGCCTGCACCTCGTCGGACGCCTCGACCATCACCCGGACGAGCGGCTCGGTGCCCGAGGGGCGCAGCAGGACCCGGCCGGTGGCGCCCAGCTCGGCCTCGGCCGCGGAGACCGCGGCGGACAGCTCCACGCAGGTCGCGACGCGGGCCTTGTCGACGCCCTTGACGTTGATCAGCACCTGCGGCAGCCGGGTCATCACGGCGGCCAGGTCGGCCAGCGGCTGCTTGGTCGCCGCCAGCCGGGCGCCCAGCATCAGGCCGGTCAGCGTGCCGTCGCCGGTGGTCGCGTGGTCCAGCAGGATGACGTGGCCGGACTGCTCGCCGCCCAGCGCGAAGCCGTGCTCCTTCATCGCCTCCAGCACGTACCGGTCGCCGACGGCGGTCTCCACGAGGTCGATGCCCTCGCGCTCCATGGCCAGCTTGAAGCCCAGGTTGGACATCACGGTGGCGACCGCGGTGTTGCGGCGCAGCGTGCCGGCCTCCTTCATGGCGACGGCCAGGATCGCGATGATCTGGTCGCCGTCGACCTCGTTGCCGTCCGCGTCGGCGGCCAGGCAGCGGTCGGCGTCGCCGTCCAGCGCGATGCCGAGGTCGGCCGCGTGCTCGCGCATGGCGGAACGCAGCCGGTCCAGGTGGGTGGAGCCGACGCCGTCGTTGATGTTGAGGCCGGTGGGCTCGGCACCCAGCGTGTGCACGACCTCGGCGCCGGCCCGGGCGAAGGCCTCGGGGGCGACGTACGCGGCCGCGCCGTGCGCACCGTCGATGACGACCCGGATGCCGTCCAGGCGGTTGGGCAGCACGCCGATGAGGTGGGCGACGTACTTGTCGAAGCCCTCGGTGTACTCGCGGACCCGGCCGACGGCCGCGCCGGTCGGACGGTTCCACTCCTCGCCGCCCGCCGCGTGCTTGCGGTAGTGGGCCTCGATGGCGTCCTCGATCCGGTCGTCCAGCTTGTGGCCGCCGCGGGCGAGGAACTTGATGCCGTTGTCCGGCATGGCGTTGTGGCTGGCGGAGAGCATCACGCCGAAGTCGGCGCCGAGCGCGCCGGTGAGGTACGCCACCGCCGGGGTGGGCAGCACACCGACCCGCAGGACGTCGACACCCGCGCTGGCCAGGCCGGCGATGACCGCGGCCTCCAGGAACTCGCCCGAGGCGCGCGGATCGCGGCCGACCACCGCGACCGGCCGGTGGCCGTCGAAGGCCCCCGCCTCACCGAGCACGTGCGCCGCCGCGACGGACAGGCCGAGCGCCAGCTCCGCCGTCAGTCCCTCGTTGGCCACACCGCGTACGCCGTCCGTACCGAAGAGTCGTCCCACTGTCCCGTCCTCCATCGCCGCAATGCCTTGCAGTGAATCCGATCGAATCCCCGGGCTCCGCACAATGGCCGGGGAACACGACGCCCCGGAGTACACGGGGTACTCCGGGGCGTGTAGAGCGCATCCAGGGGCGTGCACCACCAGGGCGGTACGCACCCCCGGGGGCGCAATTAGCGCTTGCTGTACTGCGGCGCCTTGCGGGCCTTCTTCAGACCGGCCTTCTTGCGCTCGACGGCGCGGGCGTCACGGGTCAGGAAGCCGGCCTTCTTGAGGGCGCCGCGGTTGTTGTCCACGTCGGCCTCGTTCAGGGCACGGGCCACGCCGAGGCGCAGCGCGTAGGCCTGGCCGGACACGCCGCCGCCGGTGATGCGGGCGACGACGTCGTAACGGCCGTCCAGCTCCAGGAGCTTGAAGGGCTCGTTCACGGTCTGCTGGTGCACCTTGTTGGGGAAGTAGTTCTCCAGGGTGCGACCGTTGATCTTCCACTGCCCGGTGCCCGGGACGATGCGCACGCGGGCGATCGCCTCCTTGCGACGGCCGAGGCCGGCGCCGGGGACGGCCTCGCCGAAGCGGCCGGCCAGGGACTCGGAGGTGTAGCTCTCCTCGGAGGTGTACTCGCCCTCGACGACGGTCTCGTCGAAGTCGACCTCAAGGGTTTCGGTGGTCTCGGCCACGGTGTTCCTCAGCTCTTTTCAGTGATGGGGGGCTTGGTGGCCGGAATTACTGCGCGACCTGGGTGATCTCGAACGGCACCGGCTGCTGGGCAGCGTGCGGGTGCTGGTCGCCCGAGTAGACCTTCAGCTTCGAGAGCATCTGGCGGCCCAGGCTGTTCTTGGGGATCATGCCCTTGATGGCCTTCTCGACGGCCTTCTCCGGGTTGTTGGCCAGGAGGTCGTCGTAGCGGACCGAGCGGAGGCCGCCCGGGAAACCGCTGTGGCGGTACGCCAGCTTCTGGGTCTTCTTGTTACCCGACAGGTGCACCTTGTCCGCGTTGATGATGATGACGAAGTCACCGGTGTCAACGTGCGGCGCGTAGATCGCCTTGTGCTTGCCCCGGAGGAGGTTGGCGGCCTGGGAGGCCAGGCGGCCGAGCACGACGTCGGTCGCGTCGATGACGTGCCACTGACGCTGGACGTCGCCGGGCTTGGGGCTGTACGTACGCACGGTCGTAGCCTTCGCTTTTCAGTGAGTGAGTCCTGACAGGAGCACCTGGAGGAGGGATCAGCCTGGCCGCCTTGGACGCAATTCAAGGGGGAGCCGCTGGTCGTCGACCCGATGTCTCCGGCGTACCGACCTCTCACGTGAGATAGAGCGAGCCAATACGCACATCAAGCGCCCAGGTTACCGGGAGGCGAGGGGAGGGTCAAAATTCCTCAGCGATCCCGCTCGACCCGGGTCACGTCCCAGACCGGCTCGGCCGACTCGTAGACCCGCCCGTCGGCCCCGAACACCAGGAACCGGTCGAAGGTCTTCGCGAACCAGCGGTCGTGGGTGACGCACATCACCGTGCCGTCGAAGGCCTCCAGACCGGCCTGCAGCGCCTCGGCGCTCTCCAGGTCGAGGTTGTCGGTCGGCTCGTCGAGCAGCAGCGCGGTGACGCCGGACAGCTCCAGCTTGAGGATCATCAGCCGGGCCTGCTGGCCGCCGGAGAGCGACTCGAACTTCTGCTCCTCCTGCCGGTCCAGCTCGTAGCGGCGCAGCGCGCCCATCGCGGCGCCGCGGCTGAGCGCGTGCTCCTCCTCGACGATCGAGCGGACGGTGCGGCCGAGCAGCTCGGGGTGGGCGTGGGTCTGCCGGAAGTGGCCGGGCACCACGCGGGCGCCGAGCTTCCACGTGCCGGTGTGCGCGACCGTCCGGTCGCCGGAGAGCAGCCGCAGCAGGTGCGACTTGCCGGCGCCGTTGGCACCGAGCACACCGATCCGCTCGCCGTAGAAGACCTCCAGGTCGAAGGGCTGCATCAGGCCGGTGAGCTCCAGCCGCTCCATGGTGAAGGCGCGCACGCCGGTGCGCCCGCCCTTGAGCCGCATGGTGATGTTCTGCTCGCGCGGCGGCGCCTCCGGCGGGCCGGCGTCCTCGAACTTCTTGAGCCTGGTCTGCGCGGCCGCGTACCGGGAGGCCATCTCGTGGCTGACCGCGGCGGCCTGGCGCAGGGTGACCACCAGCTTCTTGAGCTTGGCGTGCTCCTCGTCCCAGCGGCGGCGCAGCTCCTCGAACCGCTCGAAGCGGGCCTTGCGGGCCTCGTGGAAGGTGTCGAAGCCGCCGCCGTGCACCCAGACGCTGGAGCCGGCCGCGCCGGACTCGACGCTGATGATCTTCTCGGCGGTGCGGGAGAGCAGCTCGCGGTCGTGCGAGATGAACAGCACCGTCTTCGAGGTGGCCTTGATGGCCTCCTCCAGCCACCGCTTGCCCGGGACGTCCAGGTAGTTGTCCGGCTCGTCGAGGAGCAGCACCTCCTCGGGGCCGCGCAGCAGCGCCTCCAGGACGAGCCGCTTCTGCTCGCCGCCGGAGAGCGTGTTCAGACCGCGCCACTGCGCCTTGTCGAAGGGCACGCCGAGGGCGGCCATGGTGCAGACGTCCCAGTCGGTCTCGTAGTCGTAGCCGCCGACGTCGGCCCAGTCGGAGAGCGCCTGGGCGTAGGCCATCTGGGTCTTCTCGTCGTCCTGGGCGATCATCGCCAGCTCGGCGGCGTCGACCGCGCGCGCCGCCGTGGCGATCCGCTCGGGAGCGACCGAGACCAGCAGGTCACGGACGGAGGCGTCGGCGGGCAGCGGACCGGGGCCGGACTGCTCGTCGCCGGGCCGGCGCTGCTCCTCGCGGCCGGTGGTGCCGACGAACTGGCGCATCACGCCGAGCCCGCCGCTGATCGTCACCGAGCCGCCGTGCGGCTGGAGGTCGCCCGCGATCATGCGCAGCAGCGTGGTCTTCCCGGCGCCGTTGGCCCCGACCAGCGCGACCGCCGCGCCCTCCCCCACCCGGAAGGAAGCATCGTCGAACAGCACCCGCCCGTCCGGCAGGTAGTACTCCAGGTGCGAAATCTCGACGTGTCCCATGGAGCCGATTGTCCCAAGGCGCCGCCCCGGACCAAAACCGATTAATCGCCGGCCGGCTCCAGGGCGCCGGCCGGCGCGGCGGCGCCCGGCAGGGTGCGCATCCGCCGGGCGGCCCGGCTGCGCTCGGCGAGCTGGTCGTCCGCCGGGTAGCCGACCTCCTCCAGGGTCAGCCCGTACGGCCGGATCACGTTGACGGCGGAGTTGCGCACGCCGCCGGCCAGCACCTCGCCGGGGAACTCCACCGGCCGGTGCCCGTCGCCGACCAGCAGCATCGCGCCGACCAGCGCCCGCACCATGTTGTGGCAGAAGGCGTCGGCCCGGACGGTGGCGACCGCGAGCGAGCCCTCCTGGGCGGCGTAGGCGTCCACCGGCACCCGGTCCCAGCGCAGCTCCAGCAGGGTGCGGATGGTGGTCGCGCCCTCGCGCTTCTTGCAGTACGCGGCGAAGTCGTGCTCGCCGAGCAGCAGCCGCGCGGCGGCGTTCATCCTCTCCAGGTCCAGCGGCCGGTCGTGCCAGAGCACGTGGCCGCGCAGCAGCGGGTCGACGCCGCCGGGGTGGTCGGCGACCCGGTAGGCGTACCGGCGCCAGACGGCCGAGAAGCGGGCGTCGAAGCCGGCCGGGGCCTCGGCCGCCCGGTAGATCCGGACGTCGCCGGGCAGCCGCCCGGCCAGCCGGCGGAGCAGCTTCTCGCCGTGCTGGGCCCACAGGGCGTCCGGCAGGTCGACGTGGGCGACCTGGCCGCGGGCGTGCACCCCCGCGTCGGTGCGCCCGGCCACGGTGAGCGGGAAGAGTTCGGAGCTGCGGGTGACGACCTGCAGGGCGGTCTCGATCTCCTCCTGGACCGTGCGGCGCCCGCCCTTCTGCCGGGCCCAGCCGGAGAACTCGGCGCCGTGGTAGGCGAGGTCGAGCCGGATCCGGACGTACCCGTCGGCCGGGCCGTCCTTGACCGGCGGCCGCTCGGCGCAATCGTTGACCACTGCTCTTCACTCCCTGGAGATGAGGAACGGGCCCGCTCCCCCACGGATGGGGAAGCGGGCCCGCGAACACCTACTGGTGTCAGGCCTGCTCGGCGGCCTCGGCCTCGTCGGCCTTGGTCTCGGTGGCCTCGGCCTTGGCGTCGGCCTCCTTGACGGCACGCTTGGTGGCGGCCTCGGCCTCGCCGACGGCGGTCTGCGCGACGGTCAGCGCCTCGACCAGCTCGATCACGGCCATCGGGGCGTTGTCGCCACGACGGGGACCGATCTTGGTGATGCGGGTGTAGCCACCCGGGCGGTTCTCGTAGCGCGGCGCGATCTCGGTGAAGAGGGTGTGCAGCACCGAGACGTCGGTGATGGTCTTGCGCACCAGGCGACGGTTGTGGATGTCGCCCTTCTTCGCCTTGGTGATCAGCTTCTCCGCCAGCGGGCGCAGGCGGCGGGCCTTGGCCTCGGTGGTGGTGATGCGGCCGTACTGGAACAGCTCACGGGCCAGACCGGCGAGCAGCAGGGGCTCGTGGTGCGGGCCGCCGCCGAGGCGGGCACCCTTGGTGGGACGCGGCATGGAATTACTCCTCGAATCTCCGACTGCGGCCGTACCAGGTACCGCAGCGGGCGTACGGGCACGGTGCCCGCACGGCTTTCACGACGACGGGGGCGGTTCCGGGGAACCGCCCCCGTGGTCAAGTCTCTCAGTACTGCTCGGTCTCCGCGTAACCCGCGTCGTCCAGGTCGTCGGCGCCGAAGGCGTCGGCGGCGGCGGTCGGGTCGAACCCGGGCGGGCTGTCCTTGAGGGCCAGGCCCATGCCGGCCAGCTTCGCCTTGACCTCGTCGATCGACTTCGCACCAAAGTTGCGGATGTCGAGCAGGTCGGCCTCGGAGCGGGCGACGAGCTCACCCACGGTGTGGATGCCCTCGCGCTTGAGGCAGTTGTAGGAGCGGACGGTGAGCTCCAGCTCCTCGATCGGCAGCGCCAGGTCGGCGGCCAGGGCGGCGTCCGTCGGGGACGGGCCCATGTCGATGCCCTCGGCGTCGATGTTCAGCTCGCGGGCGAGGCCGAACAGCTCCACCAGGGTCTTGCCGGCCGAGGCCATGGCGTCGCGCGGACGCATGGCGGGCTTGGTCTCGACGTCGACGATCAGCTTGTCGAAGTCGGTCCGCTGCTCGACACGGGTGGCCTCGACCTTGTAGGTGACCTTCAGCACGGGGCTGTAGATCGAGTCGACCGGGATGCGGCCGATCTCCTGGCCGGAGGCCTTGTTCTGGACGGCGGAGACGTAGCCGCGACCGCGCTCGACGGTCAGCTCCATCTCCAGCTTGCCCTTGCCGTTCAGGGTGGCGAGGACGAGCTCGGGGTTGTGCACCTCGACACCGGCCGGCGGCGCGATGTCGGCGGCGGTGACCACACCCGGGCCCTGCTTGCGCAGGTACATCACGACCGGCTCGTCGTGCTCCGAGGAGACGACCAGCTGCTTGATGTTGAGGATGAGGTCGGTGACGTCCTCCTTGACGCCCGGCACGGTGGTGAACTCGTGCAGGACGCCGTCGATGCGGATGCTGGTGACAGCGGCACCCGGGATCGACGACAGGAGCGTGCGGCGCAGGGAGTTGCCGAGGGTGTAGCCGAAGCCCGGCTCCAGCGGCTCGATCACGAACCGCGAGCGGAACTCGTCGACGACCTCTTCGGTCAGCGAGGGACGCTGAGCGATAAGCATGGGGAAGAATCCTCCGGTTGTCTTCGGCACCCACTATTTGATGCCGACAGGACCAAGCGTACGGGCTCCCGCGAGAAACGGGAGCCCGTACGAGGTGTGAAGCAAGACCCGCGTGCCCGAAGGCGCTGCGTCAGACGCGGCGGCGCTTCGGCGGACGGCAGCCGTTGTGCGGGGTGGGGGTGACGTCCTGGATCGAGCCGACCTCAAGGCCGGTGGCCTGGAGCGAACGGATCGCGGTCTCGCGGCCGGAGCCCGGACCCTTCACGAAGACGTCGACCTTGCGCATGCCGTGCTCCTGCGCGCGACGGGCAGCGGCCTCGGCGGCCATCTGCGCGGCGAACGGGGTGGACTTGCGCGAGCCCTTGAAGCCGACGTGGCCGGCGGAGGCCCAGGAGATCACGTTGCCCGACGGGTCGGTGATCGAAACGATGGTGTTGTTGAACGTGCTCTTGATGTGCGCGTGGCCGTGAGCGACGTTCTTCTTTTCCTTGCGGCGGATCTTCTTCGCGCCGGCAGCCTGACGACCCTTGGGGGGCATAAGTCTGTTCTCCTACTGAGGTGGTCGGTCCGCTGACCCGCGGGCCGGAGGGATGTCCGGTGACGGGACGGACTACTTCTTGCCCGGCTTCTTCTTGCCGGCGATCGCGCGACGCGGGCCCTTGCGGGTACGCGCGTTGGTGTGGGTGCGCTGACCGCGGACCGGCAGGCCGCGGCGGTGACGCAGACCCTCGTAGCAGCCGATCTCGACCTTGCGGCGGATGTCGGCGGCCACCTCGCGGCGGAGGTCACCCTCGACCGTGAAGTTGGCGTCGATGTACTGGCTCAGCTTGACCAGGTCTTCCTCGGCGATGTCGCGAACGCGGACATCCGGGTTGACGCCGGTCTCGGCGAGGGTCTGCTGGGCGCGGGTACGGCCGATGCCGTACACGTAGGTGAGGGCGATCTCGATCCGCTTCTCACGGGGGAGATCAACGCCGGCGAGGCGTGCCATTCAAGGCTCCTGTGGTTCTTCAGAGGTCTGGCGTGCCACCTACTCCGACACCTCACGGTGAGGGAGCCCCGGCCTCTGACCGGGGGCGGCAGTCCGTCCCTGGGACGGATCGGGTGGCCCGCTTATGACGTTTTCGCGTCGCGCGAAGTACTACGAGAAATGCTGGGGAGAGATCAGCCCTGGCGCTGCTTGTGGCGCAGGTTGTCGCAGATCACCATGACCCGGCCGTGACGGCGGATCACCTTGCACTTGTCGCAGATCTTCTTGACGCTCGGCTTGACCTTCATGGTTCAGGTTCTCCGGGTCTAGATCTGACGTTCTTACTTGTAGCGGTAGACGATCCGGCCGCGCGTGAGGTCGTAGGGGCTGAGCTCCACCACGACCCGGTCGTCCGGCAGGATGCGGATGTAGTGCATGCGCATCTTGCCACTGATGTGCGCGAGGACCTTGTGACCGTTCTGCAGCTCGACCTTGAACATCGCGTTCGGAAGAGACTCGATCACGGTGCCCTCGATCTCAATGGCGCCTTGCTTCTTAGCCATGAACTGCGAGATCCACCTTCCGGGACCGGCTACCGTATGCGGAACGCTCGTGCGAACCTGGGTCCACCCCGACCCCGGCAAGGGGGAAGAGGGCGTGCTGGAGCACGCTACGAGTGAGCCGACGGTCCATCCTACGCCAGGGCGCAGGATGGACCAAAACGGGGGTACCCGATCAGCGGGCGGCCGCCGGGGCGAGCGGCTCGACGTGGGCGGTGCAGGCCGAGCAGCGGCGGGCGGCCTCGGGGATCTCGGTCAGGCACTCGGGGCAGGGGCGCTTCGGGGTCTTCGGCTTCTTCGGCATGTAGCGGGCGGTGGCCTTGGTCACCGGCAGCACGACACAGAAGTAGAGCACGGCCGCGGTCATCAGGAACGCGATCAGCACGTTGAGGAACTGCCCGTACGGGAAGGTCACGCCGGCGATCGTCGCCTTGTAGGAGCCGAAGTCGCCCGCGGCGCCGACCACCACACCCACCAGCGGGGTGAGGAAGGCGGAGACGAAGCCGGTGACCACCGCGGTGAACGCGGCACCGATCACCACACCGACCGCCATGTCGACGACGTTGCCGCGCATCATGAAGTCGCGGAATCCCTTGAGCACTGCTCTCTCCTGCCGATCGAAGCCACTACCGGCGCATAAAAATAGGACAAAAGCCCTGGAAGTCCAAACCTCCAGGGCTCTGATCCCTTGTCAGCAACGGAAGTTGGCTGCTCCGGGGGGTTCCGCGGAACCTACGCCAGCGGGTCCGGCGCGGCCGTCACACCCAGCTTGGCCAGCATCTCCCGGCCGCCGTCGAAGGCGGTCAGCACGACCGGGCCCTGCTCGGTGACGGCCACCGAGTGCTCCCAGTGCGAGGCCCAGGTGCCGTCGTTGGTCACGACGGTCCAGTCGTCCTCCAGCACGGTGGTGTGCGGGGTGCCGAGCGAGACCATGGGCTCGATCGCCAGCACGGTGCCGGGGATCAGCTTCGGGCCCTTGCCGCGGCCGCGCTCGACGTAGTTCAGCACGTGCGGCTCCATGTGCATCGCGGTGCCGATGCCGTGGCCGCCGTAGCCCTCGGTGATGCCCCACTTGCCCTTGGGCGGCAGCGGCTGGCGGCGGATGAAGCCCTCGATCGCCTTGGAGACGTCGACCAGGCGGTTGCCCTTCTTCATCTGGGCGATGCCGGCCCACATCGAGCCCTCGGTGACCCGGCTCAGCATCTCCACCTCGGGGGCGACCTCGCCGACCGCGACGGTGATCGCCGCGTCGCCGTGCCAGCCGTCCAGGATCGCGCCGCAGTCGATCGAGATGAGGTCGCCCTCCTGCAGCACCCGCTCCCCGGGGATGCCGTGCACGACCTCGTTGTTCACCGAGGCGCAGATCACGCCCGGGAACCAGAGGCCGCCGTGGTGGGCCCGGAAGTTCGAGGTGGCGCCGTGGTCGGTGATGACCTTGTCGGCGATGTCGTTGAGCTCCTGGGTGGTGATTCCCGGGGCGACCGCCTCACGGCACGCCTTGAGCGCCTCGGCGACGACCAGCCCGGCCGCTCGCATCTTCGCGATCTGCTCGGGGGTCTTGATCTCCACCATCTGGTCACGCCTTCCTTGGGTTCCCGCCCGGTCCTTGCCGCGCGGCCGTGCACTCGTTCCACCGTACGACGCCGTACGGCCGCGCTGCCCTGGAGCGGGCAGCGCGGCCGTACGGCACCTCTGAAAAACTCAGCTGTCCCGCTTCAGCGCCTCGATCGCGCGCGCGGTGACCTCGTCGACCTTGCCGAGGGCCGGGATCGTGGCGATCAGGCCCTGCTGGCGGTAGTAGTCGATGATCGGCTCGGTCTCCGTGTGGTAGACCTCCAGCCGGGTCCGCACGGCTTCCTCGGTGTCGTCCGAGCGCTGGTACAGCTCACCGCCGCACTCGTCGCAGACGCCCTCGACCTGCGGCGCGTTGTAGTCCACGTGGAAGACGTGGCCGCCGTCGTTGCGGCACAGCCGGCGGCCGGCGATCCGGCGGACGACCTCGTCCTCGGGGACCTCCAGGTCGAGCACGCCGTCGAGCTTGATGCCCTGCTCGGCGAGGAACTCGTCCAGCGCCTTGGCCTGGCCCAGGTTGCGCGGGAAGCCGTCCAGCAGGAAGCCGTTGGCGGCGTCCTCCTGGAGCATGCGGTCCTTGGCCATGCCGATGGTGACCTCGTCGGGCACCAGGCGGCCCGCGTCCATGTAGCTCTTGGCCTCGACGCCCAGCGGGGTGCCCTGGCCGATGTTGGCGCGGAACAGGTCGCCGGTGGAGATGTGGGGGATGGACAGGGTCTTGGCGAGCAGGTGCGCCTGAGTACCCTTCCCGGCCCCGGGGGGTCCGACGAGGACGATACGCATCAGCGGAGGAACCCTTCGTAATTGCGCTGCTGGAGCTGGCTCTCGATCTGCTTCACAGTTTCGAGTCCGACGCCGACGACGATGAGGACGCTGGTGCCGCCGAACGGGAAGTTGGTCTGCTGTCCGAACGCGACGAGGGCGATCATCGGGATCAACGCGATCAGGCCCAGGTAGAGCGAACCCGGCCACGTGATGCGGGTGAGCACGTAGTTCAGGTACTCGGCCGTCGGACGGCCGGCCCGGATACCCGGGATGAACCCACCATACTTCTTCATGTTGTCGGCAACTTCTTCGGGGTTGAAGGAGATGGCGACGTAGAAGAAGGCGAAGAAGACGATCAGCAGGAAGTAGGTGGCCATGTAGATCGGGTGGTCACCGCGCACGAAGTGCTGGTTGATCCACACCGCCCAGCCGGCCTGGCTGTTGGTCAGCTGGACCACGAGGGCCGGGATGTACAGCAGCGACGAGGCGAAGATGACCGGGATGACACCGGCCTGGTTCACCTTGAGCGGGATGTAGGTCGAGGTGCCGCCGAAGGCCCGGCGGCCGATCATCCGCTTCGCGTACTGGACCGGGATCCGGCGCTGGGCCTGCTCGACGAAGATGACGAGCATCACAACGATGACGCCGATCGCGATGACCGAGAAGAACTCGACCCAGCCGCCGCCGATGGTGCCGGACTGCTTGATCGCCCACATCGAGGTGGGGAACTGGGCGGCGATCGAGGTGAAGATCAGCAGCGACATGCCGTTGCCGATGCCGCGGTCGGTGATCAGCTCACCGAGCCACATGATCACCGTGGTGCCGGCGGTCATGGTCAGGACCATGACGGCGATCCGGAACACGCCGGTGTCCGGCACGATCTGGTTGGCGTAGACGCAGCCCGAGAACAGGGCGCCGCTGGACGCGGTCGCCACGATGCCGGTGCCCTGGAGCACCGCCAGCGCGATCGTCAGGTACCGGGTGTACTGGGTGATCTTCGCCTGGCCGGACTGCCCCTCCTTCTTCAGCGCCTCCAGTCGCGGGATCACGACGGTGAGGAGCTGGAGGATGATGCTCGCCGTGATGTACGGCATGATGCCGAGGGCGAAGATCGTCAGCTGGAGCAGGGCTCCGCCGGAGAACAGGTTCACCAGCCCGAAGAGGCCGTTGTTCTTGGTCTCCTTGATGCAGGCGTGAACCGCCTCGAAGTCGACCCCTGGTACGGGAACGTGCGAGCCCAGCCGGAACAGCACCATGATGCCCAGCGTGAACAGCAGCTTCTTGCGCAGGTCGGGCGTCTGGAACGCCCGCGCGAACGCACTGAGCACGGTGCCTCCTGCGCCTCCCGCGCGTCGTCGGCGGGAGGGTCGGTCCTGAATGGGGAGTTTGCGGATCGGGCTCCGTTACAGACGGCACAGGCGAGCCTATGCGCAGCCTACAAGGGAACTCCACGGACTCTAACAGTGCACGGCCGCTCGAAAGAAGCGTGTACCGCCCCTCCCCCACTCACGGGGTACGGGATGCCCGGTTTTGCCACACAAAAGAACGAGGGCCCGGTCGCCGCCGTGCGGACGGCCGCCCGCCGGAGGGTCCGGAAAAAGGCGCGAGCCCCGCGCCTCCCGGAGCGGGAGACGCGGGGCTCGCGGAGTCAGCGGGCTCAGACGAGCTCGGTGACGGTACCGCCGGCGGCGGTGATCTTCTCGGCGGCCGAGCCGGAGACGGCGTCCACCGTCACCTGCAGGGCGACCGAGATCTCGCCGGTGCCGAGCACCTTGACGAGGGAGTTCTTGCGAACCGCGCCCTTGGCGACCAGGTCCTCGACCGTGACCTCGCCACCCTGCGGGTAGAGCTCGGCCAGCTTGTCGAGGTTGACGACCTGGAACGTGATCTTGAACGGGTTCTTGAAGCCCTTCAGCTTCGGCAGGCGCATGTGGAGCGGCATCTGGCCACCCTCGAAGCGCTGCGGAACCTGGTAGCGGGCCTTGGTGCCCTTGGTACCACGACCGGCGGTCTTGCCCTTGGAGCCCTCACCACGACCCACGCGGATCTTGTCGGTCTTGGCACCCGGGGCGGGACGCAGGTTGTGGATCTTGATCGGGTTGTCGCCCATGATCAGTCCACCTCCTCAACCGTCACCAGGTGACGGACCGTGTGGGCCATCCCGCGGATCTCGGGACGGTCCTCCTTCACCACGACGTCGTGCATCCGCTTGAGGCCAAGCGAGCGCAGGGTGTCACGGTGGTTCTGCTTGCTGCCGATGTACGACTTGGTCTGCGTGATCTTCAGGCGAGCCATCAGGCACTCACCCCGGCAGCAGCCCGAGCGCGGAGCAGACCGGCCGGAGCCACGTCCTCAAGCGGCAGACCGCGACGGGCGGCCACCTCCTCGGGGCGCTGGATCTGCTTGAGCGCGGCAACGGTGGCGTGCACGATGTTGATCGCGTTGTCCGAGCCGAGCGACTTCGACAGGATGTCGTGAACGCCGGCGCACTCCAGGACGGCGCGCACCGGGCCACCGGCGATAACACCGGTACCGGGGGCGGCCGGCTTCAGCAGCACGACGCCCGCGGCCTTCTCACCCTGGACGGGGTGAGCGATGGTGCCCTGGATACGGGGGACCTTGAAGAAGTTCTTCTTGGCCTCCTCAACGCCCTTGGCGATGGCGGCCGGAACCTCCTTCGCCTTCCCGTAACCGACACCCACGGTGCCCTCGCCATCGCCCACCACGACCAGCGCGGTGAAGCTGAAGCGACGACCACCCTTGACAACCTTGGCGACACGGTTGATCGCGACGACGCGCTCGACGTAAGCGGTCTTCTCGACGGCGGGGGCGTTGCCCCGGTCGTCGCGCTTACGGTCGCGCCGCTCGCCACCGGTGCCGCCGCCGGCGCCGCTACCGCGGCGCTGGGGTCCAGCCATTGGAATTACCTCTCTCGATTACGTCCGCCGACAGAGTCGACGAGCGGCTTAGAAGTCGAGCCCGGCCTCACGGGCCGCGTCCGCCAGGGCGGCGATGCGGCCGGCGTACCGGTTGCCCGCGCGGTCGAAGACGACCGACTCGATGCCGGCAGCCTTGGCGCGCTCGGCGACCAGGCTTCCGACCTTCTTGGCCAGCTCGGTCTTGTCGCCCTCGGCGCCCTTGATGGACACGTCGAGGGTGGACGCCGACGCCAGGGTGTGACCCTTGGCGTCGTCGATGACCTGGGCGACCATGTGGCGGTTCGAGCGCGTCACGACGAGACGCGGACGCACCTCGGTGCCGACGATGCGCTTGCGAACGCGGATCGCGCGGCGCTTGCGAGCGGCGCTCTTGTAGGCGTTGCCCTTGCCGATCTTGACAGAGACACTCATCGCTTACTTACCACTCTTTCCGACCTTGCGGCGGATGACCTCGCCCGCGTACTTGACACCCTTGGCCTTGTACGGGTCCGGCTTGCGCAGCTTGCGGATGTTCGCGGCGATCTCGCCGACCTTCTGCTTGTCGATGCCGTCCACGTGGAACTTGGTGGGCGACTCGACGACGAAGGAGATGCCCTCCGGCGCGGTGACCAGGATGGGGTGGCTGTAGCCGAGCGAGAACTCCATGTCGGAGCCCTTCGCCGCGACACGGTAACCAACACCGCTGATCTCCAGCGACTTGCGGTAGCCCGCGGTCACGCCGGTGATCATGTTCGCCACCAGCGTGCGGGTCAGGCCGTGCAGGGCCTTCGAGCGACGCTCGTCGTTCGGGCGGGTGACGACAACGGTGCCGTCCTCGCCCTTGCCGATCTCGATCGGCTCAGCGACGACGTGGGTGAGCGAGCCCTTCGGGCCCTTCACCGAGACCGCCTGGCCATCGATGGTGACGTCCACACCAGCGGGAACCTGGATGGGCAGCCGTCCAATGCGCGACATTGCTGTACCTCCCTTTCCCGAATTACCAGACGTAGGCGAGAACTTCTCCGCCTACGCCCTTCTTGGCGGCCTGCTTGTCGGTGAGGAGACCCGAGGACGTGGAGATGATCGCCACGCCCAGGCCGCCGAGCACCTTCGGCAGGTTGGTGGACTTTGCGTAAACGCGCAGACCCGGCTTGCTGATGCGCTTGATGCCGGCGATGGAGCGCTCACGGTTGGGGCCGAACTTGAGCTCGATGGTCAGCTTCTTGCCGACCTCGCCCTCAGCCGGCTCCTCAACCTTGTAGGAGGAGATGTAACCCTCCTGCTGCAGGATCTCGGCGACGTGCGCCTTGATCTTGCTGGCCGGCATCGCCACGGAGTCGTGGTACGCCGAGTTCGCGTTACGCAGACGCGTGAGCATGTCTGCGATGGGGTCGGTCATGGTCATGATGGCCTCAGGCCTCTCTCGCCGTGGTTTCTCCGCGCCAGGTCCCCCTGTCGCACTCCGGGGAGTCCGTCAGGGGCACAAGCGCAGGGGACCTGCGACGTAGTAAGACTGGGATGCGAGCCCTCCCTCGCGGGGAAGGGCCACGGCTGTCCATGGAGACGCCGTGACACGGGGCCCGACCCCACTACCTTACGGGATTCCGTACGGCAGCCCAAAAACGGGCGGTGTGGGATCGGGCACCTCTGTGTCGCTGGTGTGCCTAGGGCTGCTGGATTACCAGGAGCTCTTGGTCACGCCCGGCAGCTCGCCGCGGTGCGCCATCTCACGGAGGCAGACACGGCAGAGGCCGAACTTGCGGTACACCGAGTGCGGACGGCCGCAGCGCTGGCACCGGGTGTACGCCCGGACGCCGAACTTCGGCTTGCGCTCGGACTTCGCGATGAGGGACTTCTTCGCCATTGGCTCACGCCTCCTTGAACGGGAAGCCCAGAGCGCGCAGCAGCGCCCGGCCCTCGTCGTCGGTCTGAGCGGTGGTCACGACGGTGATGTCCATACCGCGCTGACGGTCGACCTTGTCCTGGTCGATCTCGTGGAACATAACCTGCTCGGTCAGACCGAAGGTGTAGTTGCCACGGCCGTCGAACTGCTTCGGGGAGAGGCCACGGAAGTCACGGATGCGCGGCAGGGCCAGCGACACCAGACGGTCCAGGAACTCCCACATGCGGTCACCACGGAGGGTGACGTGCGTGCCGATCGGCTGGCCCTCGCGCAGCTTGAACTGCGCGATGGACTTGCGAGCCTTGGTCACGGCCGGCTTCTGACCGGTGATCGCGGTCAGGTCGCGGATCGCGCCCTCGATCAGCTTGCTGTCACGGGCGGCCTCGCCGACACCCATGTTGACCACGACCTTGACCAGGCCGGGGATCAGCATGACGTTCTCGTACGAGAACTGCTCCTGCAGCTGGCCCTTGATCTCGGAGTTGTAACGCTCCTTGAGGCGGGGGGCCACCTTCTCAACAGTCGTCTCAGACATCAGATGTCCTCACCGGTCCGCTTGGCAACGCGGATCTTGTTGCCCTGGTCGTCGAAGCGGTAACCGACGCGGGTGACGACCTTCTTGCCGTCCTTCTCCACGACCAGCTGGACGTTGGAGACGTGCACCGGGGCCTCGACGGTCACGATGCCACCCTGGGTACCCGGACCGGGCTTGGTGTGCTTCTTGACCCGGTTGACACCCTCGACGAGGACCTTGTTCTCGGCCGGCAGGGCCTGGATGACCTTGCCCTGCTTGCCCTTGTCCTTGCCGGTGATGACCTGGACCAGGTCACCCTTCTTGATCTTCATGCTGTTCGCCATGGGTTAGAGCACCTCCGGCGCCAGCGAGATGATCTTCATGAACTTCTTGTCGCGCAGCTCGCGGCCCACCGGGCCGAAGATGCGGGTACCGCGGGGGTCGCCCTCGGTGTTCTTGAGGACGACGGCGGCGTTCTCGTCGAACCGGATGTAGGAACCGTCCGGACGACGGCGCTCCTTCACGGTGCGGACGACGACGGCCTTGACCACGTCACCCTTCTTCACCGAACCACCGGGGATCGCGTCCTTGACGGTCGCGACGATGACGTCCCCGATGCCGGCGTAGCGGCGACCGGAGCCACCGAGAACACGGATGCAAAGGATTTCCTTGGCACCAGTGTTGTCGGCAACACGCAGTCGCGACTCCTGCTGGATCACAACGTTCTCCTGATCGTCAACGAGAGACGACGGGCCGGCCGCTGCTCACACCGGCGCCCGCGCGGGGCCCGCTGCACATACGGCCGTACCTCATCGGCTTCGTTACTTGGCCTTCTCGAGGATCTCGACGACGCGCCAGCGCTTCGTCGCGGACAGCGGCCGGGTCTCCATGAGGAGGACACGGTCGCCGACACCGCACGCGTTCTGCTCGTCGTGCGCCTTCAGCTTGTTCGTACGGCGGATGACCTTGCCGTACAGAGCGTGCTTGACGCGGTCCTCGACGGCGACGACGACGGTCTTGTCCATCTTGTCGCTGACGACGAGACCCTCACGGGTCTTGCGGAAACCGCGCGTCTCGTTGGTGTTCTCAGTCATCAGGCGTTCTCCACCGTCTCGATGCCCAGCTCGCGCTCGCGCATCAGGGTGTAGATCCGCGCGATGTCCTTGCGGACGAGCTTGAGCCGTCCGTGGTTGTCGAGCTGCCCGGTCGCCGCCTGGAAGCGGAGGTTGAACAGCTCCTCCTTGGCCTCGCGCAGCTTGGCAACGAGCGCCTCGTTGTCCAGCTGGCGGAGGTCAGCAGCCTTGGTAGCGGCCGACATCAGCTCTCACCGTCCTCGCGCCGGACGATCCGGCACTTCATCGGCAGCTTGTGGGCGGCGCGGGTGAGCGCCTCACGAGCAACCTTCTCGTTCGGGTACGACAGCTCGAACATGACCCGACCCGGGTGCACGTTCGCGATCCACCACTCCGGCGAACCCTTACCGGAACCCATGCGGGTCTCGGCCGGCTTCTTGGTCAGCGGGCGGTCCGGGTAGATGTTGATCCAGACCTTGCCACCACGACGGATGTGACGGGTGATCGCGATACGAGCGGACTCGATCTGACGGTTCGTCACGTAGGCCGGGGTCACGGCCTGGATGCCGTACTGGCCGAACGCCAGCTCGGTGCCACCCTTGGAAGCGCCACCGCGCTTCGGGTGGTGCTGCTTGCGGTGCTTGACCCTACGGGGGATCAGCATTGGGGTCAGGCCTCCGTTCCGGTGTTCTCGGCAGCCGGAGCCTCAGCGGCGACCGGGGCCTGGGCCTCGGCAGCAGCGGGACGACGGCCGCGGCCACCGCGCTCGCCACCACGGCGCTCGCCACCGCGGGCGGGACGACCACCCTCGGGACGGGCCGGGCGGTTGCCCGAGCGGGCAGCGGCGTTCTCAGCGCGGACCTCGGCGATGTTCTTGACGTCGCCCTTGTAGATCCAGACCTTCACGCCGATGCGGCCGAAGGTGGTCTTGGCCTCGAAGAAGCCGTAGTCGACGTTCGCGCGCAGGGTGTGCAGCGGCACACGGCCCTCGCGGTAGAACTCCGAACGGCTCATCTCGGCGCCGCCGAGACGACCGGAGCACTGGACCTTGATGCCCTTGGCGCCGGACTTCATGGTGCCCTGCATCGACTTGCGCATGGCACGGCGGAAGGAGACGCGGGAGGACAGCTGCTCCGCGACGCCCTGAGCCACGAGCTGGGCGTCCAGCTCGGGGTTCTTGACCTCAAGGATGTTCAGCTGGACCTGCTTGCCGGTCAGCTTCTCCAGGTCGCCGCGGATGCGGTCGGCCTCGGTGCCGCGGCGGCCGATGACGATGCCGGGGCGAGCGGTGTGGATGTCGACGCGGACGCGGTCGCGGGTGCGCTCGATCTCGACCTTGGAGATGCCGGCGCGCTCCATGCCCTTCGTCATCATGCGACGAATGGCGACGTCTTCCTTGACGTAGTCCTTGTACAGCTTGTCGGCGTACCAGCGGGACTTGAAGTCCGTGCTGATGCCGAGGCGGAACCCGTGCGGGTTAACCTTCTGGCCCATTACCGGGTCCCTTCCTTGCTGCTGACGACCACGGTGATGTGGCTGGTCCGCTTGCGGATCCGGTAGGCACGGCCCTGGGCGCGCGGACGGAACCGCTTCAGGGTCGGGCCCTCGTCAACGTACGCCTCGGAGATGTAGAGGTCGTCCACGTTGGAGTGGTTGTAGTTGTGCGCGGCGTTGGCAATGGCGCTGTCGAGCACCTTGCCGACCGGCACGGTGGCGGCCTGCGGAGCGAAACGCAGGACCGCCTGGGCCTCCGTGGCCGGCAGGCCGCGGATGAGGTCCACCACGCGGCGGGCCTTCATGGGCGTCACGCGGATGTACCGCGCCTGAGCCCTGGCTTCCATGGTTGTCCCCTTAATGGAGTAAGTCATTGAGTCTTTTTGGCGCGCAAGCTCAGGCTTAGCGACGCTTCGACTTCCGGTCTTCCTTCACGTGACCACGGAAGGTGCGGGTCGGAGCGAACTCGCCGAGCTTGTGGCCGACCATCGACTCGGTGACGAACACCGGGACGTGCTTGCGGCCATCGTGAACCGCGATCGTGTGACCGAGCATGCTCGGGGAGATCACGGAACGACGGGACCAGGTCTTGATGACGTTCTGGGTACCCGCCTCGTTCTGAGCGTCCACCTTCTTGATGAGGTGGCCGTCGATGAAGGGGCCCTTCTTGAGACTGCGCGGCATCTGACCTGCTCCTAGCGCTTCTTGTTGGTCTTGCGGCGGCGCACGATGAGCTTGTCCGACGCCTTGTTCGGGCGACGGGTACGGCCCTCGGGCTTACCCCACGGCGAGACCGGGTGGCGACCACCGGAGGTCTTACCCTCACCACCACCGTGCGGGTGGTCGATCGGGTTCATGGCGACACCACGCACGGTCGGGCGGACGCCCTTCCAGCGCATGCGGCCGGCCTTGCCCCAGTTGATGTTCGACTGCTCGGCGTTGCCGACCTCGCCGACGGTCGCGCGGCAGCGCGCGTCCACCAGGCGGATCTCGCCCGAGGGCATGCGCAGGTGCGCCATCTTGCCCTCACGCGCCAGCAGCTGGATGCCGGAACCGGCCGAGCGGGCCAGCTTGGCACCGCCGCCGGGACGCAGCTCCACCGCGTGGATGGTGGTACCGACCGGGATGTTGCGCAGCGGCAGGTTGTTGCCCGGCTTGATGTCGGCGCCAGCGCCGTTCTCGATCCGGTCACCCTGCGCGATGCCGCGCGGCGCGATGATGTAGCGCTTCTCGCCGTCCGCGTAGTGCAGGAGCGCGATGCGCGCGGTGCGGTTCGGGTCGTACTCGATGTGCGCGACCTTGGCCGGCACGCCGTCCTTGTCGTGACGACGGAAGTCGATCACGCGGTAGGCGCGCTTGTGACCGCCACCCTGGTGGCGAGCGGTGACACGACCGGCGTTGTTACGGCCGCCCTTGCTGTGCAGGGGGCGAACCAGCGACTTCTCCGGCGTGGACCGCGTGATTTCGACGAAGTCGGCCACGCTGGAGCCACGACGGCCCGGCGTAGTCGGCTTGTACTTGCGGATACCCATTTTCGTCCTCGTCTTGATCGACGATCACGGCCTCCGTCAGGAGGTCGGACCACCGAAGATGTCGATGCGGTTGCCCTCGGCCAGCGTCACGATGGCGCGCTTGGTGTCCTTGCGCTTGCCGAAACCCGTCTTGGAGCGCTTGCGCTTGCCCTGACGGTTGATCGTGTTGACAGCCTCGACCTTGACCGAGAAGACCGCCTCGACGGCCTGCTTGATCTGGGTCTTGTTGGCGCCCGGCGACACGATGAACGTGTACTTGTTCTCGTCGAGAAGGCTGTAGCTCTTCTCGGAGATGACCGGCTTCACCAGGACGTCACGGGGGTCCGTGAACGTCTTGCTCGTAACGTCGCTCATCAGGCGGCGCTCCCTTCGAGCTCGCCCTCAGCGGCAACGGCCTTGGCGGACGCGGCCGGACCGGCCACGAAACGCTCGAAGGCGGCCTGGGTGAAGACCACATCGTCGGAGACGAGCACGTCGTAGGTGTTCAGCTGACCGGCGTCCAGGATGTGGACGTTCGGCAGGTTGCGAGCGGACTTCAGGCCCAGCTCGTCCGCACGCTCGACGACCAGGAGGACGTTCTTGCGCTCGGTGATCTTGCCGAACAGGCTCTTGGCGGCCTTGGTCGACGGCGCCTCGGTCGCGGTCACGCCGGTGACGACGTGGATGCGGTTGTGGCGGGCCCGGTCGGTGAGCGCACCGCGCAGGGCGGCGGCGATCATCTTCTTCGGGGTCCGCTGCGAGTAGTCGCGCGGCACGGGACCGTGCACGACGCCACCGCCGGCGAACTGCGGCGCACGGGTCGAGCCCTGACGGGCGCGGCCGGTGCCCTTCTGGCGGTACGGCTTCTTGCCGCCGCCACGGACCTCGCCGCGAGTCTTGGTCTTGTGGGTGCCCTGACGGGCCGCAGCGAGCTGCGCCACGACGACCTGGTGCATCAGCGGAACGCTGACCTTCGCGTCGAAGATCTCGGCCGGCAGCTCGATGCTGCCGGTCTTGTCGCCAGCCGGCGACAGGATGTCAATGGTGCTCATATCCTTCACAGCCCCTTCGCCGCGGTGCGGACGAGGACGAGGCCGCCGTTCGGGCCCGGGACGGCGCCCTTGATGAGCAGCAGACCCTTCTCCGCGTCGACCGCGTGCACGGTCAGGTTCTGGGTGGTCACACGCTCGTGGCCCATCCGACCCGCCATGCGCAGGCCCTTGAACACGCGGCCCGGGGTGGCGCAGCCACCGATGGAACCGGGCGAGCGGTGCTTGCGCTGGGTGCCGTGACCGGCGCCGAGGCCCTTGAAGTTGTGACGCTTCATGACACCGGCGAAGCCCTTGCCCTTGGAGGTGCCGGTCACGTCGACCTTGACACCCGCCTCGAACAGCTCGGCGGTGATCTCCTGGCCCAGGGTGTACTCGGAGGCGTCCGAGGTACGGATCTCGACCAGGTGGCGGCGCGGGGTGACACCGGCCTTGGCGAAGTGACCCGCGAGGGGCTTGTTCACCTTGCGGGGGTCGATCTCGCCGAAGCCGAGCTGGACGGCGCTGTAGCCGGCCGCGCTGTCGGCGGTGTGGACCTGGGTCACGACATTCGGCCCGGCCTTGACGACGGTCACCGGGACGACCCGGTTGTTCTCGTCCCAGACCTGGGTCATGCCGAGCTTCTCGCCCAGGATGCCCTTAATCTGCTTAGCCATCTTCGGTGCGCCTCTCAGAGCTTGATCTCGATGTCGACACCAGCCGGCAGGTCGAGACGCATCAGCGAGTCAACCGTCTTCGGCGTGGGGTCGAGGATGTCGATCAGACGCTTGTGAGTGCGCATCTCGAAGTGCTCGCGCGAGTCCTTGTACTTGTGCGGCGAGCGGATGACGCAGTACACGTTCTTCTCAGTGGGCAGCGGCACCGGGCCCGCGACCTGCGCACCAGTACGGATCACCGTCTCGACGATCTTCTTCGCCGAGGAGTCGATGACCTCGTGGTCGTAGGCCTTGAGCCGGATGCGGATCTTCTGTCCCGCCATGGCTACTTTGTAGTCCTTTGTCCTAATCACTGCACGACCCCCGCTCCGACCCCCGCGCTCGGGCGTGTCGCACTCGCGCTTGCAAAAAACCGGCGATGGACTCGTCGGTTTCGAACTTTCGGGGTGGGGGGAGCCGGGTCGAGGCCCCGCACACGCTTCCCGGAAGATTCCCGTACGTCCGCCCCGCAGCTGCCGTGGCGTAACACTCACGCTTGACGGCCATCACGGGAACGACGAGTACGTGGGACTCGCTTCCGGTCCTCCCGGCGGGAGGCGCGCAGCATCGGCAACTCAACCGAGCAACTTGGACATACTGCCACAGCCGGGAGCCGGAAAGCCAATCGGGGCCGGTGAGGCGTACCTCACCGGCCCCGACGGCACGGTCCTGCCGGGCCCCCGCGGACCCGCTACTTCTGCGGGCCGTTGTCCCAGGGCGCGCGGCGGCCGCAGACCTCCAGCCAGTCCTCGGTGGCGACGCCGGCGCACCAGACGAACTTCTTGTCGTCCTTGTCCGGCTCCCAGTCCTTGGTGATGATGCCCGCGCAGTCGGAGACCGGCGCGTACGTCGGGCAGCTGCCGTCGGCCTTCTTGATCGTGTGCGCCCGCCAGGCGTCCAGCCCCATCCGCCCGTACTTCTCGTGCTCGGGCATGTAGCGGTTGACCGACCAGGAGGCGCCCATGGTGCCGAACAGGGCGAGCGCGCAGACCAGGCCGGCGGCGAGCTGGCGCAGCGCCCGGCCCGACAGCACCGTGGTGCCGGCCGGTGCGTCGTCCTTGCGCAGCACCCGCTCCAGCCAGCCGCTGCCACGGTGGTAGGCGGCCATCAGCCCGAGCACGGCGAGGATCATCAGGCAGTACAGGATGATCCAGGTGGTCCGGGGGTACAGCGCGACCGTGCCGCTCTGCGCCATCTTCCCGGCGAAGGTGAACCGCATCAGCCAGGCCCCGGCCAGCACCGCGGCGGCCGTGCGCACCGCGAGGTTGCGCAGCCCCAGCCCGATGCCCAGGCCGACGCCGGCGAGCAGCAGCAGGGTGAAGCCGGTCTGGCCCGCGAGGTCCCCGGTGGCCGGGTACTCGTGGTAGGTGGTCGTGCCGACCCGGTCGGACAGCCAGCCCATCACGTAGGCCGGGTCCGTGTAGGTCATGATGTAGCCGTACCGGTCCGGGACGTCCGCGCCCACCTTGGCCAGCTGGTAGAGCAGCGGCGCGCCGACGATCCCGGCGCTCACCACGGTGGTGGCGAGCAGGCCGAGCCCGTTGCGGACCGCGGTGCGGCCCTGGCGCCAGGGGAAGACGAAGAGCGTCAGCACGGCGATGCCGGGGGCCGACCACAGGTACCAGCCGGAGTACCAGAGGAACAGCAGACCGAAGACGACGCCGAAGCCGGTCCCGCGCAGCAGGGCCGAGCGCAGCGGGAGCTCCCCGGCGCGGCGCAGCTCGCGCAGGACCGCGGTCAGCAGCGGCACCAGGATGATCATCACCACGTGGCTGTACGGGCGGATCGGGTCCAGGAAGACCACGGCGGCCGGGATCGCGATCAGCAGGGCCCAGAACGGGCGCAGCAGCAGCCGCCAGGCCAGGTAGCTCATCGGGCCGACCAGCGCGCTGAAGAAGATCTGCAGGTCGTGCAGGGCGAAGCCCTCGCTGCCGACGCCGTTGTAGCGGTACTTCGCCCAGAACGCGATCAGCGCCGGGAAGCCGGGCGGGTAGACGCCGGGCAGGCCCTTGTCGTCCAGGAACCCGGTGGCCATGTGGACCAGCACACTCGGGTCGCCCTCCTGTCCGCCGAGCGGCCACGGGGTCCCGTGCAGGGCCACCACGACACCGCCGGCCACCACGCCGGTGGACAGGCCGGCCAGCGCGGAGCAGACCAGCCGCTGGGTCAGCCGGTGCCGGCGCAGGGTGCCCCGGTAGGCGGTGAACAGCAGCGCGGCGAGCAGCGGCAGCCCGATGATCGTGACGTACTGCTGGATCTTGGCGAGGCCGCTGACCTGGCCGATCCGGTTCAGCGGATTGACGTCGATCCGGGTGCAGAGCAGCGTGAAGCCCAGCGCCGCGACGACGCCGACCACGACCTCCGCGGTGATCTGGGCCCAGCGGCGGGTCAGCAGTGCGGGCTTCTCCGCGGCCGGTGCCGCCGACGCCGCTGCGGCTCCGGCTTCGCGTGAGGGGCCCTTCTCGCGGACCACGTCCGGGGCCAGATCAGTCATCTCGGTCCACTTCCGTCAGGCGGCGCCGCCACGTCCGGGGGCGCCGGCCGCAGGTGCGTTCCACTGCGGCGTTCGGTTGGATCAGGCTACGGGGGTGTCGTGCCCCGGGGCGTTCGGGATTCTTCCACGCCGCACAACACCCGTGCCAACCGCAGATCCTCCGCCGGATCCTCACAGCGGGGGTGCCGTCGCTACCCGCACTTGCCTTCCGGGGCGAACTTCGGGCAGGTGCCGTCCGGCAGCGGGGTGGTGTGCGCGAACCACGCGAACGAGCCCCAGGAGCCCTGGTTGGCGGGCATGAAGCGGTCGATGGTGGAGGAACCGGCCATCGAGAAGAAGAACGCCAGGGCGCAGAGCACCGCTCCCCCGGTCCGCAGGGCCGGGGTCGCGACGGCGCGGCCGGAGGACTCCGCCGTCGCGGTCCGCTCGCCGGCGGCGAACCTGCGGCTGAGCAGGTAGCAGGCCATGCCGAAGAGCACGATGCCGCAGTACAGCAGCTCGGCCGAGGTGCGCGGGTAGAGCTGCACCAGCTGGTCGCGCTCCATGTGCGAGGCGAACCAGTAGCGCATCAGGAAGGCGCCGAGCATGCAGAAGGCGGCGACCTGGACCACCGGCAGGGCCGCGCCCAGCCAGAGCGCGGCGCCCACGCCGACGACCAGCAGCAGCACGAACACGCCGACACCGCCGAGCTCGCCGGGCAGCGGCCAGGCGCCGTTGGCGATCACGCCCGGCGAGTCGCCCTGCCACATCGCGAAGTACGCGGGGTCGACGTTGGTGTCGAAGTACATGTAGGTGTCGGGGGTGTCCGACCCGGCGAGCAGCCGCTGCAGGTAGAGGCCGGCCACCAGCAGGAAGACCACGGCGGTCGCGCCCAGCAGGGCGGCCGCCCGCAGGACGGCGTCCTTGCCCTGCCGCCAGACCTTGGCCAGGGTGACCACCATCACCGCCAGCATCCCGGGCGCCGACCAGACGAACCAGCCCGAGTACCAGAGGAAGAGGAGGGCCAGCGCGAGGCCGTAGGCGGCGCCGGTGAACAGCGCGGTCCGCACGCTCCTGCCGGTGGAGCGCAGCAGGCTGGTGGTGAACCGGGCCAGGACGGGGATGAGGACCAGCAGCACCACGTCGACGTACGGCTTGGCCGCGTGGACGATCGGGAAGACCGGCACCACGCCGATGGCCAGCGCCCACAGCGGCGGGAGCAGCAGTCGCCACGCCAGGTAGACGGCCGGGCCGGTCAGCGCGATCAGCACCAGGCCGAGCATCTTCAGGCCCAGCCCGGGCTGGCCGGGGTAGAGGAGGTCGGTCCAGCGGGCCAGCAGGTGCGGGAACAGCGGCGGGTAGACGCTGGAGATCGGACGGCCTTCGAGGATGTCGCCGGTCCACTGCTGGAGCTGCCCGGAGTCACCGCGCTTGGCGTTGAGCGGCCAGACCGTGCCGCGCAGGGCGACCGCCACGCCGCCGGCGTAGAGCCCGGTGGCGAGACCGGACAGCGAGGCCGCGGCGGTCCGCAGCGCGAGCGGGCGCGAGAACCAGCGGCTCGCCGCCCACCACAGCAGGGCGAGGACGACGAAGGCCAGGATGAACCGCAGCTGGAGCGCGGCGAGGCCGCTGACCTGGCCGACCCGCTGCATCGGGTTGACCTTGATGAACGTGCAGATCCAGGTGAACCCGAGGGCAACCAGGACTCCCGATGCTGCCTCGACGGCCCCGGGCGCGAGCCGTCCGAGCAGGGACGGCCGGGCATCGGCGGCATCCGAGGAAGGCCGCTGACGCGCGATTATTCGAGGCCCGGTGGCCGTCGCAGACATGTGTGCCGCTCTCCCGAACGATGAGGACCTAGAGCTGCGCGACGCGCTCGTCGGCGCCGACCTCGGGCTCGGTGAAACGGTCGGTGTTCACGCGCTGGCCGTCGTTCACCGCGACGGTGCGGGCCAGGTCGGTGAGCTTCTTCTCCAGCGAGCGGAAGCGCATGAAGGTGTTCAGGGTCATGAACGCCATCGCCACGACCAGCAGGTAGAGCACCAGGTCGGTGCCGCGGCCGACGCCGAGCTTGTTGGCGATCCAGGTCACGTCCTGCGGCCGCAGGACCGCGTAGACGTTGGCGACGACGAAGGCGAAGAACGCCATCCGCTTCCAGGCGCGGGTGTGGGCGGCGTCCCAGCGGCGGACGAAGGCGAGCACGAGCACACCCGTGCCGACCATGAGCAGCAACTGGATCCAGATGTACTTCACTTGCGGCCACGCTCCCTGAGCGAGATGTCGAAGAGGATGTTGACGCCGTTGATCAGCGACTGGCCCTTGGAACGGGAGTAGTCGGTGTACAGGATGTCCACCGGCACCTCCATGACCCGCAGGTCCGAGGCCGCCAGGAAGGCGACGATCTCGGAGGCGTGGGCCATGCCGTTCATGGTGATGCGGAGCTTGGTCGCGGCCTCGCGGTTGATGACACGGAGTCCGTTGTGGGAGTCCGTCAGGTTGAGCTTGCGCGCGGTGGGGCTGATCGTCGCGGCGGTCCGCAGGACCACCCGCTTGATCCACGGCACCTCGCCGGTCTGCTCGATGAAGCGGGAGCCGAGGACCACGTCGGCCTCGTCGGCCCGGAGCAGGGCGACCATCTTCTCGACGTCGTGCGTCTGGTGCTGGCCGTCGGCGTCGAAGGTGGCGAAGTACTTGGCGCCGGGCTGCTTGAGCGCGTAGCTGAGACCGGTCTGCAGTGCGGCGCCCTGGCCGAGGTTGACGGGGTGCTGGACCAGGTGCGCCCCGGTGGTCATGATGTGCTCGGACGAGTTGTCCGTGCTGCCGTCGTCGACCACGACGATGTTCGGGAAGGTCTTCCGGGCCCCCTCGATCACGTCGGCGATGACGGTTCCCTCGTTGTAGGCCGGGATGACCAGCCACACGTCGTCGTAGTCGGACATCATGACTCCATGCCGCGGCCGCCGGCCGCGAGTTTCAGGGTGCGAAGAAAGACGGGCTGCGGGCCTCGGCGACAGCGACGTGTCGTCATACCGAGTCCACGAGTGAGGGACGGGCGGACTCGGCGGAACCGGCCGGAGAAGTCGGCGGCTTCCGCAGGAAGGTCAGCCAGACCGCGGCGAACATGCATGCGACAGCGGCCAGCGAACCAACAGTGTAGGCGAGGCAGACCCGGGTCGCGATCGGGCCGGGTACCAGGGTGGTCACGATCAGCGCAACAACACCCAACGCCCAGCCGAGCAGTTGGAGACGGTGGCGGTGCAGCACCAGCAGCGCCTGACCGAGCACCATCGCGAGCATGTAGCAGAGCGTACCGGCCGACATCCAGAGGAAGTCGAGCGAGCCGAGCACGTCGTCGGCCTTGAAGAGCACCTGGATCAGCCACGGGCCGAGGACGGTGGCGGGGATGCCGCCGGCCACGCCGAGCACGGTGACGACCGCGCAGGTGCGGACCAGCAGCTTGGAGAACCCGGCCCGGTCACCGGCCGCCGCGGTGCTCGACAGGCCCGCGAGCAGCGAGGCCTGGAGCGAGCCGAAGACGAACAGCGGGACGCGGGCCAGCACCACGGCGTTCAGCAGGCCGGCCACCAGGGCGGCGTCGTCCGGGGCGAGCAGCTGGGTGGAGACGACCGCGGCGTTGACCACCACCTGCGAGAGCAGGGTGGAGGCGACCAGCGGCGCCAGGCCCGAGGTGAGGGACCCCCAGCCGACCGCCGGGCCGGACCGCACCCCGGCGAGCAGCGGGCGGGCCGTCGCCACCACGGCCACCAGCGGCGCGACGGTGAGGATCAGCGCGAACGCCAGCGGCGAGCGGACGCCGGCCACCGCGCAGCCGCCGGCCAGCGCGATCCGCAGCGCGCCGTCCACCGCCAGCTGGGCGCCGTACGCGCCGAACCGGTTGAGGCCGGCCAGCACGCCGCGGCTGACGTTGCTCGCGGCCATCGCCGCGAAGGCGATGCCCAGCGCCATCACCATGTCGGTGCGGCCGTCGAAGAAGGTGCGGGCCAGCGGCCGGACGGCGACCGCCATCCCGACCGCCATCACGGCCAGCATCCCGACGGTGATCAGCAGGATCCGGCGCACCACGGGCGCCGCGCCCTGGCCGCCGACCGCGCGGGCGGCGACGATCCGGGTCAGCTCCTGCTCGACCGGGAAGAAGAGCCCCAGGCCGACCGACATGAGGATCGTCCAGAGCAGCGAGACCGAGGCCATCTCCGGCTTGCCGAGGCTGTAGCCGGCCGCCATCAGGTGGACGTAGGAGGCGGCGCCGAGCAGCACCGTCCCCCCGATCACCAGCTGGGTGCCCGGGGGGAGAGCGCTGACGACCTTGGCCAGCGGGGAACGGCGCGCCGGCGCCGTGCTGCCCTCGTGGTTCACGATTGCTGCGCGGCCCTCACCTTGAGCGGCTCCCACCAGGCACGGTTCTCGCGGTACCAGGCGATGGTCGAGGCGAGGCCCTCCTCGAAGGTGACCTGCGGCTCGTAGCCGAGCTCCTCGCGGATCTTGGTGATGTCCAGCGAGTAGCGCAGGTCGTGGCCCTTGCGGTCCTCGACCCGGTCGACCATGTCCCAGCCCTGGCCGGCGGCCTCCAGCAGCAGGCCGGTGAGCTCCTTGTTGGTGAGCTCGACGCCGCCGCCGATGTTGTAGACCTGGCCGGCCCGGCCCTTGCGCAGCGCGAGGTCGATGCCGCGGCAGTGGTCCGAGACGTGCAGCCAGTCGCGGATGTTGCCGCCGTCGCCGTACAGCGGGACGCGCTTGCCGTCGATCAGGTTGGTGGTGAAGAGCGGGATGACCTTCTCGGGGAACTGGTACGGCCCGTAGTTGTTGGAGCAGCGGGTGACCACCACGTCCATGCCGTGGGTGCGGTGGTAGGCGAGGGCGAGGAGGTCCGAGCCGGCCTTCGACGAGGAGTACGGGGAGTTCGGCGCGAGCGGCCACTCCTCGGTCCAGGAGCCCTCGGTGATCGAGCCGTAGACCTCGTCGGTGGAGACGTGCACGAAACGGCCGACGCCGTGCTTGCGGGCGGCGTCCAGGAGCACCTGGGTGCCGACGACGTTGGTCATCACGAACGGGCCGGCGCCGGCGATGGAGCGGTCGACGTGCGACTCGGCGGCGAAGTGCACGACCGCGTCGTGGCCCGGCATGGCCTGGTCGACGGCGTCGATGTCGCAGATGTCGCCGCGGACGAAGGTGTAGCCCGGGTGGTCGGCGACCGGCGCGAGGTTCTCCTCGACGCCCGAGTAGGTCAGCTTGTCGAAGACGGTGACGCGGGCCGCGGGATCCGCCGACAGCAGCGCGCGGACGAACTGGGACCCGATGAATCCGGCGCCGCCGGTGACGAGGATACGCATAGTGCGGCTGAGTATAGTGCGCGCGCGGAGGCGCCCCGTCCCGGGTCCGCGGGGTGCTGCGTGGGCGTCCGAAGGCTGGTTGCCGCGGGGTCGGGCAGGCCACGTAAGGTGTGCGCCATGCGCGGCATTCTTCTTGCGGGCGGCACCGGTTCCCGCCTCTGGCCCCTCACGCGGGCAGTCTCGAAGCAACTCCTCCCGGTCTTCGACAAGCCGATGATCTACTACCCGCTCTCCACGCTGATCATGGCGGGGATCCGCGAGATCCTGATCATCACCACCCCGCAGGACCGCGAGCAGTTCGAGCGGCTGCTCGGCGACGGCTCGCAGCTCGGCCTGGAACTCCAGTACGCCGTCCAGGAGCGCCCGGAGGGCATCGCCCAGGCGTTCGTGCTGGGCGCGGACTTCATCGGCGACGAGCCGGTCGCGCTGATCCTCGGCGACAACATCTTCCACGGCAGCGGCCTCGGCACCCGGCTCGCCCAGCGCACCGACCCCAAGGGCGGCATGGTCTTCGCCTACCCGGTGGCCGACCCGACCGCCTACGGCGTGGTCGAGTTCGACGAGTCCGGCCAGGTCATCTCGATCGAGGAGAAGCCGGTCAGGCCGAAGTCCCGCTACGCGGTGCCCGGCCTCTACTTCTACGACAACCGCGTGGTGGAGATCGCCCGCACGATCACCCCGAGCGCCCGCGGCGAGCTGGAGATCACCGCCGTCAACGACGCCTACCTCCAGCGCGGCGAGCTCCAGGTCACCGTCCTGGACCGCGGCACCGCCTGGCTGGACACCGGCACGTTCGTCTCGATGGTCCAGGCCTCGGAGTTCGTCCGGGTCATCGAGGAGCGCCAGGGCTTCAAGATCGGCTGCGTCGAGGAGGCGGCCTGGCGGGCCGGCTTCCTGACCTCCGACCAGCTGCGCGAGCTGGCGCAGCCGCTGCTGAAGAGCGGTTACGGCCAGTACCTGCTGAACCTGCTGGACGAGGAGGACGCCCGATGAAGTTCCGCGAGCTGTCCATCGAGGGCGCCTGGGAGATCACCCCGCAGCAGCACGGGGACCCGCGCGGCCTGTTCATGGAGTGGTACCGCTTCGACAGGCTCTCCGAGGTGGTCGGCCACCCGCTGCGGATGGCCCAGGGCAACCTCTCGGTCTCCGCCAAGGACGTCGTGCGCGGCATCCACTTCGCCGACGTCGCGCCCGGCCAGGCCAAGTACGTGAGCTGCGTGCGCGGCGCCGTGCTCGACGTGATCGTCGACCTGCGGGTCGGCTCGCCGACCTTCGGCCGCTGGGAGTTCGTCCGCCTCGACGACGTGGACCGGCGCTCGGTCTACATCTCCGAGGGCCTGGGCCACGGCTTCTGCGCGCTGACCGACGACGCCACGCTGTCGTACGTCTGCTCCGAGACGTACAACCCGACCGGCGAGCACGCGGTGCACCCGCTGGACGCGGACCTGGGCATCGAGTGGCCGGCCGAGGTCCCGCAGCTGTCCGCCCGGGACGCCGCCGCCCCGACGCTGGCCGAGGCCATCGAGACCGGCCTGCTGCCGGACTACGAGGAGTGCCTTCGCTACCGGCGCTCGCTCAGCGGCCAGTAGCCTTCTCGCCGTCCCCTCCTACCCGGAAAACACCTGGTGCGCCGCTCATGACAACTCTTGACATCATGCTGCCCTACTACGGCAACGTCGCCCTCATGCAGGCGGCCGTCCGCAGCGTCCTGGCCCAGAGCGACCCGAACTGGCGGCTCACCGTGGTGGACGACGGCAAGGAGCCGGACGTCCCGGGCTGGTTCGCCGAGCTCGGCGACGAGCGGGTCTCGTACCAGCGCAACGAGCAGAACCTCGGCGTCACCGGCAACTACCGCAAGTGCCTCGGCCTGGTGCGCGAGCAGCACTTCGTCATGATGGGCACCGACGACATCATGCTGCCGAACTACGTGGAGACCGCCCGGGCCATCCTCAAGGACAACCCGGACATCGGCATGGTGCAGCCGGGCGTCCAGGTCATCGACGGCGACGGCACGCCCACCGAGGGGCTGGTGGACCAGGCGAAGAAGCGCATCTACGCGCCCAAGGTCCAGGGCCGCAAGCTGATGAGCGGGGAGGAGCTGGCCATCAGCCTGCTCCGCGGCAACTGGCTGTTCTTCCCCTCCATCTGCTGGCGCACCGAGGCCGTGAAGGCGGTCGGCTTCCGGGACAACCTGGAGGTCACCCAGGACCTGGCGCTGGTCATCGACCTGCTGCAGACCGGCGAGCAGATGATGATCACCGACAAGGTCACCTTCCAGTACCGCCGGCACGCCGTCAGCATCTCCTCCGCGCAGGCCTTCACCGGCGTCCGCTTCGAGGAGGCCAACCGCTTCTTCCGGGACGTCGCCGACCGCCTGGACGCGCACGGCTGGTCCCGGGCCGCCAAGGCCTCCCGGCTGCACCTGTCCTCCCGGATCCACGCGCTCACCATGGTCCCGGGCGCGGTCAAGAACCGGCACAGCGAGGGCACCAGGACCCTGCTGCGGCACGTCGCCGGCACCGACCGCTACTGAGCAACGCCCACCGCCCCACCCGTACCGACCCATCGGAGCCAGAGGCCATGGCCGCTAGCAGCTCAGCCCTCCCCCGGATCGCCGTCCTCGGCGGCACCGGCTTCATCGGGCGCACCATCCTCGCCACCCTGGCCGAGCGGGGCCACCACCTGCTCACCATCGCCCGCAAGGAGCCGGCCGACGCCCTGCCCGGCGGGTTCGCCCGGCTCGACCTGACCGTCGACCCGCCGGCCGAGCTGGCCGCCCTGCTCGCCGAGCACCGGATCGACGTGGTCGTCAACGCGGCCGGCGGCATGTGGGGCCTGACCGACGAGCAGATGGTGGGCGCCAACGTCGGCATGGTCACCCGGCTGCTGGAGGCGCTGCGCTCGATGCCCGCTCCCCCGCGCCTGGTCCACCTCGGCACGGTGCACGAGTACGGGCTCTGCCCGATCGGCGTCAGCCTCTCCGAGGACTCCGAGCCGAACCCGTCGATGGTCTACGGCAAGCTCAAGCTCCAGGCCACCGAGCTGATCGCGACCGCCGTGCGCGAGGAGGGCCTGGACGCGGTGGTGCTCCGGCTCGGCAACGTGGTCGGTGCCGGACAGCCCTCGCACAGCCTGCTCGGCGTGATGGCGGGCAAGCTGGCCGCGGCCCGGGCGGCCGGCACGACCGCCGAGCTGGCCCTGCAGCCGCTCACCGCCCAGCGGGACTTCGTCGACCTCCAGGACACCGTCGACGCGATCGTGGCCGCGGTCCCGTCCAACCCGAAGGCTCCGGCCGTCCTCAACGTCGGCCTGGGCCGGGCGAGTTCGGCCCGCGAGCTGGTGGAGCTGCTGATCGAGGTCAGCGGTGTGCCGACCGAGGTCACCGAGGTGCCGGCGCCGGAGGGCAGCGGCCCGGAGACCGAGTGGCAGCAGCTGGACGTCACCGCGATCGAGCGGGCCTTCGGCTGGGCCCCGCGCCGCAGCCTGCGCGAGGCCGTCCGCACCCTGTGGGAGCACGCGGCCAAGGACGGTTCGTC
Organism: Kitasatospora sp. NPDC015120; assembly: GCF_043080305.1. Lineage (NCBI taxonomy): Bacteria > Bacillati > Actinomycetota > Actinomycetes > Kitasatosporales > Streptomycetaceae > Kitasatospora > Kitasatospora sp. NPDC015120. The sequence continues at coordinate 300,791 of NZ_JBIBVJ010000005.1, read as the reverse complement.
CCCGGACGCAGGCCGCTAACGATTCGCCCAGCACGGTGAAGGCTTCCGGCAAGCTCGATAGGATCCCCCGAGGGTCCGATCGGGCCCGTGCGCCGGAGGCTTTCTCCGCGTCTCCACTTCCGGAAAGCATGAACCGCTCTCATGTCTCCTAGGCTTTCTCTGCCTGGCCGTCGCGGGACCCTGGCCGAGCTGTACTCCTCCCGGGCCAACAGCTTCGGTGTGCTCCGGCTGCTGCTCGCCTCCGCCGTCGTCGTCTCCCACATGTACCCGATCGCCTGGGGGCGGCTCGACCCGCTGTGGCTCCGCAGCGGCCAGCAGACGGACATCGGCAAGATGTCGGTCATCGGCTTCTTCGTCCTGTCCGGCTTCATGATCAGCGGAAGTGGCGCCCGCAGCACCGTCGGCCGCTACGCCTGGCACCGCGCGCTGCGCATCCTGCCCGGCCTGTGGGGATCGCTGCTGGTCTCCGCGCTGGTGATCGTCCCGCTGCTGTACCACTGGCAGCACGGCACCTTCGACGGCTACTGGGACCACCCCCAGGGTCCGGTGAACTACCTCAAGGGCACCTGGAACACCGCCATGAGCACCGGCTGGGACATCTCCGGCGTGATGGCGGAGGGCCGGACCAAGGGCACCAACTTCGACCCCGGGGTGAACGGCGCGCTCTGGTCGCTGAAGTACGAGATCCTCTGCTACGTCCTGATCGGGCTGCTCGCGGCCGGCGGCGTGCTCCGCAAGGCCCGGCGGTTCATACCGCTGCTCGCCCTCGCGCTCGGCGGGCTCATCCTGCGCGACTGGGTGAACGCGCCCTCGCTGCGCGGGATCCCCGGCGACCAGCAGTCCTTCGTCATGGTGCCGTTCCTGGACGCCATGTCGGTCCACATGCTGATCCACCTGGTCTTCGTCTTCATGATCGGCGCGACCTTCCAGCTGTACCGCGACAAGCTGGTCATCCACGACGGCGTGGCGCTGATCTGCGCCGCCGTGCTCGGCCTCACCCTGTGGACCGGCGGCCTGTTCGTCTTCGGCTACCCCGCCTTCGCCTACCTGCTCCTCTGGCTGGCCATCCGGCTGCCCCGGCCGTTCCACAAGATCGGCCGCAAGCGCGACTACTCCTACGGCATCTACATCTACGGGTTCACCGTCGAGCAGGCGCTGGCGGTGCTCGGCTACGCCAAGCACGGCAAGCCGGTCTACCTGGCGCTGGCCATGGCGGGCACGGTCGTCCTGGCCGCGCTCTCCTGGCACCTGCTGGAGTCCCCGGTGATGAAGGCCAAGAACTGGACCCCGTGGCCGGTGCGCCGGCTCAAGGAGCGCGCGGCCGTCCGGGCCGCCCGGCGGGGCGAGCCCGTCGAACCCGGCGCCGCCGCCCAGCCGCAGTCGCCCGCCGAACCGGCCCCGCCGAAGGTCTCGGCCTGACCGGCCCGGCCGGCACCGGACGGTGCCGGCCGGACGTGGAAGTGCCTGGCCCGCCGCCCCTCACGGGGGACGGCGGGCCAGGCACTTCCGTCGTTCCGGGCGCCTCAGCGGTTCTTGAAGACCCAGACCTTCATCAGCAGGAAGCGCACCACCGTGGCGAGGCCGTTGGCGACGACCAGCCCGCCCACCTCGACCACCCGGGAGGCGTCCGGGACGGCCAGGTCGAGCAGCGCCAGGACGCCCGCGCTCAGCCCCAGGCCGATGAGGAAGGCCACCGCGCCCTGCAGCTGGTGCCGCAGCGCGCCCTCCGAGCCGGTGATGCCGAAGGTGAAGCGCCGGTTGGCGGCCGTGTTGGCCACCGCGCTGACCGCCAGCGCGATCAGATTCGCCACCTGCGGGTCGGTGAAGGCGCGGGCGGCGACGAAGAGCCCCAGGTAGAAGAGGGTGCTCAGGACACCGATCACCAGGAAGGACGGCAGCTGCCGCTTGACGGGCGGAGCCGTCTGCGGGGCCGCCCCAGGATCGTCCGTGGAAAGCATGCGGGTTACCCGTTCATCCGGTCAGGCCAGCTCGTACACGACGGTCCGGCCGTTGTCGTAGACCTTGCTGGTGAGAGTGCCGAGCTGCGGTGACTCGGCGCCTGCCTTGCGGTCGACCACCAGGTACCGCACCCGGTGCTCCCGGCGCAGGCCGTCGAGCAGCTCCGCGGTCGGCTGGTAGATCGCATTCTCGTTGCGCTGGAACAGCTCCTGGTCCCAGAACGGCCGCCCCGAGGCGACACCGCCACCGCTCTGCGCGATCATGCGCGGCGCGTAGGCCCATCCCTCGATGAGCACCGAACGCTCCGAGTACGCGCTGAGCCACTGGGAGCGGTAGTTGGTGCAGCGGTCGGTGGTGGTGTAGTTCTCCGGCTCCCAGCAGTGGCTGTTGGTCGCGATGACGTCCGCCGGGTCGCTGTGGGCGCGCACCCAGCGGGCCGCGTCGATCTGGCTCTGCGGCAGGATCCAGGTGCCGTCCCACACGTACTGCCGGGACTGCAGGAGGTCCAGTGCCGTCCCCGGGACGCCGACCGCCAGCGTCGCCGTGAGCAGGACGATCCCGCCCCGGCCGCGCAGCCGCGGCCAGATCCGGCCCGACCCCCACCACAGCAGGGCGCCGACCGCCGCCAGCCCCGCCAGGACGACCGTCCCGCCGAGCACCGGCAGCAGCGGGGCGTACGGCTGCCAGGCGTCGTAGGCACCGGCCGCCTTGGCCACCAGCTCGGCCCAGCCCCGGGTGTGGCGGTACATGCCCCAGGTGAGCCCGGCCACCAGGACGAGCACGCCGGCGGCCAGCAGGACCCTGGCCCGCACGGACAGCGCCGCCCGTTCCGCGGCCTCGCAGTAGCCCCAGGCGGCGAGCAGGGCGCCGAAGGGCGCCGAGGCGATGGTGAAGTAGCTGGAGTTGAAGCCGTTGACCACCAGGTAGGCGGCCGGTCCGGCCACGGCGCCGCCCAGCAGGAACCACTGCGCCGGCTCCAGGTTCAGCCGGCGGTGGCGGAACAGCGGGAGCACGCCGGCCAGCCGGACCTGATGGGTGATCACGAAGGCCGCCAGGGTGGCGATCACCACGGCCGCCTGCGCCGCGGTGCCGCGCATCTGCGGCGTGTTGGCCCAGTACTGCTGGACGTTGCCGAAGGCCACGACCTCCAGGCCGTAGCTCTCGAAGTCGAAGATGACGGCGGTGGCGAAGAGCTGGGCGCCGGCGATGACCGCGCCGAGCCCGACCACCGTCCAGGGGATCCGCCGGCCGGTGACCAGCATCACCAGTCCGGCCAGCGCGAGGCCGGCCAGGGTGACCGGCAGCGAACTGGCCTTGGCGGCGCTGGAGGCCAGCGCGAACCCCGCCACCAGGACGAAGGCTCCGCGCCCGAAGGCCGGCACCCGGCCTCCGTCCGCCGGCTCCTCCCCCGCGGCGTCCGGGCCGCCCTTGCGGCCGATCAGCGCACCGACCACACCGACCAGGGCCACCAGCAGCGGCTGGCTGTAGGTCAGGGACAGGCTCCCCCAGGACATCAGCCGGATCGGCGGGAAGCCGAAGGTCCAGGAGCTCACGTTGTTCGGGTAGGCCGCGGTGAACTCGCCCACCGCGAAGAACAGCAGCGCCGCCGCCGGGCCGGCCCAGGCCTTGCCGCTGAGGCGCTGCGCCACCACCGCGATGATCAGCACGGTCAGCGCGCTGAGCGCCGGGACCATCAGCCGCATCGCCACCACCGGCAGGTCGATGTGGCCGACGAGGTCGGTCATCGCCATGTGCGCGAAGGTGAACCAGTGGTAGTGCAGCGGCTCGCCCGCCGCCTGCGGGAAGGTCGGCGGCATGTCGTGCGTCGCGCTGCCGGCGAGCGAGAGCATGTACGGCAGATCGCCGAAGATCCTCGTCGAGTCGTCCGTCGGCAGCACGGGGAAACGGGCCAGGTTGGCCTCGTAGTAGTAGACGACGGTCAGCGCGACCGTGCCCGCCAGGGCCCAGGAGCGTCCGGCCGAGAAGGGCCGGTAGCCCCGCGGCCGCCAGTGCCGCCGCAGCCCGGGCACCAGCGCGAACGGGAGCACCACCGCCAGCGGCCAGAACGTCGCCACCGACTGGAGGCCCAGGCCGACCAGCACGGCCCAGGCCGCCAGCTCCAGCACGAGGCCGGTGACGGCGCCGAACGCGAGGTCCTCCAGCAGCGTGTAGGGGCGGCGGCGCAGGCTGCGGAAGACCAGGGTGCCCGGCAGCAGCACGCCCCAGAGCACGTAGAAGGTGTACCGGGCGATGTCGTTCACCGACGTGTCGGCGGCGAGCAGGGCCGCCACCAGCACGAGGTAGGCCGCGGCGGCGGGGAGGAACCGCACCGCGGTCCGGCCGTAGGCGGCCGGCGCCGGGCCGTCGGTCGGCCCGCCCGGTCGGCGGGCGGACCGGGAGGCGGCCACGGTCGTGTCGGTGCTGTCCAAGGTTCTCGTCTCTCTGCCGGCCCGACCAGCGGTGCCTGGGCTTGTGCGCTAGCGGGCCGACGCGGACGGCTCGGGCCGGCCCCGGACGGCGTCCGCGGCCGAGTCGTACCCCACGAAGTAGGCCGGGCGGGCCTGCGCGGCGGAGTAGATCCGGCCGACGTACTCGCCCAGCAGACCGATGCAGACGAGCTGGACGGCGCCGAGGAACAGCATGCCGACGAAGAGGGAGGACCAGCCGGGCACGGTCTCGCCCAGCGCGTACTCGACCGCGGTGTAGACGCCCAGCACGAAGCAGAGCACCAGGCTCACCAGGCCCAGCCAGGTGGCGAGCCGCAGCGGCGCCGCCGAGAAGTTGGTGATGCTGTCGATGGCCAGCCGGAGCATCTTGGAGAGCGGGTAGTGCGTCGAGCCGGCGACCCGCTCCTCCCGCACGTAGACGACCTCGCCGCTGGGGAAGCCCAGCCACGGCACCAGCAGCCGGTAGACCGGCTGGTGCTCGGGCATCGCCTTGAGCGCGTCGACGGCGGCCCGGCTCAGCAGGCGGAAGTCCCCGGCCTGGTTGGGCATCTTCTTGCCGACCAGGCGGCGCATGAGCCAGTAGTACGCCCCGGCCGTGCGGCGCTTGAAGACGGTGTCGGTGCCGCGGTCGCCGCGCACGCCGTAGACGATGTCGAGGCCCTGCTCCTGGGCGAGCTGGAGCATCTCCGGGATCTTCTCCGGCGGGTCCTGAAGGTCGGCGTCGATGGAGACGACGTAGTCCCCGAAGGCGCGGTGGATGCCGGCGGTCAGCGCCGCCTGGTGCCCGGAGTTGCGCGCGAACCGCACGATCCGGAACTCCGGCCAGTCCTGGTGGACCTTCTGCATGATCGCCGGGGTGGCGTCGGTGCTGCCGTCGTCGATCCCGACGACCTCGTAGTCGATCCCCAGCCGGTCCAGGATCGGCCGCAGACGCTGAACGGTCAGGGGCAGCGCTTCCTGCTCGTTGTAGATCGGCATGACGACCGACAGCAACGGTGCCGGGGTCCCGGCCGCCACGAGGTCGTGCCCTGCTGCGTTGAACATCGTTTCTCGCCTGTCCCCATGTTTCCAAGAACGATACGGCGGCACGGACCGACCGGGATGCCCCCACCAGCCGGACACCCTTCACCCACCGTGTCCGAAGTACCCGCGGACAGCAATGGGGGGAGCCCCAATGAGCGGCCAGAATAGCAGGCAGGCATGAAGCCGCTCCCCATGGCCGGAGGGTCACCGGCGCGTTCGTCACGCCGACACGCCGAAGGGCCCCACACACCTCGGGAAAGGTGTGCGGGGCCCTTCGGCTCGCCTGATCGGACAGGCAGGTCAGAAGGTCAATTACTTGACGATCTTGGTGACCTGGCCGGCGCCGACGGTGCGGCCACCCTCACGGATGGCGAACTTCAGGCCCTCCTCCATGGCGACCGGCTGGATCAGCGCGACCGTCATGGCGGTGTTGTCGCCCGGCATGACCATCTCGGTGCCCTCGGGGAGGGTCACGACGCCGGTCACGTCCGTGGTACGGAAGTAGAACTGCGGGCGGTAGTTGTTGAAGAACGGGGTGTGGCGGCCACCCTCGTCCTTCGACAGGATGTAGGCCTGGGCCTCGAAGTCGGTGTGCGGCGTGACCGAACCCGGCTTGATGATGACCTGGCCGCGCTCGACGTCCTCGCGCTTGATGCCACGGAGCAGCAGACCGACGTTCTCACCGGCCTGGCCCTCGTCGAGCAGCTTGCGGAACATCTCGATGCCGGTGACCGTGGTGGTGGTCTTCTCGGTCTTGATGCCGATGATGTCGACGGTCTCGTTGACCTTGAGGATGCCGCGCTCGATACGACCGGTGACGACGGTGCCACGACCGGTGATCGTGAAGACGTCCTCGATCGGCATCAGGAACGGCTGGTCCACGGCGCGGGCCGGGGTCGGGATGTTCTCGTCGACCGCGTGCATCAGGCCGAGGAGCTTCTCGCCCCACTCCTTGTCGCCCTCCAGCGCCTTCAGCGCGGAGACGCGGACGACCGGCAGGTCGTCGCCCGGGAACTCGTACTCGGAGAGCAGCTCGCGGACCTCAAGCTCGACGAGCTCCAGGATCTCCTCGTCGTCCACCATGTCGGCCTTGTTCAGGGCGACGACGATGTAGGGGACGCCGACCTGGCGGGCCAGGAGGACGTGCTCCTTGGTCTGCGGCATCGGGCCGTCGGTGGCGGCGACCACCAGGATGGCGCCGTCCATCTGGGCGGCACCGGTGATCATGTTCTTGATGTAGTCCGCGTGACCCGGGCAGTCGACGTGGGCGTAGTGGCGCGCCTCGGTCTGGTACTCGACGTGCGCGATGGAGATGGTGATACCGCGCTGCCGCTCCTCCGGCGCCTTGTCGATCTGGTCGAACGGCGTGAAGGGGTTGATCTCCGGGTACGCGTCGTGCAGCACCTTGGTGATGGCCGCGGTCAGCGTGGTCTTACCGTGGTCGATGTGACCGATGGTGCCGATGTTGACGTGGGGCTTCGTCCGCTCGAACTTCGCCTTCGCCACTGAGTCCTCCTGAGGACAGTTCCTGTACGCCGTGCTGACGCCAGTTGGTCTTTGATCGGTTTTGGTGCGGGTTGTCCGGAGGACACCCCGTGCCGTCCCGCTGGTGGGGGGGCCGGAGGCCCCGGGAGGATCCGGCCGGATCCTCCCGGGTTGCCTCCTAATAGCCTAAGGCTTCGTTATCGTCCCGAATGTCGGGACGTCACTCGCCCTTGGCCTTGGCGATGATGTCGTCCGCCACGTTCTTCGGAACCTCGGCGTACGAGTCGAACTGCATCGAGTAGCTCGCGCGACCGGAGGTCTTGCTGCGCAGGTCACCGACGTAGCCGAACATCTCGGAGAGGGGCACCAGCGCCGTGACGACGCGGGCACCGTGACGCTCGTCCATGGACCGGATCTGGCCACGGCGAGAGTTGATGTCGCCGATCACGTCGCCCATGTAGTCCTCGGGCGTGGTGACCTCGACGGCCATCATCGGCTCCAGGAGGACCGGCTTGGCCTTCTTGGCGCCTTCCTTGAAGGCCATCGAACCGGCGATCTTGAACGCGAGCTCGGAGGAGTCGACGTCGTGCGCGGCACCGTCGAGCAGCTTCACGCGGACACCCTGCAGCGGGTAGCCGGCGAGGATGCCGAACTCCATGGCCTCCTGGCAGCCGGCGTCGACCGACGGGATGTACTCGCGCGGAACGCGGCCACCGGTGACCAGGTTGACGAACTCGTAGCCCTCGGCCTGCTCAAGCGGCTCGATCGCGATCTGCACCTTGGCGAACTGACCGGAACCACCGGTCTGCTTCTTGTGGGTGTAGTCGATGCGCTCGACCGCCTGGCGGATGGTCTCGCGGTACGCGACCTGCGGCTTGCCGACGTTGGCCTCGACCTTGAACTCACGGCGCATGCGGTCGACCAGCACCTCAAGGTGCAGCTCGCCCATGCCCGCGATGATGGTCTGGCCGGTCTCCTCGTCCGTGTTGACCTGGAAGGACGGGTCCTCCTCGGCGAGACGCTGGATGGCGACACCCAGCTTCTCCTGGTCACCCTTGGACTTGGGCTCGATCGCGACGCGGATGACCGGGGCCGGGAAGTCCATGGACTCCAGGATGACCGGGTTCTTCTCGTCGGACAGCGTCTCACCGGTGGTGGTCTGCTTCAGGCCCATGACGGCGATGATGTCGCCGGCGCCCACCGAGTCGATCTCCTCACGCTTGTTCGCGTGCATGCGGTAGATCTTGCCGATGCGCTCCTTCTTGCCCTTGACGGCGTTCAGCACCGAGGTGCCGGACTCCAGGCGGCCCGAGTAGACCCGGACGAAGGTGAGCTTGCCGAGGTGCGGGTCCGACATGATCTTGAACGCGAGCGCGGCGAGCGGCTCGTCGTCCGAGGCCTTGCGGGAGATCTTGACGGTGTCGTCGCCCGGCTTGGTGCCCTCGATGGACTCGATGTCCAGCGGGGACGGCAGGTACTTGACGACGGCGTCGAGCAGGGGCTGAACGCCCTTGTTCTTGAACGCGGTGCCGCAGAAGATCGGGGTGAAGTCCGAGTTCAGCGTGCCCTTGCGGATCGCCGTCTGCAGCAGCTCGACCGGGATGTCCTCGCCCTCCAGGGCGAGCTCCATGATCTCGTCGCTGACGTTCGACACGGTGTCGATCAGCGCCTCGCGGTACTCGTCCGCCTGCTCCTGCAGCTCGGCCGGGATGTCGACGATGTCGTACATCTCGCCCTTGGCGGCCTCGGCCGACCAGACCAGCGCCTTCATGCGGACCAGGTCGACAACGCCCTGGAAGTCCGACTCGGCACCGATCGGCAGCTGCATGACCAGCGGGGTCGCGCCGAGGCGGTCCACGATGGTCTGGACGCAGAAGAAGAAGTTGGCGCCCGTGCGGTCCAGCTTGTTGATGAAGCAGATGCGCGGGACGCCGTAGCGGTCAGCCTGCCGCCACACGGTCTCGGACTGGGGCTCGACACCGGCGACACCGTCGAACACCGTCACGGCACCGTCGAGGACGCGCAGCGAACGCTCCACCTCGACGGTGAAGTCGACGTGACCCGGGGTGTCGATGATGTTGATGGTGTGGTCGGCATCGTCGACGGTCCAGTGACAGGTCGTCGCGGCCGACGTGATCGTGATGCCGCGCTCCTGCTCCTGCTCCATCCAGTCCATGGTGGCAGCGCCATCGTGGACCTCACCGATCTTGTACGACACGCCGGTGTAGAACAGGATCCGCTCGGTGGTGGTGGTCTTGCCCGCGTCGATGTGCGCCATGATCCCGATGTTGCGGACCCTGGCGAGGTCAAGGGAGGTTGCAGCCATGGTGGCTCGTTCTCTCTCTGTCTAGTGACGGGGTACGGACTACCAGCGGTAGTGCGCGAAGGCCTTGTTGGACTCGGCCATCTTGTGGGTGTCCTCGCGACGCTTCACGGAAGCGCCCAGGCCGTTGCTGGCGTCGAGGATCTCGTTCATCAGGCGCTCGGTCATGGTCTTCTCACGACGGGCGCGCGAGTAACCGACCATCCAGCGCAGCGCCAGGGTGCTGGCGCGGCCCGGACGGACCTCGACCGGAACCTGGTAGGTCGCGCCACCGACACGGCGGGACTTGACCTCAAGGGCCGGCTTGACGTTCTCCAGCGCGCGCTTCAGCGTGACGACCGGGTCCGAGCCGGTCTTCTCGCGGACGCCCTCAAGGGCGCCGTAGACGATCCGCTCGGCGGTGGAGCGCTTGCCGTGCAGCAGGATCTTGTTGACCAGCTGGGTGACGACCGGGGAGCCGTAGACCGGGTCGATGATGACCGGGCGCTTCGGGGCGGGGCCCTTACGAGGCATTCTTACTTCTCCTTCTTGGCGCCGTAGCGGCTGCGGGCCTGCTTGCGGTTCTTGACACCCTGGGTGTCGAGCGAACCGCGGATGATCTTGTAGCGGACACCAGGAAGGTCCTTCACACGACCACCGCGAACCAGCACGATGGAGTGCTCCTGCAGGTTGTGGCCCTCGCCCGGGATGTAAGCGGTGACCTCGATCCCGCTGGTGAGGCGCACACGGGCGACCTTGCGGAGAGCCGAGTTCGGCTTCTTCGGGGTGGTCGTGTACACACGCGTGCAGACCCCACGGCGCTGCGGGGAGCCCTTCAGCGCGGGAGTCTTGTTCTTCTCGACCTTGTCCTGCCGGCCCTTTCGGACCAGCTGCTGGATCGTAGGCACCGTTTCTCCGTTTTCTGTGTGCCAAGGCTTGGTGGAACTAACCTGCGGTGATTCCCTCGCACACGGCCCCGTGGTCGACCCACGCGGTCGGGTGTGTTGGGTTTTTTCCGGCACGGAATCCCGTGGGCTGATGTACAGCGACGGCGCTCTACGCGCGGCGCGCTGGGAGGCGCTCCGGCTCGGCGCGGCGACCGGTGTGCATGCACGCACAAGGACCCGGGGACACCCCAGGCACAAGGTCAGAGCGTACCTAGCGCATCGGGCGCGGTCAAAACAAATGCAACGCCGCAGGTGACAGCCATCGGCCGGGTGTCGCCCGGGTGTCCCGCGCGCGGCCGCCCGGTGTCAGGTCGTCCTCCTGCCGCTCTACCACACCCGGGAGGCCGCCGCCACCGCAACGGGCCGCCGGCGGCGCGCCGGGAATCAGCCGAACAGGAGCACCGCGGTCATGATCAGCAGCCAGAAGCCGATCGACAGCCAGCCGAAGACGATGCCGGTGACGGCCATGCCGTCACCGTCCTCGTTGCGCTCCTCCGCCTGCCGGCGCCCGACGTGGCCGGTGATCACCGCCGGCACCCCCAGCAGGCCGACGGTCGGCACGCAGAGCAGGCCCAGCACCAGCGAGGTCGCCGCGACGGCGTTGGTCCGGCGCGGCGGCGGCGGAGCCAGGAAGGTCGGCGGCACCGGCACGGCGACCGGACCGGCCATCGACGGCGCCACCATCTGCGGGGCCACCATCGGCCCGGCCGGCAGGTCGGCGACCAGGCGGGCCAGCTGGCCGTAGGTCTGCGCGTTGCTCGCCGCCTCGAACCGCTCGCCGTACTCGGTGGCGCTCAGCCGGCCCTCGGCGAACGCGGCCTTCAGCACGTCCACCGTCCGCTCGCGGTCCGTGGTCGCCGCGCGCATCGCCGACTGCGGCATCGCGGCATGGTGCGCCGCGTGGTGCGCCGCGGGCGGCATCCCCGGGACGGGCGGCACGGACGCGGGCGGCTTCGCCGTCCCGTAGCCCTGCTCACCCCACGGCTGAACGGCCATCCGCCACCTCCCGGTACCCCCGCGCGACCACGGTCCCACCCCGCCCACTCGACTCTCATAGTGCAGGACGAACGGGCGTCCTGAGTAGTTGCCGGATCCGCGGACCAGTCGCCCTCGTACGGGAAATCCGGCCGCGGTCCGGCCTCCGCCGGGCCCCGCCGGCCGCCCCGCTCACCCGTTTGGCGCAGACACACCCGGGGCATCGCCACAGGAGACAGGCCCGGCCGGACGGTGGCAGGCTGTCGTCGGGGCCCGTGTCGATCATGGAACCTGCACCGCCCCGACCGGTACGACCACCAGTGGAAAGAGCCGCCATGCAGGCGTCAGCGCCGCCGCCGTCCCCCGTTCCCGCCGCCCCCGCGCCCTCGGCCGTGTCCATCCAGGGCCTGTGGAAGCACTTCGGCACCCAGGCCGCCGTCGCCGGGCTCAGCCTGGAACTTCCGGCCGGCGCGTTCATCGGACTGGTCGGCCCCAACGGCGCCGGCAAGACCACCACCCTGTCGATGGTCACCGGACTGCTCCGGCCCGACCAGGGCACCGTGCTCATCCACGGCGCCGACGTCTGGGCCGACCCGGTCGCCGCCAAGGCCCGGATCGGCATCCTCCCCGAGGGCCTGCGCATGTTCGAGCGGCTCAGCGGCCGCGAACTGCTCCAGTACAACGGCCGGCTGCGCGGCCTGCCCGGCGCCGAGGTCGACCGCCGGGCCGAGGAGCTGCTCGCCGTCCTGGACCTCGCCGGCCACGCCGACAAGCTGGTCGCCGACTACTCCACCGGCATGCGCAAGAAGATCGGCCTCGCCGCCGCACTGCTGCACAACCCGGACGTGCTGTTCCTCGACGAGCCCTTCGAGGGCGTCGACCCGGTCTCCGCCCAGACCATCCGCGGCGTGCTCAAGCGCTACGCGGCGGCCGGCTCCACCGTCGTCTTCTCCAGCCACGTCATGGAGCTGGTCGAGCAGCTCTGCGACTGGGTCGCCGTCGTCAGCACCGGCCGGGTCGTCGCCCAGGGCCCGCTGGACACCGTCCGCGGCGGGCGCAGCCTGCACGAGGCGTTCCTGGAGCTGATCGGCGTCCGGGAGGACGACGGCCAGGCGCTCGGCTGGCTCGGCGGGGGCGACCGGTGAGCACCCGCACCGCGCCCGCGCACCCCGGACTCCCGGACGGCCCTCCCGACGGCCGGACGGTGGTCCGCACCCTCGTCTCCCTCAAACTCCGGCTGCTGCGCAACGGCCTGCGCCGCAGCCGCGGCCGCGCCGTCCTCTACGCGCTCGGCACCGTCCTCGGCCTGCTGTTCGCCGGCGGGATCGCGCTCGCCCTGGCCATGCTGGAGCACGCCGTCGACTCCGGCTCCGCCGGTGACGCGGGCGTCGTCCTCACCGGCGCGCTCACCGTCGGCTGGGCCGCGATACCGCTCTTCCTCTTCTCCAGCGACGAGAGCGCCGACCCGACCCGGCTCACCATGCTGCCGCTGCGGCCCGGACCTCTGCTGCGCGGCTCCGTGCTCGCCGCCCTGCTCGGACCCGGGCCGCTGGTCAGCCTGGTCCTGCTCACCGGCGCCGCGCTGTCCGGCGCCGGCGGCGCCTCGGCGGCGGCCGGGGTGATCGGGGTGGCCGGGGTGCCGCTCGCCGTGCTGACCGTCGTCGTGCTCTCCCGCTCCGTCGCCGCCGGCAACGCCCGGCTGCTCTCCAGCCGGCGCGGCAAGGACTTCGCGATCTTCGGCGGCCTGCTCTTCGCCCTGCTGGTGCAGATCGCCAACGTCGGCTCGCAGAGCGTCTTCGGCAAGCCCGGCACCGACGGCCTCGACCTCGAACCGCTCGCGCCGATCGCCTCCGTGCTGCGCTGGATCCCGCCGGTCTCCGCCGTCGACGCCGTCCGCACCGCCGGGGAGGGCCGGTACCCGCTCGCGCTGCTCCAGCTCGCCGCGACCGGCGCGCTGCTCGTCCTGCTGCTGCGCTGGTGGCGGGGCAGCCTGCAGCAGCTGATGGTGACCGCCGACGCCTCCACGGTGGAGGTGGTGCGCGGCGTCCAGGAGCCGGGACGCGGCTGGCGCTTCCTGCCGGACGGCCGGGCCGGCGCCGTGATGCAGCGTCATCTGCGGTACGCCTGGCGCGAGCCGCGGGCCAAGGCCGCCGTCTTCACCAGCATCGGCATGACGCTGGTGATCTGCGTGCTGTCGATCGTCCAGGGCTGGTCCACGGTCTACCTGGTGGCGATGACCGGGATGTTCCTCGGCCTGCAGATGCTCAACCTGTTCGGCATGGACGGCTCCGCGTTCTGGATGGTCGCCGCCACCCTGCTCACCCCGGCCGACGCCCGCGACGAACTGCGCGGCCGCGCGTTCGCCCTGCTCTCCTACGCCGTCCCGGTCACCCTGGTGCTCGCCGTCGTCCTCGCCGCCGCCTCCGGCGACTGGTCCGGCCTGCCCGCCGCCGTCGGCCTCGCCTTCGCCCTGCTCGGCAGCGGCATCGCCATCGGCGCCGTGCTCAGTGTGCTCGCGCCGTACACGATGCCCGCCGACAACAACCCGATGCGCAACGCCGCCCCCGGCCAGGGCGGCCTGGTGATGCTCAACAGCTTCGGCTCGATGTTCGGCAGCGTCGTCGTCGCCTCCCCCGCCATCGGCTACCTCGCCTGGGCGCTCGCCGCCGACGCCCCCACCTGGCCCCTCCTCCTCGCCGGCCCCCTCTACGGCGCCGTCATCGCCACCCTGGGCCTGCGCCTGGCCGCGGGCCGGTTGCTGGAGCGGCTCCCGGAGATCCTCGCCAAGGCCGTCGAACGCTGACCCGGTGGGGGGCGGGAGTGGGAAGTCGGCCCCGTCGGCTTCCCACTCCGCATCGGACGCTCCCAGGAGGCATTCCGGCCGCCCGCGCCGTTGGGCAGCCGCAGCCGGCAGCAGTGACGAGGGCGGAGCGGAGCCGGAGCCCGGCACCGAACCGGGCAACCAGGGCCGGTCCGGCATCATGGGTGGGAGGCATGGGACCCGGAGGTAGGCGGCGTGGGTAGGCGGAAGCAGGGTGGCGGCGGCAGCGGTGAGGACGCCGGGGCGCTGCTGGAGTCGGCGGTGCGGTCGGCGGTGACGGCTCCGGAGGAGGAGCTGGACCTCTCGCTGGACACCGGAGCCTCGTCGCTCGCGGCCTCCGCGGGGCGGTGGCCGGCGGTGAGCCGGGCGGTGCTGGCGTACGCGGACACGGCGGTCGGCCGGTGCTGGTCGGCCGGGTGGCGGCCGGCGGACCTGGTGCGGGTGGTGCGCCGCGACCTGAAGCCCGTGCACCTGGCGCTCGCCGTGGACCTGATCGCCGCCGAGGCCCGCCGCTACCCCGCCGCCGCCACCGACCGCCGCTGGCAGGAGCAGCTGCGCGAGCTTGAGGCCGAGGTCTGGTGGACGTCCGACGAGGCGTACCTCCCCGCGTTCGCCCACCGCCACCGCCTGGACCGCTTCGCCCTCGCCACCGCCCTGCTGGAGCTGCTGCGCAGCTGGGGCCGGCTGCCCCCGATCGCCCCCGTGGGCCCCGCCCCGGGCGGGACGCCGCACCGGGAGCCCGGCCCGCGCCGCCCGGTGACCGGCGAGCCCCGGATGCTCCCGCGGATCCGCGCCCTGCTGGCGAAGGCGGAGTCCACCGACTTCCCCGAGGAGGCCGAGGCGCTGACCGCCAAGGCCCAGCAGCTGATGGCCCAGCACAGCATCGACGAGGCCCTGCTCGCCGTCGACGGCGCCGACCCGCATGCACCGGGCGCGCTGCGGATCGGCGTGGACAACCCGTACGAGGGCCCGAAGACGATGCTGCTGGACGCGGTCGCGGCCGCCAACCGCTGCCGCGTGGTGTGGGCGAAGGAGTTCGGCTTCTGCACCGTGATCGGCTTCGATGCGGACCTGGACGGCGTCGAGCTGCTCTACACCTCGCTGCTGGTGCAGGCGACGCACGCGATGCAGCAGGCCGGCGCCCGCCAGCACCTGGACGGCGCCTCCCGCACCAAGGCGTTCCGGCAGTCCTTCCTGGTGGCGTACGCCGCGCGGATCCGCGAGCGGCTCGCCGAGGCGACCGAGCGGACGACCAGCGACGCCGCGGCCGGCCGGCACCTGCGCGAGGACGGCACCGCGGAGCAGCTGGTCCCGGACGCCCGGCTGCTGCCGGCCCTGAAGGCGCGCACCGAGGCGGTGGACCAGGAGGTGGACCGGTTGTTCCCCAAGCTGGTGTCGCAGCGCGTGCGGGTGAGCGACGGCGAGGGCTGGGCGGCGGGCCGCGCGGCGGCGGACCGGGCGTCCCTGCGCGGAGGCTCCGGCGCGATCGACCGCTGAGATCCGGGCGCCGGGATCCGGGGTTCCGCCCCGGCCGCCTGGTAGAACAGGTCGCGGGGGCGGGGACTACCGAGGGGCGGGCGAGCAGTGACGAGTACGGGGACGGGTTACCGGGACCGGGTGCGCGGGGCGCTGCTCGGCGGGGCGATCGGCGACGCGCTGGGCTGGCCGGTGGAGTTCCTGCAGCTGGAGCAGATCCGCGAGCGCTTCGGCCCGGACGGCGTGACCGGCCTGCCGGGCGGCGGTCTGGTCGCCGAGGTGACCGACGACACCCAGATGACCCTGTTCACCGCCGAGGGCCTGATCCGGGGCTTCGTCCGCGGCTGGTCGGGCGGTGGCGGTTCGGTGCCGGAGGCGGTGCACGGCGCCTACCGGCGGTGGCTGCTCACCCAGCAGCAGGGCGCGCCGGACCGTGAGCCGCTGCCCCGTCCGTACGACGGCTGGCTGCTGCGCGAGCCGTTCCTGTACGCGCAACGGGCGCCGGGCAACGCGTGCCTGACCGGGGTGCAGTACCACCCGGTGTTCGAGCCGCCGGTGGCGCTGGGGCAGCCGGGGCCGATCAACGCGCACTCCAAGGGCTGCGGCACGGTGATGCGCTCGGCGCCGTTCGGGCTGGGCCGGCTGGGGGTGGAGCAGTCGTTCGGGCTGGCCGCGCAGTGCGCGCAGCTGACCCACGGGCATCCGACCGGCTATCTGGCGGCAGGCGCGTTCGCGGCGCTGGTGGAGCGGCTGGCGGCCGGGACGGAGCCGTGGGCGGCGGTCGGCGAGACGGTGGAGCAGACCCGGGAGTGGCCGGCGTCGAAGGAGACGGTGCAGGCGCTGGCCCGGGCGGTGCGGGTGGCCCAGGAGTCCGAGCCGTCGGCGGAGGCGGTGGAGCGGGTGGGGCTGGGCTGGATCGCCGAGGAGTGCCTGGCGATCGCGGTGTACTGCCTGCTCGCGGCGGCCGGCGGGCCGGAGCCGTCCCGTTCGGCGCTGCTGCTGTCGGTGAACCACTCCGGGGACAGCGACTCGACGGGCGCGGTGTGCGGCAACCTGGTCGGCGCGGCGTACGGCGCGAGCGCGCTGCCGGCCGCCTGGGCGGAGGCGGTGGAGGGCCGGGAGGCGCTGCTGCGGACGGCGGACGACCTGCTGGTGCTGTTCGGCAGCCGCGAGCCGGGCCACCCGGCGCTCGGGGACCGCTACCCAGCCGGGTGACGGCTCCGCTACGTCGCCGCCGGGTCGGTGACCTGGCCGAGGAAGAGCGGCCGCCCGGTGGCGGTGTCCCGCACCAGGAAGAGGAACGGCCGGTCGATGTGCAGCTCGACGGGGCCGGCCGGCGCCGGCGCGGCCATCACCCCCGCCCCGGCGCCGCTGCCGGCCGCCGCGACCGTGCCCTGCTCGTCGACCTGGACGGCGGCCTTCTGCACCACCGTCCCGATGGCGAGACCCCCCTCGGCGCCGGGCCCGGGGATCCCGGAGAGGTCGGCCCCCGGGCCGAAGGCGGCCTGCACGCCGAGGCCCCGCAGGGCGGGGGTGAGCTCGTTCGCCGTGTCGAAGCGGAACTTCGGCAGGGTGAGGTCGACGGCCCGCGGGGCGAGCGCGCCGAGGATCCGGTCCAGCTCCGGCTGGTCCAGGCCCTTGCGGAAGGCCTCGAAGCCGCCCTGGGCGGGCACCACCAGGTCCATCGCCAGCGTGCCGCCCGCGTACGGGAGTTCGACGGCCTGCCAGGGCTCGCCGAGGATGCCGCCGGAGCCGTCGGCGTAGCGCAGGGTGCCGGTCCTGGCCATGGTCGGGACGGCGGCCTCGGTGCCGTCGAGGCGGTGGAACGGCCGGGCGCTGGTCATCCCGGCCTTGAACGGCTCGGCCCAGTCGGCCTTGAGGTAGAGCGCGTCGGTGAGCGCCAGCCGGGTGTCCGGGTTGAGCCGGCCCTCGCCGAAGAGGTCCTTGATCCGGCCCTCGGTGGCCTTCTCGACGGTGCCGTTGACGGCCTTGCGGGCGCCCTCCGGGTCCTTGCGGAAGTCGGCGGTGTGCACGCCGGTGTCGAAGGCGGCGGCCAGCACGCCGAGGTAGTGCGGGTCGATCGGGTAGTCGCGCTGGGCCCAGAGCTCGTCGGACTGCCGCAGCACGGGCCCGCCCTCGGCGGTGGCCGTCGCGGGGCGGTTCAGGGCGCCGGTGGCGAGCGCGTACTGCTCGGGGGGCAGTTCGGTGTGCAGCGCCGCGGCGAGTTCTGCGGCGGTGGTGCCCCGGGCGCCGGGCAGCACCATGGCGAGGACGGTGGCCAGGCCGGACGGCGAGAGCACCAGGTTGCCGCCGCCCGCGGCGGGGTCGGCGGCGAGGGCGCGCAGCAGGTCGAGGCCGAACGCGCCGGTGGCCGTGGCGGTGGCGGCGCGTTGGGCCGGGTCGGCGGGCGGCAGCGTCACCGGCTCGGCCCGGACCACGGCCGTGCTGCCGCCGGAGGAGCCGCAGGCGGTGAGCAGGGCCGCGCAGCAGAGCAGGAGCACCGCCGGTCGGCGGGTGCGGACGGACGTCGCGGACATGGCCGGCTCGCCTCTCGGGTCGCGGTGCGGGCCGGTGCCCGCGCCTGGGTGCCGGTTGGACGCGGCGGGTCCGGGACCGGTTCCCCGGGCCGCCGGCCCGTTGTGCCATGATCGTTCGCCGTGCGGCCGCGAAGGGGCCGGACCGACGATCGGGGGGATCGATGAGCAGGCTCGCCTGCCCGCAGTGCAGTGCGATCGACCAGGTGCGCAGCGTGCCGAGCGTCTTCGAGTCGCAGACCAGCACCTACACGGGGCGCAGCACCGGCCACTCCTCCGGGGTGGCCTACGCGAGCGGGGTCGGGATCGTCCCGACGTTCGGCAGCACCACGACCTTCGTCTCCGGCTCCTCCAGCAGTCTGCTGGCCGACCAGCTGGCCCCGCCGCCCGCGCCCCGGCTCGCCGCGCCCCGCAACGGCTGCGCGATCACCGCGATGTTCGGGCTGGCCGTCGGCGCCCTCTTCCTGGCGACGATCGTCTCGATCTCCACCAGCGGCCAGGAGAACAGCGGCCGCGACGCGCTGATCCTGCTGGCCGTGCTGGCGACCCCGTTCCTGCTGACGGCGGTGGGGCTGCTGATCGGGCGCGCCCGCTTCCGCCGCCGGGCCCGGCGGGAGTTCGAGGCGTACGCGGCGGTGCACCCGTCGCTGGTCAGCGCCTGGCAGTCGAGCTACCTCTGCCAGCGCTGCCACGTGGCGTTCCTGCCGGCCGGCGCGCTGGGGCTGGACCTCGGCAGCACCGCCGTGGTGCCGGTCCCCCGCTTCCCGGACCTGGTCGCCTTCGTCGCCGGACGCCTGCGCGGCGCCTAGGCCCTCTCTTTCGGATCACGTCGGACGAGCGGGCGTCGTTGATGGGCCCCTCCTGCCCGTGGGCGGGCAAGGAGGGAGCGTGCATCGGCGGTGCGGAGGAGGGAGTCCATGCGGTGGGGGCACCTCCCGGCCGGAGGCTGGGGGCCATCGGCGACCGACGACAAGCCGGCGAGGTGCGTGCTCCGGCGGCGACCGCCTGGCGTGATCCGAAAGAGAGGGCCTAAGCGCACCCGGTGCCCCGGCAGGGCCCCCGTCGCCCTGCCGCCCGCGGCTGTTCCCCCCTCGCCTGTTCCCCCTCGTCCGTCACACCTCGACCAGCAGGTCCTTCAGCCCGCGGATCACGTAGCCCGGCTGCCACTCGGGCTCGCGGACCAGCCGCAGGCCCGGGGCGCGCCGCAGCAGGGTGCCGTAGGACTCCGTGAGCTCCAGTCGGGCGAGCGGGGCGCCGAGACAGAAGTGGATTCCGGCGCCGAAGGTGATGTGCGGGTTGTCGGTGCGGCCGAGGTCGAGGCGGTCGGGGTCGGCGAAGCGCCCGGGGTCGCGGTTGGCGGAGCCGAAGAGCAGGGCGACCTCGGAGCCGCGCGGGACGGTGACGCCACCGACCTCGATGTCCTCCAGCACCCAGCGCTCGAACATCTGCAGCGGGGTGTCCCAGCGCATCAGCTCCTCGACGGCGGTGGGCAGCAGCGCGTCGGTGCCGGCGCGCAGCCGGGCCAGTTCCCCGGGGTTGCGGAAGAGCGCCCACCAGCCGTTGCCGGTGGTGTTGACGGTCGCCTCGTGGCCGGCGTTGAGCAGCAGCACGCAGGTGGAGATCATCTCCTGCTCGCTGAGTGCGTCCGAGCCCTCCTGGGCCTGGATGAGCGCGCTGATCAGGTCCTCGCCGGGGGCGGCCCGGCGCTCGCGGATGAGCGCGCGCAGGTAGTCGGAGAACTCGGTGCTCGCGGTGACGGCCCGGCGGGCGGCGTCCTCGGTCGGGTTGAGCTCGTACATCCCGGTGATGTCGCGGGACCACGGGCGCAGCAGGTGCCGGTCGGCCTCCGGGACGCCGAGCATCTCGGCGATCACCGCGACCGGCAGCGGCTCGGCGACGGCGGCGATGAGGTCGCCGCCGCCGTCCGCGAGCAGCCCGTCGACGAGTTCCCCGGCGAGCCGGCGGACGGTGGGGCGCAGGCCCTCGACCATGCGCGGGGTGAAGGCCTTGGAGACCAGGCGGCGGATCCGGGTGTGGTCCGGGGCCTCCAGGTCGAGCAGGCCGTTGTCGTTGAGGGTGTGGAACGGCTCGTGCGCCGGGTCGGGCTCGGGGCGGCCGAACTCCTGGTGGCTGAACCGGTGGGTGTAGGTGCGGCCGAGCCTGCGGTCCCGGAGCAGCGCGCTGACGTCCTCGAAGCGCGAGACCAGCCACTGGTCGGTGGGTTCGAAGTACGTCACGGGGGCCTGCTCGCGCAGGGTGGCGTACGCGTCGTAGGGGTGGGCCACGAACGCCGCCGACCAGGGGTCGAACTTCGCCGTCGTCGTCATCGGTCGATCACTCCAGGCCATGAGGGGGAAGCCGGAAGGATCATCGTACGCATGCGCTCCGTCCGGTCCCCGTCCCGATCGGCCGGCCCCGTCGGCCGGCCCTGTCAGTCCCCCCGTCAGCCGGGGCGCTTCAGCCGGATGCTGCCCCGGGCCGGTCCCCGGCCGTCGAACAGCCGCTCGTCCTCCGGCCGGGGCGGGCGCGGCGGCGCGGGGACGCCCGGCACGAGCGGGATGCTGCCTCGGCCGCCGAGCGCCAGCAGCCAGGCGGTCAGGTCCGGCCGGCTCCCGTACGGCCCGTCGGCCTGCTCCCAGACCCGCCGGACCATCGCCAGCTGCCGGTCCGTCAGCAGCCCCGGCAGCGGCTCCAGCGTCGCGCCCGGCGCCACGTACGGGTCCTGCGCCAGGATCCGGCCGATCAGCAACGCGGCCTTGTAGCGGTCGCTGTCCACCGAGGCGGTGCTGCCGTGCGGGGACCGCGGGTCCGCCCAGTTGGGCGTGTCCGCCTGCTCCAGCACCGGGGCGGCGCCGACCCGGCGGATGCCGTCGCAGTCCAGCAGGTGCACCGCCGGCTCGGGCCGCACCGTCCAGAGCACATTGGCGTGCGAGAGGTCCCCGATCACCAGGCCCCAGCGGTGCAGCCGGTCGATCAGGCCCACCAGCTCCAGCAGCAGCGCCGTCCGCTGCTCCGCGTCCGGGCGGACGATGCCCTGGGTGGCGGACTTCTCCGGGTAGAGCAGGTACTGCGCCTCGGTGAGCTTGCGGGTGCCGGCCGCCGTCTGCCAGGTCATCGCCGGCGGGGCCTCCCGCATCAGGAAGCCCACGCAGCGCGGGCCGTCCGTCACCCGGCAGAGCGGCCAGGCCGCCTGGGCGTCCAGCCGCTCCCGGTCGGCCTGCGGCAGCCCGAGCCGCAGGCCGACCAGTGCGGCCAGCGCCCCGCCGTTGACCCGCCCGGCCTCCAGGTAGCGCTTGAACAGCAGGCCGGGGTAGCCGACGAGGCGCTGCACCCGGCCCTGGCCGCCCCGGCCGGCCTCGTCGCCGAGGGGCAGCAGCGCCAGGTCCGCGTCCCCGCCGGCGGCCAGCGCGGTGGCGATGTCCGACACGGTCACGGGGCGGCCTCCCAGAGGCAGACGACCGAGCGGTCGTCGTCGTAGCTGCGCACCCGGACCTGGGTCTGCCAGAGGAACTCCGCGAGCCCGGGCACCTCGCTGCCCCAGCGCTCGCCGAGCCAGCCCTGCAGCTCGGGCTCCTTGAGCAGCGGGAGCGCGAGCCCGTCGGTGCAGAGCACCAGCAGGTCGCCGGGGCGGGTGTCGGTGATCAGCCGGGCCCGGGCGTGCTCGTACGCCTCGGGGAGGCAGTCGGTCCTGGTGCTGATCAGTGCACCGCCCTCGGCGGCCTCGGCCGCTTCGAGGTTCTGCCAGCCGCCCCCGCGCAGGCGCAGCAGCCCGCCGTCGCCGACCGAGACGAAGCCCCGGAACGGGACGGCCGGGTCGGCCGGCACCAGCAGGGCCCGCAGGGTCGTGGAGTAGGACTTCGGCGGGCGGCCCTCCTTGCGGGCCTCCTCGGCGAGCTGGTCGGCGGCCTCCGCGATGAGCCGGCTGGTCAGGCTGGCGAAGTCGAGCTCGGCGCCGGAGCGCAGGAAGGCCAGCAGGGTCTCGGCCTTCTGTGCGACCTGCCGGGTCAGCATCCGCAGGATCCCGTGCGAGCCGTGGTGGGAGTGCGACTGGGAGCCGACGCCGTCGGCCACCGCGACCAGCAGCAGCTCGCCGGTCCGCACGACCAGGACGGCGTCCTGGCGGCACTCGGCCGCGTAGCGGTGCCCGTCGCCGCGCACGGAGGCGGCGCGGACGGTGACCGGGCCGAACCGTCCGCCGTCCACCACGGTGTCGGGCAGCAGGGCGCCGAACAGGTCGCCGCCCGGGACGGCGGGGATGTCGGTCGGCTCGGCGGGGTAGGCGGGGGCCTTGCGGCCGATGTGGTCCAGCGGGCCGGGCTCCCGGAACGAGGCCGGCCGGACGACGCCCCCGGGGGCGGTCCCGGCAGGGAGGGGGCCGGCAGGCGCGTCCGCGGCGGTGACGGCCCCGGTGCCGGGCACGACGACGGCCGGGCCGTCGGCACCCCGCGGCTCGCGGACCGCCGACGGCCCCGGGCCGATCGGGCGCGGCAGGAACCCCTCCGGCACCACCGGCCCGGAGACCACCGGCCGCGATGCCTCCGCCGGGGCGTCGGCCCGGGCCGGGGCCGGGGCCACCGGCTCCGGGCCCCAGCCGTGCTCGTACACGGAGGCCGCGAGATCGATCGGGTCCTCCTTGCGGCTCGGCGCGTGCTCCGGTCCGGGCTCCTGGGCGCGGCCGGGCGGCAGCTGGTCGTCGTACGCGTTGTCGTACGCGTTCATCCGGCGGCCCGGCCTCAGAGCTTGTCGAGCGAGACGGAGGTGAAGCCGGGCACCTGGTCGTCGACCTGGAGGCTCATGCCCTGGCCGGCCTCGGTCGCCCCGCTCACCGAGCGGACGATCGAGCGGGTCAGGCTGGCCGCGAACTCCCGCAGCGCGACGGCCGGGTTCGCCGTCCCCTCGTCCTGCATGAACGCCTTGAAGGTGGCGACCCGCGCGATCACGCTCCGGTCGGCCTGGCCGATGCCGAAGGCGATGATGTGCGGCCGGAAGGCGGCGGCCAGCAGGTCCTGGTAGGGCTGGTCCCAGTCGGAGTCGGTCGGCACGCCGTCGGAGAGGAAGAAGACCACCGGGCGGTAGACGTCGTGGCCGTCCGCCTTGAGCGCCTGCACGTCCCGCTCGATCGCCTGGCGCAGCAGGGTGAAGGCGTTGCCGAAGGAGGTCAGGCCGGAGGCCTCCAGGGCGGGCAGCTCCTCCAGGTCGCTCAGGTCGACCAGCGGCTGGAGCTCGTGGGCGTCGGTGGAGAAGCCGATCAGCCCGAAGCGGGTCTTGTCGGCGATGGTCGGGTTGGTGCTGATCTCCTGGTGGAGGTCGAACAGGGCCTTGTTGAGGGTGTCGATGTCGGCGCTCATCGACCCCGATTCGTCGCACACGGCGTAGAACGGGAGGATCTGCACTGCTCTTCTCCTTCGGTTGGCAGGGCGTCCGGCGGTCAGCCGGTGTAGAAGTAGATCTCCAGCGAGGCGTGCCGGGGGTTGTCCGCGAGCGAGATGAAGTCCCGGGTGGTGGTGCCCCGGAACATCTCCGGACGGGCCTGCGCGAGCAGGCCGTTGACGGTGTGGGCGTAGGCCTGGCCGAGGCCCGGGTCGCGGTTGCTGCCGAAGGTGAGGACGACGGCGGCCTGCCGGCCCGCGTACCGCTCGGTGGCCGCGCGGATCTGGGCGGTCAGCCCGTCCGCGTCCGAGGACTCCCCGGAGACGTCGACGGTGACCGGGTCGTGCTCGACGCCGCGCGGCCCGGCCGGGGTCGGCGTGGCGGTGGGCGTGGCACCGGTGGTGGCGCTGGGCTCCGCGGTGGCGGTGGGCGTGGCGACGGCCCGCCGGGCGGCGACCGGGTCGCCCTGGTCACCCATCGCGACCAGGGCGAGCACGAGCAGCATGTCGGCGAACAGCCAGCCGGCCAGGTGCACGCCCCGGGCCCGCGGCCGCCGCGCCGTCCGGAACCGGCCCCTCATCGGCCCGGCTCCTGCCCCTGTCCCGGTACCGGCACCTCGTCGAGTTCCAGCAGCGTCAGGTCGCCGTCCTCGACGGCCGCACCGGAGCCGGCCGTACCGGAGCCGGCCGCGCCGCTGCCCCGGGAGCGGGCGGCGCCCGCGTCCGGGCCGGGGCCGGACGCCGTCTTCACCATGACGATGCCCGCCGCGTCGCGGTGTCCGCCCGGCGCGGACGCCGCCAGCCGCTCCGCCGTCGCGGTGGCCGCCGAGGCCGCCGCCGCGACCCGGTCGGCCAGGACCGCGACCTCCCGGGCCAGCCCGTCCAGCCGTTCCAGCACCTGCCCGTTGACGTCGGCCACCGTCTCCGCGCCGGTGGTGAACCCGCGCTGGGCGACCGCGAGGTCGCGCACCGCCTCCTCCACCCGCTCCCCCGCCCCGGCGAGTTCGGTGCCCACCCGGTCGGTGGCCAGCCGGACCAGCTCGGCCGCGTCGAGGGCCTGCTTCCCCCCGCGGTGGACGAGGCTGTCGGTGGCCGCCGCGCCGTCCCGGACCGTCTCGGCGAGCCGCTCGCCGCTGTCCCGCACCGCGAGACCGACCCCGTCGACGGCCTTGCCGACCCCGTCGACCGCCTTCTCCACGCCGTCGACGGCCCGGCGCAGCGGGTCGACCGCCTCGCCGGCCTCGGTGAGCCGCCGCTCGGCCCCGGCGACCGCGCGCTCGACGGCCAGCGCCGCCTCGCTCAGCTCCCGCTGGGTGTCGGCGGCCTGCCGGCCGAGCCGCTCCAGGGTCTCGGCGGCGCCGGTCAGTTCGGCGGTGAACCGCTGCGGGGTGGCCCGGCGGCGCTCGTTCAGCACCAGCTGTGCGCGGGTGAGCACCGGTGCCAGCTCCGCCAGCAGGTCCTCCGCCTCGGCCTCGGCCGCCGCTTCCCGGCGGCCGGTGCCGGCCCGGCGCACGCCGTGCGCGACGGACAGCACCAGCAGCAACGCGATGAACAGGGTCGCGGACAGGGCGACGTCGCCGAAGGTGGCCCAGCCCGAGAGCCGGCCCTCGAAGCCGGTCTGCCAGAGCTGGAGGAACGGCCGGGCGGCCTGCCCGGCGTCCGCGCCGATCAGCGCCCGGTAGGCGCTGGTGGCCTGCATCAGCCCGGCCCAGGTGACCAGCAGCGGGACGAACACCAGGGCGCCCAGGGCGACTTCGGCCCAGGCCCAGAACCTCGGCTCGGCGCCCGGCCGCACCGCGGCCCGTACGCTCTCCGGCCGGACGAAGCTGTGCACCAGGTCGAGCTCGGCCCACCGGTCGAGGTCACCGGCGCCGGAGAGCGCCAACCCCAGCTCCCTGAGCTCCTCCTGACGGCCCGCCAGACCCGGCCGGTCCGCCAGCGCCCGCAGCTCGCCCCCGATCGCGTGGCGGTCCAGCAGTCGGCCTGAGGTCATGAGGGGCTCCTTCGTACGCGCCGCCGCGGAGCAGGGGACACCCGTGGCCGGTGCGGCGCGCAGGCGCGCCCGCCCGCGCGGCCTCCCCCGGTGGCCGGAACCCGGCCACGCCGCTCCGCGCGGCAGCGTAGCGCAGAACCGGCCACCGGGAGCGGCCGGTTCGGAACGTCGTCACCCGGTCGTCACCGAATCCTCCGCCCCGGGACACCCCGGGGACGGCGGTCAGACGTACCGGGCGACCAGCCGCTTGACCAGCGCGGGCAGCGCGGTGGAGATCGGCTCCCGGACGACCTCCTGCGCCGCCTCGTCGAACGGCGTCGGCTCGCCGTTCACGATGATCAGCCGGGAGCCGGTCTTCACCGCGTTGTACGGCAGCGCGGCGACCGGGAAGACCTGCAGACTGGTGCCGACCGCGATGAACAGCTCGCAGGCCCGGCTGATCGCGTCCGCCTGCTGCAGCACCTCCGGGTCCAGCTGCTCGCCGAACATCACGGTGCG
The DNA here is from genome assembly GCF_043080305.1 of Kitasatospora sp. NPDC015120. Lineage (NCBI taxonomy): Bacteria > Bacillati > Actinomycetota > Actinomycetes > Kitasatosporales > Streptomycetaceae > Kitasatospora > Kitasatospora sp. NPDC015120. The sequence goes on along the minus strand of NZ_JBIBVJ010000005.1, from coordinate 274,962 downwards.
CGGCCGCAGGATCCCGCCGCAGTCCCGGCACGGCGGATCCGCCTCGCCCGCCGCCACCCGCTCCAGCGCCTCCGCCATCGGGCCCGTCGCCCGGCACGCCATGCACTGCACCTCACGCGCGGTGCCGTGGAGTTCGAGCACCTTGCGGGGCGTCTGCCCGGCCCGCTGGTGCAACCCGTCGACGTTCTGGGTCAGGATCCGCACCGGCAGCCCGGAACGTTCCAGCCCGACCAGCGCCCGGTGCCCGGCGTTCGGCTCGGCGGCGAGCGCCCCCGTCCCGGCGCGCATCCGCCAGGCCTGCCGGCGGACCTCCGGGTCGTCCAGGTACGGGCCGATGGTGACCAGCCGCTGCGCGTCCGGATCGCGCTGCCAGAGCCCGTTCGGGCCGCGGTAGTCGGGAATGCCCGAGTCGGTGGAGATCCCTGCGCCGGTGAGGACCGCGATCAGCGGCCGCTTCGCGTTCATGCCCGGACGGTACGGCGCTCCCCCGCCCACCCGCCACCGATAAACCGGCCCCCCGCCCGCTGGAGCCCGGACAACGCCGAAGGGCCCGGAGGCTTGAAGCCTCCGGGCCCTTCGATGCAGTAGCGGGGACAGGATTTGAACCTGCGACCTCTGGGTTATGAGCCCAGCGAGCTACCGAGCTGCTCCACCCCGCGTCGGTGAACACGACCTTACGCGACTTCGGCCCAGAACCCTAATCCGTTCCCTCCGCCCCCGCGCCGCCCACGGCGGCCGGCGTCCGCCACCCCCCGGACCCGGTCGGCCGACCGGGGTCAATTCCCCCGTTCACCGGCGGACCGGCGGACCGGCGAGTAGGTTGTTTGCCCGCGCTCAACCTGCCAAGGCGATCACTGCGGGGGCTGAATCAACATGGTCAACACGCCTTCCAGCGTGACCGGTCGGCCGTACGGCACACCCGAGCCCGCCACCGACCCCGGCCTGGACGACCGCGTCCCCTTCCTGGCCCGGCTGGACCACCCCGACCGGACCGCGCTGCTCGCCCTCGGCCGCCGGCTCCACTACCCCGTGCGGTCCACCGTGCTGCGCGAGGGAGAGCCCTCCGACCACGTCCTGCTCGTCCTGCACGGCTGGCTGAAGGTGACGGCGGCCGCGGAGAACGGCTACGAGGCGTTGCTCGCACTGCGCGGCCCCGGCGACATCATCGGCGAGTCCGCCGCCCTCAGCGGGCGGCCCCGGGCGGCGACCGTCACCGCCCTGGAACGGGTGGAGGCCGCCGTCGTCGACCGGGCCACCTTCACCTCCTACCTGCAGCGCGCCCCGCTGGTGTCCATGCAGCTCCTGGCACTCTCCACCGACCGGCTGCGCGCGGCCGACCACCACCGGCTGAAGTTCGCCGCGCTCAGCGTGAGCGAGCGGCTGTGCGACCTCCTCCTGCAACTGGCCCGCACCCACGGACGGCGCACCGAGGAGGGCATCGTCATCTCCGTCCCGCTCAGCCAGCAGGAGCTGGCGGGCTCGGTCGGCGCGTCCCGGGAGGCGGTCGCCCGGCTGCTCAAGTCGCTCCGGGAGCGCGGCATCGTCCTCACCAGCCGGCGCTCGCTGGTCATCGCGCGCCCCGATCTGCTCCGGCGCCCCGGCCGGCTCTCCTGACCGGCCCCATCGCGACCCGGCGCCGTTCTGTGCACACCGTCACAGAGCGAGTGGGTCATCGGTGATCACACCCCTCGGTCCTGGTCCGGCACGCTGACGCCTGACCACGAGCCGAGAGGTGACCATGACCGAGCCGGTGAACCACACCATCCTGCTGCTGGACATCGAGAAGTTCGGTACCAGGGACGACGTCGAGCAGGCCTTCATGCGCCGCATGCTCTACTCCGTCCTGCACCAGACGCTCCGCAGCGCGGGCGTCGAACCCACCGAACAGCGGCTGGAGGACCGGGGCGACGCGGTGATGGCCCTGATCACCCCCGTCGTCCCCAAGGCCAGGCTGCTGCATGCGCTGATCGCCGAGACGCCCTCGCTCCTGCACGCCAACAACCGCCTCGCGGCCGCCAGCGCACAGGTGCGGCTGCGGATGGTCCTGGCGTCCGGCGAAGTGGCGGTGCAGGAACTCGGCGGTGCCCTCGGCGGAGCGGTCGGCTGGGACCTCAACCAGGCGTTCCGGCTGCTCGACTCGGACGCCCTGCGGGCCGCCCTGGCCCACCGGGACGGACCCTGCGTCCTGGCCGTGTCCGACGCGGTCCACCAGGGGATCGTCCGGCACGGCCACCTCGGCCTGCCGAGGGAGGCCTTCCACCCCGTCACCGTCGCGGGCAAGGAGGGTGAGTTCACGGCCTGGCTGCACGGAACACCGGCCCCCGCCGCCACCCGGGCCGCCCCGGCCGGGATCCCGCCGGCCGGCGGCCCCGCCGGCCGGCCCCCGGCCGAGGACCTCGGCCGCGCACCCGCCGCCTTCCACTTCCTCGGCGGCTCCCCCACCTTCGGCGGCAGCCTGATCGCCGGCGACCAGCACATCGTCTCCGGCGGCCGGGTGGACGGCGACATCAACACCGGCAACACCCTCGGCGGCGGCCGATGACCACCACCGCGCCCGAACCCGGCTCCCCGCAGCAGCCCGCCGCCCAGCAGTCCGCCCCCGAGCAGAAGCCCCACGAGCCCGAGGAGGAGACGGCCGAACCCCAGGAGGCACCGCCCGAACAACCGCAGAGCGCCTGGGAGGCGGCCCGGGAACTGCTCGAACACGTACCGGAGACCTTCGCCAGCCAGGGCTACTTCTTCGCCGGCGGAAGCCCCCGGTTCGGCGGCGACCTGGTCGGCGGGGACCAGCACACCGTCTCGGGCGGCCAGGTGCACGGCGACGTCGTCACCGGCCACAAGACGACGATCTACCAGATCGACTACGGCATCGGCTCCGCCTTCGGCACCCCGCTGCACAGCTCGGGCGAGATTCCCGACGCCGAACTGGCCGCCCTGTCCGAGGTCTTCCAGGACGGACCGGTCTTCGACCGCGCCCTCGAACTGCTCCGCGAGCAGCGGGTCATCATCCTCTCCGGCCGGGCCGACAGCGGCCGCCGCTCGGCCGGCCTGATGCTGCTGCACCGGCTGGGCGCCCGCCGGATCCGCAATCTCGACCCCGACGTCTCGCCCACCGCGCTGCTCACCGGCGTGGAACAGGCCGACGGCTACCTGCTCGCCGACTACACGACCTCCCGCGCCCGACCGCTGCGGCGGCCCGACCTGGACCGGCTGCGCGAGACCCTCAGCCGGCAGGGCGGCCACCTGGTCATCACCGCCGCCCGCTCCGGCGGCTTCCGCGACCTGCCCACCGTCGACTGGCAGCCCCCCGGTCCCCGGGCGGTGCTCACCGCCCACCTCCGCCGGATCCTCGCCGACCGGCCGGCCACCCGGATCGAGGACCTGCTCGCCCTGGCGCCGGTCGAGGAGTTCCTCGCCAAGGCCCGTCCGGTCCGCGAACTCGCCGAGTTCGCCGTCCCGCTCGCGCAATGCTCGCCGGGGAAGGCCGAACAGCCCGCCCTCACCGCCTTCGGCCGGGGCGTCGTCCAGGAACAGGTCGGCCGCTGGTTCGGCGACCCGGAGCTCCCGCTCCGGGAGAAGGCCTTCCTGCTCTCCCTCGCCGTCTTCGACCACGCCCCCTACGCGCTCACCGCCGAGCTCGCGGACCAGCTCTTCCGCCGGCTGGAGGCGATCGCCGCCCCCGGGCGGAAGGAGGGCATCCCCCCGTTCGGCAACTCGATCGAGGACCGGCTGACGCTCGCCCGCGCCGAGCTGACCGAGGAGAGCGAGCAGACCCCGTGGGGCCCGGTGCCGCAGCGCATGGCGTCCTTCGCCGACCCCCGCACCCCGCACACCCTGCTGCGCGACACCTGGACCAGCCACCCCTCCGCCCGGCCGGCGATCATCGCCTGGCTCAACGCCCTGGCCACCGACTCCCGCGCCCTGGTGCGCACCCGGGTCGCCGCCACCGCGGCCCTGCTCGCCTCCGTCGACCTCTCCTCGACCATGAGCCGGCTGCTCGGCCCGTGGTCCGAGTCGAAGGACTTCCGGCTCTGCCTCCAGGCGGCCAACAGCCTCGTCCTCGCCTACTACGCCGGAACCGCGGCCGTCCCCCGCATCCTGCGCGAGTGGGCCGACGACGACAACGCCCGCCGCCGCTGGAGCGCCATCCGCGGCTACGGCCTGCTCGGCCCGCTGCTGCCGGGCCAGGCCATGGACGCCATCGCGGTGGCCGCCGACCGGCTCACCCCGGAGGAGCTCGACGACCTCGCCGAGGAGTTCCGGCCCGGTGAGCCGGCCGGATCCCAGGAGCCGCACCCGGACGGCTACCAGGCCCGCGGCCTGGTCGAGGCCGCCGAACTCCTGCTGCTCTCCGCGGAGGGCGCGCAGGTCCTGGCCACGCTGGTCCGCTGGCTCTCCGGCCCGCCCCAGCTCCGCCGCCTCGCCCTGGCCACCTTCCTGACCGCCGCCCGGCGGACCGAGGACACCGCGGCCGCCACCGACCGGCCGCTGCTGCTCGGCTGGTACGCCGAGAGCCCCCGCCCGGGCCCGGGGGACGTCGTCGCGGTCACCGTCCTGGCCGCCCCCGAGGACCCGCCGGCCGTCCGGGCCCTGCTGGTCACCCTGTGGCGCACCGCACTGGCCGACCGGTCCTACGGTGCCGCCGCCCTGGACGTGCTGCGCGGCTGGCTGCTCGGTGGCGTCGACCAGCCGGCCACCGAGGCCGAACTCGCCGATCTGCTCGCCGAACTCACCGTCACCGAACGGGAACGGCAGCGGTTGCACCACTTGCTGCGCACCATCCGCGACGGCGGGACGCTGACCGACACGCGCCCCGCCGCGCGGGCCGAGCCCGGCAGCGCCGTCGACCGCCTGCTGCTCAAGCTCGGCCCGCACTGACGTCCCCCGGCCCACCGATCCAGGAGCATCCGCAGATGCCGGAATCACCTCGTCCCGATCCCCGCGCCGGCCACGGCGCCTCACTGACCGATCCCGTCCTGACCGTCCGGCCGCTCGGCCGCTCGACCGGTCTGGTCCGCAAGCCGACGGTCCGCGCCGACAGCGCGCTGGTCCTCGCCTCCGCCTCCGGAGAGCACCAGGTCTTCCTCCCGCCGCAGCGACCGGGCATGACCCACCTGATCGGCCGCGGCCACCAGTCCGCGTACGAGGTGGACCTCGGACTCCACCACCTGCGGATCGACGAGCGGCTGCCCGGCCAGGACGACGTCGGGGCCTTCGAGGCCTCGGTCGCGGTCGAGTGGCGCGTCGTGGCCGCCGACCTCGTGGTGGCCGGCCGGATCCGCGACGTCCCCGCCCTGATCGTGCCCCGCATCCGGCAGCGGATGCGGGCCGTCACCCGCGCGCTGCCCACCGACCAGAGCGCCGAGGCCGAGCGGGCCGTCCAGCAGGCGCTGGACGAGCCGCCCATCGCCGCTGCCGAGGGGCTGCAGGTCAGCTGCTCCGTGCAGCTCGGACTCGACCAGGCGGGGCGCACCCAGAAGGAGCTGCTGCGCAGCTACCACTTCGAGCGGCAGGCCCATCCGTTCGCGCTCCGGCAGGTCCAGGAGGCGAACGAGGTCCTCGCGGCGAAGGCGAAGTTCTACCAGTACCACCTGGAGCAGGGCGGGGTCACCGCCTGGGCCCTCCAGCTCGCCGCCCACCCGGACGACCTTCCGCGCGCGCTCGACTACCTGCGCGGGGAGCAGCAGGAGCTGGTCCAGAACCAGATCCGGCTGGTCGAACGACTGCTCGACCAGAGCGTCCTGGAGCAGTTCCAGCTGGAGGACTCCTCCCGGGCGGCGCTGGAGGCGATCACCACCATCCTGCGCCGCGACCTCGGTACGGCCGGCCGGCCGGAACTCGGCGCCGGGCCGACCCCGCCCACCTCGCCCTGACCCCGGGAGCCCACCGTGCCCGTTCCTCCCGTTCCGGCGCCGGCCCCCGGCCCGGCACTGCTCGCCGAACTGCGCACCGAGATAGCCCGCGCCGACAGCAAGGCCGCCGTCCTGGTCGCCGCGGTCGGTGTCATCGGCGGGGTCCTCGGCGGCCTGATCACCGGCGGCTCCGCACCCCAGCAGTTCTCCGGCGCCGCCCGCGCCCTGCTGGCGGTCGGCGCCCTCGGCATCGCCGTCTCACTGCTCTCGCTGCTGTTCGCCGTGCTGCCCCGCTACCAGCGCAGCCTGTGGCGGCCGGGCCTCCCGCTCGGCTACTTCGCCGACATCCGCCGGGCGGCCGAGCAGGGGCTGCTCGCCGACGCCCTGGCCGACACCGAGGAGCTCGCCGACGAGGCCGTCCGCACCGCGCTGGCGGAGAACAGCCGGATCGCCGTGCGGAAACACTCCTGGATCAGGGTCGGCATCCTCGCCTTCGGCCTCGGCCTGTTCCCCCTGGTCACCGCCCTGCTCCTGGGCTGACCGCGCTCCGCTCCCCGTCCGACACCGCCGCGGTGGTGTCCCGTCCCGAGGACCGCACATGACCGAGCCGACCTACCCCGACGCAGCCCCTCCGCCGTACCCCGCCCCGCCCCCGTACCCGGGCGCTCCCCGGTACCCGGCCGCACCGCCGTACCCGAACGCCCCCCGCCCGGGCGCACCGCCGTACCCGGCGAGCCCGCCGCCGGCCCACGGGATCCCCGCCCAGTACCCCGCACCGCCGGGGCCGACGGCCCCGCAGTACGTCCCGCCACCGCCACCCGCGCCCGGGACCGACCCCGCCACCGACATCGACCCGCACACCGGCCGGATCCACCTCGCCCGGCGCCAACGCGGCGCGGACGCCACCACGATCGGCCAGCTCCTCCTCCAGCTCCCGCACCTCCTGTGCAGCCTCCTGGTGCTGGGCGTGTTCTGGCTGTTCCTGCCGCCGACGGCCGGCCTGCTGCTCGTCCTGCTCTGGCTCGCCTCCGGAGCGCTGGTCTTCCACCGCCCCACCGAGCACCTGCTCGCCCGCTACTTCTTCCGGCTGCGGACCCCCCTGCGCTCCGAGCTCGACCGGCTGGAGCCGGTCTGGCACCAGGTGACCGCCAAGGCGGGGGTGGACGCCCGGGCGTACGACCTGTGGATCGAGGAGAACCGGAGCATCAACGCCGCCGCGGCGGCGGGCCACATCGTCGCGATCACCCGCTACACCCTGGAGACCCTGCCGCCCGCCCAGCTGGCCGGCGTGCTGGCGCACGAACTCGGCCATCACCGCGGCGGTCACGCCTGGGCGACCCTCCTCGGCTACTGGTACTCCCTGCCCGCACGGATCGGCTGGGTGGTGTTCCGCGTCGTGACGGCAGCCGTGATCCGTGCCGCCGCGGCCTTCTCGGTGCTCGGCGGCCTGGCGGTGGCGCTCGCCGCGGGGGCCCTGCTGCTGGCCGTCGTCATCGCCTTCCCGCCCCTGCTCGCCGTGCTCGTCACGCCCTACCTGACCGCCGCCGTGGGCCGGCGGGCGGAGCTGCGGGCCGATCTCCTGGCCGCCGAACTCGGCTTCGCCGAGGCGATGATCGAGGTCTTCCACGGGTTCATGAAGGCCGAGGAGGAGGAGTCCGCCCGCGCGGAACGCAAGGCCGGCGGCAGGCCCGTCCACCGCCGCCTCGGCGAGCGGCTGCTCTCCACCCACCCCGACATCCACACCCGGATCCGCCGGATGGAGGACTGGCGCGACGCGGCCGCGCGCACCGGCCGCTAGCGGGCCCGGGAACGCCGCAGGGCGGCCACCCCGGGTGGGGTGGCCGCCCTGCGGACGGGGACCTTCGGACTCAGCCGGTGTACGGGCCGTAGTCGTAGTCGTCCAGCGGGACCGCCTGGCCGGAGCCGGCGCCGAAGGGCGACAGGTCGTAGTCGTCGTAGCCGACGGCCGAGTACATGGCGGCCTTGGCCTCCTCGGTCGGCTCGACCCGGATGTTGCGGTAGCGGGGCAGGCCCGTACCGGCCGGGATGAGCTTACCGAGGATGACGTTCTCCTTGAGGCCCAGCAGCGGGTCCGACTTGGCGTGGATCGCCGCGTCGGTGAGCACCCGGGTCGTCTCCTGGAAGGAGGCGGCCGACAGCCAGGACTCGGTGGCCAGCGAGGCCTTGGTGATACCCATCAGCTGCGGACGGCCGGAGGCGGGGTGACCGCCCTCGGAGACCACGCGACGGTTCTCCTGCTCGAAGCGGCCGCGCTCGACGAGCTCGCCCGGGAGCAGCTCGGCGTCGCCCGACTCGATGATCGTCACGCGGCGGAGCATCTGCCGGATGATGATCTCGATGTGCTTGTCGTGGATCGACACGCCCTGCGAGTTGTAGACCTTCTGGACCTCGGCGACCAGGTGGACCTGGACGGCACGCTGGCCCATGATGCGCAGGACGTCGTGCGGGTTGGTGGCACCCATGGTCAGCTTCTGGCCGACCTCGACCGCCTCGCCCTCGCTCACCAGGAGCTTGACACGCTTGGAGACCGGGTAGGCGATCTCGTCGGTGCCGTCGTCCGGGGTGACGACGATCTTGCGGGTCTTCTCGGTGTCCTCGATGCGGACCCGGCCCTGGGCCTCCGAGATCGGGGCCACACCCTTGGGGGTACGGGCCTCGAAGAGCTCGACGACACGCGGCAGACCCTGGGTGATGTCGTCACCGGCCACACCACCGGTGTGGAAGGTACGCATGGTCAGCTGGGTACCGGGCTCACCGATGGACTGGGCGGCGATGATGCCGACCGCCTCACCGATGTCGACCAGCTTGCCGGTGGCCAGCGAGCGCCCGTAGCACATGGCGCAGGTGCCGACGGCCGACTCACAGGTCAGGATCGAGCGGGTCTTGACCTCGGCGATGCCGTGGCGGATCAGCTCGTCGATCAGCACGTCACCGAGGTCGGTGTTGGCGGTGGCCAGCAGCTTGCCGTCGACGGTGATGTCCTCGGCGAGCATGCGGGCGTAGACGCTGGTCTCGACGTCGTCGGCCTTGCGCAGCACGCCGTCGGCGCCCACGGAGCCGATCGCCAGCTTCAGGCCGCGCTCGGTGCCGCAGTCCTCCTCGCGGATGATGACGTCCTGGGAGACGTCGACCAGACGACGGGTGAGGTAGCCGGAGTCGGCGGTACGCAGCGCGGTGTCCGCGAGACCCTTACGGGCACCGTGGGTGGAGATGAAGTACTCCAGCACGGAGAGACCCTCACGGAACGACGCCTTGATGGGTCGCGGGATGGTCTCGTTCTTCGCGTTGGACACCAGACCACGCATACCGGCGATCTGGCGCATCTGCATCATGTTTCCACGCGCGCCCGAGTCGACCATCATGAAGATCGGGTTGGTCTTCGGGAAGTTCGCGGCCATGGCGTCCGCGACCTCGTTGGTCGCCTGGGTCCAGATGCCGACGAGCTCCTGCTTGCGCTCGTCGTTGGTGATCAGACCGCGCTCGTACTGCTTCTGGACCTTCTCCGCCTTCGCCTCGAAGCCCTCCAGGATCTGGGGCTTGCTCGGCGGGACGATGACGTCCGAGATCGAGACGGTGACACCCGAACGGGTCGACCAGTGGAAGCCGGCCGCCTTCAGGTTGTCCAGGGTCGCCGCGACGGTGACCTTGGGGTAGCGCTCGGCCAGGTCGTTGACGATCGCGGAGAGCTGCTTCTTGCCCACCTCGTAGTCGACGAACGGGTAGTCCTCGGGCAGCAGCTCGTTGAAGAGCGCGCGGCCCAGGGTGGTCTTCAGGCGGAAGGACTCGCCCTCGAACCAGGACGACTGGCCCTCCTCGTCCACCGGCGGGGTCCAGCCGCGCGGCGGGACGGTGCCGATGGGCAGCCGCAGCTCGATCGGGGCCTGGACGTCCAGCTCGCGGGCGTCGAAGGCCATGATCGCCTCGGCGGTCGACGAGAAGGTGCGGCCGGCGCCCTTCACGTTGTCGCGGTCCGAGGTCAGGAAGAACAGACCGAGCACCATGTCCTGGGTCGGCATGGTGACGGGACGACCGTCGGCCGGCTTCAGGATGTTGTTCGAGGACAGCATCAGGATGCGGGCCTCGGCCTGCGCCTCCGCGGAGAGCGGCAGGTGGACGGCCATCTGGTCACCGTCGAAGTCCGCGTTGAACGCGGTGCAGACGAGCGGGTGGATCTGGATGGCCTTGCCCTCGACCAGCTGCGGCTCGAAGGCCTGGATGCCGAGGCGGTGCAGGGTGGGCGCACGGTTCAGCAGGACCGGGTGCTCGGCGATGACCTCTTCGAGGACGTCCCACACGACCGGGCGGGCGCGCTCGACCATGCGCTTGGCCGACTTGATGTTCTGCGCGTGGTTCAGGTCGACCAGGCGCTTCATCACGAACGGCTTGAAGAGCTCCAGCGCCATGGCCTTGGGCAGACCGCACTGGTGCAGCTTGAGCTGCGGGCCGACGACGATGACCGAACGGGCCGAGTAGTCGACGCGCTTGCCGAGCAGGTTCTGGCGGAAACGACCCTGCTTGCCCTTCAGCATGTCGCTGAGGGACTTCAGCGGGCGGTTGCCCGGACCGGTGACCGGACGGCCGCGGCGGCCGTTGTCGAACAGCGCGTCGACGGCCTCCTGGAGCATGCGCTTCTCGTTGTTCACGATGATCTCGGGCGCGCCGAGGTCGAGAAGCCGCTTCAGGCGGTTGTTGCGGTTGATGACACGGCGGTACAGGTCGTTCAGGTCGGAGGTCGCGAAGCGGCCACCGTCCAGCTGCACCATCGGACGCAGGTCCGGCGGGATGACCGGGACGCAGTCCAGCACCATGCCGTTGGGCTTGTTGGTGGTCTGCAGGAACGCCGAGACGACCTTGAGGCGCTTCAGCGCACGGGTCTTCTTCTGGCCCTTGCCGGTGCGGATGATCTCGCGCAGGCGCTCGGACTCCTCCGCCAGGTCGAAGGTCTCCAGGCGGTCCTTGAGGGCCGCCGCGCCCATCGAGCCGGAGAAGTAGGTGCCGAAGCGGTCGCGCAGCTCGCGGTAGAGCAGCTCGTCGCCCTCAAGGTCCTGGACCTTGAGGTTCTTGAAGCGGGCCCACACCTCGTCGAGGCGGTCGAGCTCGCGCTGCGCACGGTCGCGCAGCTGCTTCATCTCGCGCTCGGCGCCCTCGCGCACCTTGCGGCGCACGTCGGCCTTGGCGCCCTCGGCCTCCAGCTCGGCGAGGTCGGTCTCGGCCTTCTTGGCGCGGGCCTCCAGGTCGGAGTCGCGGCGGTTCTCGATCTGCTGGCGCTCGACCGAGACGTGCGCCTCCAGGGACGGCAGGTCGCGCTGGCGGCGCTCGTCGTCGACCCAGGTGATCATGTAGGCGGCGAAGTAGATGACCTTTTCGAGGTCCTTCGGCGCCAGGTCCAGCAGGTAGCCGAGGCGGGACGGCACACCCTTGAAGTACCAGATGTGGGTGACCGGGGCGGCCAGCTCGATGTGGCCCATCCGCTCGCGGCGCACCTTGGCGCGGGTCACCTCGACGCCGCAGCGCTCGCAGATGATGCCCTTGAAGCGGACGCGCTTGTACTTACCGCAGTAGCACTCCCAGTCCCGGGTGGGGCCGAAGATCTTCTCGCAGAAGAGTCCGTCCTTTTCGGGCTTCAGGGTGCGGTAGTTGATGGTCTCCGGCTTCTTGACCTCGCCGTGGGACCACTGGCGGATGTCGTCGGCGGTGGCCAGGCCGATGCGGAGCTCGTCGAAGAAGTTGACGTCAAGCACTGGTCGTCAAGCCCTCTTTCGTAAGTCGAGAGTCGTTCGTGTGGTCTGAGGGGGGCCTGGGGGCGGGCCGGCTGCTCAGCGGGCAGCCGGCCCCACCTCCGTCAGACCTCTTCGACGCTGCTCGGCTCGCGCCGGGACAGGTCGATGCCGAGCTCCTCGGCGGCGCGGAAGACGTCCTCGTCGGAGTCCCGCATCTCGATGGACTGGCCGTCCGAGGACAGCACCTCCACGTTGAGGCAGAGCGACTGCATTTCCTTGATGAGCACCTTGAAGGACTCGGGAATGCCGGGCTCGGGGATGTTCTCGCCCTTGACGATCGCCTCGTAGACCTTCACGCGGCCGAGAACGTCGTCGGACTTGATGGTGAGCAGCTCCTGCAGCGCGTACGCGGCGCCGTATGCCTCAAGGGCCCACACCTCCATCTCACCGAAGCGCTGACCACCGAACTGCGCCTTACCACCGAGCGGCTGCTGGGTGATCATCGAGTACGGGCCGGTCGAGCGGGCGTGCAGCTTGTCGTCGACCAGGTGGTGCAGCTTGAGGATGTACATGTAGCCGACCGAGATCGGCATCGGGAACGGCTCGCCGGAGCGGCCGTCGAACAGCCGGGCCTTGCCGGTGGAGTTCACCAGGCGCTCGCCGTCACGGGTGAGCGTGGTGTGGTCGAGCAGGCCGGTGATCTCGTCCTCGCGGGCGCCGTCGAAGACCGGGGTGGCGAGGTTGGTGCCGCCCTGGACGCTGTCGGCGCCGATCGCCTGCAGGCGCTTGGCCCACTCGTCGGCGAGGCCGGAGACGTCCCAGCCCTGCTTGGCGAGCCACCCGAGGTGGATCTCCAGGACCTGTCCCGGGTTCATTCGGGACGGGACGCCCAGCGGGTTGAGGATGATGTCGACCGGGGTGCCGTCCTCCAGGAACGGCATGTCCTCGACCGGCAGGATCTTGGAGATGACGCCCTTGTTGCCGTGGCGGCCGGCGAGCTTGTCACCGTTGGTGATCTTGCGCTTCTGGGCCACGTAGACGCGGACCAGCTGGTTCACGCCGGGGGGCAGCTCGTCGCCCTCCTCGCGGTCGAAGACGCGCACGCCGATGACCTTGCCGGACTCACCGTGCGGGACCTTCAGCGAGGTGTCGCGGACCTCACGGGCCTTCTCGCCGAAGATCGCGCGGAGCAGGCGCTCCTCCGGGGTCAGCTCGGTCTCGCCCTTCGGGGTGACCTTGCCGACCAGGATGTCGCCGGTGACGACGTCGGCGCCGATGCGGATGATGCCGCGCTCGTCGAGGTCGGCGAGGACCTCCTCGGAGACGTTCGGGATGTCCCGGGTGATCTCCTCGGGGCCGAGCTTGGTGTCACGGGCGTCGACCTCGTGCTCCTCGATGTGGATCGAGGAGAGGACGTCGTCCTGCACGAGGCGCTGCGACAGGATGATCGCGTCCTCGTAGTTGTGACCCTCCCACGACATGAACGCCACGAGCAGGTTCTTGCCGAGGGCCATCTCGCCCTCGTCGGTGCACGGGCCGTCGGCCAGCACCTGGTTGACCTCGACCCGGGCGCCCTCGTCCACGAGCACCTTCTGGTTGAAGGCGGTGCCCTGGTTGGAGCGGGTGAACTTGGCGGCGCGGTACGTGGTGTACGTGCCGTCGTCGTTGGCCACGGTGACGTAGTCGGCCGAGACCTCCTGGACGACACCCGCCTTCTCGGCGGTGATGACGTCGGCGGCGTCGACGGCGCAGCGGTACTCCATGCCGGTGCCGACCAGCGGGGCCTCGCTCTTCAGCAGCGGCACCGCCTGGCGCATCATGTTCGAGCCCATGAGCGCGCGGTTGGCGTCGTCGTGCTCCAGGAACGGGATCATGGCGGTCGCGACCGACACCATCTGGCGCGGCGAGACGTCCATGTAGTCGATCTCGGTGCCCGGGATGTAGTCGATCTCGCCACCACGGCGGCGGACCAGGACGCGGGGCTCGGCGAAGTGCAGGTCCGCGGTCAGCGGGGCGTTCGCCTGGGCGATGACGTAGCGGTCCTCCTCGTCGGCGGTCAGGTAGTCGACCTGCTCGGTGACCACGCCGTCGACGACCTTGCGGTACGGGGTCTCGATGAAGCCGAACGCGTTGACCCGGCCGTACGAGGCCAGCGAGCCGATCAGACCGATGTTCGGGCCTTCGGGGGTCTCGATCGGACACATGCGGCCGTAGTGCGAGGGGTGCACGTCACGGACCTCGAAGCCGGCGCGCTCACGGGAGAGACCGCCGGGGCCGAGGGCGGACAGACGGCGCTTGTGGGTCAGGCCCGACAGCGGGTTCGTCTGGTCCATGAACTGGGACAGCTGGCTGGTGCCGAAGAACTCCTTGATGGAGGCGACGACCGGCCGGATGTTGATCAGGGTCTGCGGCGTGATCGCCTCGACGTCCTGGGTGGTCATGCGCTCGCGCACGACGCGCTCCATACGGGCGAGACCCGTACGGACCTGGTTCTGGATGAGCTCGCCCACGTTGCGCAGGCGGCGGTTGCCGAAGTGGTCGATGTCGTCGACCTCGACCACGATGTCGCGGCCGGTCTCGTCACGCCAGTCGACCTCGCCGGCGTGCAGCTTGACCAGGTACTTGATCGCGTTGATGATGTCGGGCTCGGTGAGCACACCGGAGTCCAGCGACTCGGCGTTGCCGAGCTTGCGGTTCACCTTGTAGCGGCCGACCTTGGCGAGGTCGTAGCGCTTCGGGTTGAAGTACAGGTTCTCCAGCAGCGTCTGCGCGGCCTCGCGCGTCGGCGGCTCGCCCGGACGCAGCTTGCGGTAGATGTCCAGCAGCGCGTCGTCCTGGCCCTGGGTGTGGTCCTTCTCCAGGGTGGCGCGCATCGACTCGTACTCGCCGAACTCTTCGAGAATCATCTCGTTGGTCCAGCCGAGGGCCTTGAGCAGCACGGTGACCGACTGCTTGCGCTTGCGGTCGATGCGCACGCCGACCATGTCGCGCTTGTCGATCTCCATCTCCAGCCAGGCACCCCGCGAGGGGATGACCTTGCAGGAGTAGATCTCCTTGTCGGAGACCTTGTCCAGGGTGGAGTCGAAGTACACGCCCGGGGAGCGGACGAGCTGCGACACGACGACACGCTCGGTGCCGTTGATCACGAACGTGCCCTTGTGGGTCATGAGCGGGAAGTCGCCCATGAAGACCGTCTGAGACTTGATCTCACCGGTCTCGTTGTTGGTGAACTCGGCCGTGACGAAGAGCGGGGCGGCGAACGTGAAGTCGCGGTCCTTGCACTCGTCAATGGAGTTCTTCGGCGGCTCGAAACGGTGGTCGCGGAAGGTCAGCGACATCGACCCACTGAAGTCCTCGATCGGCGAGATCTCCTCGAAGATCTCCTCCAGACCGGACTTGGTGGGGACGTCCAGACCGTTCTCCAGCGCCTCCTCGACCCGGGTCTTCCAGGCCGCGTTGCCGAGCAGCCAGTCAAAGCTCTCGGTCTGCAGGGCCAGGAGGTTCGGGACCTCAAGGGGCTCCTTGATCTTCGCGAAGGAGACGCGGAGCGGGGCGGTGGATGCGGCGGAATTGTTCGAGGCGTTGCGCGGCGCGGCCAAGAGGGGGGTCCTTCCGAGGGCTCGGAGCTCACTACGCGCGTACCAGCCGGGCCTTCACGGGCTTGGTCCCGCCTCCCTCGCCACTGGCCTCTGCCGGAATCGAAATCCCAGGTCAGAGCCGCTTTGCGGAGGTGGTGCCAGACCCCTTCGGGGCAACGCAAACTCCGGGCGACGAGTCACGGAGCAGCTAACAGGCAGCGCAAAGGGACAGTGTAGCCAAAGGCGACACTGCTGTCCAGCTCTGATTCGGAGACCGAATCGGAGACTCCTCCCGGTAGCCGTCGGGCGCGGGCGCCCGCCGGGTACTGCACCGGCCCGGACTCGCCGGGCCCACGACTCACGTGGAGTCACTTCCCTCCGGAGCCGCCGGTTATGCATCCGGCGGCGGACCAACCGGGCCGACTCGCGCCTTGAGAATCGCGCGCCCTGCCGGGTTCGTCAAGGGCCCGCCTCCGGCGCGGGCCTCGACCCGTTCATCGCGCCGGACCGCCCCGGCGTTACAGAAGCCGTGGTGGGAGCCACACCCGATGACAGCGATCACCATACCCGCCCGCACCGACAGTGCCGAGTGAGCGTTCGGCCACACCGGTGTGTCCACGCACGGGGCGCCCGCCGGGGCCGGGTACGCAAAAGGCCGGGCCGACCACCACAGGGGTGATCGGCCCGGCCCGGGCCCCCTCACAGGGGGCTCAGAAGTGCCTCCCGGCCACTAGGGCCGGGGGAAAGTCACTTGACGGTGACCTTGGCGCCGGCGCCCTCAAGGGCGGCCTTGGCCTTCTCGGCAACGTCCTTGGCGACCTTCTCCAGGACCTTGGCACCAGCGGTGTCAACGAGGTCCTTGGCCTCCTTCAGGCCGAGGGAGGTCAGGGTGCGCACCTCCTTGATGACCTGGATCTTCTTGTCGCCGGCCGACTCGAGGATGACGTCGAACTCGTCCTGCTCCTCGGCAGCGGCCTCGGCGCCACCGGCACCGCCGGCAACGACGACGGCGGCGGCCGGGGCGGCGGCGGTGACGTCGAACTTCTCCTCGAAGGCCTTCACGAACGCGGCCAGCTCGATGAGGGTGAGCTCCTCGAACTGCGCGAGCAGCTCGTCCTGGGACAGCTTCGCCATGATTGGCGTCCTTCCACTAAATCGGCAGGTGGTGCCGGATGTACGGATTGGCGGGCGTACGGGCCCGCAGCGAGGCAGGGCCTCGGCCGATCACTCGGCCGCGGTCTCCTCGGCGGCGGGAGCCGGCGTACCGGCACCGCCCTGCTCGACCTTCTCCCGAAGCGCCTCGACCGTGCGGACGAGCTTCGAGGGCAGGGCCTGGAAGAGCGCGGCAGTCTGGGACTGCTTGGCCTTCAGGGCACCGGCCAGCTTGGCGAGCAGCACCTCGCGGGACTCAAGGTCCGCGAGCTTCTTGATCTCGTCGGCGGACAGCGCCTTGCCGTCAAGGACACCGCCCTTGATGACGAGAGCGGGGTTCTCCTTGGCGAAGTCACGCAGAGCCTTCGCCGACTCCACCGGGTCACCGGTGACGAAGGCGACAGCCGTCGGACCGGCGAACAGGTCGTCGAGCTCCGTGATCCCGACCTCATTGGCCGCGATCTTGGTCAGCGTGTTCTTCACCACGGCGTACTGGGCGTTGTCACCCAGCGAGCGACGCAGGGTCTTGACCTGCTTCACCGTCAGACCGCGGTACTCGGTCAGCACGGCCGCGTTCGAGCCACGGAAAAGCTCCGTGATCTCGGCGACAGCAGCAGCCTTGTCGGGCCTAGCCATAGGCTTACGCCTCCTTCCGTGATGTCGAAGTCAGGCCGACCGCGAGAGTCGACCATTCGCGCCTCGGACCACCGGACGGAGGAAGGCCCCTGCGGAAAAGCAGATGAGCCCCGGTGCGCAGGCGCACGGGGCTCGGTGTGAACTCGACGGATCCACGTGCGGGGCACGCGACCCGGAGGTCAAAGCTCCAAACAGTCCTGCGCGGGCTGCCTGCGCGTGAAGCGCAGATCCTTCGGTCGCGCACTCCCCAGGGGGCGCACGGCGACAACCAGCGGTCTTTGGCTTCGGCAACAGTAACCGGACGCCGCCGTCCGGGGCAAATCGCCCCTCGGACGGCCTCACGGACGCCCTCCGCGGACGCGCCCCCGCGGCCCGGTGCCGGCGGCCGGTGCTCAGCGGGCCAGCGGGGAGACGCTGCGGGTGCCGGTGTCCACGGTGTCCGCCTCCGCCGGGGCCTGCGCCGAGAGCGGGCCGCCGGGCTCGGTGTAGAGCACCGAGTCGTCCAGCCGGCCGGCGTCCCCCGTCCCGGTCCGGTCCATCCGGACCAGCTGGTCCTTGTCGTTCAGCCAGAGGTCCAGGGTGAGCGAGGCCGAGCCGCCGGGTGCCAGCGCGGTCCGCAGTCCCTCCCGGCGGGCCGGGCCGAGCTGGGTCTGCGCCGCCGCGTAGCGGGCCGCGTCGGTGGCCACCCGGTAGTGCTCGACCGCCGAGTCCTCCAGCTTCTCCTCGCCGACGTACTGGACGGTGATCCCGTCGGCGGTCGCGGCGGCCAGCGCCACCACCGGATTGAGCAGGTCGATCAGCCCCGCGTACGGGATCTCCCGGTGGCCGTCCGGGCCCTGCGGCCCGGCGAACCGCTCCCAGTGCCTGCCGCCCAGCCGGGCCGCGGTGGCCGCGTCGCCGCCCTCGTAGGCCACGGTGTCCACCACGATCAGCTGCTCGGCGGCGGCCGGGGTGGAACGTTTGACCTGGAGCGCGGTCTTCGGCTGCCAGAACAACGGCCCGGAGCCGGCGTCCGCCCCCAGCCGGTAGCTCACCTTGGCGCGGCGGGCGGTCTGCATGGCGAGCTGGGCGGAGAGCAGCACCCCGTGCGGGGAGCGGTCGGTCGGCTTGGCCGGCCAGGTCGGCGAGGCGCTGCCGGGCGTCGGCGTCGGGGAGCCGGGCGCGCTCGTCGAGGAGGACGGCTCCGGGCCGCCGGCCGAGCTGCACCCGCCCGCCAGCACCGCGACGGCGACCACCGCCGCCAGCCGCTGCCGCACCGCCATCCACGCCTCCCCGAAGAACTGCCACTGATCCGGCCGGACGCCCGCGCGAGCCGCGGCGTCCGCTCCTGCCCACCTTGCCACCCGGCCTGCTCCCGCCCGGCGGCACCCCCCGCCACTCGGGCGCACCGCCGCCCCCTACGGCGTGCGGCCGGCGGAGGCGACGGCCGAGGGGACGGCGGACGGCTCGACGGGGAGGGGTTCGGCGGGGAGGGGTTCGGCCGCGGGCTCGGCGCCCTCGGCGATGTCCGTGGTGGTCACCACCGCGCCGGCGGTACCCCGGACGGTGGAGCGCACCCGCAGCAGCCGGTCCCCGGGCGCCACCCAGAACTCGTAGTCGAGCGTCTCCACCCCGTTGCGCTCGTAGTAGCCCAGCACCTCGGTCAGCCGCGCCGGGCTCAGCCCCTCGTCGGCGCCGAAGTAGTCCGCCACCGGCGCGGTGCCCCGGTAGCGCGCGACCGTCCCGCCGTTCAGCTCCTCGCCGCCGAGCGGGGTGAGCCGGCCGGCCAGCGCCATCGTGTGCGCGGGCCCGCCCGGGTTGGACAGCAGGCCGGTGATCCAGCCGCCGGCCCAGCCGGCCGCCCCGGCCGCCGCCGGGTCCAGCGACTCCGCCCCGGACCGGTCCGCCGTCCTGGGCGCCGCCCCCGGGTAGCCGAGCTCCAGCGCGCCGTCCTGGCCGTGCAGCCGCCCGGTGCCCCGCTCGTCGGTGACGGTCAGCTCGGCCGAGTCGCTGGCGCCCCAGGAGAGCGTCCCGTCGGCGCTGCGCCGCCCGGCCGGGCCCTCCCGGACCACCGTGACCCGGGCCCCGCCCGCGTCGTCCAGCCGCTGGGAGGCGGACAGCAGCACCTGCCGGGGCGGGCGCACGGTGGGCCGGTCGCTGACCGGGGTGCGGTCGCCGGACACGGCGAGCACACTGCACGCGGTCAGGCCGGCGGCGAGCAGCAGCAGGGCCGCTCCCTTGGCGGCGGGGCGGACGGCGGGCACGGCACTCTCCGGCGGTTCGGACGGCGGCGGCCCCTGGACGGGAGCACGCGGGCGGACCGGGCGAGCGTACGACGGACCGGGCGGCCGTTCGCCCCGCCGGGGGTATCGATCGGGAAACGACGGCGGGCCCGCACCCCCGGTGAAGGGGGTACGGGCCCGCCGTGCGGACGACGACTGCGATCAGACCGCGGCCGGGTCCTCCTCGACGAGGAGGTTGCGGGTGCGGTTCGGGTCCACCTGGATGCCGGGGCCCATGGTGGTCGAGAACGCGGTCTTCTTGATGTAGCGGCCCTTGGCGGCGGACGGCTTGGCGCGGAGCACCTCGTCCAGCGCGGCGGCGTAGTTCTCGACCAGCTGCTCGTCGGTGAAGGAGGCCTTACCGATGATGAAGTGGAGGTTCGAGTGCTTGTCGACGCGGAACTCGATCTTGCCGCCCTTGATGTCGTTGACAGCCTTGGCGACATCGGGGGTGACGGTGCCGGTCTTCGGGTTCGGCATCAGGCCACGGGGACCGAGCACGCGGCCGAGGCGGCCGACCTTGCCCATGAGGTCCGGGGTGGCGACGACGGCGTCGAAGTCCAGCTTGCCCTTGGCGACCTCGTCGATGAGCTCGTCGGCACCGACGATGTCGGCACCCGCAGCACGCGCGGCCTCGGCACGCTCGCCGGTCGCGAAGACCAGGACCCGAGCGGTCTTACCGGTGCCGTGCGGGAGGATCACGGTGCTGCGGACCATCTGGTCGGCCTTGCGCGGGTCGACACCCAGACGCATGGCGACCTCGACGGTGCCGTCGAACTTGGTGGTGCTGGTCGCCTTGGCGAGGCGGACGGCCTCAAGCGGGGCGTAGAGGCGCTCGCGGTCGACCTGTGCGTCCGCGGCCTTCAGAGCCTTGCTGCGCTTCACTGCTGCTCCTGAATGGTGATGGGAGTTGTGGTAATCACGGGCCAGCGCAGGCCCTACCACAGGGGACGAGAAGGGGTGATCAGCCCTCGACGGTGATGCCCATCGACCGGGCGGTGCCGGCGATGATCTTCTCCGCGGCATCCAGGTCGTTGGCGTTCAGGTCGGGCATCTTGGTGGTGGCGATCTCGCGGACCTGGGCGCTGGTGAGCTTCGCGACCTTGGTCTTGTGCGGCTCGCTGGAGCCCTTCTCGATGCCGGCGGCCTTCAGGATGAGGCGCGCGGCCGGCGGCGTCTTCGTGATGAAGGTGAAGGAACGGTCCTCGTAGACCGTGATCTCCACCGGCACGATCATGCCGCGCTGCGACTCGGTCGCGGCGTTGTAGGCCTTGCAGAACTCCATGATGTTGACGCCGTGCTGACCCAGCGCGGGGCCGACCGGCGGGGCCGGGTTGGCCGCACCGGCGTTGATCTGGAGCTTGATGAGCCCCGTGACCTTCTTCTTCTTGGGAGGCATGTCTCTCCGGGTCCTTCCGAGAGGTGATTGCTGGTGTGCGCCGAACCGGGGCGACACCCGGTCGCCAGCACACACATCGGACCAGGCTAACGCCTCGGCGTCGCTGGACCAAAACGGATTCGGGGCGGGGCCCGTGGCCCCGCCCCGAATCCGACGACGGTACGACTAGTTCTTCTGGATCTGGTCGAAGGAGAGCTCGACCGGGGTCTCCCGGCCGAAGATCTCGACCAGGCCCTTGACCTTCTTCGAGTCGGGGTTGATCTCGTTGATGGTCGCCTGCAGGGTCGCGAACGGGCCGTCGGTGACGGTGACCGAGTCGCCGACCTCGAAGTCGAGCACCTGGACCTCGACCGGGCGGACCGGGGAGGCCTTGCCGGCCTCCTTCGCGGCCTGGCGCTCCACGTCGGGGGCGAGCATCTTGACGACCTCGTCCAGGGTCAGCGGGTACGGGTCGTAGGCGTTGCCGACGAAGCCGGTGACACCGGGGGTGTTGCGCACGACGCCCCAGGACTCGGGGGTGAGGTCCATGCGCACCAGGACGTAGCCGGGGAGCTTGTTCTGGCGGATGGTCTTGCGGTCGCCGTTCTTGATCTGGACGACCTCCTCCTGCGGCACCTCGGCCTGGAAGATGTACTCCTCGACGTTGAGGGAGACGGCGCGCTGCTCCAGGTTCTGCTTCACCCGGTTCTCGTAGCCGGCGTAGGTGTGGATCACGTACCACTCGCCCGGCATGAACCGCAGGTCCTCGCGGAACTTGGCGACCGGGTCGACCTCCTCGGCCTCCTCGGCCTCCTCGGCGGCGGCCTCCTCGGCGACGGCCTCGGCCGGCTCCCCGGTCTCGTCCTCGTCGGACTCCACGTGCAGCGCGGCCTCCTCGGCCGACTCCCCGGCCTCGGCCTCGTCGGCCGCCTCGGCCTCGTCCTCGTCGGCGTCGACGGCGTCCACGATCTGCTGCTCGTCGGTCTCGACGTCGTCAGCCAGCTCGGCCGCGTCCTCGGCGGCGACATCCGCCTCGCGGACGGTCTCGTCGGCGTCGTACAGGGGGGACTCAGACACGGTGGCTGCTTCTTTCCTGGAGATGGTGAAGGTGGCGCGCTCCGCGACGGACCGGCGACGCTCCGCTCACGCGGTCGCCGGATGTTCGCCTCGGAGACTTCAACAGTACCGAGTCAACGGTAGCGGCCTCGTCCCGCCGACGCAGACAGCTCGACCCGGGCCGAGGAACGGCCCGGGTCGGGGAAGCTGTTTCGAAGGTGAACGGCTGCGTCAGCCGAAGATCCAGAGGGCTGCCTTGGAGAAGCCGTAGTCGAGACCGGACACGAAGGCCATCACGATCACGACGAACACGACCACCACGGTGGTGTAGCTCACCAGCTGGTTGCGGGTCGGCCAGACGACCTTGCGCAGTTCCGCGATGATCTGCCGGTAGAACAGGGCGAGGCGGGCGAACGCGCCCTTCTTGGCCCGCTTGCCGGACTTCTTGTCGCCAGAGCGCTTGCGACGCGACTCGCCCTCCGCGGGCGTGGTCTCGGCAGCGCCGTCGGTCCCCTCGGGGTTGCCGCTCTCAGGCGTTGCGGTGGAGCCCGTGGTCTCCGTCACTCGTCCTCACCTGAATCCGGGTCCTGCCGAGCGTCGACTGCGTACCCCGAAAAGGGCACGAGCGGCCGGCTAACGGTGCTGATCGGCGCCCTCTCCGCATCAAGCCCGCTCGCTCTGTGGAGCGAACGGGCTGGATACGGATCAAGCAGCAGGGCAAGAGGGACTTGAACCCCCAACCGCCGGTTTTGGAGACCGGTGCTCTACCAATTGAGCTATTGCCCTACGGAACCTCGCGGCCCCAGTAGCGACCACCAACCTACCGCATCTTCCGTCGATCTCCGTACGGATTCCGTACGGCGGCGGAGGCTCCGGTTCGTTCGGTGGCCGTCGAGCAGTGAGTGTACGTGGTCGGAGGGCGTTTGGTCGAACCTCTTCTTCATCCGGTCGTGGCCCGGGCCGCGCCGGGCCGCCATGTGGACGGCCCCGTACATATGGTGAAACCGCCATGCCCGGCCGGTGTGCGGTCTGCGACCATGCAGGCATGAGCGCTTCCACCCCGCAGCCCGACAGTTCCGTCCGCCCCGCCGACCGCCGCGTCTCGGCCCGGATCGGCGCGATCGCCGAGTCCGCCACCCTCGCCGTGGACGCCAAGGCCAAGGCCCTCAAGGCGGCCGGCCGTCCGGTCATCGGCTTCGGCGCCGGCGAGCCGGACTTCCCCACCCCGGACTACATCGTCGAGGCGGCCGTCGACGCCTGCCGCGACCCGAAGAACCACCGCTACACCCCGGCCGGCGGCCTGCCGGAGCTGAAGGAGGCGATCGCGGCCAAGACGCTGCGCGACTCCGGCTACGCGGTGGACGCCTCCCAGGTCCTGGTGACCAACGGCGGCAAGCAGGCGATCTACGAGGCGTTCGCGGCGATCCTCGACCCGGGCGACGAGGTCATCGTCCCGGCGCCGTACTGGACCACCTACCCGGAGTCGATCCAGCTGGCCGGCGGTGTGCCGGTGGAGGTCGTGACCGACGAGACCACCGGGTACAAGGTCTCGGTCGAGCAGCTGGAGGCCGCCCGCACCGAGAACACCAAGGTGGTCCTCTTCGTCTCGCCGTCCAACCCGACCGGCGCGGTCTACACCCGCGCCGAGGCCGAGGCGATCGGCCGCTGGGCGCTGGAGCACGGCCTGTGGGTGCTCACCGACGAGATCTACGAGCACCTGGTCTACGGCGACGCGGAGTTCACCTCGCTGCCGGCCCTGCTGCCCGAGCTGGCCGACAAGACCGTCGTGGTCAACGGCGTCGCCAAGACCTACGCGATGACCGGCTGGCGGGTGGGCTGGGTGATCGGCCCCAAGGACGTGATCAAGGCCGCGACCAATCTGCAGTCGCACGCCACCTCCAACGTCTCCAACGTCGCCCAGCGCGCCGCCCTGGCCGCCGTCTCCGGCGACCTCTCCGCCGTCCACGAGATGCGCACCGCCTTCGACCGGCGCCGCCGCACCATCGTGAAGATGCTCAACGAGATCGACGGCGTGGTCTGCCCCGAGCCCGAGGGCGCGTTCTACGTCTACCCGTCCGTCAAGGCCCTGCTCGGCAAGGAGATCCGCGGCAAGCGCCCGCAGACCTCCGCCGAGCTGGCCTCGCTGATCCTGGACGAGGCCGAGGTCGCGGTCGTCCCCGGCGAGGCCTTCGGCACCCCCGGCTACCTGCGGCTCTCCTACGCGCTGGGCGACGCCGACCTCGCCGAGGGCGTCGGCCGCATCCAGAAGCTGCTGGCCGAGGCCCGCGACTGAGGCGGTCAATCCCCGATTGACCGGGCCGCCCTCCTTCCACCCCTTCGGGGGACGGGAGGAGGGCGGTTCCCGTAGCACCCCCCGATACGGCAGGATTCGTGAATGGAACGCCTGCTGAACCCGCGAGACGTCAGGGACCTCCCGAAGGCCCACCTGCACCTGCACTTCACCGGCTCGATGCGCCCGGCCACCCTGCTCGAACTGGCCGACAAGCACGGGGTCCGGCTGCCGGAGGCGCTCAGCTCCGGCGAGCCGCCCCGACTGCGGGCCACCGACGAACGCGGCTGGTTCCGCTTCCAGCGCCTCTACGACACCGCGCGCTCCTGCCTGCGCGACGAGGGCGACATCCGCCGGCTGGTCCGCGAGACCGCCGAGGACGAGCGGCGCGACGGTTCCCGCTGGCTGGAGATCCAGGTCGACCCGACCTCCTACGCGCCCCGGCTGGGCGGCCTGATCCCCGCCCTGGAGCTGATCCTGGACGCGGTCGACGACGCCGCCGCGGCCACCGGGGTCGGCATCCGGGTCCTGGTGGCCGCCAACCGGATGAAGTCCCCGATGGACGCCCGGACGCTGGCCCGGCTCGCCGTCCGGTACGCCGACCGGGGCGTGGTCGGCTTCGGCCTCTCCAACGACGAGCGGCGCGGCCTGGCCCGCGACTTCGACCGGGCCTTCGACATCGCCCGCAAGGGCGGGCTGCTGGCCGCCCCGCACGGCGGCGAGCTGGCCGGCCCGGAGTCCGTCCGGGACTGCCTGGACGACCTCGGCGCCGGCCGGATCGGCCACGGCGTGCGGGCGGCCGAGGACGAGCGGCTGATGCAGCGGCTGGCCGACCGTCAGATCACCTGCGAGGTCTGCCCGTCCTCCAACGTCTCGCTCGGCGTCTACGAGCGCCCCGAGCAGGTCCCGCTGCGACGGCTGTTCGACGCCGGGGTGCCGCTCGCGCTCGGCGCCGACGACCCGCTGCTGTTCGGCACCCGGCTCGCCGCCCAGTACGACCTGGCCCGCGACGCGCTGGGCTTCTCCGACCAGGAACTGGCCGAGCTGGCCCGCCAGTCGGTGCGCGGCTCCTGCGCGCCCGAGAGCGTGCGCAAGGAGCTGCTCGCCGACATCGACGCCTGGCTGACCGCCTGAGCCGCCGGCCGGGAGGGCCTACAGGCGGACGCCCACCATCACCGGCTCGTTGACCAGCTCCACCCCGAAGGCCGCCCGCACGCCGTCCCGGATCTCCCGGGCCAGCGCGAGGAGGTCCTCGGTGGTGGCGGCGCCCCGGTTGGTGAGCGCCAGGGTGTGCTTCGTGGAGAGGGTCGCCGGGCCGCTGCCGTAGCCCTTGCCGAACCCGGCCTTGTCGATCAGCCAGGCCGCCGAGGTCTTGGTGCACCCGTCCGGCGCCGGGTAGGCGGGGGCGGTCAGCTCGCGGCCGGCGGTCACCGCCAGGAAGGCGGCGTACTGCTCGGCGCTCAGCACCGGGTTGGTGAAGAAGGAGCCGGCCGACCAGGTGTCGTGGTCCGCGGCGTCCAGCACCATGCCCTTGCCGGCCCGCAGGCCGAGCACCGCGTCGTGCGCCTCGCGCAGGCCGACCCGCTCGTCCTGGGCCACCCCGAAGTGCTTGGCGACCTCGGCGTAGCGGACCGGGGTGGAACGCCCGGCGGCGTCCTCCAGCGCGAAGCGGACCCGCAGCACCACGTAGCGGTCCGGCTCCGCCTTGAAGCGGCTGTGCCGGTAGGAGAAGGCGCAGGCCTCGTTGCCGAGGGTGACGGTCCTGCCGGAGCGGCGGTCGTAGGCGACCACCTCGGTGACCGTCTGGGCGACCTCCTGGCCGTACGCGCCGACGTTCTGCACCGGGGTGGCGCCGGCCGAGCCGGGGATGCCGGCCAGGAACTCGATGCCGGCCAGGCCGGCGTCGACGGTGCGGGCCACCGCGTCGGCCCACACCTCGCCCGCCGCCAGCTCCAGCGCGGTGCCGTCCAGGACGAAGCCGGTGGTGGCGATCCGCAGCACGGTGCCGGGGAAGCCGGCGTCGCCGATCACCAGGTTGGAGCCGCCGCCGATCACCAGCAGCGGCTCCCCCGCCGCGTCCGCTGCGCGGACGGCGGCGATCACCTCGTCGTCGGTGTGCGCGGTCACCAGGCGGCGGGCCGGGCCGCCGAGCCGCAGGGTGGTCAGCGGGGCGAGGGGGGCGTCGAATTCTTCCAGCACGCCCCCAGCGTACGGGGCCGTGTGCGCGGCCCCGCCCGGCCGGGGCGCGGCGTCAGGCCAGCCGGACGACCGCCCGGGACATGCCGAGCACCTTCTGGCCCGCGTAGGTCGCGACCAGGTCGACCTGGACCCGGTGGTCGTCGAGCAGCTTGGCCACCTTGCCGGTGACCTCGATCACCGAGCCGACGCCGTCGTTGGGCACCGGCACCGGACGGGTGAACCGGACGCCGTACTCGACCACCGAGGCCGGGTCGCCGACCCAGTCGGTCACCACCCGGACCGCTTCGGCCATGGTGAACATGCCGTGCGCGATGACGTCGGGCAGACCGACCTCCAGGGCGAACTTCTCGTTCCAGTGGATCGGGTTGAAGTCGCCGGAGGCCCCCGCGTACTGCACCAGGGTGGCGCGGGTCACCGGGAAGGACTGCGCCGGCAGCTCGGTGCCGGCCTCCACCTCGTCGTAACGGACCGTCATCGGGCTCACTCCCCCGTCTTCTCGTCGGCGGCCCGGGCCACCAGGGTCATGACGGACGTCACCACGTGCTCGCCGGACTCGTCCGCGATCTCGCCGCGCACGGTGAGCACGTCGTTGCCGGCCAGCGACTTGATGTTGTCCACGGTGACGGTGACGGTCAGCCGGTCACCGGCCCGCACCGGGCGGGTGTAGACGAACTTCTGGTCGCCGTGCACCACCCGGCTGTAGTCGAGGCCGAGCTCCGGGTCCTGGACGACCTGGGCGGAGGCCCGCATGCTGAGCACGATCGGGAAGGTCGGCGGGGCGATCACGTCCGGGTGGCCGAACGCCTTGGCCGCCTCGGGGTCGGTGTACGCGGGGTTGGCGTCACCCACGGCGACGGCGAACTCGCGGATCTTCTCGCGGCCGACCTCGTACGGTTCGGTGGGCGGATACGTCCGCCCGATGAAGGAGGGGTCGAGTGCCATCGGCGGAGCTCCTCGGAAACGCGGTGGACAAACGAAAGAACTCCGGGCCGCAACCCAGTGAGGGATGCGGCCCGGAGTCGTAGACCTGATGTCACACAGGCCCGGCGCCCTGCGACAGGGTCAGCGGGTCTCGCGGTGCGCGGTGTGCGAGTTGCAGCGGGGGCAGTGCTTCTTCATCTCAAGACGGTCCGGGTCGTTACGCCGGTTCTTCTTGGTGATGTAGTTCCGCTCCTTGCACTCCACGCAGGCCAGCGTGATCTTCGGGCGGACGTCGGTGGCAGCCACGGGAGTGCCTTCCTTGGACAATGAATGAGAACACAGACAAGAGTAGCCGACCGGGAGTGCGATCTCCCGACCGACTACGCGGGGTAGCGGTGACCGGACTTGAACCGGTGACACAGCGATTATGAGCCGCTTGCTCTACCAACTGAGCTACACCGCCACAGTGATCCGGAACACGGCCGAAGCCGGATCCTTCTCACCAGAGCCCCCATGCGGAATCGAACCGCAGACCTTCTCCTTACCATGGAGACGCTCTACCGACTGAGCTATAGGGGCGAACGAGGAAGAGATTACACGTTCCGCGCCCAGAGGTGAAATCCGTATCCGGCGGGGAACTCCGCAGGTCCGCGGCACGCACGGCCGGTCGATCGAAGGCAGGGCGTTCGACCGGCCCCCGCGGCCGCGGCCCGATCCGATACGACTATTGCCCGCCTCCCGGCACCCCGGGGCCTCCCCCCGTAGGCTCGGCGCTCATTGACGCCAGCAGGAGCCGGACGCGAGAAGGAGCCGGGCGATGGACAGCGCAGCCGCCGACGGACCGCAGCCCGGATCCGGCCCGGCCGCCAACCCGCTCGGGCACGGACCCGTCCTGCTGCTCACCGGGGCCAGGCTGGCGGACGGCCGGGTGGTGGACGTACGGATCAGCGGCGACCGGATCCAGGCCGTCGGCACCGCCGGCGGGCTCGGCCCGCTGCCCGCCCTGCCCGGCGCGCCCACCGTCACCACCGGGGCCCGGATCGACCTGCGCGGCTACCTGCTGCTGCCGGCGCCGGCCGAGGCCCACGCGCACTACGACGTCGCCTTCTCCGCCGCGCTGCCCGCGCCGCCCCCGGAGACGTCCACCGACCTCACCCGGCGGGTCACCGAGGCCGCGCTGACCTCGCTCGGCTACGGCGCGACCGCCCAGCGCACCCACGTCCGGATCGGCGACGTGCACGGGCTGCGCCGGCTGGAGGCGGTGCTCACCGCCCAGCAGGCGCTGCGCGGCCTCGCCGAACTGCAGGCGGTGGCGATGCCCCGGCTGCTCACCGGCCGGGCCGGGGCGGACGGCCGGGCCCAGCTGCGGGAGGCGCTCAAGCTCGGCGCCACCGCGGCCGGCGGCTGCCCCGAACTGGACCCGGACCCGGCGGGCTTCGTCCAGCTGCTGCTGGAGGCCGCCCGTGAGGCGGACTGCCCGGTGGACCTGCACACCACCGCCGCCGACCCGGGCCGGCTGGCCCGGCTGGCCGGCGCGCTCGCGCCGCTGCGGCCCCGGGTGGTGCTCGGGCCCTGCGGCTCGCTCGCGCCGGGCGCCTCGACGGTGCTGGCCAACGCCGGGGTCCGGGTGGTCTGCCTGCCGCAGAACGGCGGCTGCGCGGGGCTGGAGGGGCTGGGGCCCGGCCCGTCCCCCGCGCCGCGGGCGGCCCTGCTGCGCGAGCTGGTGAAGGCCCGGGTACCGCTGGTGGCCGGCAGCGGATCGCTGCGGGACGGCGCCAACCCGGTCGGACGGGCCGATCCGCTGGAGGCCGCGTACCTGCTGGCGGCGGGCGGCGTGCTGGACGTGGAGGGCGCGTACGACGCGGTGTCCAACCAGGCGCGGCTGGCGCTCGGGCTGCCGCCGGTGCGGGTGGACGCCGGTTTCCCGGCCGAGCTGCTGGCGGTGCGCGGGGACAGCCTGGCCGGGGCGCTGGCGGGCGGGCACAGCCGGCTCGTGGTGCACAGCGGACGGGTGGTCAGCCGGACCAGCGCGGTGCGCGAGTTCGCCGACACGGTGGCCCTGGCGCTCCCCCGGCAGTCGGACGGCACGGACGGGCGCGGGCCGGACGAGTGATCGGGGCGCGCGGCATCGGCGCCGCGCGCCCCTCCCCCACCCCCGGCCGCCGCAGCGGCGGAGCGGCGGAGCGGCGCCCCGGCATCCCCCACATGGAGCGGGACGCCGCTCCCTCACCGCTGACGCTACGCCCGCGAACGGACGGTCCCGGCGGCCCTTGACGGCCCGTTGACGCCGGGACGGCCGCTCCTGACGGCCCCTTGACGCCCGGGACCCTCAGGGCTCGTAGCGGTAGCCGATCCCCGGCTCGGTGATCAGATGGCGCGGCCGGGCCGGATCGCGTTCCAGCTTGCGGCGCAGTCCGGCCAGGTAGACCCGCAGGTAGTTGCCGCGCCGCTCCTGGGCCGGCCCCCAGACCTCGCGCAGGATCTGCCGCCCGGGCACCAGCCGCCCCGGGTTGGCCAGCAGCAGGGCGAGGATCCGCCACTCGGTCGGGGTGAGCCGCACCGGCCCGCCGGGACCGGTCACGGTGGTGGCGGCGAGGTCCACCGTGTGGTCGCCGATCACCGGCACGGGCGCCGCCGCGGCGGCGAACGGCGGGCGGCGCAGCACGGCCCGCAGCCGGGCCAGCAGTTCCTCCATCAGGAAGGGTTTGGTGAGGTAGTCGTCGGCCCCCGCGTCCAGCGCGTCGACCTTGTCGGCGGCGCCGGAGCGGCCGGACAGCACGATGATCGGCACCGCGCTGCGGCGGCGCAGGCCGCGCAGGACCTCCATGCCGTCCAGGTCGGGCAGGCCGAGGTCGAGCAGGACGGCGTCGGGGCTGCTGCGCGCGGCGCGGTCCAGCGCCTCGCCGCCGGTGGCGGCGGTGCGCACGGCGTACTGCCGGGCGCCCAGGTTGATCCGCAGGGTGCGCAGCAGCGCGGGCTCGTCGTCGACGACCAGGATCTCGCTCATGCGGGGGCCTCCCCCTCGGACAGCGGTTGCGCGGCGGGCAGGGTGAGCAGCATGGTGGTGCCGCCGCCGGGGGTGTCCTCGACCTCCAGGCTGCCGCCCATCGCCTCGGCCAGGCCGCGGGAGAGGGCGAGGCCGAGGCCGACGCCCTGGGTGTTGTCGGTGTCGCCGAGGCGCTGGAACGGCAGGAAGACCCGGTCGCGGTCCTCGGGGGCGATGCCGGGGCCGCGGTCGATCACCCGCAGTTCGACCCGCTGGGCGTGGTGGCTGGCGGCGACCAGCACGGGCGCGCCGGGGGCGTTGTGCCGCAGCGCGTTGGTGATCACATTGGCGAGCACCCGCTCCAGCAGCGGCGGGTCGGCGAGGACGGGCGGCGCGCTGTCCAGGTCGAGCGGCTGGACGGGGGCGTACGGGTCGGCGAGCGAGTCGAGGGCGCGCGGCAGGATCTCGTCGAGGTGGGTCTCGGCGAGGTGGAGGGTGAGGGCGCCGGCCTGGAGGCGGCTCATGTCGAGCAGGTTGTCCACCAGCCGGGTGAGTCGGACGAGCGACTCGTCGGCGGTGGCGAGCAGTTCGGCGCGGTCCTCGGGCGAGAACTCGACGTCGGGGCTGCGCAGCGAGCCGACCGAGGCGAGGGCGGCGGCGAGCGGGGTGCGCAGGTCGTGGCTGACGGCGGCGAGCAGGGCGGTGCGCATCCGGTCGGCGGCCTTGATCGGTTCGACCTCGGCGGCGACCACGGCGAGCCGGTCGCGTTCCAGGGCGGCGGCGACGTGCGCGGCGAAGGCGGTGAGGACGCGCTGGTCGGCGGCGGGCAGCCGGCGGCCGGTCAGGACGAGGACGGCGTCGGCGCCGACCGGGACCTCGGTGGTGGCCACGGCCTGCCCGGGTCCGGTCCGCCGGCCGTCCTCGTCCCCCTCGCCGTCGGGGGTGGCGCCGTCGGGGGTGGCGCCGTCGGGGGTGGCGCAGGAGGCCAGCACCTCTCCGCCGGAGCGCTCCAGCAGGGCGACGGTCCGCATGCCGAAGGCGGTGCGGGACTTCTCCAGCAGGGCGGGCAGCGCGTCGGCGCCGCGCAGCACGCTGCCGGCCAGGGTGGAGAGGGTCTCGGCCTCGGCGGTGGCCCGGGCGGCCCGGGCGGTGAGCCGGGCGGCGTGGTCGACCACGGTGGAGACGGTCAGCGCGACGGCGGCGAAGACCACCAGGGCGATGATGTTGTTGGTCTCGCCGATGGTGAAGTCGTGGACGGGCGGGATGAAGAAGTAGTTGAGCAGCACCGAGGCGACCAGCGAGGCCACCAGCGCGGAGGTGGCGCCGCCGAGCAGGGCCACCGCCACCACGCCGAGCTGGAAGATCAGCGCGTCGGTGGTGAGGTTGACGGTCCCGTGGGACTGCGAGAGCAGCGCGGTCAGCAGCCAGGGCACCACCAGGCCGGCGAGGAAGCCGGCGACGGTCCGCCGCCGGGAGTGGCGGCGGCCGAGGGCGGGCAGCCGGCCGCGGCCGGTGAACGCGTGGGTGACCATGTGGACGTCGATGTCCTCGGAGGCGTCCACGGTGGTCTCGCCGATGCCCGGGCCGGTGAGGAAGCGGGCGGTGCGCCCGCGCCGGCTGGTGCCGAGGACGAGCTGGGTGGCGTCGTGGGCGCGGGCGAAGGCGAGCAGCGCGGTGGGGATGTCGTCGCCGACGACCACGTGGTAGCTGCCGCCGAGGGACTCCACCAGCTGCCGCTGCTGGGCGAGCGCGCCGGAGGAGGCTCCGGCCAGGCCGTCGCTGCGGGTGACGTGGACGGCGAGCAGGTCGCCGCCCGCGGTGCGGTCCGAGATGCGGGCGGCGCGGCGGATCAGCGTTTCGCCCTCGGGGCCGCCGGTGAGGGCGACCACGATCCGCTCGCGGGTCTCCCAGACCCGGTCGATGTCGTGGCTGGCCCGGTAGTCGCGCAGGCCCTCGTCGACCCGCCCGGCCACCCAGAGCAGGGCGAGTTCGCGCAGGGCGGCGAGGTTGCCGACCCGGAAGTAGTGGGAGAGCGCGGCGTCCACCTTCTCCGCCCGGTAGACGTTGCCGTGGGCCATCCGGCGGCGCAGCGCCTGGGGGGCCATGTCGACGAGTTCGATCTGGTCGGCCCGGCGGACCACCTCGTCCGGGACGGTCTCGCGCTGCGGGATCCCGGTGATCTTGCGGACCACGTCGTTCAGGGATTCCAGGTGCTGGACGTTGACGGTGGTGATGACGTCGATCCCGGCGTCCAGCAGTTCCTCGACGTCCTGCCAGCGCTTGGCGTGGCGTCCGCCGGGGATGTTGGTGTGGGCGAGTTCGTCGACCAGGACGACGGCGGGCCGGCGGGCCAGCACGGCGTCGAGGTCCATCTCCTCGAAGTCGGTGTCCCGGTAGGAGCGGTGGGCGCGCGGCAGGACCTCCAGGCCGTCGAGCATGGCCTCGGTGTGCCGGCGGCCGTGGCACTCGATCCAGCCGACGACGAGGTCCGCGCCGCGGTCCCGTCTGCGCCGGGCCTCGTCCAGCATCCGGTAGGTCTTGCCGACACCGGGGGCGGAGCCGAGGTACACCCGCAGCCGGCCGCGTCGGTGGCCGGTGCCGGGGGTGAGGTCGCGGGCCATGGGCGCTGCTCTTCCGTTCTGCGTCGGGAGGGGGACACGGACGGCGGGCCGGTCCGGGCACGGGGCGCTCGCCCCGGTCCGGACCGGCCCGTCTCAGGTGCTCGGCCGAGCTGGTGTCACTTCCGCTCCGCCAGTGCCTTGTTGAGCAGGAGGACGTTGACGCCCGGCTGGCCGAGGAAGCCCAGGGCGCGGCCGTCGGTGTACTTCCCGACCAGCTCGCGGACGGTGTCCACCGGCAGGTCGCGGGCCTTGGCGACCCGCTCGGCCTGCTGCTCGGCGTAGGCGGTGGAGATGTGCGGGTCGAGGCCGGAGCCGGAGGCGGTGAGGGCGTCGGCCGGGACGCTCGCCGGGTCGACGCCGTCGAACGCGGCGACGGCCTGGCGGCGTTCCTCGACGGTCGTGGTGAGGTCCTCGCTGGCGGGGCCCAGGTTGGAGGCGCCGGAGGCCGTCGGGTCGTAGGCGCCGGGCCGCGGCTGGAACCACTTCGGGTCCGGCCGGGGGGCCTCGTCCGGGTCGTCCGGGTTCTGCTTGGGCAGGTTGAAGGTCTGGCCCAGCAGGCTGGAGCCGGCCTCCTTGCCGTCGACCTTCACGATCGAGCCGTTGGCCTTGTCGGCGAAGGCCAGTTGGGAGATGCCGGTGACCAGCAGCGGGTAGGCGATGCCGAGGAGCACCGTCAGGACCAGCAGGGCGCGCAGCGCGGTGAGGCAGGTGCGCACGGCGGTGGGCAGGGGCTTGGACATGGAACGCTCTCCTCTCGTGCTAGTTGAGGCCGGGGATGAACTGGACGACCAGGTCGATGAGTTTGATGCCGGCGAACGGGACGACGAGGCCGCCGAAGCCGTAGAGGCCGATGTTGCGGCGCAGCAGGGAGCCGGCGTCGGAGGGGCGGTAGCGCACGCCGCGCAGGGCCAGCGGGATGAGGCCGACGATGACCAGCGCGTTGAAGACGATCGCCGAGGTGATCGCGGACTGCGGGCTGTGCAGGTGCATGATGTTGAGCTTGTCCAGGCCCGGGTACACGGCGGCGAACATCGCCGGGATGATCGCGAAGTACTTCGCGACGTCGTTGGCGATGGAGAAGGTGGTCAGCGCGCCGCGGGTGATGAGGAGCTGCTTGCCGATCTCGACGATCTCGATCAGCTTGGTGGGGTTGGAGTCCAGGTCGACCATGTTGCCGGCCTCCTTGGCCGCCATGGTGCCGGTGTTCATCGCGACCCCGACGTCGGCCTGGGCGAGGGCGGGGGCGTCGTTGGTGCCGTCGCCCGTCATCGCGACCAGCTTGCCGCCGGCCTGCTCCTTCTTGATCAGGGCCATCTTGTCCTCGGGGGTGGCCTCGGCGAGGAAGTCGTCGACGCCGGCCTCCTCCGCGATCGCCCGGGCGGTCAGCGGGTTGTCACCGGTGATCATGACGGTCCTGATGCCCATCCGGCGCAGCTCGTCGAACCGCTCCCGCATGCCCTCCTTGACCACGTCCTTGAGGTGGATGACGCCCAGCACCCGGGCGGGCGCGTCACCGTTCCTGACCGCGACGACCAGCGGGGTGCCGCCGGCCGCGGAGATGCCGTCGACCAGGGCGGAGACCTCCTCGGTGACGGTGCCGCCGTTGCCCTCGACCCAGGCGGAGACGGCCGCGGCCGCGCCCTTGCGGACCTGCTGGAGCCCTTCCGGCTCGTCGAGGTCCACCCCGGACATCCGGGTCTGCGCCGTGAACGGCACCCAGGTGGCGTGGGCCAGCTCGCCCTGGGCGCGGGCCCGCAGGCCGTAGGCCGTCTTGGCGAGGACCACGATCGAGCGGCCCTCCGGCGTCTCGTCCGCGAGGGAGGAGAGCTGGGCGGCGTCGGCGAGTTCCTCGGTGCGCACGCCCCGGGCCGGCCGGAACTCGGCGGCCTGGCGGTTGCCGAGGGTGATGGTGCCGGTCTTGTCGAGCAGCAGGGTGGTGACGTCGCCGGCGGCCTCGACGGCGCGGCCGGACATCGCCAGCACGTTGCGCTGGACCAGCCGGTCCATGCCGGCGATGCCGATCGCCGAGAGCAGCGCGCCGATCGTGGTCGGGATCAGCGCCACGATCAGCGCGACCAGCACGATCATCGACTGCGGGGCGCCCGCGTAGCCCGCCATCGGCTGCAGGGTGACGACCGCGACCAGGAAGACGATGGTCAGCGAGGCCAGCAGGATGTTGAGCGCGATCTCGTTGGGCGTCTTCTGCCGGGCGGCGCCCTCGACGAGCGCGATCATCCGGTCGATGAAGGTCTTGCCGGGCTCGGAGGAGATCTTCACCACGATCCGGTCGGACAGCACCTTGGTGCCTCCGGTGACCGCCGAGCGGTCGCCGCCCGACTCGCGGATCACCGGCGCGGACTCGCCGGTGATCGCCGACTCGTCGACCGAGGCCACGCCCTCGACGACGTCGCCGTCACCGGGGATGGTCTGGCCGGCCTCGACCACCACGTGGTCGCCCAGCCGCAGCGCGGTGCCGGGCACCTCCTCCTCGGCCTGCGAGGCCGGCCAGTCGGTGAGGCGGCGCGCCGTGGTGTCGCTCTTGGTGCGCCGCAGGGTGTCGGCCTGCGCCTTGCCGCGGCCCTCCGCGACGGCCTCGGCCAGGTTGGCGAAGACCGTGGTCAGCCAGAGCCACACCGTGATCGCCCAGGCGAACACGCTCGGGTCGGCCACCGCCGCGACGGTGGTGACGACGGAGCCGACCTCGACCACGAACATCACCGGGTTCTTGACCATCACCCGGGGGTCAAGCTTCTTCACCGCGTCCGGCAGGGAGGCCAGGAGCAGCTTCGGGTCCAGCAGGCCACCGGCCGCGCGGTGCGGCGCCCCGGCGGACGCCGGCTCCGGCTGCGGGGCCGGCGCACCGGCCCGCTCGGACTCTTCGGTCAGGGTGGACGACATCAGGAGAGACCTTCCGCGATCGGCCCGAGGGCCAGGGCCGGGAAGTAGGTGAGGCCGACGACGATCAGGACGACGCCCGACAGCAGGCCCACGAACAGCGGCTTGTGGGTGGGCAGGGTGCCCGGGGTGGCGGGGACCGGCTGCTGCTGGGCGA
Organism: Kitasatospora sp. NPDC015120; assembly: GCF_043080305.1. Lineage (NCBI taxonomy): Bacteria > Bacillati > Actinomycetota > Actinomycetes > Kitasatosporales > Streptomycetaceae > Kitasatospora > Kitasatospora sp. NPDC015120. The sequence continues at coordinate 239,239 of NZ_JBIBVJ010000005.1, read as the reverse complement.
GCGCGCCGGCCAGGGCGAGGACGAAGACCATCGGCACGAAGCGGCCGAACACCATGGCCAGGCCGATCGCGGTGTCGTACCAGTCGGTGTTGACGGTGATGCCGCCGAACGCCGAGCCGTTGTTGTTGGCGCCCGAGGTGAACGCGTACAGCACCTCGGAGAAGCCGTGCGCACCGGTGTTGAGCATCCCGGCCCGCTCGCCCGGCAGGGCCATCGCCACACCCGTGCCGACCAGCACGATCGTCGGCGTGGTCAGGATGTAGAGGGAGGCGAACTTCATCTCCCGGCCGCCGAGCTTCTTGCCCAGGTACTCCGGGGTGCGTCCGACCATCAGACCGGCCACGAAGACCGCGACGACGGCCAGCACCAGCATCCCGTACAGGCCCGAGCCCACCCCGCCGGGCGCGATCTCGCCCAGCATCATGTTGAACATCGTCAGCCCGCCGCCGAACGGCGTGTACGAGTCGTGGAAGGAGTTCACCGCTCCGGTCGACGTCAGCGTCGTCGACGCCGCGAACAGCGAGCTGGCCGCGATGCCGAACCGCTGCTCCTTGCCCTCCAGCGCGCCGCCGGCCGCCTGCAGGGCGCTGCCCGCGTGCTGCGACTCGGCGAGGGTGATCAGCGCCGTCGAGGCGATCCAGAACAGCGCCATCACGGAGACGATCGCGTAGCCCTGCCGGTGGTCTCCGGCCATCCGGCCGAAGGCGCGCGGCAACGCGAACGGGATCAGCAGGATCAGGAAGACCTCGACCAGGTTGGAGAAGCCGCTCGGGTTCTCGAACGGGTGCGCCGAGTTGGCGTTGTAGAAGCCGCCGCCGTTGGTGCCCAGCAGCTTGATGACCTCCTGGGAGGCCACCGGCCCGCCGGGGACCGCCTGCGGGTCGCCCGCCAGCGTGGCCACCTCGTGGAAGCCGTGGAAGTTCTGCACCACGCCGCTCGCCACCAGGACCAGGGCGAAGACGACCGCGACCGGCAGCAGCAGCCGCACGCTGATCCGGGTGAGGTCCACCCAGAAGTTGCCGACCCGGTCGGTGCGGTTGCGCGTGAAGCCGCGGATCAGGGTCGCCACGACGGCGATGCCGACGGCGGCGGAGACGAAGTTCTGCACCGCGAGGCCGGCCATCTGGGCCAGGTGTCCCATCGCGGCCTCGCCGCTGTAGGACTGCCAGTTGGTGTTGGCGACGAAGGAGATCGCGGTGTTCCAGGCCTGGTGGCCCTCCATCTGCGGCACGCCGAGGTTCAGCGGCAGCCACTGCTGGAGGCGGATCAGGCCGTAGAGGAAGAGGACGGAGACCGCCGAGAAGGCCAGCACCGAGCGCAGGTAGACCGGCCAGCGCTGGTCGGCGTCGGCGTCCACGCCGATCACCCGGTAGAGCGCCTTCTCGGCTCTGAGGTGCCGGGAGGTGGTGAGGATGCGGGCGATGTAGTCGCCCAGGGGGCGGTAGCACAGGGCCAGGGCGCCCACCAGGGCGAGGACCTGCAGCCAGCCCGCGAGAGTCGAGCCCATGTCAGAACTTCTCCGGGTGGATCAGCGCGAGGACGAGATAGCCGACGAGGGCGACGGCCACGATGAGACCTGCGATGTTCTCCGCACTCACAGCTTCTCCACCCCCCGCGCGATCAGGGCGATGACGCCGAACACGGCGAGCGTGACGGCGACGTAGATGAGATCGGACATGGCTCCACCACGGTGGCTCGGAGGTGGCCGCGCCGCCCGCGACGGGGCGGGGGTGCGGCGCCGGCGGCGGGCCGGCAAGGCCAGCCAACCTCCCTCACGGAGCGTCAAGGGCTCCCTTGACGCCCTCCATACGGCGTCCGTTCGATTGTTGACGGGCTCCATACGGGGCGTTGTCCGGGCCGTGACCGGGCGCGCGGAGGCCCGGTCGGCGGGTGCGCGGAGGCCCCGGGGCGCGGGCGCGGCGACGCCCGGTCGGCGGGTGCGCCGAGGCCCCGGCGGCGGGTGCCGTCCGGGGCCTCGTTGCGGTGCGCGGATGCGCTACGCGCGCTCGGGGGCCTTGGCCCTCGTCTGCTCCGACCGGGCCGAGGGCTCGCCGCGCCGGACCGCGCCGGGGGCGCGCCGCGAGGGCCGGTTCGCCCGGCCCGCGGAGGTCAGCTGCCACGGCACGCTGATCACCATCACCCCCGCCGTGAACAGCAGCCGGCTCTTCAGCCAGAGCGCCGACTGGTTGTGCAGCAGGTGCTCCCACCAGTGGCCGACCACGTACTCGGGGATGAACACCGCCACCGCGTCCCGCGGGCTGGTCCGCCGCCGGTCCCGGACGTACTGCACCACCGGCTTGGTGATCTCCCGGTACGGCGAGTCCAGCACCTTCAGCGGCACCTGGACGTCCAGCTCCCGCCACCGGCGCTCCAGCTCCCCGGTGGCGTCCGGCTCCACCGCGACGGTGAGCGCCTCCAGCGAGTCCGGCGCGAACGCCTGCGCGTAGCCGAGCGCCCGCAGGGTCGGCTTGTGCACCTGGGAGACCAGCACGATGCCGTGCACCTTCGACGGCCGCACCGCCTCGGCCCGCACGTCGTCCACCGCCAGTTCCTCGGCGACGCCGTCGTAGTGCCGGCGGATGCCGCGCATCATCAGCCAGAGCACCACCGCCGCGACCACGGCCAGCCAGGCGCCCTGGGTGAACTTGGTCAGCAGCACGATCACCAGCACCAGCGCCGTGGTGACGGCGCCGAAGGAGTTGATCGCCCGGGAGCGGAGGGCCGCGCCGCGCACCGCCGGGTCGGTCTCGGTGGCCAGGGCCCGGTTCCAGTGCCGCACCATGCCGATCTGCGACAGCGTGAAGGAGGTGAAGACGCCGAGGATGTAGAGGTGGATCAGGCTGGTGACGTCCGCGTCGTACAGCCAGAGCAGCCCGCCGGCCACCACCGCGAGCGCGATGATGCCGTTGGAGAAGGCCAGCCGGTCGCCGCGGGTGTGCATCTGCCGGGGCAGGTAGCGGTGCTCGGCCAGGATCGAGGCGAGCAGCGGGAAGCCGTTGAACGCCGTGTTGGCGGCCAGGATCAGCACCAGCGCGGTGACCGTCTGGACGGCGTAGAACAGGACGCTGTGGTCACCGCCGAAGATCGCCGCCGCCAGCTGGGCGATCACGGTCTGCTGCGGCGCGTTCGCGCAGTTCCCGGGGAAGCCGCTGAGGTGGCAGGTGTCGTCGGCGATGTGGACGTCGGCGATCAGCGCCAGGGAGGTGATGCCGACGAACATGACCACGGCCGTGGTGCCCATCACGGCCATGGTGGCGGCGGCGTTGCGCGACTTCGGCGCCCGGAAGGCCGGTACGCCGTTGGAGATCGCCTCCACCCCGGTCAGCGCCGTGCAGCCGGAGGCGAACGCCCGCAGCCCCAGCATCAGCAGCCCCAGCCCGGCCAGGGTGTCCTTGCCGTCCTCCGGCACGATCCCGTACGCGGCGCTGGAGGCCACCGGCGCGTCGCCGAACGCCACCCGGACCAGGCCGGTGACCACCATCAGCAGCATGGCGCCGATGAACAGGTAGGTCGGCGCGGCGAAGGCCTTGCCGGACTCGCGGACGCCGCGCAGGTTCATCGCCATCAGCAGCAGCACGAAGCCGAGCGCGAGCTCCACCCGGTGGTCCGCCAGCGAGGGCAGCGCCGAGATGATGTTGTCCACCCCGGAGGCCACCGAGACGGCGACCGTCATCACGTAGTCGACCAGCAGCGAGGCGGCCACCACCAGGCCCGAGTTGGCGCCCAGGTTGCGGGAGACCACCTCGTAGGAACCGCCGCCGCTCGGGTAGGCGTGCACGACCTGGCGGTAGGACATCACCACGACCGCCATCAGCGCGACCACGCCGGCCGCGACCCACGGGGTGAGGTAGAGGAAGGCGGTGCCGCCGACGGTGAGCACCAGCAGGATCTCCTGGGTCGCGTAGGCGACCGAGGAGAGCGGGTCGGAGGCGAAGATCGGCAGGGCCAGGCGCTTGGGGAGCAGGGTCTCGCCGAGCTCCTCGCTGCGCATGGCCCTGCCGATCACGAGGCGCTTGAGCGCCTGGGGCACGTTGAACACATCGGCGAGCGTAAGCGTGTGCGACGGGCGCGCAATGGGACGTTCCGGCGTGCTCATGACGTTCGCATTGACGGACGGGCGGGATGTTTCCGCTGGTCGGAGCGGCTACGCGCGAGGCTTTGCGGGTGGGGCCGGGGCGTTTCGAGGGCGTCAAGGGGGCCGTTAAGACATCGTCAAGATATGGCGGTCGGGCCATTTACATGGGGCATATCGTGGCAATTCCACCAGGGGGGGCGACGGCCGGGCCGCTCGTGTCCGCCGTCAGGTCCGCCGTCGCGTCCGCCGTCAGGTCCGCCGTGACGCCCGTCGTCATCCCTGCTGTCACGTCCGCCGTCGTCCCAGCCGTCGCCTCCGCCGTCACATCCGCATCCGGAGCCGGCAGACCACCGCGTCGGTGTGCCGGCGCAGCGCCCGGTCGATAACGGCGCCGCGGCGGTTCTGCAGGGCGCGCTGCCAGGGGCGGACCGGCTCGACCTCGGGGATGAGGACGGTGAGGCGGTCGTAGGCGTGCTCGGCGGCGAGGCCGTTGACGAAGGCGGCGATCGGCGGGCCGAGCCGGCGGTGGGCGTCCGGGATCTCGACCAGCGGCACGCCGGGCCGCCACAGCTCCCAGTCCCGGCGCAGCGCCTCGGCCTCGGCCGGCTCGTGGACGACGGTGACCGCCATGACCTCGTCGCCGAGGGAGAGGGCGGCGGAGAGGCCGTCGCGGGTGAGGCGGGTGATGGCGGTGACCGGGACGACGACCAGGCTGCGCTGCGGGGTGAGCGGTCCGGGGACACGGCCCAGTCCGAGGCGCTCGCCGATCCGGGCGTAGCCACGGTGCACCGCCTCGAACAGCAGGACCAGCAGCGGCAGCGCCAGGCAGATGCCCCAGGCGCCCTCGGTGAACCTGGTGCCGGTGACGACGAGCGCGGCGGTGCCGGTGAGCAGCGCGCCGAACCCGTTCAGCGCCGCCCGCCACCGCCAGCCGGCCGGCTTCCCGGCGCACCAGTGGCGGACCATGCCGACCTGGCAGATCGTGAAGCCGACGAACACGCCGATCGCGAAGAGCGGGACCAGGCTGTTGACGTCGCCGCCGGAGCCGACCAGCAGGAGGGCGGAGACGGCGGCCAGGAAGAGCACGCCGTGCCGGTGCACCTGACGGTCGGCGCGCAGGGCGAAGACGTGCGGGAGGTGGTGGTCGCGGGCCAGCAGGTGGAGCAGGACCGGCAGACCGCCGAAAGAGGTGTTGGCGGCCAGGCCCAGCAGGACCACGGTGGCGAACTGCACCACGTAGAAGCCGGCGCCGTGGCCGAGCGAGGCGTCGGCCAGCTGGGCGAGCACGGTGACGCCCTCGACCGGCTGGAGGTGGAAGCGGCCGATCAGCACCGCCAGTCCGATCAGCATCACGCCGAGCAGCGCGCCGAGCGCGACCTCGGTGTGCTGCGCCCGCTTCACGCCCGGCGCGCGGAAGGACGGGACGGCGTTCGCCACCGCCTCCACACCGGTCAGTGCGGAGCAGCCGGCCGCGAAGGCCTTGAGCAGCAGCAACGCGCCGACGGTGGTCGCGTTGTCGGCCAGGGCGGACGCGTGCCCGTCGGCGGCCGCCGTGCTCACCGGCGCGTCCCGGAACAGTCCCACCACGACGATCGTCAGGACCGCCAGCACGAAGACGGCGGTCGGCGCCAAGAACCAGCGGGCCGACTCGGCGATCCCGCGCAGGTTCACCGCCGTCACCAGCGCCAGCACGCCCAGGCAGAGCCAGACCCGGTGGCCGTACAGGCCCGGCACCGCGGAGGTGAGGGCCGCCACGCCGGCCGTCACCGACACCGCCACGTTCAGCACGTAGTCCACCACCAGCGAGGCCGCGGCGGTCAGCGCCGTCCGCCGCCCCAGGTGCGCCACGGCCACCGCGTAGGCGCCACCGCCGTCCGGGAAGGCCGCGATCACCTGGCGGTAGGAGGCCACCAGCACCGCCAGCAGCACCGCGATCGCCGCCGTGACCGGCAGGGTGAACCCGAGGCCGTACGCCCCCGCCGCGGCGAGCACCAGCACCACGGACTCCGGCCCGTACGCCACCGAGGCCATCGCGTCCAGCGACAGCGCCGCCAGGCCGCCCAGCGCGGTCAGCCGATGCCGGTCCGCGGCGCCGGCGGCGGTATCCGGGGGCTCGGTGGTGGCGGCGAGGGTGCTGGACATCGGACGGAACCTCCGCAGTCGATCGGTCACCCCGATCCTGCGGGCGCCGGCCGGCTCCACCTCACGGCCGCTACGCGTTCCTGACGCGCCGTCGCCCGCTCTTGACGGGCCCTTGACGGCGACTGGGCGGGGTGGGCGGACCGCTGTCCCGGCGGGCGCCGGTTGGGAAGACGATCAGCTCTTACGGAGGACTCCCGGCGCGCTCACGCACGGCCGGGACTGCTCGGCGGTGAAGCTGAACGGTCCGGCCCCACCCTGCCCCACCACTGTGCTGCCTGAGTCAGGCAATTGCAAGTCATTCGCAATAACCCACCCCTCCCCTGCCACTACTCTCCGCACATGTCCCGGCACTCTCCGCCCTCTCCGGCGCCCCCGACCCCGCTGCTCCTCATCGACCTGGACCACACCCTCGTCGAACGCGACGGCGGCGCCGACGCCTGGGCCCCGGCCTTCTGCGCCGCCCACGGCCTGCCCGCCGAGGCCGCCCCCACCGTCTTCGGCCTCTTCCTCACCGACCGCTCCCCCGCCGGCTTCACCCGGATCGCCGCCCACTACGGCCTCCCCCGCTCCGGCACCGCCCTCTGGGAGGAGCACGTCGCCCACGAGGCCGCCCGCACCCACCTGCTCCCCGGCGTCCCCGAGGCCCTCGCCGCCCTCCGCGCGGCCGGCTGGCCCATCGCCGTCGTCACCAACGGCTGCACCGACATCCAACGCGCCAAACTCGCCCGCACCGGCCTGCTCCCCGCCGTCGACGCCGTCTGCGTCTCCGAGGAGGCCGGCGCCCGCAAGCCCTCCCCCGCGATCTTCCACCTCGCCGCCACCCGCCTCGGCCGCACCCTCACCCCCGCCGACTGGATGGTCGGCAACAACCCCGCCACCGACCTCCGCGGCGCCCACGCCACCGGCCTCCGCTCCATCTGGATCACCCCCTCCCCACCCCCGCCCCTCCCCCCGTCCCTCCCCACCCCCACCCGCACCGCCCCCGACACCCCCACCGCCGCCGCCCTCCTCCTCGCCCTCCCCCACTGACCCCGGAAACGACAAAAGACCCCCGATCCACGTCTCCGTGAACCGGGGGCCTTCCATCTATCCTGTGGCTGGTGCAGGGTTCGAACCTGCGTAGCTTGCGCGACAGATTTACAGTCTGCTCCCTTTGGCCGCTCGGGCAACCAGCCAGGATGTTCGCCTCCCGGGGGCTTGCCCCGTTCGACTGGGTAAACCTTACCCGATGCCGGGGGGTGGTCCGCCACCCGGTTCCGTGGGGCGCGATCGGCGGGTGTGGCGCGACTGTCCTGGGCGGCGGCGGGGGCGGGCTGGATAGGCTGGGGCGGCGGGCGTCCGGTGGGGCGGCCGTGCCAGTGCAGCCAGAGCATCAAGGAGACCAACACCCATGGCCGACTCCAGTTTCGACATCGTCTCGAAGGTCGAGTGGCAGGAGGTCGACAACGCGATCAACCAGACCTCCCGCGAGATCGCCACCCGCTTCGACTTCAAGAACGTCGGCGCCGAGATCAAGCGCTCCGGCGAGACGATCGAGATGAAGGCCAACGGCGAGGAGCGCGTCAAGGCCATCCTGGACGTGCTGCAGAGCAAGTTCATCAAGCGCAACCTGTCGCTGAAGGCGCTGGACGCCAAGGACCCGCAGCTGTCCGGCAAGGAGTACAAGATCTTCGCGGACGTGAAGGAGGGCATCTCCCAGGACGATGCCAAGAAGATCGCGAAGATCATCCGCGACGAGGGCCCCAAGGGCGTGAAGGCCCAGGTCCAGGGCGACGAGCTGCGGGTGAGCTCGAAGAGCCGTGACGACCTGCAAGCCGTCCAGGCGCTGCTCAAGGGCAAGGACCTGGACTTCGCGATCCAGTTCGTGAACTACCGCTGAGCCGGTCGGCGGCCCCGGCCGGGAGCTCCGGAGAGGGCTCCCGACCGGGGCCGCCGTCGTTTCCGGGGCCGTGGTCGTCCCGGGGGGCGTCAGGGGGAGGCGGCCCAGGCGGCGGTGGTGCGGTGGGCGGCGAGGCCGGCGGCGTCGAACTCGTCGCGGTCGGTGGTGCCGGCCGGGACGCGGACGCCGAGGCGGCACAGCACGCGGGAGATCGGGCTGCCCTCGGGCGGGAAGACTTCCAGCTCGCCGCTGACGAGGGGGCCGAGGTCGAGCCGGCCGTCGGCCCAGAGGGCGGCGCGCTGGATGCCGGTGCCGCCGAAGTACTCGGCCTCCACGCAGGCGATCGGGCCGGCCTTGGACCAGGCGGCGAGCCGGCGCTCCAGGCCGTCGGAGAACCAGTCGAAGCCGGCGGCGCCCGGGGAGGCCGGCTCCTCGTCGCCGAACCGGAGGGCCGTCAGGAACCCGGAGGTGGCCGGGATCAGTGCGAGGCCCTGGGCGAGCGGTCGCGGGCGGGCCGCCGAAACCTCGGCGGCCGCCACCGCGACCAGCTCCGCCGGGCCGATCAGCGCCTGAAGTTCGTATGACATTCAGTCATCGTGAACCATGACACCGACAGTGCGCCCGGCGTTTACGATTCCGTGCCCGGTCGGGTATCAGTCCGAGAGTCGCCCGCCCGCCCGGGGCGGACGCCGTACAGCAGCGTGAACAGGGTCGCCTCCACCGCGTCCTCGGCGTCGCTCTCGCCCTCGGCGCGCAGCTCGTCGAGGATCTCGTCGAGACGGCCGCGGAGCCGGAGCATCCGGTCGGGCGTGAGCCGGAACGTGAAGTGCGAGAACATGCCGGGCAGACCGGGGGCCGAGGCATCCCGCGAGGTGGTGAAGTCGACGCGGTCGGCCGTCGCGCGGGCGCGGAACTCGCCGCGGACGCGGTCCATCGCGGCGAGGATGGCCCCGTAGGCGTCGAGCCGGGTCGGTGAGCCGGGCGAGAAGATCTCGGGCGCCAGCCGCAGCGAGTCCTGGGCCGGGGCGTAGCGGCTCTCGACGATGCCGGAGACCAGCCGGGTGCCGGCGACGCGGACCAGTCCGGCCTTCTCCAGTTGCTTGATGTGGCGGTAGAGCTTGGTCTGCGGCTCGTCGAGCGCGGCCGCGATCTCCTTGGCGGTGAGCGGCCCGGAAGCGAGGGCGTCCATCAGGACGTCGAGGATCGCCAGGCGGAGCGGGTCGGCGAGGGCCTTCAGGGTGGCGGCGTCCTCGACCCGGCGCTCCTTGAGGGCGGCGGGGGCAGCGGAGGCAGTGGGGGCAGCGGGGGCGGGCGCGCCGGGCCCCGGGACGGCGAGCTGCTCGTCGGGGTTCTCGGCACTCTCGGCATTCTCGACCACGGCCCCACCCTCGCAGACGGCCGCCGACCCGGGCAATCGAGCGTTCACCCTTGCGCGATCGCTCACCTCTGCGTCACCATTCACGCATTCGTGAACGGTGACGCCACTGTGAGCGTCGAGAAGGGGAGGCGGCCGATGAGTACGGGGACCGCGACCACGACCGGCCCGCTGCAGGCGGCCGGGCCCGTCCCGCTGCGGCGCAACTGGCGCTTCCAGGCCCTCTGGGCCGGCCAGGCCGGCGCCACCCTCGGCCTGCAGATCGCCGACACCGCCTACCCACTGCTGCTGCTCGCGCTCACCGGCTCCTCCACGCTCGCCGGGGCGTTCGGGGCCCTGCAGATCAGCGCCTCCCTGCTGTTCGGCCTCCACGGCGGCGCGGTCGCCGACCGCTGCGACCGCCGCCTGCTGCTGATCGCCGGCGACGGCGTCCGGCTGCTCGCCTGCGCCAGCGTCCCCGCCGCCATGGCGCTGGACCGGCTGACCCTCGCGCACACCCTGCTGGTGGCCGTGGTGATCGGGGCGACCATCGCCTACACCGGCCCGGTCCGGCTGATCGCGGTGCGCTCGGTGGTGCCGCCGGAGCAGCTGCGCCAGGCGCTGGCGCAGGACGAGGCCCGGATGAGCGGGGCGGGCCTGATCGGGCCGCCGCTGGCGGGCGCGCTGTTCGGGCTCGGCCGGGCGGCGCCGTTCGTCGGCACCGCGGTCGCCTCGCTGCTCGCGCTCACCGCCGCGCTGGTGGTGCGGTTCCCGGGCCGGCCGGAGTCCGGCGCGGGCAGGGCCGGCACCGCGGACGGCGGCGCGCTGGCCGGCTACCGCTACCTGGCCGGCAACGCCCTGCTGCGCCCGGTCCTCGCCGTCGTCCTGCTGATCAACGTCGCGGGAGCCGCGATGCTGCTGCCGGTGATGGTGATCCTGCGCGGCCAGGGCACGTCCAGCACCGGCATCGGCCTGGCCCTGGCCGGCGAGGCCGTGGGGGCGCTGGCCGGCGCGCTGCTGGTGAGCCGGCTGCACCGGACGGCCGGGCCCGGGGTGCTGCTGCTCGCGGTGTCCTGGCTGACCGTCCCGGTGCTGCTGGCGCCGCTGCTGCCCGGCGGACCGGTCACCGTCTTCGCGGCGCTGTTCGCGGTGGGCCTCGGGATCCCGACGCTGCGGGTGATGATCGACCTGCTGGTGTTCAGCCGCGTCCCGGACGCGCTGCGCGGGCGGGTGATCTCCGCGACGCTGACGATGTTCACGGTCGGGATGCCCGCCGGGACGGTCGGCAGCGGGCTGCTGCTCGACCACCTCTCCCCCGCGGCGGCGCTCGGCACGGTGGCCGCGCTGCTCGCGACGGGGCTGGTCCCGGCGACGGCCGGCCGGACGCTGCGCCGCTCCGGCTGGCCCGGGCGGACCCCGGCGCGCACTCCGTCCCCCTGACGCCCGCTCACCGCCCGCTGCGTCAATCGCCCGCTCACGTCCGTCACCCGTCCACCGCCCCCTCACCCGTCCACCGCCCGCTCACCCGTGCGGGTGCACGCCGCATGCGCCTCCCTCGCCAACCGGGTGAACTGACCGGGTACGGCCCGGCGTCGGCGGGGCCACCCCAGGAGGACGCATGAGTTCGATGGACATACCGTCGTCCGGCCAGGGCGGTCCTGGCGGAGGCCAGGGCGGCGGAGGCCGGGAGTCCGCCACCCGGGAGCGCACCGGCTCGGCGGCCACCACCCTGGCGAACGCACCCCGGATGTCCTGGCTGACGCTCGCCTTCATGACCACCGCCTCGGTGGCCAGCCTGCGCTCCGCCCCGACCATGGCGGTCTACGGCCTCGCCTGCGTCTTCCTCTACCTCCTGCCGGCCGTGGTCTTCCTGCTGCCGACCGCGCTGGTCTCCGCCGAGCTGGCGTCCGGCTGGGAGGGCGGCGTCTACCGCTGGGTGTCGGAGGGCCTGTCGAAGCCGCTGGGCTTCCTGGCCGTCTGGTGCCAGTTCGCGATGACGATCTTCTACTACCCGTCCCTGCTGGCGTACGTGGCGTCCACCATCGCCTACGTGGTCGACCCCTCCCTGGCGAGCAACGGCCCGTACACCGCGCTCGTGATCATGGTGCTCTACTGGACCGGCGTCTGGGTCTCCGCCCGGGGCACCCAGGCGGTGGCCGGCCTCTCCTCGATGGGCCTGGTCATCGGCACGCTGGTCCCCGGCACGCTGCTCGTCGTGCTCGGCTTCGTCTTCCTCGGCCAGGGCAACGGCTCCGCCGCCCCGATGGACGCCGCGCACCTGTTCCCGGAGTGGACCGGCCTGGCCAGCCTGGTGCTGATCGTCAACAACTTCCTCAGCTACTCCGGCATGGAGATGAACGCGGTGCACGTCTCCTCGCTGCGCAACCCGGCCCGGGAGTTCCCGCGGGCGATGTTCACCGCCTCCGGGCTGGTGCTGGCGATCTTCATCCTGCCCGCGCTGGCGATCAGCTGGGTGGTGCCGTCCAGCCAGCTGAGCCTGACGGCCGGCGTGATGCAGGCCTTCGACGCCTTCTTCCAGTACTTCCACATCGGCTGGCTGACCCCGGTGATCGCGGTGGCGCTGGTCGCCGCCTCGCTCGGCGGCATGCTCACCTGGCTCGCCGGGCCGTCCAAGGGCCTGTTGATGATCTCCCGCCAGGAGGGCTACCTCCCGCCGTTCCTGCAGCGGCTCAACCGGGCGGGCGTCCAGCAGAACCTGCTGGTCACCCAGGGCGTGGTCACCACGGTCATCGCCCTCGCGTACGCCCTGATCCCGAACGTCTCCAGCGCCTACTGGATCTTCTCGGTGATCACCACGCAGGTGTACCTGATCGTCTACCTGCTGATGTTCGCCGCCGCGATCCGGCTGCGCCGTCTCCAGCCGGACCACCCGCGCGGCTACCGGGCACCGGCGCTGGTGCCGATCGCGGTCACCGGCCTGGTGGCCTCGGCGGCGGCGATGGCGATCGGGTTCGTGCCCTCCTCGCAGTTCGGCAGCGGCTCGGTCTGGTCGTACGTGGCGATCGTCGGCGGCGGTCTGCTGGTGCTGGGCCTGGTGATCCCCGCGCTGTTCCTGCGGCTGCGCAAGCCGGGCTGGCGCTCGCCCCGGGCCCGGGCCGAGGCGGAGGCGATCGAGGCCGCCGAGCTCCGCCGCGCGACCGGCCCCGGCCCGGACGGACCGGGGCCCCGGGGACCGACGCACGAGGGACCGGAGCACGGCGGCCCGACGCACGGCGGCCCGGGTGCGGGCGGCCCGACGCACGGGGGTGCGGCATGACCCGCAGCCTGATGGCCTCCCGGCATCGCTGGATCTACCTCGGCGCGATCGTCCTGCTGGTCGCCATGCTGGTGACCGGCCTGCTCACCTACAGCCAGCTGCACGAGACCAACGAGGCCAACCGCAAGGCCCAGCAGCTGTCCGAGGCACTGGCCGCCGCCGGCTACCCGGTGCCGTCGCAGGACCAGATCGTGCACACCCTGGGCGAGGACGGCGGCGCCGTCTGCGACGACCCGGCCGGCGCGCTCCAGCAGGCGCAGTGGAAGTACGGCATGTCCACCGGCGCGGCCGGCCCCGGCCAGCGTCCGGTGCTCTCCGACCGCGAGGTGGTCCTGGCGGAGACGATCGTGCTCTCGGTGTACTGCCCGGACAAGCTCGCCGCCATCAAGGACAAGATCGACGACCTCAAGCTGGAGGACACCGTCCGCAACTGACGACCCGTCCACCGCCCCCAGAGGAGCCGTCACCATGACCGACGAACTCGCCCGCCGGATCGCCGCCCTGATGCCGCGCGCCCGGGCCGACCTGGCCGAGCTGGTCGCCATCCCCTCCGTCGCCGACCCGCGCCAGTACCCGCCGGAGAAGTGCCGCCAGGCCGCCGAGTGGGTCGCCGCCGCCTTCGCCGACGCCGGACTGCGCGACGTCCACCTGGAGGAGACCCCGGACGGCAGCCACGCCGTGGTCGGCCACCGCCCGCCCCCGCCCGGCGCGCCGACCGTCCTGCTCTACGCCCACTACGACGTCCAGCCCCCGCTCGACGACACCGCCTGGACCTCCCCGCCGTTCGAGCTCACCGAGCGCGCCGGCCGCTGGTACGGGCGCGGCGCCGCCGACTGCAAGGGCAACATCGTCATGCACCTCACCGCGCTGCGGGCGCTCGGCGACGAGCTGCCGGTCGGCCTCAAACTGGTCGTCGAGGGCTCCGAGGAGCAGGGCACCGGCGGACTGGAGGCCTACGTCCCGCCGCACGCCGGGGAACTGCACGCCGACGCGCTGCTGATCTGCGACACCGGCAACGCGGCGATCGGCCTGCCCACCGCCACCACCTCGCTGCGCGGCGTCACCACGGTGGTGGTCACCGTCTCCGCGCTCGCGGGCGACATGCACTCCGGCATGTTCGGCGGCCCCGCCCCGGACGCGCTGGCCGCGCTGATCCGCGTCCTGGACTCACTGCGCGACCCCGACGGCGGCACCCGGATCGAGGGCCTGGACAACGACGGCACCTGGAGCGGCGTCGGCTACGACGAACAGCAGTTCCGCGCCGACGCGGGCGTGCTGGACGGCGTCCGGCTGACCGGCTCCGGCACCGTCGCCGACCGGCTCTGGGCCCGGCCCGCCGTCACCGTGCTCGGCATCGACTGCCCGCCGGTGGTCGGCTCCGCCGCCGCGGTCCCGGCCACCGCCCGGGCCCGGATCAGTCTGCGCGTCCCGCCCGGCACCGACGCCCGCGCCGCCCAGGCCGCGCTCACCGCCCACCTGGAGGCCGCCGCGCCGTGGGGGGTGCACATCGCGGTGACCCCCGAGAGCGTCGGCTCGCCGTTCCGCGCCGCCACCGGCGGGCCCGCCTACGCGGCGCTCGACAAGGCCGTGCAGGAGGTCTACGGCCGCCCGCTGTCCTTCCTCGGCCAGGGCGGCTCGATCCCGCTCTGCACCGTGTTCGCCACCACCTTCCCGGCGGCGGAGATCATCCTGATGGGCGTCGAGGAGCCGCGCTGCCTGATCCACGCGCCCAACGAGAGCGTCGACCCCGGCGAGATCGAGCACATGGCCCACGTCGAGGCGCTGTTCCTCCGGCACTACGCCGACTCCCGCCGTCCGTGATGAAGTTGACGCACGCACAGCCTCCAGCCGCGCCGAGCTCCCCCACCAGGAGACCCGCATGCCCCGAGCATTCACCACCGAGGACTACCGCGCCCGCCTGGAGCGGGCCACCGCCGCCGCGGCCGGCGCCGGGCTGTCCGGCCTGGTCGTCGCCCCCGGCCCCGACCTCGTGTACCTGACCGGCTACCAGCCGACCGCGATCACCGAACGGCTCACCGCGCTCGTCCTCACCGCCGGCCGCGAGCCCGCGCTGATCGTCCCCACCCTGGAGCGCCCCGACGCCGAGAAGGCGGCCGGCGCCCCCGCCGTCCGCCTGGTCGACTGGACCGACGGCCAGGACCCGTACGCCGCCGCCGTCCCGCTGATCGACCGGGCCGGCCGCTACGGGATCTCCGACAACGCCTGGGCGATGCACCTGCTCGGCCTCCAGGCCGCCCTGCCGGCCACCGGCTGGACCTCGCTCACCGAGACCCTGCCGATGCTGCGCGCGGTCAAGGACGCGGACGAGCTGGAGCGCCTCGCCGCGGCCGGCGGGGCCGCCGACGCCGCCTACCGCGGCATCCTGGAGGTCACCTTCGCCGGCCGCCGGGAGACCGACGTCGCCGCCGACCTCGCCGCCCTGCTCATCAAGTACGGGCACAGCCAGGTCGACTTCACCGTGGTCGGCTCCGGCCCCAACGGCGCCAACCCGCACCACGAGGCCGGCGACCGGGTGATCGAGCCCGGCGACACCGTCGTGCTGGACTTCGGCGGCCTCAAGGACGGCTACGGCTCCGACACCACCCGCACCGTGCACGTCGGCGCCGACGTCCCCGACGAGGTGCGCCGGGTCCACGAGGTCGTCCGGCAGGCGCAGCAGACCGCGTTCGAGGCCGTCCGGCCCGGGATCGGCTGCCAGGAGATCGACCGGATCGCCCGCCGGGTCATCACCGAGGCCGGGTACGGCGAGTACTTCATCCACCGCACCGGCCACGGCATCGGCATCACCACGCACGAGCCGCCGTACCTGGTCGAGGGCGAGGAGCGGCCGCTGGTGCCGGGGATGTGCTTCTCGATCGAGCCGGGCGTCTACCTGCCGGGCCGGTTCGGGGTGCGCATCGAGGACATCGTGACCGTCACCGAGCAGGGCGGGCGGCGGTTCAACAACACCCCGCACGAGCTGGGCATCGTGTCCTGAACCACCCCGGGCCGTGTCCCGGATCACCGCCGGGCGGTGTCCCGGATCACCCGGCCACCGCGTCCGCTGCGCCGCCCGGGGCAATTCTGAGCCCTTCCTGAGCGGACCGCCGTTCGCACCGAGAGTTCTCCAAGAATGCCTTGCTAGCTTCGACCGGCATGACCAGAATGCTCCGCCCGGCGCCGCCCGCCCCTTCCGAGAGCGCCGGGCGGCTGCGTCCGGCGACCGGCTCCCGGACCGGCACGCGCTCCCGCGCCCTGGCCCGGCTCCGGCTGCTGGCGTGGCCGCTCTACCTCACCGCCCTGCTGTGGTACCTGGGCACGTACGGCCTGCCGTACACCAATGACCTGGTCTTCCTCTGGCTGATGGGCGCCCTGGTGGCCGCCGGTGTGCACAGCGGGCACGGCGCGCGCGGCTTCCTGCTGGTGCTGCGCGACTGGGTGCCGGTGATGGCCGTCGTCTGGACGTACTCGCTGCTGCGCGGCTACGGCGCGCACACTCCCTGGGGCCCGTACCTGTGGCCCCAGCAGCGCGCCGACGAGGTCATCGGCTTCGGCGAGACGCTGACCGTCCGGCTGCAGCACGGGCTCTACACGCCCGGCTCGCCGCAGTGGTGGGACTACGCGGCGGTCACCGTCTACATGTCGCACTTCTTCGCGGTCTTCGTGATCCTCGCGGTGCTGTGGCGCCGGCGCCACGACCGGTTCCGGCACCTGCTCACCTGCTACCTGGTGCTGACCTTCGCCGGCTTCGCCACGTACATCCTCTACCCGGCGGTGCCGCCGTGGCTCTCCTCCCAGGAGGGCCACCTGCCGGAGCTGACCCGGGTGGTCTCGGACGTGCTCACCGAGAGCGGGCTGCCGCGGGCCGCGTCGGTGTTCGAGAACGGCAGCCAGTTCGCCAACGACGTCGCCGCGATGCCCTCGCTGCACTCGGCGTACCCGGCGATGCTGCTGTTCTTCTTCTGGCCGACGGCCGCGCGGTGGCTGCGGGTGCTGCTGGCCGCCTACCCGCTCGCGATGACCTTCGCCCTGGTGTACGGGGCGGAGCACTACCTGGTGGACGTCTTCGTCGGCTGGGCGTACGCGGCCGCGGCGGTGTACGGCGTGCGGTGGCTGCGCGGGCGGCGGCGGGCCAGGTCGCTGGCGGCGAGCCGGACGGCCGTGGCGCGGGTGGAGCCGGTGGAGCCGGTGGAGCCGGTGGAGCCGGTGGAGCCGGGGGCGGGCGTGGCAGCCGGGGTGACCGGCGGCACACTGGAGCGGTGACCGAGAAGCCGACCACGGCCCCCAGGCCGACCGCCGAGCAACTGCTCGCCGCCCGCGACAGGACGATCGAGGACGTCACCGCACCCGGTCTGCGCGTGCTGTTCTGCGGGATCAACCCCGGGCTCTGGTCCGGGGCCACCGGCCACCACTTCGCCCGCCCCGGCAACCGGTTCTGGCCCGCCCTGCACCGCTCCGGCTTCACGCCCCGCCAGTTCCGGCCGGACGAGCAGCGGCAGCTGCTCGACCTCGGCCTCGGCATCACCAACGTCGCCCCGCGCACCACCGCCAAGGCCGACGAGCTGACCGCCGACGAGCTGCGGGCGGGCGGCGCCGCGCTCACCGAACGGGTGCTGCGGCTGCGCCCCCGGGTCCTGGCGGTGCTCGGCATCGGCGCCTATCGCACCGCCTTCGGCCTGCGGACGGCGTCGACCGGACGGCAGGAGCGGACCATCGGGGACACCGAGGTCTGGGTGCTGCCCAACCCCAGCGGCCTCAACGCCCACTACACCCTGGACGCGCTGGCGGCGGAGTTCGCCAGACTCCGCGAGGCCGTGTCCCAGGACCGGGCGCCGGGCAGACCGCGTCCCAGGACCGGGCGCCGTGGAGGGCGCGTTTCGGGACCGGGCGCCGTGGAGGGCGCGTCCTAGGACCGCAGGAACTCCAGCACCGCCAGCACCCGGCGGTGCGTCTCCCCCGCCGGGGGCAGGTCGAGCTTCATCAGGATGTTGCCGATGTGCTTGCCCACGGCCGCCTCGGACACCACCAGCTCCCGGCAGATCGCCGCGTTCGACCGCCCCTCGGCCATCAGCGCCAGCACCTCGCGCTCACGCGGGGTCAGCCGCTCCAGCGGGTCCCGGCGGCGGCGCAGCAGCTGGCGGACCACCTCCGGGTCGACCACCGTCCCGCCGGCCGCCACCTCGGTGACCGCCGCCGTGAACTCCTCGATCTGGCCGATCCGGTCCTTCAGCAGGTAGCCGACCCCGGAGCCGTCGCCCGAGTCCAGCAGTTCCGCCGCGTACGAGCGCTGCACGTACTGGCTGAGCACCAGGACCGGCAGGCCCGGGCGCCGCTCGCGCAGCTCGACGGCCGCGCGCAGCCCCTCGTCGGTCTGGCCGGGCGGCATCCGGACGTCGGTGACGACGAGGTCCGGCGCGTGCTCCCCGGCCGCCGTGCGCAGCGCTCCGGCGTCGCCGACCGCGGCCACCACCCGGTGCCCGAACCGGGCCAGCAGGCCGGCCAGCCCCTCGCGGAGCAGCACGCCGTCCTCCGCGAGCACGATCCTCAGGCTCATCGTTCCGCTCCTGCGCCGGACGGGGCGCAGGGGATCTCCACCCGCACCAGGGTCGGTCCGCCGGGCGGACTGCTCACCGTCAGGGTGCCGTCCACGACGGCGACCCGGTCGGCCAGCCCGGTCAGGCCGGTGCCGCGCCCCGGGTCGGCGCCGCCGCGGCCGTCGTCGGCCACCTCGATCGTCAACCGCCCGTCCGCGTACCGCCCTTCGACGCTCGCCGTGCGCGCGCCGCTGTGCTTGGCGATGTTCGCGAGGGCCTCGGTGACGGCGAAGTAGCCGGCCGACTCGACCGCTGCCGGGAGCCGGGCGGGCAGCGCGAAGCGGGTGGCGACCGGGACGGGCGAGCGGTCGGCGGCGTCCACGCAGGCCTCCGGCAGGCCGCGGTCGGTGAGCACCTGGGGGTGGATGCCGTTGATCAGCTCCCGCAGCCCGGCCAGGACGTCACCCGCCTCGCGGTGCGCCGCGGCGAGCCGGGCGGCCAGCGGGCCGTCCGGCGGCGCGTCCAGCCGGGCCAGGCCGAGCGTCATCCGCAGGGCCACCAGCCGCTGCTGGGCGCCGTCGTGCAGATCGCGCTCGATCCGGCGCCGCTCCGCCTCGAAGGCGTCCACCAGCCGGGCCCGGGAGCGGACCAGCTCACCGATCCGCCGCTCCTGCCGGCCGGGCCCGAGCAGCAGCCGGACGAGGGCCGCCCGGGCCGCCACCGCCAGCACCAGCGGGTGGCCGAGCAGCGGCAGCAGGACGAGGCCGGCCAGCCCGCACAGAGCGGCCGTCCCCAGCGAGTGGACCTGCCAGACCTTGAGGACGTTGACCTGCTCGCCGTCCAGCAGGAGCAGCGGGACGGCGGCCAGCAGGCAGCCGGGGAGGGCCAGGGCGCAGCCGGCCACGGCCAGGTCGACCGGCCAGAGCACGAACGCGGCGAGCGCGGTGAAGCCCAGTTCGCGCCAGGTCGCCCGCTCGCGGTAGCGCAGCCGCAGCCAGGCCGCGAGGCCGGGGCGGTCGGGGACGCGGTGCGGGTCCGGCACCCGGCCGCCGTCCAGGAACCGGGCCAGCCGGCGCTCCCAGGCCGCGACCGGCAGCCCGGCCAGGGCGAGCGCGGCCAGCAGCGGCAGCCCGACCAGCAGGACCGCCAGCACCCCGGCGGCCGTCACGGACAGCAGCAGGCCGGCGCAGAGCAGCAGCCCGGTCAGGCCGGTCGCCAGCAGGTACCCGGCCGCCCGCCACGGGGCCGCCGAACGCAGCAGGCCCGGCCGCAGCAGCTTGTCCATCGTGTCCCTCCCCGGTCGTGCCCACCCTAGGGCGCTGCCGGCGGCGCGTCGGTAGGGCCTGCCCTACCGTCCGGAGTGGCCCCCGGCCTGCTGCGGTGCCCCCTGCCGCGGCGGTTCGCTGGGTGCCATGAGAATGCTGCGGATCGCACTCCGGTCCCTGAAGGCCCGCCGGGTCTCCCTGCTCGGCGCCTTCCTCGCGCTCGCCCTCGGCGTCGCGATGACCGCCGTCATGCTGCTCGGCCTCGCCTCCGCCGCCGGCGCACCCGGCGGGGAGGACCTGGTGTCGTTGGTCGCCGCACTCGGCACCGCGGGCGGGGTGAGCGCGTTCGTCTCGGCGTTCGTCGTCGCCTCCACCTACTCCTACGCCGTCGCCCAGCGCCGCCGTGAGCTCGGCCTGCTCCGCCTCGCCGGCGCCACGCGTGCGCAGGTCCGCCGCACGGTGCTCGCCGAGGCGCTGCTGCTCGGCACGGCCGCCTCCGCCACGGGCTGCCTGCTCGGCCGGCTCGGCGCCCCGGCGTTCGTCGGGCGGCTGGCCGACCTCGGCATGGCGCCGCCCGGCTTCGCCCTCGCCCCGGCCGGCTGGCCGCTGCCCACCGCCTTCGCCACCGGACTGCTGGTCGCGCTCGCCGGTGTCGCCGTGGCCGCGCGCCGGGCCGGGCGGGCCGGGCCGCTGGACGCCCTGCGTGCGGCCGACCTCGACACGGGGGTGCTGACGGCCGGGCGGCTGCTCACCGGTCTCGGCCTGCTGCTCACGGCCGCCGTCCTGGCCGGCTCCGCGCTCGCCACCGACCCCGCCGACCTGCTGCACCGCAAGACGTACACCACCCAGCCGATGTGGCTGATCTGCGCGGCCGGTCTGCTCTCCCCGCTACTCGCCCCGCCGCTCGTCCGCCTCCTCGGCCGCGCCCTCCCGGTGCGGTTCACCGGGTACGCGGGCCGCCTGGTGCCCGCGGGCGCCGCCGCCGCGCTGCGCCGGACGGGCGCGGTCGCCGCACCGGTGCTGGTCGCGGTCGCGCTGACCGGCTCGCTGGCGGGCGCGCCGGCCACGGCGAGCGCCGCCCGGACCGCCGAGGCGCGCGCCCGCACCACCGCCGACCTGGTCGTCCTCCCGGCTCCCGGCAGCGACGGCCCGCTGGTCTCCGTGCTGCGCGCCGTCCCGGGCGTGGCGGCCCTCCTCCCCACCGCGCCGACCGCCCTCGGCCTCGTCGAACCGGACGGCGTGACGGTCCGCTCCGAGGCCCGGGCGACCGCCGATCCGGCCGCACTGGCCACGCTCACCCGGCTGCCGCTGCTGGCCGGATCGACGGCCGGCCTGGACGACCACTCGCTCGTCCTGCCCGCCGGGTGGGGGCACCGGACGGTCGGCGAGCCGGTCCCGGTGGTGCGCGCCGACGGCAGCCGGACGACCCTGCGGGTGGCGGCCGTGCTGCGGGACGGACTCGGCGACAACGGCCTGTACGTCACCGCCGCCCATGCCCCGGGCGCCCGGGTCGACCGGATCGAGGTCCGCCTCGGGCCCGCAGCCCGGGTGGCCGAGGTCCGCGCCGCCGCCCTGCCGTACGGCGCCACCGTGCTGACCCGGGAGGAGTGGCTCGCCGCCGGGGCGCCCGCCCGGATCACCTGGCTGCGGATGGCCCTCGTCCTCGGCCTGGCCCTCGTCTACACCGGCATCGCGCTCGCCAACACCCTGCTCATGGCCACCGCCGACCGCCGCCGTGAGCTCGCCCTGCTCCGCCTCGCCGGGGCGACCCGCGGTCAGGTGGTACGGCTGGTGACCGCCGAATCGGTGCTGGTGACGGCGGTCGGCGCGGTGCTCGGCTGCGCGGTCGCGGCCGTCCAGCTCGGTTCCCTGTACGCCGCGCTGGCCGTGCTCCGGGTGCCCGCGCCGCTCGTCCTCCCTTGGCGCCCGGTCGCCGCGGTGAGCGCCGGCGCGCTGCTGCTCGCCGCGCTCTGCGCCGCCCCGGCCGCCGCCTGGGCACTGCGCTCCCGTCCGGTCACCGCCGTCGCGCGCTGAGTCCCGGCTCCATGTCCTTCCCTTACCGCCGGCCGCCCCACGGCTCGTCGGTCGAGACGATCTCCCGCCCCAGCGGCATCAGCGACACCGGGATCAGCTTGAGGTTCGCCCACCCGAACGGAATTCCGATGACCGACAGGAACAGCGGAATGCTGGTGATCAGATGCATCAGCGCCAGCCACCACCCGGCGAAGACCAGCCAGATCACATTTCCGATGCACGACGGCGCCCCGGCGTCCGGCCGCTCGACCGCCGTCCGCCCGAACGGCCAGATCACGAACCCGGCCAGGCGGAACGACGCGATACCGAAGGGGATCGTGATGATCAGAACGCAGCAGATGATGCCGGCGATCACATAGCCGACCGCCATCCAGAATCCGCAGAAAACCAGCCAGAGCACATTCAGTACGAACCCGATCACCTTCATGCCCGGCACCCTCTCACGTGCGAACCTTGCCCTACGACCACCGATGCCCGCCGACCTGCGGATCCACGCCCCCGGACGGCAACCTCAGGGATCCCTCCGGGTAGCAGCACTCCTCAGGGAGGAGAACGCCCCGGGCCGGACGTCCGGTCGACCCGCTCCGGCGCCCGCTCCGGGGCCCGCTCCCTGGCCCGGAGCAGCCGAGGATCAGCGGTCCGGTGCGCGAGCCGCACGGTCAGGGCCCAGAGGCCGTAGAGAAGCGCGGTGCCGGTCCCGATGAGCAGCAGAACGATGACGATCGTGCCGAGAACGTCCCCCTGCGCCAGTACGGCGAATCCCAGGGCGTAGCCCATGAAGAGGAGGACGAAAAAGAAGAGCAGCCGGACCAGCGACCCCGCCGGGGAACGCAGCGGCAGCCACAGCAGGACGACCCTGAAGCGGTCCAGGAACGAAAGAGCGTCCAGGTGGTCGTCGCCCTGCGGAGCCCGCAGGACCCGGAGCTGACTCTGCAGGTGGTCGACCGCCCACGCCCGCACCGGAGCGATGTCCGTCCCCGGGGCGACCGCCTCGTAGGTGCTGAACCACTCGGTGAGGAAGCCCAGGTGCGCCCGCGCCTCGTCCAGCTCCCGCCGGCGCCTCGCCTCGGCACTGCGGCGCGCGTTCCATTCGCGGAACCACAGCCCGGCCGCACCGACCAGCGAGGCCACCAGGGCCGTGACCGCCGCCACCAGCGCACTGTTCCCGATGCTCGTCGAACCCGCTGCGGCCAT
The DNA here is from genome assembly GCF_043080305.1 of Kitasatospora sp. NPDC015120. NCBI lineage: Bacteria > Bacillati > Actinomycetota > Actinomycetes > Kitasatosporales > Streptomycetaceae > Kitasatospora > Kitasatospora sp. NPDC015120. The sequence goes on along the minus strand of NZ_JBIBVJ010000005.1, from coordinate 216,485 downwards.
GCCCTCACCTCTTGCGGCCTGCCCCGGTCCCGGGCCCGGCGCCCTGCTCACCGAGCATGCGGCAGTCCGGCCGGCAGCGCTCGGGATGCTGCGCCGTCCGGTGCGCGGGTCACAGCGGCGTGACGGCCTTGAGGACGAGCAGGAGCGCGACGGCGGCGTTGAGGGCGGACAGGGCGGAGGCGGCGGTGCCGAGGGCGGCGACCAGGGCCGCGAGGCCGGCGGGGGTGTGGGCGGGGGGCCAGTTGCGGGTGCTGGGGACGGGGCCGAGGAGGGCGGCGACGCGCCGGGGGACGGGCCCCGGGGCGGCGAAGGCGGGGAAGGCGGCGTACGCGTCGGGCGGGCGGTGGGAGGCGAGAGCGGCACGGGCGACGGCGCGGGCGGTGACCCGGCGGTCGCCGACGGCCTGCGCGGACTCCTCGTCGGCCCAGCGTTCCGCGCTGTAGGCGACGGCGCGCTCCAGCGGGCGCAGGAACGGGTTGACGCAGCCGGCCAGTTGGGTGGCCAGCAGGTGGCGGTGGTGCCGGTGGGCCAGGTGGGCGCGTTCGTGGGCGAGCAGCGCGGCGCGCTCGTCCTCGGCGAGGCCCGCCAGCATGCCGGTGGAGACGACGACCCGGCCGGGCGAGCGCGGCGAGCCGGGGAGCGCGTAGGCGTACGGGGCCGGGTCGGGGAGCAGGGCGACGTCGGAGGAGGCGGGCAGGGCCCGGCCGAGGGCCCGCCGGGCGCGGGCCCGGATCCGCAGGTGGCGGACGAGCGTGCGGCCGACGGCCGCGAGGACGACGGCGAGGACGAGCAGCGCCGCGGTGCCCACCGTCTCGTGGTACGGCAGGGCGGCCCGCACCTCGGGGTCGGACCAGCTGTCGGGCAGCGGGTTGCCGGGGATCTGCGCGGTGCCGACGACGCCGATCAGGGCCAGGCAGAGCGCGCTGCAGAGGGCCATCACGATGCTGATCGCGGTGAGCAGCCGGGCGGCGCCGCGCGGGTGGAGGTGCTGCTCGGTGAGGCGGGCGATGGGCAGCGCCGTCAGCGGCAGGACGAGGGGGAGGAAGACGAAGACACCCACGGCGAGGACGTCAGCCTTCGCGGTCGGGGGCCGGGCCGGAGGCGCTGTCGAGCAGGGTGCGCAGCAGCTCCTCGTCGTGCGGGAGGAGCGCGGTGACGAAGCTGGCGAGCACGGCGTCCCGGTCGGGTTCGCCGTCGAGGACGCGGCGCATCCGCAGGGCGGCGAGGCCGGCCGCGTCCGAGGACGCCTGCCAGAGGTAGGAGCGGCCGGAGCGGGTGCGGGTGACGGCGCCCTTGGCGTGGAGCCGGGAGAGGATGGTCATCACGGTGGTGTAGGCGAGGCCGCCGTCGAGGCGTTCCTGCACCCAGCCGGCGGTGACGGGGACGGGTGCCCGCTGGAGCACGGCCAGCACCTGCGCCTCCAGCTCGCCCTGGCCGCGCCGCCGGGCCCGCGGGTCGCCGGCCACCGGGGTGGGGGTGTCCTCTGCCATGCCGGTCATCCTAACGAGAAGGTAAAGGACCGGGAATCAGGCTCGTGGGGCACGGGCGGGCTGCTGCCGGTCGGGCGCGGTGATCCCGGGGTGGTGGAGGTCGAAGGCGGGCGACTCGGAGCGGACCCGGGGCAGGGTGACGAAGTTGTGCCGGGGCGGCGGGCAGGAGGTGGCCCACTCCAGCGAGCGCCCGTAGCCCCACGGGTCGTCGACGGTGACCTTCTCCCCGTACCGGGCGGTGTGCCAGACGTTGTGGAGGAACGGCAGGGTGGAGATCCCGAGCAGGAAGGAGCCGATGCTGGAGACCGTGTTGAGCGCGGTGAAGCCGTCGGAGGCCAGGTAGTCGGCGTACCGGCGGGGCATGCCCTCGGCGCCGAGCCAGTGCTGCACCAGGAACGTGGTGTGGAACCCCACGAAGAGGGTCCAGAAGTGGATCCGGCCGAGCCGTTCGTCGAGCATCCGGCCGGTGAACTTGGGCCACCAGAAGTGGAAGCCGGCGAACATGGCGAAGACGACCGTCCCGAACACCACGTAGTGGAAGTGCGCGACGACGAAGTACGAGTCGGAGACGTGGAAGTCGATCGGCGGCGCGGCCAGCAGCACGCCGGTGAGGCCGCCGAACAGGAAGGTGACCAGGAAGCCGACGGACCACAGCATCGGTGTCTCGAAGCTGAGCGAGCCCCGCCACATGGTGCCGATCCAGTTGAAGAACTTCACCCCGGTGGGCACCGCGATCAGCATCGTCATGATCGAGAAGAACGGCAGCAGCACCTGCCCGGTGACGAACATGTGGTGCGCCCAGACGGTGATCGACAGGCCGGTGATGGCGATGGTCGCGCCGATCAGCCCGGTGTAGCCGAAGATCGGCTTGCGGCTGAACACCGGCAGGATCTCGGTGATGATGCCGAAGAACGGCAGCGCGATGATGTAGACCTCCGGGTGCCCGAAGAACCAGAACAGGTGCTGCCAGAGCAGCGCCCCGCCGTTGGCCGCGTCGAAGACGTGGGTGTGGAAGCGCCGGTCGGCCTCCAGGCAGAGCAGCGCGGCCGCCAGCACCGGGAAGGCGAACAGCACCAGGACGGCGGTCAGCAGGACGTTCCAGACGAAGATCGGCATCCGGAACAGCGTCATTCCCGGCGCCCGGAAGCAGACGATCGTGGTGATGAAGTTGACCGAGCCGAGGATCGTGCCGAAGCCGGAGAGGGCCAGGCCCATGATCCACAGGTCGGCGCCGAGGCCCGGGGAGTGCTTCAGGCCGTTCAGCGGCGCGTAGGCGAACCAGCCGAAGTCGGCCGCGCCGTCCGGGGTGAGGAAGCCGTAGACGACGATCAGCGAGCCGAACAGGTACAGCCAGTAGGCGATCGCGTTCAGCCGGGGGAAGGCGACGTCGGGGGCGCCGAGCTGCAGCGGCATGATCCAGTTGGCGAACCCGGCGAACAGCGGGGTCGCGAACATCAGCAGCATGATCGTGCCATGCATGGTGAAGAGCTGGTTGAACTGCTCGGGCGAGAGCAGTTGCAGCCCGGGGCGGGCCAGCTCGATCCGCATCAGCATCGCCATCAGCCCTCCGAACAGGAAGAACAGGAAGGAGGTGGTGATGTAGAGGGTGCCGATCCGCTTGTGGTCGGTGGTGGTGAGCCAGCCGACCAGGGCCCGGCCGCGCCGACGGCGGGCGGCGCGGCGGCGTTCCGGCCGGGACGGGCGCGACGGGTGCGGGGGCTGCTGCTCCGCGGTGTCCTGCGGCGAGAGGGTCACGCGCTGCGCCTTCCGGGTCCGGGGCAGGGGTCGGACCACCAGTACCGGGCGGCCGGCCGCACCGGGCGGGGACGCGCGGGGAGGGTCACCCGAACGGGCGCGGCTCGGTTGCCCGGCACCGGCCGGGGCCGGACGGTCGAAGTCCGCACGTCTCTCCGCCCACCTGTCCGGGAGGGCCTGCCCGGCCCCGGTGCCCGGTCCTGGAGGAACCCATGAGCAGCACGTCGTCGACTCCCCCGCCGGAGGAGCCCCCGCCCTGGCGCCACGGCACCGGTCAGCCTGCGCCGCCGCCCTCGCACCACCGGTTCCGTGAGTGGGCGCCCGGCTTCGTGGTGTTCGCCGGTGTCCTGATGCTCATCAACGGCATCATGGAGGTGCTGCGCGGGATCATGGCGGTGCACGAGGACGAGGTCTTCCTGACCACCAACCGCTACGTCTTCCGCTTCGACCTCACCGGCTGGGGCTGGATCCACATCGTCGTCGGTGCGCTGGTCGCGGTCGTCGGCGCCTTCCTCCTCAAGGGCGCTCCCTGGGCGCGGTACGCCGGTATCGTCCTCACCGCGGTGAGCGCCGTCGACGGCTTCCTGGCGATGCCGTACTACCCGGGCTGGTCCATCGTGGCGATCGCCCTGGACGTCTTCATCATCTGGGCGCTGTGCGTCTACCGGCCCGCGGAGGCCGGTCACTGATCCCCGGCCGCCGCCGTGCCCGGCCCCGCCCCCGGCGCGGGACCGGGCACGGCGGCGTCAGGCGCGGGCCCGCTGGGTGAGCGCGATGCAGAGCAGCACCACCACCGCCGTCACGGGCGCGGCGGCCGGCAGTTCCTCGCCGAGCAGCAGCACCGACCAGACGAGCGTGATCAGCGGCTGGGCCAGCTGGAGCTGGCTCGCCCTCGGGACGCCGATCAGCGCCATCCCCCGGTACCAGACCACGAATCCGCCGAACTGCGAGACCGCCGCCGTGTAGAGCAGCCCGGCCACGGCCTTCGCGCCGGGGCCGCCGGACGGCAGCGGCTCGGTGGGCAGCGCCAGGGCCGTGGTCAGCGCGGTGACCGGCAGCGCGGCGACCACCGCCCAGCCGATCACCTGCCAGCCGGGCAGCTCCCGGGAGATCCGCCCGCCCTCCGCGTACCCGGCCGCACAGACCAGCAGCGCCGCGAACAGGAGGAGGTCGGCGAGTCCGGGCCGCCCGTGGCTCTGCACCAGGGTGAACCCGAGCACCGCGACGGCCCCGGCCAGCGCCGCACCCCAGAACAGCCGGGACGGACGGCGGCCGTCCCGGCGGGCGCGCACGGCGGCGAACGCGGCGGTGGCGGGCGGCAGCAGGCCGATGACGACCGCGGAGTGGGCGGTCGAGGAGGTGCGCAGCGCCAGCGTGGTGAGCAGCGGGAAGCCGAGCACGCAGCCGGCCGCGACCACCAGCAGGCCGGGCCAGTGCCGGCGCGCGGGCAGCGGGACGCGGGCGGCCGCGAGGCAGAGCGCGGCGAGCAGGCCGGCCAGCAGACCGCGCAGCCCGGTGGCCGTCCAGGGGCCGAAGCCGGTCAGGGCCCAGGCGGTGGCGGGGAAGCTGAAGGAGAAGGAGAGGACGCCCAGGGCGGCCAGTGCCGTGCCGGTGGCCCCCGCCGCGGCGGGGGCCGCGGCCGTCGCCGCCGTAGCGGGCCGGGCCGCTACCGTCGGGGAGGTGGTAGCGCTATCGTGTGCTCTCATGAACGAGCGTAGCAGTGTGGCCGAGCTCGCCGACAGTCTGCGCCGGGAGGTCGAGCGCTACCCGGAGGGGCGGAAGCTGCCGTCGAGCCGGGTGCTGATGGAGCGCCACCAGGTCAGCCCGGGGACGGTCTCCCGCGCCATCGCCGTCCTGGCCGCCGAGGGGCTGGTGGTCTCGCGGCCGGGCGCTGGGGTGTTCCGGGCAGCCGCCTTCGCGGGCGGTCCGGGCGCGGGGGTGCCCACCGCCGCCCGCCCGGGCGACCTCTCCTGGCAGGAGATCGCGCTCAGCACCGACACCGGCCCGCGCGACCTGCTGGCCGCCCCGGTCTTCGCCACCCTGCGCGTTCCGCCGCCCGGCGTCGTGGACCTCAACAGCGGCTACCCGCACGCCTCGCTGCTGCCCGAACGGCTGCTCGCCGCCGCCCTCGGCCGGGCCGGACGGCGGCCGGGCGCCTGGGAGCGCCCGCCCACCGACGGTCTCACCGAGCTGCGCGGCTGGTTCGCCCGCGACATCGGCGGCCACGGCGGGCCGATCGCCACCGGGGACGTCCTGATCACCTCCGGCGGGCAGGGCGGGCTCACCGTGGCGATGCGCTCGCTCGCCGCCCCCGGCGCGCCGGTCCTGGTGGAGTCGCCGACGTACTCCGGGATCCTCGCGGTCGTCCGGGCCGCCGGACTGCGGCCGGTCCCGGTGCCGGTCGACGCCGACGGGGTGCGCACCGACCTGCTGGCCGACGCCTTCGCGGCCACCCGGGCGCGGGTCTTCGTCTGCCAGCCGCTGTTCCAGAACCCGACCGGCGCGGTGCTCTCCCCCGGGCGCCGGGCCGAGGTGCTGCGGATCGCCCGGGCGGCGGGCGCGTTCGTCGTCGAGGACGACTTCTCCCGGCTGCTGGTCCACGCGGACGCCCCCGCGCTGCCGCGTCCGCTCGCCGCCGAGGACCGCGACGGGGTGGTGGTGCACCTGCGCTCGCTGACCAAGGCCGCCTCGCCCAACCTGCGGGTCGGAGCGCTCACCGCGCGGGGGCCGGCGCTCGCCCGGCTGCGGGCCACCCAGGTGGTGGACAGCTTCTTCGTGCCCCGGCCCCTGCAGGAGGCGACGCTGGAGCTGGTCGCCGATCCCGGCTGGGCCCGCCATCTGCGCGCCCTCGGCACCGAGCTGCGCGACCGCCGCACCGCCGCCGTCGCCGCCCTGCACCGCGAGCTGCCGGGCCTGCTCGGCACGTACCGGCCCGGCGGCTACCACCTGTGGCTGCGGCTGCCGGACGGCGTCGACGACGGCGCCCTCACCGCCGCCGCACTGCGGGCCGGCGTCCAGGTGACCCCCGGGCGCCCGTACCACGCCGCCGAACCCCCGGCCCCGCACCTGCGGCTGAGCTACGCGGCCGCCGAGAGCTCCGGCCAGGTGGTGGAGGGCGTGCACCGGCTGCGGCGGGCCTTCGAGGAGCTCACGGGCTGACGGGCCCCGGCCGCGCGCGGGCTACCGCCCGTAGCCGGCCATCCGCTCCAGCCGGGCGATCCGCTCGGCCATCGGCGGGTGGGTGGAGAACAGCTTCGCCCCGGCCTCGCCCGGCCGGAACGGGCTGGCGATCATCATGTGGCTGGCGGTCTGGATCTGCGGCTCAGGCGGCAGCGGCAGCTGCCGGGTGCCGGCGTCCAGCTTGCGCAGCGCGCTCGCCAGGGCGAGCGGGTCACCGGTGATCCGGGCGCCGTCGGCGTCGGCCTGGTACTCGCGGGAGCGGCTGACGGCCAGCTGGATCAGCGAGGCCGCGACCGGGCCGAGGATCATGATCGCGAGCATGCCGAACAGGCCCGGGCCGTCGTCGTCCTCGCTGCGGCCGAACGGGACCAGCCAGGCGAAGTTCACCAGGAACATCACCACCGAGGCGAGCGCCCCGGCCACCGAGGAGATCAGGATGTCGCGGTTGTAGACGTGGCTCAGCTCGTGGCCGAGGACGCCGCGCAGCTCCCGCTCGTCGAGCAGCTGCAGGATGCCGTCGGTGCAGCAGACCGCCGCGTTGCGCGGGTTGCGGCCGGTGGCGAAGGCGTTCGGGGCCGGGGTCGGCGAGATGTAGAGGCGGGGCATCGGCTGGCGGGCCGCGGTGGAGAGCTCGCGGACGATCCGGTACAGCTGCGGGGCCTCGATCTCGCTCACCGGGCGGGCGCGCATGGCGCGCAGGGCGAGCTTGTCGCTGTTCCAGTAGGCGTAGGCATTGGTGCCGAGGGCGACCAGCAGGGCGATCAGGAAGCCCGTGCGGCCGAAGAAGCTGCCGATCACCAGGATCAGCGCCGAGAGGCCGCCCAGCAGGGCGGCGGTCCTCAGTCCGTTGTGCCGGCGGTGCACGGCTGGCCCTCCAATGGTGCGTGGGGAAGCCCTTTCTGCCTCGTCCCTCCTGCCCGCTCAACGGGCGGGGACGGGGGCCTTGTTCCCTTGTGACCGGCGTGACACCCGGCCGGGTGACCGGGCCCGCACCGCCCGTCACCTCGGCACACGCCCCGCGGAGGGTCAGAACAGCGAGCCGCTGACCACCTGGAGGACCAGCTGCGGGGCCACCGAGAGCACCACCGCCGCCGAGGCGGTGAGCCCCAGGGTGGCGGTCAGCGACACCGGCAGGCGCCGCTCGGCGGCGGGGGCCGCGGCGGCCCCCTCCTGCGCCGGGGCGAAGAGCCGGGCGGTCCAGAGCAGGTAGTAGTACAGGGCGACGACCACATTGACGGCCATCACCACGGCCAGCCAGCCCAGACCGGCGTCGACGGCGGCGCGGAAGACCACCACCTTGCCGAACAGGCCGATCACGCCCGGGGGCAGTCCGGCCAGGCAGAGCAGGAAGAAGGCCAGCGCCAGCGCCGTCCAGCGGCTGCGCCCGAACAGGCCGCGGAAGTCGTCCACGCTGGTCCCGGCCCGGCGGCCGACCGCCGCCACCACGCCGAAGGCGCCGAGGTTGACCACGCCGTAGATCAGCGCGTACGCGGCGGTCGCGCCCAGCGGGTCCGTCCCGGTGGGCGCGTAGCCGGCCGCGGCCAGCGGCACCAGCAGGTAGCCGGCCTGGCCCACCGAGGACCAGGCGAGCAGCCGGACGGCGCTGAAGCGGGTGTCGAAGCGCTGGCGCAGCGCGCCCGCGTTGCCCACCGTCATGGTGACGGCGGCCAGCACCGCGAGCGCCAGGCCCCAGGTGTGCGCGTACGGGCGGAAGGCGATCGTGGTGGCCAGCGCCAGGCCGGCCAGACCGGCCGCCTTGCCGACCACCGAGAGGTAGCCGGCCACCGGCAGCGGGGCACCGGTGTAGGTGTCCGGCACCCAGAAGTGGAAGGGGACGGCGGCCACCTTGAAGGCGAAGCCGGCCAGGGTGAGCACGGCGCCCGCCTCGGCCAGCGGCTTCAGCTGCCCGGGCGCGTGCTCCAGGCCGGTGGCGACGGCGCCCAGGTGCAGGCTGCCGCTCGCCGCGTAGACGAAGCCGACGCCGAGCAGCATCACGGCGGTCGCGGTGACGGAGGAGAGGAAGAACTTCAGCGCGGCCTCGGCGCCCCGGCCGTCCCGGCGCAGCGCGACCAGGGCGAAGGCGGGCAGCGAGGCCACCTCCAGGGCGATCACCAGGGTGGCGAGGTCGCGGGAGGCGGGCAGCAGGGCGGCGCCGGTGGCGCTGGCGAGCAGCAGGAACCAGTACTCGCCGCGGGGCAGCTCCTCCTCGTCCACCGTGTGCGCGGACAGCAGCGCGGCGATCAGCGCGCCGCCGAGCGCGAGCAGCTGGAAGACCAGCGCGAAGTGGTCGGCGACGTAGGAGCAGCCGGCCGCGGCAGGGCCGCCGATCGCCGGAGTGTCAGTGGCCCCTGTTACGGTCTGCGCACAGAAGGTGGCGCGGGGTGATCCACCGGTGAGCGGGAGGAGCGAGATGAGCGCGAGGGCGAGTCCGGCGGCGGTGAGCCGGCCCAGCCACTTCTTGTGCTGCGCGGGCAGGAAGAGGTCGGTGACCAGCACGGCCAGGGCGGCCACGGCGGCGATCAGCGGGGGCGCGATCGCCACCCAGTCCACGGACTGGATCAGGCTGCCCGGGTTGGCGACGGCGAGGGAGGTCACAGTGGTCTGCCCCGTGGAGTGAGGTCCGAGTGCGGTGCCGAGCATGATCAGCCACCCCCGAGGAGGTGTTTGACGGCGGGGTCGGAGAGGCCGAGCAGCAGCGCGGGCCAGAGACCGGCGAGCAGGGTGAGGGCGGCCAGCGGCGTCCAGCTGACGGCCTCGTAGGGGCGCAGGTCGGCGAGCTCGGCCACCGGGGCGGGCTGCTTCGGGTCGCCCATGCAGACGCGCTTGACCACGATCAGCAGGTACGCGGCGGTGAGGAGGGTACCGAGGCCGGCCAGGACCATGTAGGTGACGAACGCGGGGCGCGACAGGCCGTCGGCCGGGTCGAACGCGCCGAACATCGCGAGCAGCTCGCCCCAGAAGCCGGCCAGTCCGGGCAGGCCGAGGCTGGCGACGGCGGCGAAGGCGAGCAGCGCGCCGAGCCGGGGTGCCCGTCCGTAGAGGGCGGCACCGGTGGCGCCGGAGAGGGTGTCGAGGTCCGCCGTGCCGTAGCGGTCCTTGAGCGCCCCGACGACGAAGAACAGCAGGCCGGTGATCAGGCCGTGGGCGATGTTGGCGAACAGCGCCCCGTTGACGCCGACCGGAGTGAGGGAGGCGATGCCCAGCAGGACGAAGCCCATGTGGCCGACGGAGGAGTAGGCGATCAGGCGCTTGAGGTCGCCCTTGGCGCCGCGCCGCGCGAGCGCGAGGCAGGCCAGCGAGCCGTAGACGATGCCGACCGCGGCGAACGCACCCAGGTAGGGGGCGAGCGTGGTGGTGCCGTCGGGCACGACCGGGAGGAGGACGCGGACCAGGCCGTAGGTCCCCATCTTCAGCAGCACGCCGGCGAGCAGCACGGAGCCGACCGTCGGGGCCGCCGTGTGCGCGTCCGGGAGCCAGCTGTGCAGCGGCCAGGCGGGGGCCTTGACCGCGAGCCCGATCATGATCGCCAGGGCGGCGGTCACCTGGGTGGTGTGGCTCAGGCCGGAGCCGTGGGCGGCGGCGAGGGCCTGCATGTCGAAGGTGCCCGCCCGGACGCCGACCAGCAGGAAGCCGAGCAGCATCACGGCCGAGCCGAGCAGCGTGTAGAGGATGAACCGGTTGGCGGCCGGTACCTTCGCCCCGCTGCCCCAGCGGGCGATCAGGAAGTACATCGGGATCAGCACGATCTCGAAGGCCAGGAAGAAGAGCAGGAGGTCCAGCACCGCGAAGGTGGCGAGCATGCCGACGTCGAGGAGGAGGAACAGCCCGGCGAAGGCCCGGGCCGAGGGCACCCCCTCGCCGGACGGCAGCCGCCGCTCGGAGTACAGCGCGCAGAGGAAGGTGAGCAGCGAGGTCAGGACGATCAGCGGCAGCGAGACGCCGTCCACGCCGAGGTGGAGGCGCACGCCGATCGCCGGGATCCAGGACACATCGGTGGTGGCCTGCATCCGGGCGGGCTCGTCGTGGTCGAAGCCGGCGGCCAGGACGACGGTGAGCACCAGGACGGCGCCGGTCACCACGGTGCTGAAGCGCAGCGCGCGGCGGTCGGCGGCGGCCGGGTCCGCGCCGAACACCGGCGCCAGGGTGAGCGCGGCGCCGAGCAGCGGCAGCACCAGGAGGGCGATGAGGACCGCGTTCATCGGGGGCTCCTGACGACCAGGGCGGCGGACGGGGAAGGGAGGTACGGCATCGGCTACACCGCCACCAGGACGGCCAGCAGGACGACGCCGGCGAGCAGCGCGCTGAGGTAGGTCTGCGCGTTGCCGGTCTGGGCGAGCCGCACGGCGCGGCCGAGCAGGCCCGCCCCGGCTCCGGCGCCGCGCACGTACGTCTCCACGACCTCGCGGTCGAGGAAGCGGACGAGCCGGGCGGCGGCCTCGACCGGGCGGACGAACAGCGCGCCGTAGAGCCGGTCGACGCCGAAGCCGTGCCGGGCCGGGCCGAACAGCGGGCCGAGCAGGGCGCGGCCGGGGTCGGCGACGACGGTCCCGTCGGCCGGGGCTCCGACCTGCCCGGGCACCCGGGCGGTGGCCGAGCGCCAGGCGCCGTAGGCCAGCAGCGCGCCGACCACGGCGAGGCCGGTCCCGATGACGGCGGTGACCGCGGAGGGCCGCAGCGAGCCGCCGTCCAGCAGCGCGGGCAGCCAGTCCGAGCGCAGGCCGGCGACGCCGAACCCGATGGTCGGCACCGCCAGCACCCACAGCGGCCAGCGCATCGCGGGCGGCTCGGCGACGGCCGGGTCGGCCTCGTCCAGCTCGGGCGAGTACGGGGCGCCGGCCTCGTGGTCGCCGACGACCGTGCCCCGGTCCGCGGCGGGCAGCACCGCGGGCGCCGCCGCGGCCGCGCCCGCCGGGCTGTGGAAGGCCACCAGGAACAGCCGGGCCGCGTACGCCGCCGTGAGCAGCGCGGTGAGGCCGGCCGAGATCAGCACGATCCAGCCGGCCGCCTGCGGCACGGCCGAGGCGGGGCCGAGGCCGTTGGTCAGCGCCTCGCCGTTGGCGGCGTGCTCGGCGGCGGTCAGCACCGCCTCCTTGCTGAAGAAGCCGGAGAACGGCGGCAGGCCGACCAGGGCGACCAGCGCGATGCCCATCGTCCAGTAGGCGTCCGGGACGCGCTTGCGCAGCCCGGGGATCCGGGACATCGCGGAGATCGAGTTGGTGTGCGCGGCGTGGATCACCACACCGGCCGCGAGGAACAGCAGCGCCTTGAACGCGCCGTGGCTGACCAGGTGGAAGACCGAGGCCTGGCGGTCGCCGGCGGCCAGCGCGCCGGCCATGTAGCCGAGCTGGCCGACGGTCGAGTAGGCCAGCACCCGTTTGAGGTCGTCCTGGGCGAGTGCGCAGAGCGCCGAGCCGATCATCGTCACGGCGGCCATCACCGCCAGCACGACCAGCGCCGCCCCGGAGAGCAGGAAGACCGGCAGCAGCCGGGCCACCAGGTAGATGCCGGCCGCGACCATGGTGGCGGCGTGGATCAGCGCGGAGACCGGCGTCGGACCGGCCATCGCGTCGGGGAGCCAGGTGTGCAGCGGGAACTGCGCGCTCTTGCCGGCCACACCGGCCAGCAGCAGCAGCGCGACCAGCGTCGGGTGGCCGAGCCGCCCCTCGGCGGCGGCCCGCAGCACGTCCTCGATCCGGAAGCTCCCGGCGTCGGCGCCGAGCAGGAAGATCCCGAACAGGAACGGCACGTCGCCGAGCTTGGTGACCAGGAAGGCCTTCAGCGAGGCGGAGCGGGCGTCCTCGGTCTCCCAGTGGTGGCCGATCAGGAAGTACGAGCAGATGCCCATGACCTCCCAGCCGACCAGCAGCACGACCAGGTCGCCGGAGTAGACGACCAGGAACATCGCCGCCGTGAACAGCGAGACCAGCGCCGCGTACGAGGGGTAGCGCGGGTCGTCCTTGAGGTACGCGGTCGAGTAGACCTGCACACAGGTGGCGACCAGGCCGACCAGCACCGAGATCAGCGAGCTGAAGCCGTCCAGGTGGACGGCGAGCGCGATGTCCGGACCGCCGGTCGGGGTGAGCCGGGTGGCGGCGTCCAGGGCCTGGCCGCTGCCCAGCTGGATCGCGACGACCAGGGCGAGCACCGCCGAGACGGCGACCGGCACGATCGCCAGCGGCCGGGCGAGGCCGGGCGCGCGCTTGCCGGCGGCCAGGGTGGCCGCCGCGCCGAGCGCGGGCAGCGCGGGGACGAGGGCGGGCAGGGCGAGGTTCATGCGGTGGCCCGGCCCTTCAGCGCCTCGGCTCCGGCCGGCGCCGGCTCGGTGCCGGCGGTCGGCTCGGCCGGATCGCCGAGCGCGGTGACCCGGTCGATGTCCGCGGTGCCCCGGGCCCGGAACAGCAGCAGGACGATGGCGAGTCCGAGGCCGATCTCGGCGGCGGCGACGGTGATGGTGAACAGGGTCAGCGCCTGCCCGGCGTGCAGCGAGTCGCGCAGCCAGGCGTCGAAGGCGACGAGGTTGAGGTTGACGGCGTTGAGCATCAGCTCGACGGACATCAGCACCAGGATGACGTTGCGCCGGGCGAGCACGCCGTAGACGCCGACGCTGAACAGCAGCGCGGCGAGGACGACGGGGTAGGCGAGGTGCATCAGCCCTCCTGCTCGGTGGTGGTCGGAGCAGTCGCGGGCCCGGCCCCGGACGCGGTGACGGGCGCGGGCGGCGCGCTCTGCGCGACCGTCCCGTTGGAGCCCACCGGCCGTCCGGCCCGGATCCGTCCGGCCCGCGGCGCCGGGACCTTCCGCCGGTCGCCGCGCGAGAGCACGATCGCGCCGACCAGCGCGGCCAGCAGCAGCACCGAGAGCGCCTCGAAGGGCAGCACCCAGGTCCGGAACAGGCTCGCGCCGGTCACCGAGGCGGAGCCGCCGCCCGCGCCGAGGTCGATCCAGGACGTCCGGAAGGCGTCCACGACCAGCGTCACCAGCGTGCCGGCCGAGGCCAGCGCGACCACCAGGGCGACCCAGCGGTTCTTGGAGTCGGCGTCCGGCGAGCGCCCGATCGGCGCCTTGGTGAGCATCAGCCCGAACAGCACCAGGACGACCACCGAGCCGAGGTAGATCAGCACCTGCACCCAGGCGATGAACTCGGCGGTGAGCAGCAGGAACTCCACCGCCAGCCCGCCGAGCGCGACGACCAGCCAGAGCGCGGCGTGCACCAGCTGCTTGGTGGTGACGGCGACCAGGGCCGAGCCGAGCACGGCGATGCCGACCAGCAGGAAGACGATCTCCACCCCGGTCGGGGAGAGGAACGAGCGCGCGGCCGGGTCCAGCGACCCGGTCGCGGCGAGCAGGGTGGCTGCGCCCTTCACGCGTCACCACCGTCCTCGGCCGCGTCCGGTGCCTCCGGTGCCTGCGGTGCCCCGGCAGCTTCGGCGGCCTCGGCGGCCGCCTTGGCCGCGGCGGCCACCAGCTTGTCGGCGGCCTTGCGCGCGGTGGCGATCTCCTTGGGCTCCTCGGCCGCCGGATCCAGCGCCGGCGGCACCGGCACCGTCCACATCCACTCCCGCAGCCGGTCCCGCTCGTGGGTCAGCTCCAGGATGTCGGTCTCCGCGTACTCGAACTCGGGCGACCAGAACAGCGCGTCGAACGGGCACACCTCGATGCAGATCCCGCAGTACATGCAGAGCGAGAAGTCGATGGCGAACCGGTCCAGCACATTGCGGGTGCGGGCACGCGCGTTCGGGTCGGCGGCCGGCAACGTCTCCTTGTGGGAGTCGATGTAGATGCACCAGTCCGGGCACTCACGGGCGCAGAGCATGCAGACCGTGCAGTTCTCCTCCAGCAGCGCGATCACACCGCGCGACCGCGGCGGAAGGCTCGGCTGGACGTCGGGGTACTGCGCGGTGACGCTCTTCCTCGTCATCGTCCGCAGGGTGACGGCCAGGCCCTTGGCCAGGCCCGCTCCGGGGAAACTCATGAGATCGCCACCTTGATGATGCCGGTGAGGGCCAGCTGGACGAGGGCGAGCGGGATCAGCACCGTCCACGCGAAGCGCATCAGCTGGTCCTCGCGCAGCCGGGGGTAGGTCACCCGGAGCCAGATCACCACGAAGGCCAGCGCGAAGGTCTTCAGCAGGGTCCACAGCCAGCCGAGCTGGTCCGGCAGCGGGCCGTGCCAGCCGCCGAGGAACAGCACCGCGGTCAGCGCGGAGACCACCAGGATGCCCGCGTACTCGGAGAGCAGGAACAGCGCGAAGCGCAGACCGGTGTACTCGGTGTACGCGCCGAAGATGATCTCGGAGTCGGCGACCGGCATGTCGAACGGCGGGCGCTGCAGCTCGGCCAGGCCGGCCGTGAAGAACACGAAGCCGCCGATCAGCTGCCACGGGATCCAGTACCACTCCCAGGCGTCCATGATCCCGGGCAGCGAGAGCGTCCCGGCGGCCATCGCCACGGAGGCGGCGGCGAGCACCATCGGCAGCTCGTAGGACATCAGCTGCGCGGCCGTCCGCAGGCCGCCGAGCAGCGAGAACTTGTTGGCCGAGGCCCAGCCGGCCATCAGCTTGCCGATCACGCCGACGCCCATGACGGCCAGGACGAAGAACAGGCCGGCGTCCACCGCCTGCCCGACGAAACCGCCCGGTCCGACCGGGACGGCCAGCAGCACCAGCAGGTACGGCAGCAGCGAGACGGCGGGCGCCAGCTGGAAGATCCGCCGGTCGGCGCCGGCCGGGACGATGTCCTCCTTCTGCGCGAACTTCACGCCGTCCGCGATCAGCTGCGCCCAGCCGTGGAAGCCACCGGCGTACATCGGGCCCAGCCGGCCCTGCATGTGCGCCATCACCTTGTGCTCGGTCTGGCCGATGACCAGCGGGAGGACGAGGAAGACGACCAGTGTGGCGACGCAGCGCAGCACCGTGTCGAACAGGTTCACGCGCCGTCTCCGTCCTGGCCGGCCGACTCGGCCGGCGGCGTCTCGCTCGTCTTCTCCTCGGCGGCCGGCTTCTCCGCGGCCGGTTCCTCGGCGGCCGGCTTCCCGGGCTCGTCGTGCGCCGGCACCGGGTGGTGCCACGGCGCGTCGGAGGACTGCGTCCGGGCCGGGGCCGGAGCCGGGGCGGCCTCGCCGGACGCCTGGCTCACCGATCCCTCGGAGACCGAACGCGTCCGCCGCGGCCGGTCCGCCCGCACCGCGGGCCTCTCCTCCGCGGCGGGCGCCGCCGCGGGCACCTCACCGGCCGCCTGACCGGCCGCCTCGCCGGATGCCTGGCTCGCCGACCCCTCGGAGACCGAACGCGTCCGCCGCGGCCGGTCCGCCCGCACCGCGGCGGCACCCTCGGCCCCGGCGGCACCCGCCGCGCCCGCGGCGGCCGCCCGCGGCGTCCGGGCCGCACCGGCGGCCCGGGCCCCGCGGGCCGGCCGCTCGGCGACCGGCGGCAGGGTGCCCTTCAGCGGTCCCCACTCGTTCGGGTCCGGCACACCGGCCGGCTGCATCTTGCGCCGCGCCGGCCCGTCGCCGTGGTCGGACTCGCCCGGCTCCTTGGCTCCCGGCCAGGCCTTGGCGACCCGCGCCGCGAGCACGAACTCCTTGCGCAGCGGGTGCCCCTCGAAGCCGTCCGGCAGCAGCAGGGTGACCAGGTGGGGGTGCCCGGGGAAGTCGATGCCGAACATCTCGTGCGTCTCGCGCTCGTGCCAGGCGGCCCCGGCGTACACCGTGACGGCGCTCGGCAGCGCGGCCGCGTCGCGCGGCACCCGGGTGCGCAGCGCCAGGTGGCGCACGCCCGGGGCGTCGACGGCGGCGAGGTGGGCGACCACCGAGAAGCCGTCGGCGAGCTCGTCGACGGCGCTGAGCCAGTCGAAGAAGGCGAGGCCCAGGGTGTCCCGGGCGGCGGTGAGCGCCTCGGTCCAGTGCTCCGCCGGCACGTCGACGGTGATCAGCCCGTACGCCTCGGCGCCGGTCGCCCACTCCCCGACCGACGCCGCGTACTGCTCGGCGGTGGTCACGAGACCCCTCCCTCAACGGAACCGGAACCGGCGGCACCGGCGGCACCGGGCCCGGCCACCGGCGGGCGCCGCAGCGCCGCGGCGGGCGCGGTGTAGCGGCCCGGCAGCGACTCGGCGGCGATCTTCTCCTGGAGCTTGAGGATGCCCTGGAGCAGTGCCTCCGGGCGCGGCGGGCACCCGGGCACGTAGACGTCGACCGGGATGATCTGGTCGACGCCCTTGGTCACCGAGTAGGAGTCCCAGTAGGGCCCGCCCGAGTTCGAGCAGGCGCCGAAGGAGATGACGTACTTCGGCTCGGGCATCTGCTCGTAGAGCCGCTTGACGGCGGGCGCCATCTTGTCGGTCACCGTCCCCGAGACGATCATCAGATCGGCCTGCCGGGGACCCGGCGCGAACGGGATCACGCCCATCCGGATGAAGTCGTGTTTGGCCATCGAGGCCGCGATGAACTCGATCGCGCAGCAGGCCAGGCCGAAGTTGAAGCACCAGAGGCTGTAGCGCCGTCCCCAGTTGAGGACGACCTTCACCGGGTCCGGGGCCAGCCGGGCCAGCGGGCCGATGCTCCGCCGCTCGACGGCGGCACCGGGGCGCGACGGGTCCGGCACGCCCAGCGGAACCGGACCGCCGGAGGCGCCGTGCCCGTGCGAGTGGGTGTGCGTCACGTCCATTCCAGAACGCCCTTCTTCCAGGCGTAGAGCAGTCCGACCGCGAGGAAGCCGATGAAGACGAACATCTCGACCAGCGTCCCGGCGCCGTACCCGGCGGAGGCGAAGACGGTCGCCCACGGGAACAGGTAGATCGCGTCGACCGCGAAGATCACGTACAGGAAGGCGTAGACGTAGTAGCGGATCTGGGTGTGGGCCCAGTCCTCCCCCACCGGGTCCACGCCGCACTCGTAGGCGAGGAGCTTCTCCGGCGAGTACACCACCGGCCGCAGCAGGCGGTTCGCGGTGAACGCCACCGTCACGAAGAGCACGCCGACGACGGCGAGCAGGCCCATCGCGGCGTACGCGTCGAAGTAGCCGCTGCCGGCCGCCGGGTCGGCCGCGGCCGAAGCCGCCCGCTGCCCCACCATGCCCTCGCCTCCACATCGGCCGCGGAACCCGCCCTCGGGCCGGTTCTACGACGTTCCTTTACATGCTCAATACCATCGCCAGTGCGTGAGTCTAAGTGCACGGCATGGGTACCCCGCATCCTGCCCGGTCCGCAAGACACCCGGTGGACAGCCGGTGGACACCGCACGCCCCGCCGGAGGCACCGCAGCCGGGGTGGGGATAACCCCCGCCCGGGGAGACGTATCACCCCCATGGCCCCGCCCGCCCCCGACCGGCCAAGCTAGGGGCACAGCCCGACCGGAGAAGGACGGTAGACCGAGATGAAGCGAACGGACGGCACGGCCGAGGGCGCCGGCCAGGAGCCGGCGACGGCCGCCGGGGCCACCCCGCTGTACGGCGCCCGGATGTGGCGGCAGGTCGGGCGGCTGCTGCTGAACCTGCCGCTCGGGATCGCCGGCTTCCTCTTCACGATCACGACGCTGTCGGTCGGCCTCGCCCTGTCGGTCACCGTGATCGGCCTGCCGCTGCTCGCCGCCGGGCTGGCGGGCTGCCGGTCGATGGGCGGCTTCGCCCGCGGCCGGGCCCGGGCGCTGTACGGCTCCGAGGTGCACGAGCCGGAGCCGGTGCAGCGCCGCCGGCCGGGCATCACCGGCTACGCGATCGCCCACCTGACCGACGCGCTGTCCTGGCGCTCGGCCCTCTACCACGTGCTGATGCTGCCCTGGGGCGTGCTGAGCTTCGCGCTGTCCCTGGTCTTCGTGCTGGTCGGCTGGCCGCTCCTGCCGTGGGCGGTCCGCGCCCAGTCGGCGGTGGACCGGATGCTGGTGGAGACCCTGCTGTACCCGGGCGCCCTGTCCGAGCGGGTCCGCGAGCTGGAGGACGACCGCGGCACCGTGGTCGACACCGCCGCCGCCGACCTGCGCCGGATCGAGCGCGACCTGCACGACGGCGCCCAGGCCCGGCTGGTGGCGCTGGCGATGGACCTCGGCATGGCCAAGGAGCGGTTGCAGGAGACCGAGACCCCGGAGGACGTGGCGGTCGCCGCGAAGATGGTCGACAACGCCCACGGCGAGGTGAAGCTGGCCCTCCAGGAGCTGCGCGACCTGGCCCGGGGCATCCACCCGGCGGTGCTCACCGACCGCGGCCTGGACGCGGCGCTCTCCTCGGTGGCGGCGCGCTGCACGGTGCCGGAGGGGGTCAAGGTGCACGTCGACCTGAAGGCCCGGGACGGCAGCACCGAGCGGCCGGACTCGGCGGTGGAGGGCATCGCCTACTTCACGGTCAGCGAGCTGCTGACCAACATCTCCAAGCACTCCGGCGCCCGCTCCGCCACGGTGGACGTCTGGCGGGCCGACGAGCAGCTGATGCTGCTGGTCCAGGACAACGGCAAGGGCGGCGCGGCCCCCTACCCGGGCAGCGGCCTGGCCGGGCTGGCCGAGCGGATCCGCGCGGTGGACGGGGTGTTCCTGGTGGAGAGCCCGCACGGCGGACCGACCACGGTGACCATCGAGCTCCCCTGGCGCACCCGCGCCGCCCGCCGCTGAGGCCGGCGCCACCGCCGGGTCGGCGACCCCCCTGGCCCGGACGGCGGGCGGCCCCGCGGAACCCTTGCGCGGTTGTGCGGGCCGCCCGCCGTCCGGGGGCTGGTGGGGTCAGGGCGTCTCCAGGGTGCCGAGGGTGACGTCGGCGCTGCTGCTCCGGCCGTCCCGGGTGTAGGTGACGGTCACCTTGCTGCCCGGCGCGAGCGAGGCCAGCGCGGTGGTGAGCGAGTTCAGCGAGTCGACCGCGGTGTCACCGATCCTGGTGATCACGTCCCCGGCCTGGAGGCCCGCCGAGCCGGCCGGGCCGTCCGGCGCGACGGCCACCACCACGGCGCCGGCCGGGCGGAAGTTCTGGTCGAAGTAGGTCCGGGCGGTGATCCCGAGGGCGGCCCGGCCGGAGTTGGTGACCTTGCCCTCCTTGATCAGCTGGTCGGCGATGCTGGTCACGGTGGACGCCGGGATGGCGAAGCCGATGCCCGGGGCGGCGGCGCCGTTGGACTCCGGCTCGGTGGCGGCCAGCGTGTTGATGCCGATCACCTGGCTGTCCAGGTTGACCAGCGCGCCGCCGCTGTTGCCGGGGTTGATCGCGGCCGAGGTCTGCACCATGTTGCCGATCACGGCGCCCGGCGAGCCCTGGGTGCCCGGTTCCGAGACGGTCCGGCCGGTGGCCGACACGATGCCCTGGGTGACGCTGCTGGAGAGCCCGAGCGGGCTGCCCATGGCGAGGGTGATCTGGCCGAGCTCGACCTTGGTGGAGTCCCCGAAGGCGGCGGGCTTGAGGCCGTCCGGCGGGCTGCTCAGCTTGATCACCGCGAGGTCGGAGTCCGGGTAGCTGGCGACCAGGGTGGCGTCCAGCGGCTTGGTGCTGCCGGCCAGGGTGACGGTGAAGGCGGTGGCGGTGCCGACCACGTGGGCGTTGGTGACGATGTCGCCCTTGTCGTCGTAGACGATCCCGGAGCCGAGGCCGCTGCCGGTGGTGATCTGCACCACGGAGGGCAGCACGTCCCTGATCACCCGCTGGTAGTCGGACTGGAGCTGGTTGGCCCCGCCCGGCTGGGCGGAGCCGCCGGTGGCCGCGGCGGTGACGGCCGGGGAGCCGCTCTGCGGTGAGGAGGAGTCCGAGGACGATCCGCTGCTGCACCCGGCCAGCGCGAGTGCGGTCAGCACGGCGAGGGTCCCCGGCGCGACCAGCCGCGCGCCGGACGTCCCGGGCCCGGTCGGGCGCGGTCCGGCCGGGATCGGACGGGTGGGCTCCTTCGTGCGGTTCACCGTGACGGCCTCCGGGTTCCTCAGCGCGCGGCCGCGGAGGGCCGCCCGAACGCGACGCAGAGATATTTGTCAGCATTTCACCGAAATGTCCGGGTCTCCGGCTCCGACGCGCCCACGGCACCGGCGCGAAATCCCCACGCCCTAGGATTCGGCCATGACTTGGTTGATCACCGGCGGTGCCGGATACATCGGCGGGCACGTCGTGCAGCAGCTCCTCGACGCGGGCGAGCGCGTGGCCGTCCTGGACGACCTGAGCACCGGCGACCGGACCCGGCTGCCCGAGGGGGTCGCCCTGGTCGAGGGGTCGACCCTGGACCGCGCCGCGCTGGACGCGGCCATCCGCGAGCACCGGGTGGAGGGCGTCCTCCACTTCGCCGCCAAGAAGCAGGTGGGCGAGTCGGTCGAGCAGCCCTTCCTGTACTACCGCGAGAACATGATCGGCCTCCAGACCGTCCTGGAGGCCGCGGCCGAGGGCGGCGTGAAGCGCTTCCTCTTCTCCTCCTCCGCCGCCGTCTACGGCATGCCCGACGTCGACCTGGTCACCGAGTCGACCCCGTGCGCCCCGATGAGCCCGTACGGCGAGACCAAGCTGGCCGGCGAGTGGCTGGTGGCCGCGGCCGGCCGGGCCCACGGGATGTCCACCGTCGCACTGCGCTACTTCAACGTGGCCGGCGCCGCCTCGCCGGAGCTCTCCGACGCCGGGGTGTTCAACCTGATCCCGATGGTCTTCGAGCGGCTCACCGCCGGCCGGGCCCCGCGGGTCTTCGGCGACGACTACCCCACCCCGGACGGCACCTGCGTCCGTGACTTCATCCACGTCTCCGACATCGCCTCCGCCCACGTGGCCGCGGCGAAGCGGCTGGCGGCCGACCCGGCCGGGGAGACCTCGCTGGTCCTCAACATCGGCCGCGGCGAGGGCGTCAGCGTCCGCGAGATGCTGGACGTGATCGGCAAGGTCACCGGGTACGACACCACCCCCGAGATCACCCCGCGCCGGGCCGGCGACCCGGCCCGGGTGGTCGCCTCGGCCGAGCTGATCCACCGCGAGCTGGGCTGGACCGCCCGGCACGGCGTGGAGTCCATGGTCGCCTCGGCCTGGGAGGGCTGGTGCAGCCGCCACCCGGAGGCCCGGAAGTAGCGCGCCCGCGGCGGGAGCCCCGGGCTCCCGCCGCCCGCCCCCCGGGTCAGTGCGAGGGCACCGCCGTGCCGTAGAAGGCGTCCAGCGCGTAGACGCAGCGGTCCTTGCTGCCGACGAAGACCTTCCCGCCGACCGCCACCGGTGAGCCGGTCAGCTCACCCTTGGTGCCCAGCTCCCAGCGCAGCTGACCGCTGGCCAGGTCCACGGTGTGCAGCGAGTGGTCCCGGCTGCCGAGGTGGACCAGCCCGTCCGCGACCGCCGGGGAGCCGACGATCTCGCCGCGCGCGGTGTACCGCCAGCGCTCCCGGCCGCTGCCCGCCTCGAACGCGTACAGCACCTCGCCGCTGCCGACCAGCACCATGCCGTCCCCGACCACCACCGGCTCGGCGCCCTGCCGGGTGCCGGTGACCGCGCGCCAGCGGTCCCGGCCGGTGGCCGCGTCCAGCGCGTACACGGTGCCGAGGTAGTCGGCGACGTAGACCGCGTCGCCGTCCAGCGCCGGCGGGGTGAAGAGCACCACCGGGGCCTCGAAGCGCCAGCGCTCGGCCCCGCTCGCCGCGTCCAGCGCGTACACCCGGGTGCCGGCCGTCACGTACAGCACGCCGGAGCGCTCGACCGGGCGGGAGGGCACGTCCTCGCCCACCAGGACCGACCAGCGCAGGCCCGCGCCGCGCGGGTCCACGCAGCGCAGCCGCCGTCCGCCGTAGTAGTACGCCGAGCCGCCCACCAGGGCGGGGCCGGACTGCGGGTTCTCGAAGTCCTGCTGGGCGTCGTCGGCGCGCCACAGCTCGGCCCCGGTGGCCGCCGAGCGCAGCTGGACGCCGCCGCCCCGGACGCCGCAGCAGAGCACGCCCTCGGCCGCGTCCAGCGAGTACACCCAGCCGTCCAGCGAGTGCCGCCAGCGCTCGGTGCCGTCCGCGACGTCCACCGTGTACAGGTGCGGGCCGTCGGCCGCGTGCACCCGGCCGGCGTCCACCGCGAGGGCCCAGGCGACGTCCCGGGTCTTGTAGCGGCGCTGCCCGGAGGCGATGTCCAGGGCGTGCACCTCGAAGCTGGAGACGAACAGGGTGCCGTCGGCGACCACCGGGGTGCCCCAGACCTCGTTGGACATCCGGAACCGCCAGGGGCGCCAGCGGGCGGCCCGGGCCGGGGGCGGGGTGATCCGCCGGACCCAGTCGGTCTCGGCGGGCGGCGCGCCGGGGCCGGCCTGCTCCGCGCGCGGCCCCGGCCCTATCCGGACCGAGGCGCCGGGCAGCCGCACCTCGTCGCCCTCCCCGGCGGCCGGCCGGCGGTGCCGGCTGGGGGCGGCCAGCTTCTCGGTGGCGGCCTCGGTGTCCGGTCCGGGGGCCCGGGTGTGCACCGGGCCGGCGGGCGGGGCGTGCCCGGCGACCGCCCGGGTGCGCGGGTCGTCCTGGACCGGGTGCGGCTGCGGAGCGGGCTGCGGTGCCGGCTGCGGCGGGACGGCCGGCGGCGGCTGGCGGCGGCCCCGCTTGTGCTCGATGAGGGCGAGCGCGTCGGGCGGCAGCCAGTCCCCGGCCTCGCCCGAGGCGTCGTCCCGGGAGAACAGGTGCGGGGCCAGCTCGGCCTGGATCTGCTCCGGGGTCGGCCGGTGCTCGGGCGCCGGCCGCATGCAGGCGCGCACCAGGTCGACCAGCTCCACCGGCAGGCCGGACAGGTCGGGCTGGTCGCGCAGCAGCTGGAAGACCGTCTCCACCGGGTTGGCGCCCCGGTACGGCGGGTGGCCGGTGGCACAGAAGACCAGCAGCGAGCCGAGCGAGAAGACGTCGCTGGCGCCGGTCACGCCCCGGCTGTCCCGGGCCTGCTCCGGCGACATGTACGCCGGGGTGCCGACCGCGACGTTGGTCATGGTGAGCCGGGTGCTGGAGACCCCGGCGGCGATGCCGAAGTCGATCACCCGGGGGCCGTCCTCGACCACCAGCACGTTGGACGGCTTGAGGTCGCGGTGGACCAGCCCGGCGGCGTGGATGGACTGCAGGGCCTCGGCGATGCCGGCCACCAGCCAGCGCACCGCCCCGACCGGCAGCGGCCCGCACTCGGTGACCAGGTCCTCCAGGGACGGCGCCGGGACGTACGCGGTGGCCAGCCAGGGCACCCGGGCGTCCGGGTCGGCGTCGACCACGGCCGCCGTGTAGAAGCCGCCGACCGTCTTGGCGGCCGCGATCTCCCGCGCGAAGCGGACCCGGAACAGCTCGTCCTCGGCCAGTTCCCCCCGGACCGTCTTGATCGCCACCCGCCGGCCGGCGGGCGATCGCGCCAGGTAGACCAGGCCCATGCCGCCCGCCCCGAGCCGCCCCAGCACCTCGAAGGGCCCGATCCGCCTCGGATCGTGCGCCGTCAGCTGGTCCACCCGCTGCCACCTCCCCGTCTTGAGCACCGCCCGCGGGTGCCGGACACCCGCCGCGTGGTGCCGGACCCGATTCTCCAATGCCGCCCGGTGCATCTCCAACCTCCCCCGCCCAGAGCGGTGTCCGCCCGGCGGGAGGCTCCACCGCCCGGTCAGCGGCTCCGGAACGGCCGGATTCTGACGTCCGATCCGGCTCCGGCTTGCGCCCGACACGCCCGGGAGTCCTGGGAGGGGCAGGTCACACCGCCGATCGCGTCGTCACGCTCCGTTACTCGATAACCCCTCAGCGAAGGGTTCGTCACCCTGTGGGGTCGGCGGTGCACGGGGGGGCGTCAAGGGGGGCCGCGAGGGCCGAATGAATATCCCTCGGAAGCGTCCCGGACGGCTATACCAACCCCCGGGCGGAGTAATTGTCACATCACCGAATCGCGCCAAGATCGGGCCACGGTAAGCTGACGGCATGACAGGACAAGTTCGCACCGTCGACGGTCGCGTCGCCGGGCGACGCGGACAGGAGACGCGGCAGAAGCTGCTCGACTGCCTCCGCGAGATGCTCAGCACGTCGCCCTATCGGGACGTCAAGGTCATCGACGTCGCCCGTATGGCGGGTACCTCCCCCGCGACCTTCTACCAGTACTTCCCGGATGTCGAGGGCGCCGTCCTCGAAATCGCCGAGGAAATGGCCAAGGACGCCGACACGCTCAAAGAGCTGGTGGCCGGAAAGTCCTGGGCAGGGAAGTCCGGCACGGCCACTTCGGAAGAACTGGTCGACGGATTCCTCGCCTTCTGGCGCAAGAACGACGCCATTCTCCGCGTGGTCACGCTCGGTGCCGCCGAAGGGGACAAGCGGTTCTTCAAGATCCGCATGACCGTCCTCAACGCGGTCGCCAAGCCGCTCACGGAGGCCGTCAAGGAACTCCAGGCGAAGGGCCAGGCCGACAAGTCGCTGGATCCGGCCGCCGTCGCCGGGTCGCTGGTCTCGCTGCTCGCCTCGGCGGCCGAGCACCAGAAGGCCTTCACCTCCTGGGGCGTCAAGGTCAAGGACCTCAAGCCCAACCTCGCTCCCCTGGTGTACCTGGGCGTCACCGGCAAGAAGGCGCCCAAGTAGACCGATCCGCTCCGACCCACCTTCCGCTTCGCGTGCGCCCCGGCCTCCTGTCCGGGGTACGACGGACGGCGGCCGTGTCCTCGGGGGAGGTCCGCCGGCGGTCCGCAGCACGCCATGACACGCCTGTGGGCGGTCACCCTCGTCGGGTGACCGCCCACAGGCACGGCGGGGGGGCGGAAGGGCGGCCGGGGCCGCCCCCGGGGGCCCCAGGAGCCCCGGGAGCCTCAGGGGCAGCGGACGACCTGCCCGGCGTAGGCCAGGCCGCCGCCGAAGCCGAACAGCAGCACCGGGTCGCCGGGCGACAGCTCGCCGCGCTCGACCAGCTTGGAGAAGGCCAGCGGCACGGAGGCCGCCGAGGTGTTGCCGGACTCCACGACGTCCCGGGCCACCACGGCGTCGGTGACCCCGAGCCTGGTCGCGATGGCGTCGATGATCCGCAGATTGGCCTGGTGCGGCACGAAGCCCTTCAGCTCGGAGGGGTCGATCCCGGCCCGCTCGCAGGCCTGGCGGGCCAGCGGGGCGATCTGGGTGGTCGCCCAGCGGAACACCGACTGGCCCTGCTGGCTGATCACCGGATCCCATCCGGTGATGACCACGGCATCGCCCTTCTCCGGCTCCGAGCCCCAGACCACCGGGCCGATCCCCGGCTCGGCGCCCTCCTCCTGGGCCTCGACCAGCGCCGCGCCGGCGCCGTCGCCGAAGATCACGCAGGTCGAGCGGTCGGTCCAGTCGAGGGTGTCCGACATCCGTTCGGCGCCGATCACCAGGGCCGTGCGGGCCGCCCCGGCGCGGATCGCGTGGTCCGCGGTGGCCAGCGCGTACGAGAAGCCCGAGCAGACCGTGTTGATGTCGTAGGCGGCCGGCGCGCGCACCCCGAGCCGGGCGGCGACGGCGGCGGCCGTGTTGGGGCTGCGTTCCACCGCGGTGCAGGTGGCGACCACGACCAGGTCGACCTCGGACGCCGGCCGGCCGCTGTTGGCCAGCGCCTTCTGCGCCGCCTCGGCGGCGAGGTCGACGACGGTCTCGCCCTCCGCGATGTGCCGCGTCCGGATGCCCACCCGGCTGCGGATCCACTCGTCGTCGGTGTCGACCAGCTTCGCCAGGTCGTCGTTGGTGAGGACCTTGGGGGGCTGGTAGTGGCCGAGTGCCACGATGCGCGAACCGCTCATACTGCCAACTCAACCCGGTTACCCGCTGGTCAGCGGGTCGCGACCGGCTACAGGATCCACGCCGGGATGCTGTAGGAGGCCGACAAGGGGCGTTGCGGCAGACGGGTCGCCGACCGGCGCGCGGATGCGACGCGGACGGACGATTCCGCCCCCGCGGGGCCGGTCAGGCCGCCAGCGAGGCCGCGTCGCCCATCACGATCACCGGGTGGGCGGCCGGGTCGAGGGTGCGGATCAGCTGCGCCATCTTCTCCTCCGGGATGGAGACGCAGCCGTGCGTCGGGCCGCCGTGGTCGACGTGGATCCAGATCCCGCCGCCCTTGGTCGAGCCGTTCGGGCGGCGCGGGTCGAGCGGGGAGTTGCCGGGCACCCGGTTGTAGTTGATCGCGACGACGTAGTCGAAGGAACCGGCCAGCTGTTCGCCGGCGAAGCCCGTCCCGGAGACCACGAAACCGGCGTCCTTGTCGTAGGGCAGCCGGCTGCCCGGGTCCGCCTTGCGGCCTCCGGCGTCGGTGAGCGAGAAGACGCCGATCGGGCTGCGCAGGTCGCCCTCGTTGTGGTCGGTCGTCCAGCCCTTGAACGCGTTGTGGCCCTGCCAGGTCTCGCCGGCCAGCCAGCGGCCGTCGGCGGTGCGGGTCCACAGCGTGACACCGGTCCGGTTGGTGTCCTTGCCCTCGCCGGTGGCCACCACGACCTGGGTGGTGTCGGCGGGTATCCGCCCGGTGAACGCGGCGCCGAGGCCGGGGATCGCCTCGACCGAGCCGTCGGCGCGGGCCTCGCTGCGGCCGGCGGCGGGGGTCTCGGCCTGCCGGGCGTCGGCGGCCCGGGCGGCCGGGGCGGCGGTCGGCGAGGCCTGGCCGGCCGCCGGCTGCGCGGCGGGAAGGTCCGGGGTGGCGACGCCGTCGGGGCCGGGACCGTCGGCGGTGGTCACACCGGGCTTGGCGGTGTCCTGGCCGACGGTGTACCAGCCGGCGGCGGCCGCCAGCAGCAGCGCGGTGCCGGCGACGGCGGCGCGGCCGGTGCGCTTCTTCTTGGGCTTGCGCCGGTGGCCGCGGGCGGCGGCGCGTCCGCCCGCCGGGGCGGCGGCCGGGGCCGGGGCGGCGGCGCTCCGCTGCCGGGGCAGCGGAACCGGGGGCGGCTCGGGCCGGAACTCCGGCTCGGCGCGGTGCTCCTGGAACGGCCGGTCGTAGACGTCGTGCCCGGCCGGGTCCCGGAAGCCGTGGTCCTGGAAGCCGTGGTCCTGGAAGCCGTGGCCCTCGTGCGGCCCCTCGTACAGCGGGACGTCGTACTCCTGGTGGCCGCCGTACGGCTGCTGCGGCGCCTCGTACACCGGCTCGTACGACGGGTACGGAGAGGTGTGACGGTAACCGGACATGTGGCCGATCCTGCCAAACGGAGGCCGGGTTGCGAAAGCCGGGGCCCTGTGCGGGCCCCGTGAAGAAGCCGCCGTCCCCGGCCGCTCGGGCCCGGGACGGCGGCTCCTGCGGCCGGGGGCCGTGGTCAGAGGCGCATCGCCTGCGGGGTCTCCCGGCGCGTCAGGTCGGGGCCCTCGTACTCGCGGATGACCTCGTAGCGGGTGTTGCGCTCCACCGGGCGGAAGCCGGCGTCCCGGATCAGGCCGAGCAGGTCCTCGCGGCTCAGCTTGTTCGGGGTGCCGAAGTTGTCCGCGTCATGGGTGATCTTGTACTCGACCACCGAGCCGTCCATGTCGTCCGCGCCGTGGCTGAGCGCCAGCTGGGCGGTGGTGACGCCGTGCATCACCCAGAAGACCTTGACGTGCGGCACGTTGTCGAACAGCAGCCGGGAGACCGCGAAGGTCTTCAGCGCCTCCGCGCCGGTGGCCATCTCGGTGCGCGCCATCAGCTTGTTGCGCACCACACCGTCCTTGGAGTCGTGGAAGTCGTGCTGGTAGCGCAGCGGGATGAAGACCTGGAAGCCGCCGGTCTCGTCCTGCAGCTCGCGCAGCCGCAGCACGTGGTCCACCCGGTGGCGGGGCTCCTCGATGTGGCCGTAGAGCATGGTGGCCGGCGTCTTGAGGCCCTTGCTGTGGGCGAGCCGGTGGATCCGCGACCAGTCCTCCCAGTGGGTGTCGTGGTCGACGATGTGCTGGCGGACCTCCCAGTCGAAGATCTCGGCGCCGCCGCCGGTCAGCGACTCCAGACCGGCGTCGATCAGCTCGTCGAGGATCTCGTCGGCGGGCAGGCCGCTGATCCGCTCGAACCAGTGGATCTCGGTGGCGGTGAAGGCCTTGAGCGAGACGCTCGGCAGCGCGGCCTTCAGCTCCCGCAGCGAGCGCGGGTAGTAGCGCCACGGCAGGGTGGGGTGCAGCCCGTTGACGATGTGCAGCTCGGTGAGGGAGTCGACCTCCATCGCCTTGGCGAGGCGGACGGCCTCCTCGATGCGCATCGTGTAGGCGTCCTTCTCGCCCGGCTTGCGCTGGAACGAGCAGTACGCGCAGGACGCGTTGCACACATTGGTCATGTTGAGGTGGCGGTTGACGTTGAAGTGGACGACGTCGCCGTTCTTCCGCGTCCGCACGTGGTGGGCGAGCCCGCCCAGCCAGGCCAGGTCGTCGCTCTCGTAGAGCGCGATCCCGTCCTCCCGGGTCAGCCGCTCACCCGCGTAGACCTTCGCCTCCAGCTCGCGCTTGAGCCCTGCGTCCATGCGGTGCCCCGCCTCCTCCGACTTCGAATCGTTGCCGGAACGAGCGTACGCCCCCGTCCGTGGCGGTTCGCGGGCAGCCGCCCCGAGCGGGTCAGCCGGCGAGCAGCTCCGCCAGCAGCGACGGCTCGATGTTGCCGCCGCTCACCACGGCCGCCACGGCCTGCCCGCCGAGCTCGGCGGCCCGGTGGAAGTAGGCCGCCGGGGCGACCGCGCCGGACGGCTCGGCGACGATCCGCCCGCGCCGGGCCAGCAGCGCCACCGTGGCGCGGATCTCGTCCTCGGTGACCGTGACGATGTCGTCCACGTAGGCGGTGAGGTGCTCGTACGGCAGCACCCCGACCGAAGGCGTGCGCAGGCCGTCGGCGATCGTCCGGTAGGTGTCGGCGACCGGCCAGCCGATCCGCCGCCCGGCCCGCAGGCTGGCCTGCGCGTCGGCGGCCAGCTCCGGTTCGACGCCGACCACCCGGATGCCCGGGCGGGTCAGCTTGAGCGCGGCCGCGGTGCCGCCGATCAGCCCGCCGCCGCTGACCGGCACGAGCACGGTGTCCAGCTCCGCCGGGGCGTCCTCGGCGATCTCCAGGCCGACCGTGCCCTGGCCCGCGATGATGAACGGGTCGTCGTACGGCGGCACCCAGACGTAGCCGTGCCGCTCGGCCAGCTCGCCGGGCACGGAGTCCCGCTCCTCCGGCGTGACCAGCAGCACCTCGGCGCCGAACGACCGGGTGGCCTCGACCTTGACCGCCGGCGAGGTGTCCGGCATCACGATCACGGCCTTGATGCCGAGCAGCTGCGCGGCGTACGCCACCGCCTGTGCGTGGTTGCCGCTGGACTGCGCGACCACGCCCCGGGCGCGCTCCGCCCCGCTCAGCGCGGCGAGCCGGTTGTACGCCCCGCGGGTCTTGAACGCTCCGGTCGGCTGGAGGTTCTCCGGCTTGAGCCAGAGCCGGCGCCCGCCGTCCGCCGCCCAGGGGGCGGGGACCAGCGGAGTGCGCACCGCGACGCCCGCGATCCGCTCCCGGGCCGCGTGCAGTTCCTCCAGACCGACCAGTGCCATGACCGTCACTTCCCCCGTGCGTCCGTCGCGCGTCCGTGTGCTACTCGGCCTCGGCGAGCGGCAGCTCGCTGACCCGGCTCTCCCACTTCGTGGAGAGTACGACGGTCGTCCGGGTGCGGGCCACGCCCTTCGTGCCCGAGATCCGCTTCACCACCGACTCCAGGCCCTCGACGTCCGGCACCCGGACCTTGAGCATGTACGAGTCGTCACCGGCGATGAACCAGCAGTCCTCGACCTCGCCGAGGTCCTTCAGCCGGAACGCGACGTCCTCGTGGTCCGCCGCGTCGGTCAGCTGGAGGCCGATCAGGGCGGTGACCCCGAACCCGAGCGAGGCCGGGTTGACCGTCGCCCGGTAGCCGGTGATGACCCCGGCCTGCTCCAGCCGGTTGATGCGGTCCGTGACGCTCGGGCCGGAGAGGCCGACCAGCCGGCCCAGCTCGGCGTACGAGGCGCGGCCGTTCTCCCGCAGCGCCTGGATGAGCTGTCTGTCCACCGTGTCCATATACCGTCGCGTCCTTCCGAACCTCGCCAGACCCACAGATCATTATCCGGATTCAAAGGCGCCGTACGCGGACCAACCCGGATATCGCAGAGAACATACTCTCCCGTCCTACGGGATCTCACTCCCCCTCAGGCCGGGCGCCCGGTTGCGCGCGCCGCCGCGCCCAACTCGCCCTCCCAGCGGCGGTACAGCGTGTGCGGCACGCCGACGGCGTCCAGCACCCGTCCGGCGACGAAACCGACCAGCTCGCCGACGGTGGAGCCGCCGGCGTAGAAGCCGGGCGAGGCGGGGAGCACGACGGCGCCCTGCGCGTCCAGTTCCACCAAGTGCTTCAACGTCACCCCGTTGAGTGGTGTCTCGCGGACGCACACGACCAGCGGACGCCGCTCCTTGAGGGTGACGCTGGCCGTCCGCTGGAGCAGGTCCTTGCTGAGGCCGAGCGCGATCCCGGCCACCGCACCGGTGGTGGCGGGCACCACCAGCATCCCCTTCGCGGGGTACGAGCCGCTGGACGGGCCCGCCGCGAAGTCGCCCGCCGGCCAGTACCGGACGTCCTCCAGCTCCTCCGCCCCGGCGCCCAGCCAGGCGGCCAGGTCGGCGCGCCAGTGCGCGTCCCGGAAGGCGATGCCGGTCTCGTCGAGGATCGTCAGCCGGGCGGCCCGGCTGACCACCAGGTCGACCGGTTCGCCCGCGGCGAGGAGGGCGCGGATCACCGCAGCGGCGTACGGGGTGCCGGACGCGCCGGAGACCCCCACGACCCAGGGACGGCGGACTGGCTGCTCAGGCTTTTCCATAGTGGTTACTTTCTATCCCCACGGCGCCCCTCACTCCGCCCCGGCCCGCCCTGGGAGGATGGCGGCATGGCCACGACCCTCGTCGACCTCACCCACCAGGTGACCACCGCGATGCCGGTCCACCCCGGCGATCCGGCCGTCCTCCTGGAGCCCGCCCTCACCACCTCCACCGCCGGGGTGAACGTGCTCGCCCTGCACCTCGGCTCGCAGTCCGGCACCCACGTGGACGCCCCGTACCACGTCGACGTCACCTGGCCGACGCTGGACGGCCTGCCGCTGGAGCGGTTCACCGGGCCGGCCGTCGTCGCCGACCTGCGCGGGCTGGAGCCGCGCGCCGCGATCACCGCCGAGCTGCTCGCCCCCGCGCTGGAGCGGTCCGGCGAGGGCACCGTCCTGCTGCTCGCCACCGGCTGGGCCCGGCACTGGGGCACCGACGCCTACCTCGCCCACCCGAGCCTGACCGCGCGGGCCGCCGAGGCGATCGTCGCCGCCGGGGTGCGCACGGTCGGGGTGGACGCGCTCAGCGTCGACCCGACGCCCGACCCCGGCCCGGGCGACCCGGCGGTCGCCGCCCTGCTCGCCGACCTCACCGACGAGCACGACCAGCCGGCCGCCGAGGAGCCGACGCTGGCGGCGCACCGGGTGCTGCTCGGGGCGCCGGGCGGCGGGGTGATCGCGGAGAACCTGACCGATCTGCGGCCACTGCTGGCGGCGCAGGAGGCGGGCCGGCCGGTCGAGGTGTCGCTCTTCCCGCTGCGGCTGGTGGCGGCGGACGGGGCCCCGGTGCGGGCGGTCGCCCGGCTGGGGTGAGCGGGCGCAGCGCGGCCGGGCGGGAACACCTGGCCGGGGCCCGGCACTTGGTCTAGACCAACATTGGCGCACGGCGGTACGCTGTCCGGCCATGGCAGAGATCATCGGAGTCATCGAGCAGCTCTGGCGCTACCCCGTGAAGTCCACCGGCGGCGAGCGGCTCGACTCCGTCGAGGTGGACGACCGCGGGCTCGCGGGCGACCGCCTCTACGCCGTGCGCGACGGCAACGGCAAGCTCGGCTCCGGCAAGAACACCCGCCGGTTCCGGCGGATGGACGGCCTGCTGCGCCTCTCCGCCCGGCTCGGCCGCCGGCTCGACGGCCCCGAGCTGTTCGACCCGCTCGGCCGGCCGGTCCTCGACCCGACCGCGTTCCTGCGCGCCTACCTGCAGCGCGACGACGTCGAGCTCGCCCGCGAGGACGCCGTCTCGCACTTCGACCAGCTCCCGGTCAGCGTGCTCACCACCGCCACCCTGGACTGGGTCGCCGAGGCCGCGCCGTCCGCCGTGGTGGACGTCCGCCGGTTCCGCCCGAACGTCCTGCTGCGCACCCCGCCGGGCACTCCGCCGTTCACCGAGGACGCCTGGTTCGGGCGCGAGGCGCACGGCTCCGCGCGCTCCGCCGCCCGGCTCGCCTTCGTCCGCTCCAGCGAGCGCTGTGTGATGACCACCGCCGCCCAGCCCGGGCTGCCGCACGCCCCGGAGATCCTCAAGGCCCTCGCGGCATACCACGACTCCCGCCTCGACGCCCTCGCCGAGGTCGCCGCCCCGGGCCGGCTCGCGGTCGGCGACACCCTCACGCTGGCCTGAACGACGCCCTGGGGCAGCCCGGACCGCCCCGCCGGTCACCGCGCGGGCCGGTCCCGGGGACCGTCGCCGTGCCGCTCAGTGGCGGGCCGGGAGGAGGCAGACGGGGTGGCCGGCCGGATCGGCGTAGATGCGCCAGCGGCCGGCGTCGTGGAGGAGGGTGGCGCCGAGGGCGAGCACGGCGGGCTCGGCGGTGGCCAGGTCGGGGACGTGGACGTCGAGGTGGATCTGCTGGGGGCTCGCGGGATCGCCCCAGCGGGGCGGGCGGTGGTCGGCGACGCGGTGGAAGCAGAGCACCTGGCCGGACGGGGTGTGCAGGGTGGACCAGTCGGCGTGCAGCGACCAGCGCGGGTCCGGCCGGTCCACCTCACCGCCGAGCAGCCCCGCGTAGAACCGGGCCAGCACGGCCGGGTCCGGGCAGTCCAGGACGATGCACTCCAACTGGCCGATCATCGGGGCTCCTTCGGGAGGTGGTCCGGCTCGGAGAGCGCCGCCTCGATCTGGTGGCGGGTCGCGCGGGCGATCCGGGGGTGGGTGGCGGCGTAGTGGGTGTACGCGTTGAGGCCGGTGGTGAGGGCCCAGCCGCGGCCGCGCAGCCAGGCGGCGTCGTCGACGCCGAGGGCCGCACGGAAGGCGGCCCGGGCGGGGGCGTCCAGCAGGGTCCAGGCGACGACCAGGTCGCAGGCCGGGTCGCCGACGCCGAGACCGCCGAAGTCGATGACGGCGGTGAGCCGTCCGTCGACGGCGAGCAGGTTCCCGGTGTGCAGGTCGCCGTGGAACCAGAGCGGTGGGCCGCAGTGGACGGGGGCGCGCACCGCGGCGTCCCAGAGCGCGGTGAGCGCGCGGGCGTCGAACGCGCCCCCGACCGCGGCGATCCGGGCCCGCGTTCCGGCGTCACGGCCGGCCAGCGGGGCGCCCAGATGGTCGTTGTGCGCCCCCGGAGCGAGGCCGGGGACCGTCGGAAGCGCCCGGAGCGCGGCCAGGAACCCGGCGAGGCGGACGGCGTCGGCGGGCAGGTCGGTGAGCCCGGCGGGGCCGGCGGGCGTCCCGCCGGGCAGCCAGCGGGCGACCGACCAGTGCCACGGGTAGCCGTGCGCGGGCTCGCCGACGGCCAGCGGCGCCGGCACCGCCAGCGGCAGGTGCGGCGCGAGCCGGGGCAGCAGGCGCGCCTCCTTGCGCGCCTGCCCGGCCGCCCACGCTCCGCGCGGCAACCGGACGGCCAGCGCGTCCCCGAGCCGGTGGATCACGTGGTCCGAGCCCCCGGGCTCCACCCGCCGCAGCGGCAGCCGCGCCCACTGCGGGAACTGCTCCACGAGCAGCCGCCGCACCAACGCGGTGTCGATCGCCGGGGTCCGGGGCGTCATGTCCCCAGTCCAGCGCGCCCGGGCCCCGCTGTCGAAGGGTTTTCCGCCCGACGGGAGGCCGGTCCGCACCGGGGCCGGCGCACCGGCCGCGCCGCGGGCCCGGGGTTCGGCGCCGCCGTCACCGGGCAGGAACCCCCGCATGACGATCCCTCACCGCTCGGTCGGCGCCGGCCCCCACAAGGTCCTGGTGCTGCACGACTGGTTCGGCACCAGCGCGGGCTGGGGCCCGTTCCCGGACTACCTGGACGGCTCCGCCTTCACCTACGCCTTCCTCGACTACCGGGGCTACGGCGACCGCAAGGACGTCAGCGGCGCCTACACCCTGGCCGAGATCGCGGACGACGCGCTCGCGCTGGCCGACCAGCTCGGCTGGTCGCAGTTCTCGCTGGTCGGGCACTCGATGGGCGGCAAGGCCGCCCAGCAGGTGCTCGCCCAGGCGCCGGAGCGGGTGCGGCGGCTGGCCGGGCTGGCGCCCGTCCCGGCGGGGCCGTACCCGATGGACGCGGACGGTGAGGCCCTGTTCTACGGCGCGGCCGGGGACCGGGCGAAGCGGTACGAGATCCTGGACCGGGTGACCGGACGGCGGGCCGGGCGGGTCTGGCTCGACCGGATGGTGGACCGCTCGCTGGAGCTCTCCACCCGCGAGGCCTTCGGCGGCTACGTGCGGGACTGGACCACCGCCGACCTGGTGGACCGGATCGCCGGGAACCCCGTGCCGGTGCGGGTGTTCGCGGGCGAGCACGACCTGCTGCTGACCACCGAGGCGATGCGCGCCACCTTCCTCGTCCACTACCCCAACGCCGAGGTGGAGCAGCTTCCCGCCTCCGGCCACTACCCGATGCACGAGACCCCGGTCGCCCTCGCCGCGGCGCTGGAGTCCTTCCTCGGTGCCTAGCTAGAGCTCCTTGATCCGCTCCCGCACGGCGGGCGAGGCCTTCGCCCAACTGCCGCTGTCGAAGGGGGGCCTGGGGTCGTACTCGGCGTGCAGCTGGATCGCCCGGGCGGTGGTCTCGTCGATGAGCAGGGCGGCCAGGAGGAGCGCCATGTCGATGCCGGCGGAGATGCCGGCCGCCGTGACGATCCGGCCCCGGTGCACCACCCGCTCGGGGGTGTACGCGGCGCCGTACGCCGCCAGTTCGCCGGCCGCCGCCCAGTGGGTGGTGGCGGCGAGGCCGTCGAGCAGCCCGGCGGCCCCGAGCAGCAGCGCGCCGGTGCACACGGAGGCGGTGTACCGGGTGGTCGTGTGCGTCCGGCGCAGCCAGTCGAGGAAGGGCTCGTCGTCCATCAGCGGCCGGGTGCCGTGGCCGCCCGGCACGAGCAGCACGTCGCACCCCTCGACGTCCGCGTACCGGATGGGCACGTCCAGCCGCATCCCCCCGATGCTGTCGGCCACCGGCCCGCGCTCCCCCGCCGCCACGAACCGCACGGTGGCCCCCGGCAGATAGCCGAGCACCTGGTACGGGCCGATCGCGTCGAGCGGCTCGAAGTCCTCGAAGAGCGGGATGACGATGTCCATGTCCCGCAGCGTAAGCGGGAGTTGGCCGCCCGTCCCGCTCCTGGTCAGCGGATTCACGAGATCGAGTGGTCTGCACCACCGGCCTTTACCCCAGCGCATCCAGCTCCGCGCCGATGGCGGCCCGGAGCGGGTCCTGGGCGGGGGCGAGGGCGTGGGCGGGGTCGGTCCAGCGGTCGCGGGGGTAGAGCCAGACGGGGAGGCGGACAAGGTCGGCGGGCTCCCAGTCGTAGCGGGGCCAGACGTGGGCGTGCAGCATCGGGTCGGTGTTGCCGAGGATCTCCAGGTTGACCCGGCGGAAGGCCGGATCGGCCGCCCGGCAGGCGCGTTCGACGGCCTCGCCGAGGCGGTCGAGGTCCTCCAGGTAGGCGAGCCGGCGGGGGCGGGGCAGGTCGGAGAGCCGTTGCACCCCGGGCTCGTCGGTCAGCAGGATCGCGTACCCGGGCAGGAACTGCACGTCCCCGATCACGGCGAACCCGGCCGCCAGCCGACGGAGGACGGTGGGGTTCTCGCCGCGCAGGGCACTGCCGACGCGGTCGGACCTCCAGTCACTGTGCTGTTCGGTCATGCGCCGATGCTAGTGACCGGCCGCCACCGGATGGTCCCCGACGACCAGTCCGGCCGCGCGGGCCGGATCGCCGCCCGCCCGGGCCAGCAGGGCCGCGACGTCGTAGCCGGGGGCGTCCGGGCCGCCGCCGACGCCGAGGGTGAGGCCGGGCTCGCAGCGCGTCGCCCACAGCGCGGGCGCCAGGTCGGGCCGCAGCCGGTCCAGCGCGCACGCCAGGCCCCAGGCCTCGTCCTCCAGCCGGGCCCGCAGGGCCGGGTCGCAGGCCGCGAGGGCCTCGGCCACCCCGTGGTCCTCCGGGTCGTAGTCCTCCAGCAGCGGCAGCAGTGCGGGGGCGGCCAGGATCTCCGCCGCCTCGAAGGTGAGGACGGCCGCGCCGTCCGGGTCCGCCAGCAGGTCGAGCATCAGCGGCACGGCCCGTGGGTCGCGGCGCCGGGCCAGGCCGCGGACGCCCTCCTCGCGGGCATCCCGGTACTCGTCGCCGGTCCGCTCCCAGAGTGCCGCCCGCACCTCCGGGCCGTCGGCCGCGCACTGGAAGCCGAGCGTGAACGTCGCCCAGTCGCGGACCTCCGGTTCCGGGTCCCGGGTCAGCGCGAGGAGCGCGCGGACACCGGGGGCGTGCGGCGGGCCGGTGACCACCTCGTCGAGGGAGAGCGCGGAGGCCACCTGCCGGCGCACCTCCGCCTCGGGGTGACCGGCGAGGGTGACCAGGACCGGCACCGCCCGCCCGTCGTCGGTCCGCCCCAGGGCCCCTGCCAGGCGGGCGAGGACGCGGCCGTCCCGCTCCCGCTCCGCGAGCGCGAGCAGCACGCCCGCCGCCTCGGCCCTGAGGTCCTCGTCGCGGTCGGCCGCCTCGCCGACCAGATCGCAGCCCGCCGCCCGCTCGGCCGCCTCCGCCGAGCCGAGCAGGTCCGTGCCGCGGGCGAGGGCCGCCGGAGTGTTCATCACCATCGGGCCAGTCTCGCGCACGGC
The DNA here is from genome assembly GCF_043080305.1 of Kitasatospora sp. NPDC015120. NCBI lineage: Bacteria > Bacillati > Actinomycetota > Actinomycetes > Kitasatosporales > Streptomycetaceae > Kitasatospora > Kitasatospora sp. NPDC015120. The sequence continues at coordinate 179,380 of NZ_JBIBVJ010000005.1, read as the reverse complement.
CCCGTGCGCGCGGAACGCCCGGCCGGGAGGGTCCGGCCGGGCGCGTGGATCCGTCGCGGGTCAGAACCGGGTGGTGACCGTGACGCCGCTGAAGTCGGTGGCGGCGTACAGGCTCAGGTAGCGGTAGCCCGCCGTGGGGTTGGTGACGGTGAGGGACTGGGTGGTGCCGGCGGCCGTCGAGGCGGCGGTGTAGGCCTTCGGCGAGGCCCAGGTGTCGGCGTTGTAGTACAGGTACGCGACACCGGTGCCGCCGAGGGTGCTGACCTTCAGCGTGGTGGTCCCGGCCGGCAGGTAGACGTACAGGTGGTCGGTGTTGCCGGCGGTTGCGGCGCGGCCCGGCCGGGCGCAGTCGCGGGCCATCGCGTCGGTGCGCTGCTCGGTGCAGGCCGGCAGGCCGAGCGCGGTCGTGGTGACCGCGCTCGCGGTGGTGGCGGTCCGGCCGGTGTCGTCGGTGGTGGTCAGCGCGACGGTGTACGGGCCGGGCACGCCGTAGGTGTGGCTCGGGCTGCGCTCCTCCGAGGAGGTGCCGTCGCCGAAGTCCCAGTGCCAGCCGGTGATCCGGCCCGGACCGGTCTGCACGGAGCGCTCCTTCACGCTGACGGTCGCGCCGTTCACCGTGGTGTCGAACAGCGAGGTCGGACCGGTCGCGTAGCAGCCGCCGGCGGCGCAGGCGTCGAGCCAGGCGTCGAAGTCGGCGTCGTAGGCGGTGCCGAGGTTGTTGTAGACCGCGTAGCCGCCGGGGTAGTCACCGACGCGGAAGCGCTCCAGCATCGCCCGGACGTCGGCCGGGTGCTTCTCCACCATGTACCGGACGGACAGGTAGCCCCACGGGTAGGTGCGGGTCGAGTCCGAGTTCGCGTAGGTGTTCTGGAAGAGCGTGCTGAGCTTGTAGGTGTGCTGGGCCGCCTGGTTCATCGCGTCGACGTCGGTGGCGCCGCGGTGGGTGTACGAGACGTACTCGGCGAGGCCCTCGACCCACCACTTGTCCGGGACGGACGACTGGGTGTCGTAGGTGCCCTTCAGGTTGTGGATGCCGTCGAGGTAGTGGGTGTACTCGTGGTTGAGGTTCCACACCCGGGCGGGGTCGTTGACGTTCCAGGCCTTCTGGTACATCACGGTCACGGCCCGCGCGTTCGGGTCGGTCGCGTCCATGACGGTCTGGCCGCCGTTGTCGGTGCTGTTGCCGTAGATCGCCCACGAGTAGGTCGTGTAGTCGGCCTTGGTGGCGAAGATCCCGAAGGTGACGGTCTTGGCGTACTGGTCCGGGATGGGCCCGCTGTCCTTGGACACACGGTGGAAGAGCGCGTCCTGCCTGCGCAGGCTCTCGCAGACGGTGGCCAGTTCGGCGGCCGACAGGGACTGGGCCTGGAGGATCCGGTTGTCGCAGACCAGCTGGTTCGGCAGGATCACCGAGATGAGCTTGTCGCGCAGGTCGCAGATGCCGTAGTACGAGCACTGGCCGTGGTCGAAGTACTCGGCCTGGCGGGCCGTGTACAGGTACAGCGACCCGAAGGGCGAGAGCAGTGGCGCCGCGTCCAGCACCTTCTTGACCAGCGGCCTGGCCACGGCCTCGGCGGCGGGGCCGGTCCCGGCGAACTTGGCCAGGTCGTTGCCCGCGTTGGTGTCGAGGACGGAGTGGGGCCCGCTCAGCAGGTCGCGGTGGTCGATCGCGAAGTCGGCGAGCGAGGTGATCAGCGCCGGGTCCGCCGCGAGCGCCCGGACGAAGTCCGCGTTCCGGTAGCCGAACCAGAGCGGGTAGTACAGCACGGAGTTGACCGCGCTGCGCATCTGCGGGAACTGGTTGTAGGTGTTGTCGTACCCGTCGAGGATCCGCTTGTAGGCGCCGAGGTAGTGGGCCTGGACGTTGGCGCTGTCGGTGAGCCACACCACCTCCTTGAGGATGCGGCCGTTGTTCTCGCTGACGTCGCGCCAGCGGGTGCCCGCGAAGAGGGTGTCCAGGGCGGACGTGAGGGCGGTGGTGAGCTCGGCGGTGTACGGGCCGGTCGCGGCGGGGTGGTAGAACTGGATGTAGTAGCCGACTTGCAGGTACTTCACCAGTTGCGCGATGCCGGTCGTGTTGTCGCCGGAGTAGTTCGCGGCCACGTCCTTGAGGGCGGCCGCGACGGACAGCATCCGGGCCTGGTTGAAGATGCCCGGGTCGGCGCCGGCGCTCTGGTACAGCGAGTTGACGCACTCCGGGGTCGAGCCCTTGATGAAGGCGACCAGGTCCGCCCCGGTGAGGGCCGCGAAGTCGGCCGGGGTGCAGCTCGGCCCGGCGAGGGACTTGAACGGGGCAGGGCCGCTCGCCCCGGCCGGCTCCTCCAGCAGGCGCGTCGCGCCCAGGAGCGCCGGGGACTGCGACGCGGCGGGCTCGGCGGGCTCCTCGGACCCCGTCGTCGTGGCCGGGGCCTTCGGGGCGGCGGGGCCGACCGGACCGGCGGGGGCGGCGGGGGCGGCGGGGGCCGGACCGGCGGTGACGGCGGGGGGCGCCGCGAAGGCCTGGGCCGGAAGCACGGCGGTGGCCGTGGCGCAACAGGCGACGACGCCTGCCGCGAGCATGGAGAGTCTGGTGCGCAGGAGCACGCCGAATCCTTCGGGAGTGGGGGCAGCCCGACGCGGGGCCGGGCTGGAGGAAGGAGATGTGGCGTGGATCCTGTCATCGACCGAGGATCAGAACAATGTCACAGGTTATATTGCACGCGACTTCCAGCCATCCCGCCGCCCGGAACCCCCTCGGGCGGCCGGCCTGCGGCGTTTCCGGCCGGGTCGGCCCGGCGCGCGGGAACCGAAGGGACATCGGGCCGCGATCCGGGCGACCGCGCCGGGTGACGGACCGCCCGGACTGGCCGGTCCGCGCCCAGTACCCACGGCGGGGCGAGTCCGCCGCACCGCCCGGTGACGCGGATCACAACCGGTGCTCCGATGAGTTTCCGCGCCGGCTCCGGTCCTATGGGCATGACGAACACGCTGACGGCGCCGACCGCCACCGCCACCGCCCGCCCGTTGCTGACCGCCGGCGCGGTCGGCGGGCCGCTCTTCCTCGCCGTCGGCCTCGCCGGCGGACTGACCCGGGAGGGCTTCGACTTCACCCGCAACGCGCTCAGCCAGCTCAGCCTCGGCGAGCTCGGCTGGATCCAGCAGGCCGCGTTCCTGCTGACCGGCGCCCTGCTGGTCGCGGGCGCCGCCGGGGTGCGGCGGGCGCTGCCCGGGAGCGTCTGGGCGCCGCGGCTGATCGGGGTGTTCGGGGCGTCCTTCGTCCTGGACGGGTTCTTCGCCGCCGACCCCGGCGCGGGCTTCCCAGTGGGAGCGCCCGAGGGCCGGGTGACGGAGCTCAGCGGGCACGGCATGGTGCACATGTTCGGCGGCACGGTCGGCTTCCTCGCCCTGTGCGCGGCCTTCCTCGCCCTCGCCCGGCACCTGGACCGGCCCTGGGCCCTCGCCTCGCGCGTCGTCGCGGCCGTCGTGCTCCTCGGTTCCGCCGCCTCCGGCGCCACCGTGCTGGCGTTCACCCTCGCCGCCGCGCTCGGGCTGGGCTGGCTGAGCACTGTCGCGATCAAGCTCCATGCGTGAAGATCACCATCAGAAGATCATCCGGAACCCGAGGAGAGTGACCCCATGAGCGAGACCCCCGCCGTCAAGGGCCCCGCCAGCTACTTCCCGTCGATCGAGCAGAAGTACGGGCAGCCGATCGCGCACTGGAAGGAGCTGATCCGCTCCTCCCCGCTGACGAAGCACATGGAGCTGGTCGCCTGGCTCAAGGCCGAGCACGGGCTCGGCCACGGGCACGCGAACGCCCTCGTCAAGCACACGCTCGACGAGGGCGGGAAGTAGGGCCCGCGCGGGGCGCGGCCTCAGACGCCGAGGCCGCGCACCACCAGGTCCACCAGCGCGAAGAAGAACAGCGAGATGCCGACGAAGCCGTTCGTCTGGAAGAACGCCCGGTTCAGCCGGGACAGGTCGTTCGGCTTGACGATGGTGTGCTCGTAGACGAAGGCGCCGGCCACCACCAGCAGGCCGATCCAGAACGCGACGCCCGCGTCGGTGAGCACCGCGTACCAGCCGAGCAGCAGCGTGGTGACGGCGTGGCAGCCCCGGGCCCCGCGGATCGCGGCCGGGACGCCGAACCGGGCCGGGACGGAGCGCACGCCGCCCTCCCGGTCGGAGGCGACGTCCTGGCAGGCGTAGATCAGGTCGAAGCCGCCGATCCAGATGCCGACCGCCGCGCCGAGCACGACCGCGTCCCAGGACCAGGTGCCGGTGACGGCCAGCCAGGCGCCGACCGGGCCCATCGCCTGGGCCAGGCCCAGGATCGCCTGCGGGAAGTCGGTGAACCGCTTGCCGTAGGGGTAGACCACCATCGGCACCACGGCCACCGGCGCGAGCGCCAGGCAGAGCGGATTGAGCAGGGCCGCGGCGCCGAGGAAGACCACCAGGGCGATCGCCGAGCCGATGTACGCGGTCTTCAGCGAGACGGCGCCGGTGACGAGTTCGCGGCCCGCCGTGCGCGGGTTGCGGGCGTCGATCTCCCGGTCGATGATCCGGTTGGCCGCCATGGCGAAGGTCCGCAGGCCCACCATGCAGACCGTGACGATGAACAGCTCGCCCCAGTGCACCCGCCCGTCGGCCAGGAACATCGCCGTGAGCGCCGCGATGTAGGCGAACGGCAGGGCGAAGACCGAGTGCTCGATCATCACCAGCCGCAGGAAGGCCTTGACCTTGCCCGGCGGCACCTCGGGGAGCGCGGCGGCGGTGCTCACAGCCCGTACTCCTTCCAGCGCCGGTCCACCAGGGCGGCGGTCGCCGGGTCGGAGGTGACCATCTCGGGCCAGCCGCCGTCCCGGGTGTAGCCCTCCCCGGGCAGCTTGCGGGTCGCGTCGATGCCCGCCTTGCCGCCCCAGAACTGCTGGTAGGAGGCATGGTCGAGATGGTCGACGGGGCCCTCCACCACGGTGAGGTCGCGGCTGTAGTCGACGTTGCCGAAGGCCCGCCAGGCGACCTCCTGGTAGTCGTGGACGTCGCAGTCGGCGTCCACCACGATGATCAGCTTGGTCAGTGACATCATGTGCGCGCCCCAGATGGCGTGCATGGTCTTCTGCGCGTGCTTCGGGTACTTCTTGTCGATCGAGACGATCACGCAGTTGTGGAAGCCGCCGGCCTCGGGCAGGTCGTAGTCGACGATGTCCGGGATGATGATCTTCAACAGCGGCAGGAAGAAGCGCTCGGTGAACTTGCCCAGCGGGCCGTCCTCCGTCGGCGGGCGGCCGACCACGATGGACTGCAGGATCGGCCGGCGGCGCATCGTCACGCAGTCGATCGTCAGTGCCGGGAACGGCTCCTGCGGCGTGTAGAAGCCGGTGTGGTCGCCGAACGGCCCCTCGGGCAGCAGCTCGCCCGGCTCCAGCCAGCCCTCCAGGACCACCTCGGCGTCCGCCGGGACCTGCAGCGGGACGGTCTTGCAGTCGACCATCCTCACCCGCTCGCCCGCGACGAACCCGGCGAACAGGTACTCGTCGATGTCGCCCGGCAGCGGCGCGGTGGCCGCGTAGGTGACGGCCGGCGGGCAGCCGAAGGCGATCGCGACCGGCAGCCTCTCGCCCCGCCCGGCGGCCACCGCGGCGTGGTTGCGGCTGTCCTTGTGAATCTGCCAGTGCATGCCGATGGTGCGGCGGTCGTGCCGCTGCAGCCGGTACAGGCCGAGGTTGCGGATGCCGGTGTCCGGGTCCTTGGTGTGGGTGAGGCCCAGGTTGAAGAAGGAGCCGCCGTCCAGCGGCCAGGTGAACAGCGCCGGCAGCTCGTCCAGGTTGACGTCCTCGCCGGTGAGGACCACCTCGTGCACCGGCGCGTCGCCGGACCTGACGTGCTTCGGCGGCACGTGGGCCATCGAGGCGAGCTTGCCGAAGGCGTCCCGGAAGCCGGTGAAGCCCTGCGGCAGCTCCGGCTTCAGCAGGCCGGAGATCTTGTCGCCGATCTCCTCCGGGCCCTTGAGGCCGAGCGCCTTGGCGAGTCGGCGCTCGGTGCCGAAGACGTTCATCGCCAGCGGCATCGTGGAGCCCTTGACGTTCTCGAACAGCAGGGCCGGCCCCTTGGCCTTCTGCACGCGGTCGACGATCTCGCCGATCTCCAGATAGGGGTCCACCTCCGCCTTGATGCGCTTGAGGTCGCCTTCGCGGTCGAGGGCCCGCAGGAACGAGCGGAGATCGTCGTATGCCATGCCAGCCAGTATCCGCCACCCGATAGCCTGGCCTGTGTCAAGGGCCCCCTTGAAGCGGCGCACCGCCAGCGGCCGCCGCTGCGAGGGGCCCGACCGCCACCGACGCCGCCCGGGGGAGATCGCCGCCGTGCTGAGGATCCTGACCTTCGTGCTCCCGCTCGCCCTGTGGGTGTGGGCCTTCATCGACTGCCTGACCACCCCCGAGGACGAGGTGAAGCACCTCCCCAAGGTGGTCTGGGTGATCATCGTGCTGCTCTTCCCGCTGGTCGGCTCGATCGCCTGGCTGGTGGCCGGCAAGCAGCGCGGGGTGCGCACCGCCCCGGCCGGCGGCCACGGCGCGAGCGGCCCGGCGTACGACCGCCGGCGCGACGGCCGCCCGCTCGCCCCGGACGACGACCCCGAGTTCCTCGCCTCGCTGAACAGGCGCGACGACGGCCACGAGGACATGCTCAAGCAGTGGGAGGCGGATCTGCGCCGCCGCGAGGACGAGCTGCGCGGCAAGGAGGACCCGGACGAGGGACGACGGGCCTGACCCCGGTCGCTCGGACAGCCCACCCGGCATCCACCGGGTGGGCTGCGGTGTTTTTGGCGCATCCCTACGACTGGCAGGCCCCCGGCCACGCAGCGGCACGGCCTTCGCCGGTCTCCCGGGCGTCCCTCGGACAGCCCCGGCCCGCAGCCGGAAGGCCTCCGCCGGGACAGCGCTGACCTGCACGTTTCCTCATGTCCAGCTCACCCGGCAGCCATCCGGACGACAGCTCGGGGTAATCGAACAGCTACCGTACGGAGAGGCTGAATCGCTTCTGTTTCTGTGCAGCCCTCACATCTAAACGGACGCGACCTTGTACGGAATCGACGCCGAAACCAGCGTGCGGCCCCTCGTACAGTCATAAGTGAAGAAGTGATTCGCAGCCGGGGGCATCGCAGACGTTGGCTGTCGGACAGTTCCCTCACCTTTGGAGTGGTTCGAGATGACGGTTGTGCACCAGGCGCCGGTCGACGACGACGCCCCCGAAGTCCCCGCGGACGTACGGGGCAAGGTCGCGGAGCTGCACGAACTGCGCGAGCAGGTCCGGCGCGGGCCGAGCGAGAAGGCGACCGAGGCCCAGCACGCCAAGGGCAAGCTGACCGCCCGCGAGCGCATCGACCTGCTGCTCGACGAGGGCTCGTTCCACGAGGTCGAGCCGCTGCGCCGGCACCGCGCCCAGGGCTTCGGCCTGGAGGCGAAGAAGCCGCACACCGACGGCGTCGTCGTCGGCTGGGGCACCGTGCACGGCCGGACGGTCTTCACCTACGCCCACGACTTCCGGATCTTCGGCGGCGCACTGGGCGAGGCCCACGCCCAGAAGATCCACAAGATCATGGACATGGCCATCGCGGCCGGTGCCCCGCTGGTCTCCCTGAACGACGGCGCCGGCGCCCGCATCCAGGAGGGCGTCACCGCGCTCGCCGGCTACGGCGGCATCTTCCAGCGCAACACCCGGGCCTCCGGTGTCATCCCGCAGATCTCCGTGATGCTCGGCCCGTGCGCCGGCGGCGCGGCCTACTCGCCGGCCCTCACCGACTTCGTCTTCATGGTCCGCGAGACCTCGCAGATGTTCATCACCGGCCCGGACGTCGTCCAGGCCGTCACCGGCGAGAAGATCAGCCAGAACGGGCTCGGCGGCGCCGACGTGCACGCCGGGGTCTCCGGCGTCTCGCACTTCGTCTACGACGACGAGCAGTCCTGCATCGAGGAGGTCCGCTACCTCCTCTCGCTGCTGCCGCAGAACAACCGCGAGATGCCGCCGTCGGCCGTCAACGACGACCCGGTGGACCGCCGCAACGAGTCGCTGCTCGACCTGGTGCCCGCCGACGGCAACCGGCCGTACGACATGCGCAAGGTCATCGAGGAGATCGTCGACCACGGCGAGTACCTGGAGGTCCACGAGCGCTGGGCCACCAACGTGCTCTGCGTGCTCGCCCGGATCGACGGCCACGTCACCGGCATCATCGCCAACCAGCCGCAGTCGCTGGCCGGCGTCCTGGACATCAACGCCAGCGAGAAGGCCGCGCGCTTCGTCCAGATGTGCGACGCCTTCAACATCCCCCTGGTCACCATGCTCGACGTCCCCGGCTTCCTGCCCGGCGTCGACCAGGAACACGACGGCATCATCCGGCACGGCGCCAAGCTGCTCTACGCCTACTGCAACGCGACCGTGCCGCGGATCCAGCTGATCCTGCGCAAGGCCTACGGCGGTGCCTACATCGTCATGGACTCGCGCTCGATCGGCGCCGACCTCTCCTTCGCCTGGCCGACCAACGAGATCGCCGTCATGGGCGCCGAGGGCGCGGCCAACGTCATCTTCCGCCGGGACATCAACGCCGCCGACGACCCGGACGCGATGCGCAACCAGAAGATCAAGGAATACAAGAGCGAACTGATGCACCCGTACTACGCGGCCGAGCGCGGCCTCGTGGACGACGTCATCGACCCCGCCGAGACCCGTCAGGTCCTGGCGTCCTCGCTGGCCATGCTCCGCACCAAGCACGCGGACCTGCCGAGCCGCAAGCACGGCAACCCGCCGATGTAGCGGCAGTGCCGCCCGGCCGCACCGCACCGCCGGGCACGCCGACGCCGACGCCGACCGACCCACCACCATCCGCCGGGAGAGAACCGGACCATGACCGCTTCCGCCGAACCACTCGTCCGCATCGTCCGCGGCTCGCTCACCGACGAGGAGCTCGCCGCCCTCACCGCCGTGCTGATGGCCCGCGCCGCGGCCGCCCAGCAGGCGGCGGCCGCCGTCTCGCCGGTCGAGCCGATCGCCAACTGGCAGCGCCTGGAGCGCCGCCCGGCGTACTACTCGCCGGTCAGCTGGCAGTGGGCCGCCTGACGGCTCGAACGAGGCCCCGGACACCCGTCCGACCGCCGGCCGGCCCCCCGCACCCGGGGTGGCCGGCCGGCGGCGTTCCCGCCCGGGGCGAGCGCGCGACCGGCGTGCACCGGCGCCCGGAACGGCTCGAAAGGATCGCTACCGCACGGTACGGGGGCCAGTGCCCGGTCCGCCGCCGTAGGATCCAGCCGCTGCCGACGACAGAGAGCAGGGAGGCTGCGATGGCCAGGCAGGCCCGGGCGCTGGCGACCCGCCAGACGGTGCTGCACGCCGCGGCCGAGGTGTTCGACGAACGCGGCTACGCGGGCGCCACCATGGCCGAGATCCTGGAACGGGCCGGCGTGACCAAGGGCGCGCTCTACTTCCACTTCCCGTCCAAGGAGGAGCTGGCGCTCGCCGTGATCGAGGGTCAGAGCGCCTGGCTGGCCACCTGGCAGCCCGCCACCGACAGCCCGATGCAGACCGTCATCGACCTCGGCTACGCCTTCGCGCACTCGCTGCTGGACGACCCGCTGCTGCGCGGCGCGATCCGGCTGACCATCGAGCACGGCACCTTCACCCAGCCGCAGGTCGGCGCCTACCAGGGCTGGGCGGACGCGGCGCGCGAGCTGCTGGAGCGCGCGCTGGAGGTCGGCGAACTCCGCCCGGGAGTGCGGCCGGCGGCCGCCGCCGGGGTGATCACCGGCGCGGTGGCCGGCATCCAGCTCAACTCGCAGGTGCTGACGGACCGCAGGGACCTGCTGCAGCGGATGGCCGACCTCTGGGCGCTGCTGCTGCCCGGCCTGGTCGAACCCGGCGCCCTGGCCCGCCTCGACACCGTCGACCGGACCACCGCCCGCCCGGCCGGCTAGGTCGGTGGCGGCGGGCCCGGGGGCGTCCTAGAAACGGTAGTCCGTCAGGCGGTCGGCCGGGACGAGGGACGGGAGGGCGGCCGACCAGAGGCCGCTGATCGCGGCGGGGGCGAGCCGGCCGGTGGCCTCGGCGGCGAACAGGACCAGTCCGGCCGCCAGGGTGGCCAGCAGCCCGGCCGCCTGCTCCCGGTCGAGCCCGGGGCGCAGTTCGCCGGCCGCCGAGGCCCGGTCGAGCAGGGCGCGGAAGACGGCGGTCAGACGCCGCCAGGCGTCCGCCGAGGGCTCCGGCGGCGAGCCGGCCGGGGCCACCACCGCGCCGGTGGCACAGCCCGCCGGACGGCCGCCGAGGCCGAGCAGCACGCCCGCCCTGACCACCACGTCCTCCCGCAGCAGCCGGGCCAGTTCGTGGGTGAGGTCGACGAGGTCCTGGACGGCCGGCCCGCCGCCGCGCAGCGCCCGCAGCACGGCCAGGCCGATGGTGTCGGCGGCCTCGGCGCGGACGCCGTCCGCGAGGGCCTGCTTGGAGACGAAGTGGAAGTAGAGGGCGCCCTTGCTGACGCCCGCCCGGCGGCTGATGTCGACCAGGCTGGCCGACTCGAAACCCGCGTCGGCGAAGGTGTCCGCCGCGGCGAGCAGCACGGCCTGCCTGGTTCGCCCCGCCCGTTCCTGCTTAGCCACTCGGCCCCTCCGGCCCCGGCCGCGGCGGGCTGCGGCCCGCCCGGTTGCTGTCCCGGCGCCGCCCTCGGTTCCGCGGCGCCCCGTCTGCGGACCGTCGGTGGCGCGCCGCGACCGCCCGAAACCGCATGGTTGGTATCTAATCTAGCCCCTGTCCGGCCCCCGCCGTCCAGAGGGGACGAGCCCCCCGGCCGGGGGGCCGGACCGGGCCGGCCGGACGTTGCCGCAGGCCGGCGCCCGGGTACGGTGAAGGCGGCGGAGCGCACGGAAGTGACGACCCCGCAGGGGGACCAGAAACCGGGTGGCCTGTATGTTTTTTCCAGGGCCGCCCGCACGGCCGGCCGACCGACACCCGGGAGTGGGGCCAGTCATGCCAGTGTTCACCGCGACGGACGGCGACACCCCGTATCCCCACCCCGGCCCCGTCCCCACGGGCCCCGGGCGCTACGGCTTCCACGAGCGCACCGTCTCGCGCCACCTGGTGCGCCGCTCCTCGGTCGCCGAGGTGCTCATCACCGGCTGGCAGGCCACCGGCCCCTACGACTTCCTGCTCGGCGCCCAGTGGCCGCGGCTGCACGGCTTCTACCGGCTGCCCGGCGACCGGCACCACGACCCGGTGCTGATGGCCGAGACGGTCCGCCAGGCGGCCCTGCTGGTGGGCCACGCGGGCTTCGGCGTGCCGCACGACCACCACGCGGTGCTCGACGAGCTCGGCTACACCCTCGGCCCGGCCGGACTGGACGGTCTCGCGGTCACCGCCGCCCCCACCGAGCTGATGCTCCGGATCACCTGCCACGACGTCCGGATGCGGCACGGCCGGCTGCTCGGGCTGCGGGTGCAGGCCGAGGTCGAGCGCGACGGCCGCCCGGTCGCCCGCGGCTTCGGCGGGCTGCGGATCCTCTCCCCCGCCGCCTACGACCGGCTGCGCGGCCCGGGACCGGCCGCCGCCCCCACGAGGCTGCCGGGCCAGGCCACCGCGCCGGAGCTGGTGGGCCGCCAGCAGGCCGCCGACGTCGTGCTCGGCCCGGCCCTGCTGCCCGGCAGCTGGCTGCTGCACGCGGACACCCGCCACCCGGTGCTGTTCGACCCGATGGACCCGGCGCCCGGCCATCTGCCCGGGATGCTCGTCCTGGAGGCCGCCCGGCAGGCCGCCCAGCGGCTGCACCACCCGGACCGGGTGGTGCCGCTGGAGCTGGTGACCTCGTTCCACGACCCGATCGCCCCGGACCGCCCCTGTGTGGTGCGGGCGGTCCGGGAGGGCGGTCAGGAGACCGGCGGGGGCAGCGGACGGCGGGCGGCGCTGCGGGTCCTGCTGGTGCAGGAGGGCCGGACGGTGGCCGAGGCCCGGCTGCTCACCGGGCCCGCCGACGGCGGACCGGCCCGGACCGCACCGGCCCCGGCCCGCCGCGGACTGCCGCTCGCCAGCTGAGCCCGGACCGGCCCGCCCGGAGCGGGCCGGGGGTGGGCTCAGGCGGCCACCAGCGCGGACGGCCGCCCGGCGTGCATCACGGAGAGGTTCTCCGCCAGCCGCCCCGGGTCCTGGGCCAGCCACAGCCGCAGCGCGGCGCCCAGCATCGCGCTGGCCGAGCCGATCCGCACCTGCGTCACCTGGGCGATCCGGGCCGCGCCCGGCACCAGCAGGTCGGCCAGCGGCGCCGGCAGCCAGACGGTCAGCGCGCACGGCGCGGGGGCCGCGAGGGCGCCCAGCAGCCGGTAGGCGTCGGCCGGCGAGCTGACCGTGGGGATGATGTCCAGCAGCCCGTCGGCCACCACCTCGGACACGTCGCTGCGGTGTCCCTGGGCGAGCCGGCGGAGCAGCAGGTGCTCGGCGGCGGTGATTCGGACGGTCAGCATGACCTCGTCGCACTCCATTGCGCGATTTCCTCCTCAGTTCCTCCCCGTGCCGGACCGGGCGGCCGGCACGAACTACCCCTGTCGCACCTCGGCCCGGCTTCCTCGTCTGGAGTGCCGGGCCGGTGGGTGGTTTCCGGTCCCGGTCAGATCCCCGCGTAGGAGTGCTTGCCGGTGACGAAGATGTTCACGCCGTAGTAGTTGAACAGCCAGCAGGCGAAGGCGGCGAGCGCCAGGTACGCGGCCTTGCGGCCCTTCCAGCCGGCGGTGGCGCGGGCGTGCAGGTAGCACGCGTAGGCGACCCAGGTGATGAACGACCAGGTCTCCTTCGGGTCCCACTCCCAGTACTTGCCCCAGGCGGCCTCGGCCCAGATCGCGCCCGCGATGATGGTGAAGGTCCACAGCGGGAAGACCAGGGCGTTGATCCGGTAGGAGAGCTTGTCCAGGGTCGCCGCGGCGGGCAGCCGGCGCCAGATCGACGCCGAGGTGCCGAGCGGGCCCCGGGTCAGACCGGCCGCCATCCGCTTGTCGAAGGAGTCCTTGCCCAGGTACAGCAGCGTCGTGACGAACGCCGCGTAGAAGGCGCCGCCGCAGACGATCGCGGTGGAGACGTGGATCGCCAGCCAGTACGAGTGCAGGGCGGGGACGAGCTGCTCGGACTCGGTGTACAGCACCTCGGTGGCGATGCCGAGGGTGAGCACCACCGCCAGGGTGACCGGCAGGCCGAGCCAGCGGACCGGCTTCTTCGCGGCCAGCAGGCCGACGAAGGCCACCGCCATGGCGAGCGCGAAGGCGCAGGAGAACTCGTACATGTTGCCCCACGGCCAGCGCGAGACCGAGAGGCCGCGGGTGAGGACGCCGCCCGTGTGCAGCAGCAGGCCGAGGACGGTGAGCGAGACCGCGATCCGGCCGGCCAGGTCGGCCTTCTCGCTGGTGCCGGCCGCGCCGGGGCCGTCGACGTCCTCGTCGCCGCGCCCGCTGGTCACCACCGTGGCGCCCTCGCCGGCCAGCGCGGTGCGGGTGAGCGTGGTGGTGCCGCCGCGCGCGGAGGCGACGGTGACCGTGACCTTCTTGGCGCCCTTGGCCCTGGCGTCGGCGTCCGCGACGGTCTCGGCCAGACCGGCCTGCTGGATGGAACGGACGGCGACGGCGCCCTTCGAGCCGAAGGTCCACTCGAACATGTAGGCGAACATGGCGATCAGGTAGACCGCCATCGCCGAATAGATCAGCTTGTTGGACAGGTCGGCCAGCTGCGGGTCGACCGACGAGGCGAGGTGCACCGTCTACTCCTTGGAGTTCTGGTCGGCGGGGACTGCGGATTCTTCGGGTGCCGGGGCCTCGTCGGCCTCGGGGGTGCCGTCGTCGGGCCCCTCGTCGGGCTCGTCGTCGAGCGCGGGAGCGTCGTCCTGGAGGTCCACCGCGAGCGCGGCCAGCTCCTCGGCGGTCTTCGCCGACTCGCTGCGGCCCAGCCCGGCCAGCTCGACCAGGGTCCCGCCGTCCGGCAGCGCCACCGCCCGCACCCAGATCCGGCGCCGCTGGACGAACAGCGAGCCGATCAGGCCGGCGATCGCGGCCACCGCGCCGGCCAGCGCGATGCCGTTGCCCGGACGGTGCGAGACGTTGAAGCTGGCCCACTTCTTGTAGCCCTCGAAGGTGACCGTGCCGTAGCCGTCCGGCAGCTCCCAGACCTGGTGGGGGTCCAGCTTGGCCTTCGCCGGCTCGCCGTCCCGCTGGAGCTGGGTCAGGTTCTTGGTGTTGAGCTGGTAGATGTTCTGCGGCAGGCCGGAGTCGGTGCCCAGGTCGCCCGCGTAGGCGTTGAGCACCAGCACCGGGGCCGCGTCACCGGGGAACAGCGAGCGCGGGCCGGTGTTCTTGTCGAAGGCCACCGGGGCGGTCGGCAGGAAGAAGCCGGACAGGCCCAGCTGGGTCCGCCTGCCGTCCTTCTCGCCGTAGTCGGAGACCTTGATGACGCCGGTGGAGGTCAGGTTGCCGTCCTGCGGCAGGAACGGGGTGGCGCCGGTGTAGACGACGTCGCCCGCGGCGTTGCGGACCGTGATCACCGGGGCGTAGCCGTGGCCGATCAGGTAGAACTTGCTGCCGCCGATCTCCAGCGGGCGGTTGACCTCGATCTTGCCCTGCTTGAGCTTCGACGGGTCGCTGCCCTCGTAGTACTCGACGCCCGCGGTGAACTCCCGCGCGCTGCCGATCTGGGAGCCGTTGCTCTGGAACTTCGAGGTGAAGCTGTTGAGCTTCACGTAGAACGGGTCGAGGTCGTCGCTGCCGTAGAAGCGGGTCCCGGTGAAGTCGTCCAGCTGGGTGATGGTGTTGGAGTAGCCCTCGCCCTCGACCAGCAGCTTGCCGCCGGTGCCGCTGGCCAGGCTCGCCCAGGCGAAGCCGCCGAGCAGCGCGAACAGCGACAGGTGGAAGACCAGGTTGCCGACCTCGCGCAGGTAGCCCTTCTCGGCCGCGACCGCGCCGCCGTCCCGGTGCGCCCGGAACCGCCGCGCGCGCAGCAGCCGGTGGGCGGCGGTGGTGACGGCCGCGGCGTCCGCGTCGGTCCGCCAGGCCGCGTACACCGGCATCCGGGTCAGGTTGCGCGGCGCCGCCGGCGGCCGGGAGCGCAGCACGCCGACGAACTGCCAGGTGCGCGGGACGATGCAGCCGGCCAGCGAGACGAACAGCAGGATGTAGATCGCCGAGAACCAGACCGAGCTGTACACGTCGAACAGCTGGAACTTCTCGTAGATCGGCGCGACCGTGGTGTGCTGCGCCTTCCAGGTCTCGACCTTGAACTGGTTCTGGCCGTTCTGCGGGATCAGCGAGCCCGGGATGGCCGCCAGCGAGAGCAGGAACAGCAGGATCAGCGCGACCCGCATCGAGGTCAGCTGGCGCCACATCCAGCGCAGCCAGCCGAGCACGCCGATGCCGGTGGGGCCGTCGGACTCGGCCGGGGCGGTGGTGAGCCGCTCGGCCGCGTCCTCGTCCGCGCCCTGCGCGACGGCGGTCCCGGACCGCTCGCGATCGGTCGTGGTGTTGGTCACGGGTCAGATTCCGATCTGGAAGTCGGCGAACTGGTTCTGCAGGTCACTCACCATCGAGTCCCAGACCCCGGTGACCAGCAGCAGACCGACCACGACGAGCATGCCGCCGCCGATCCGCATGACGAGCGGATAGTGCCGCTTGACCCAGCCGAAGGCGCCCAGCGCCCGGCGGAAGGCCAGCGCGGCCACGACGAACGGTACGCCCAGGCCCAGGCAGTAGAAGAACATCAGCAGCGCACCGCGCTGGGCGTCGGCCTGGTTGAGCGCGAGGTTGGTGACGGTGGCCAGGGTCGGCCCCATGCACGGCGTCCAGCCCACCCCGAAGACCACGCCGAGCAGCGGCGCGCCGAGCAGACCGACCACCGGACGGCGGTGGGTGCGCACCTCGCGCATGCTCAGGCCGGGAACCAGTCCCATGAAGGCCAGGCCCATCACGATCGTGAGCGCCCCGAGCACCTTGCTGATGACCGCCTGGTGCTCCTTGAGCGTGTCCCCGAACTGGCCGAACAGCGCGCCGCTGGAGACGAACACGGCGGTGAAACCGAGGATGAACAGCGCCGCGCCGGCCAGCATCCGGCCGCGCCGGGCCCCGCGCGCGTCGGCGAGGTCGGCGGCCGAGAAACCGGTGACGTAGGACAGGTAGCCGGGCACGAGCGGCAGCACGCAGGGCGAGAAGAACGACACCAGGCCCGCCGCCAGCGCGATCGGCGCGGCCACCAGCAGCGCCCCGCTCTGGATGGTCCCGATGTTGTCGGCGAGCTGCAGCGCCGCGCTCACCGCTGCTGCTCCGCCAGGACCGGCTGGAGCATCGACTCCAGGGCGTCGTCGGTCTGGCCGCCGACGGCGCGCGCGGCGAGCTTGCCGTCCCGGTCGACCACCAGGGTGGTCGGGATGGACTGCGGGTTGAGGCTGCCCTTGGGGAACTTCAGCAGTTCCTCGCCGGCCGGGTCGTAGAGGCTGGGGAAGGTGACGCCCTTCTCCTGCTCGAAGCGGACGGCGTTCTTGATCTCGGTGTCCCGGGTGTTGATCCCGAGGAACTGCACGCCCTGGTCCTGGTACTTCTCCCAGACCCGCTGGAGGTCGTCGGCCTCCGAGCGGCACGGGCCGCACCAGGAGCCCCAGACGTTCAGCACGACGACCTTGCCCCGGTAGTCGGAGAGCTTGGCCGGGGTGCCCTCCAGGGTGTTGCCGCCGATGTCCGGCGCGTCCTGGCGGTGGCCGGCGGCGGCGGTCGAGATGTTGCTGCCCTTGGCGGTGACGAAGCCGATCTGCCCGTCACCACTGGCCGAGGAGCCGGAGGAGCTGCAACCGGTGAGGACCAGCGCGGCAGCGGCGGCGGTGACCGCGGCGGCGGCGAGACGGGGACGGGGGCGCGTCATGCCAGACATGTGAAAAGTTTCGCATGGAGTCGCGGGCGGGCCCCGGGGGGTCCGGCCTTCTCTGCCGGACCCCCTCTGACCTGCGGCGGGACCATCGGCCCTGGTGTCGCGGCGGTGTGACGCAGGTCTTACTCACACGGCTCTTACACCGGATCGGGAACCATGAACACCGTTCCGCGCGTCCGGGCTCCCTCGGCGTACCCGGATCCGGGTCGCCCCGGGGCCGGCGCCGGCCTGCCCTCAGGCGCCGAAGCTCTTGCCCACCGGCTTGCTCTTGCCGCCCTTGCCGACCAGGTGGGCCGGCAGCAGGTCGCGGGCCGGCTCGCGGTAGCCGACCGAGACGATCCGGTCCCCCTCGTAGGTGAAGCTGGTCAGCGAGGCCAGCGAGCACTGCCGGTTGCGCGGGTCGTGCCAGAGCCGGCGGCGCTCCACGAAGGAGCGGACGATCCAGATCGGCAGCTGGTGGCTGACGCAGACCGCCTCGTGCCCGCGCGCGGCGTCCCGGGCGGCGGCCAGCGCGCCCATCATCCGCACCGCCTGCTCCAGGTACGGCTCGCCCCAGGAGGGCTTGAACGGGTTGGTCAGGTACCTCCAGTAGGACGGGTTGCGCAGCGAGCCGTCGCCCACTCCGAAGGTCTTGCCCTCGAAGATGTTCTCCGCCTCGATCAGCCGCTCGTCCACCGCGAGGTCCAGGCCGTGCGACTTGGCGATCGGCGCGGCGGTCTCCTGGGCGCGTTCCAGCGGGGACGCCACCACGTGGGTGATGTCCCGCCCGGCCAGGTCCTCGGCGACCCGCTCGGCCATCTCGCGGCCCAGCTCGGACAGCCGGTAGCCCGGCAGCCGCCCGTACAGGACGCCCTCCGGGTTGTGCACCTCACCGTGCCGCATCAGGTGGACGACGGTGATGTCCTTGGCGCTCACTTCTCAGTACTCCTGGTGCTCGTAAGGGCGGCGGGCCTAGGCCGTGGCTTCGGCGGCGGCCCGGGCGGCGGCGGGCAGGGCGGCGGCGATCCGCTCCAGGGCCCGCTCGTCGTGCGCGGCGGAGACGAACCAGGACTCGAAGGCGGACGGCGGCAGGTAGACGCCCTCGGCGAGCATCGCGTGGAAGAACGCGGTGAAGCGGAACGCCTCCTGGGTCTTCGCCTCGTCGTAGTTCGTCACGGCGTCCTCGGTGAAGAACACCGAGAACATGTTCCCGGCGGTCTGCAGCCGGTGCGCCACGCCCTCCTTGGCCAGCGCGGCGGAGACCAGGCCGGAGACCTCGGCGGCGACCCGGTCGACGGCCGTGTACACCTCGTCGGTGCAGCCGCGCAGCTGGGCCAGGCCGGCCGCGGTGGCGATCGGGTTCCCGGACAGCGTGCCGGCCTGGTAGACCGGGCCGGCCGGGGCGAGGTGGGCCATCACGTCGGCGCGGCCGCCGAAGGCCGCGGCCGGGAAGCCGCCGCCCATGACCTTGCCGAAGGTCAGCAGGTCGGGCGCCCAGCCCTCGTTCGCCGCCTCCAGGCCGTACCAGCCGGCCTTGGAGACGCGGAAGCCGGTCATCACCTCGTCGGAGATGAACAGCGCACCGTTCTCCCGGCAGAGCCGGGCCAGGCCGCCGTTGAAGCCGGGCAGCGGCGGGACGACGCCCATGTTGCCGGGCGAGGCCTCGGTGATCACGCAGGCGATCTCGCCGGGGTGGGCCCGGAAGGCCTCCTCGACGGCGGCGAGGTCGTTGTAGGGCAGCACGACGGTGTCGCCGGCCTGGGCGCCGGTGACGCCCGGGGTGTCCGGCAGGCCGAAGGTGGCGACGCCGGAACCGGCGGCGGCCAGCAGGGCGTCCACGTGGCCGTGGTAGCAGCCGGCGAACTTCACGACCTTCGCGCGGCCGGTGAAGCCGCGGGCCAGCCGGATCGCCGACATGGTGGCCTCGGTGCCCGAGGAGACCAGGCGGACCTGCTCGACCGGGGCGACCCGGGAGACGATCTCCTCGGCCAGCTCGACCTCGCCCTGGCCGGGGGTGCCGAAGGAGGTGCCGCGGGCCACCGCCTGCCGCACGGCGTCCAGGACGGCCGGGTGCGCGTGGCCGAGGATCATCGGGCCCCACGAGCAGACCAGGTCGACGTACTCGCGGCCGTCGGCGTCGGTCAGGTAGGGGCCGGTGCCGGACACCATGAAGCGCGGCGTACCGCCGACGGCGCGGAAGGCGCGCACCGGCGAGTTGACGCCGCCGGGGGTCACGACCGACGCGCGGTCGAAGAGCGACTGGGACTGGGGTGCTTCGTAGGGATAGCTCACGGAAGACATGGTCTCAAATCGTGTCCTTCACCTCTGCATGTCGGACCTCATCATCTGGAACGATGATCCTGGCGCCCGTATCTGTACGGTTATCCATACAACGGGGCCCCTGACTGCTCCGGCTGCCCGGACCAGTCAGACTGTGTACCCGGGGTGTCTCCGGAGTTCCTCCGGCCGCGAGGGCGGACGGGAGCTCCGGGTCGATGCAGGGGTGTGGAGAGGACTGCCGCGTACCGCGACTGGGTACGGCGGCGCATGACGGGTAAGGAGCACGTCCGGAGGGACACCGGACGTGCGGGGGTCTGTCGATTCCGGCGAATTCCGGTGAGGATGGTCCGAGTGTCCGAGGCGCAGGACGGCCACGACGAGGCTGCGGGTGGCTCCCGCCGGCCCACCGGGGCCGCACGCGGGGGTAAGGGAGCGGGAACGGGGCGTAGCGGCCGCGGCCGTGAGAGGCGGGGTGAGGGACGCGTGGGGGTGACGTACAAGTACTTCGGCGCACCCGACCGGGCGACCGCGGCCCGGGTCCCGACCGCTCTCGGGCCGGGCGGGCTCGGGCTGGACGCGGGCGAGCTCGGCTCGCTCGGCCGGCTCGGCGACCTGATGGAGACCAGTGGCTCCCCCAACGGCCACCTCTCCACCAAGATCAAACCGGAGACCATGAGCGCGATGGTCCTCACCGGCATCCAGGGCGTGCCGCTGCACCAGGTGCCGCCGCTGGAGCTGGTCGTGCTGCACCCGGACTACGCCGTCGTCCAGCTGCCGCAGAACGTCGTCGAACCGCTGCGCAAGGCGGACGAGACCGAACTCGGCGCCGCCGCCTTCATCTGGTCCACCGTGCCGGACCGGCGGGGCCCGCGCGACGCGTTCGTGATCTACAGCATGCTGCACGAGTGGCAGGACTTCGCCAACCGCCTCCACGAGGCGGGGCACCAGCTGTACTGCCTGGTCTGGCCCTGACCGACGGGAACGCGAGCGGGGCCCCCGGCGTGAAGCCGGGGGCCCCGCTGCGTCGGTCCGCGGACGCGGACCGACGCAGGCTCAGCCGCCGCTTCCGTAGGTGGTGTTGGCGCAGATGTCGTCGTCCGCCGAGCGGGCGTCGTCGGTGACCGAGGTCGGCAGCGGGGCGGGCGCGGCCGGGGCGCCCGGGGCGGTGGTGCCGGCCGCGGCGCCGCCGTTGGCGTCGGCGTAGTCCTTGCCGAGCACGACGCTGATGCCGGCCGCCGAGGTGGGGGTGAGGGTGGCGCCGGGGAACAGCTCGGCGACCTTCTCGGCGTTGGCCTTCTGCCCGGCGCCGTACTCGACCGTGGTGGTGAGCTTGTTGGTGTTCTTCGCCTGGTTCACCGAGCCGACGGTGAACTGCGCCGCCTTCAGGGCCTCGCCCGCCTTGGCGCCCAGTCCGTTGACGGTGGTTCCGTTGAAGACCTTGACCGGGACCGCCGGGGCGGTGTGCGCGGGGGGCGCGGTGGTGGTGGTCGGCGGGGCCTCCGGGGTGGCCGGGGGCGCCGGGGTGGCGGGCGCGTCGGGCTGCTGGCCGGTGGCGTCCTTGCCGTCCAGGGTGCGGTCGGCGCGGATCGCCTCCCACAGCCTGTCCACGTCCGGTTTCACCAGGTCGAGGTTGGCCTCGTTGTAACGCCACGGCGGGGTCACGAACTTGAGGTCGTGCAGGTCGATGTTCTTCAGCGACAGGGCGAAGGACATCAGCTTGTCGACGGTGTCGAGCCCCTCGTCGACGCGCAGCGACTTGGTGGCCGCGTCGGCCAGCGGCAGCAGGGTGGTGGGCTCCAGGCCCTTCTTCTTCACCGTGCTGATCATCGAGCTCATGAAGGCCTGCTGACGCTTCATCCGGCCGATGTCGGAGCCGTCGCCGATGCCGTGCCGCAGCCGGACGTAGTCGAGCGCCGGCTGGCCCTCCACCTTCTGCGGGCCCTTCTTCAGGACGAGGGAGCCCTTCGTGGGCAGCTTCTCGTTGAGGTCCCGCTCGTAGATGTCCTTGGGCAGGCAGACCTCGACGCCGCCGACGGCCTTGGTCATCGCCGCGAAGCCCTGGAAGTCGACCACCATGGTGTGGTCGACGCGGATGCCGGTGAGCTTCTCCACGGTGTTCTGGGTGCAGGCGGGGTTGCCCTCCGGCGTGCCGCCCACCGTGAAGGCGGCGTTGAACAGGACGTCCTTGCCCTTCTGTTCCTTGGTCCACTTCCCGTTCGGGAGCTTGCACGGCGGGATGGTGACCAGGGTGTTGCGCGGGATCGAGACGCCGATGGCGTTCTTGTGGTCGGCGTAGACGTGCAGCAGGATCGTGGTGTCCGAGCGGGCGCCCTCGCTGTCACCGCCGCCGAGGTCCGAGTTGTCGCCGCCGCGGCTGTCGGAGCCGATCAGCAGGATGTTCACCGGTTTGTTGCCGTTGGCGTCGGCCTGCGCCTCCGGCGGACGGTCCTTGCTGAGCGCGTCGGCGTCGATCGTCTTGATGTTGCCGTTGAGCTTGAAATAGATCGCGCCGCCGGTTCCGGCTATCAGCACCAGCGCACCGACCGCCGTCCAGCCGACGATCTTCTTGACGTTGCGCTGGGGTTTCTTGCCGCGCCCGCCCGCCCGGCGGTGGCCCTGGCCGTTCGACCCACCGTCACCACCCGCCGCCCCGCGGCCCTTCGACTGCGCGGCCCGCCTGGCCTCGGCCCGGCCGCCCGGCCGGGGCGGCGGGACCGAACCGGACGATCCGGCCGAACCGGCCGAACCGGCCGAACCGGTGCGCGGCGAACCGGTGCGGGCACCGGTCGAACCCGCCGAGCCGGTCGAACCCTCCGGACCCGGCCGGGCCACGCTGGGCTGACTCCTGTCTCGGCGACCCGACATCCCCGCACCTCTTCACGGCTGTGCCATCGAACGATCAGCGGCCAGGACGTCCCCCCTGGCGCCAGGTGGAGCATACAAGCCGACCGGAAACCGACTACCGCCGCGCCCGGGCCTCGTCCCCCCGGCTCAGCCGCGGGCACGGCGCGCACGGCGCACCGTCCGCTCGCCGCCGACCGGATCGGCCAGCGCCCCGCCCCCGTCCACCAGGCGGCCCAGCGCCGTCACGAACACCGTCCGTTCGTCCTGCGGCAGCGAGTCCAGCACCTCCCGGTGCACCCGGTCGGCGATCGCGGTGCCCCGCTCGACCGCCCGCGCGCCCGCCTCGGTGACCCGCACGATCCGGGCCCGGCGGTCGGCCGCGGACGGGCACCGCTCGGCCAGCCCGGCCTTCTCCAGCTCGTCGACGGTCACCACCATGGTGGTCTTGTCGAGGTCGGCGAGCTCGGCCAGCTGGATCTGGGTGCGCTCGGCCGCCAGCGCGTGGAAGAGCACGGCGTAGGCGCGCGGGGTGACGCCGAGCTCGGTGAACGCCGCCGCCATCCGGGTCGCCAGGACGTGGCTGGCGTGGTCCAGCAGCCCGGAGAGGTCGCGGATCTGGCGCACGGGCGGCGTGCGGCTGGTCGTCATGGGTCGAGGTTACGCGGCCCCCCGGGGCCGCCTCCCTACGGGATCCCGAGCTCGAACAGCGCGTACCCCGCGTACCAGCCGGCCGCCACCGCCGGCATCGCGACCAGGCCGCCCAGCGTCGACGGCCGCAGCCGGCGCAGCGCCACCGCCAGGCCGATGAACAGCGGGAAGGCCGGCAGCAGGTAGCGCGAGATGTTGCCGTAGATCTGGTTGCTGCTCAGCGCCAGGACGACGGTCAGCAGCGTGTAGAGCACCAGGACCAGCGGCGGCCGCAGCCGGAGCAGCAGCACCAGCAGCCCGGGCAGGGCGATCAGCAGGCCCACCGCGATGAGGTCCGGCGCCGGGTTGGACTGCCAGAACGTCCAGTGCCCGGTGACCGTGTCCAGGGTGCTGCGGGCGGTGGACGCGCCCCAGTCGAAGTACCGGTTCCAGGCGCCGCGCTGGAGCTTGAAGTACCCCGTCCAGTCGCCCATCCGCCAGCCGACCCAGGCGACGTACCCGAGCAGGCCCCACGGGGTGATCAGCATCGCGGTCAGCGGGCGGGCCACCCCGTCGGTGCGCCGCACCAGCGCCACCAGGGCGGAGATCGAGACGGCGGCGATCAGCGCGGCCGCGGTCGGCCGGTTGAGACCGGCCACCAGGGCCAGCACCCCGGCGGCGAGCCAGTTCCGGGTCATCACGCAGTAGCAGGCCCAGGCCGAGAGGGCGACGAACAGCGAGTCCGAGTAGACCGCCCACTCCACGCCCGAGCCCGGGAACAGGCCCCAGATCACCGCCGCGATCACCCCGGCCCGGAAGCCGCCGAGCCGCTCGGCGACGGCGAAGATGCCGGCCGCCGCCACGAAGGAGGCGAGCACCGAGACGACGATGCCCGAGCCGTACGGGCCGAGCCCGGTGACCGCCCCGACCAGCCGCATCAGCCACGGGTAGAGCGGGAAGAACGCGGAGGAGTTCTCGTAGTAGGTGGCCAGCGGGTAGCCGTGCAGCGGGATCAGCTGGGGGTCGTAGCCGTTCTCGGCGATCCGCTGGTACCAGATGCCGTCCCAGGTGCCGAGCACGTCCCAGGGACGGGCCCCGCCGCCGCGCCCCGGGTCCTTCTTCAGGAAGTCCTCGGTGTGCGAGAGCAGGAGCAGGAAGACGGTCAGGCCGGTCGCCTTGACCACCGCGTACGCGCCGAGCGCGGGCGCGTAGCGGTCCACCGCCGCCCCGAACCGGCCCGGGGCCCGCCCGGCCGCCGACACGGCCGTGGCGCCCGGCGTCTCCGGTGCCTCCGGTGCCTCCGGCGTCTCCGGTGCTTCCGGCGCCTCCCGGTCGTCCCGGGGAGGGGTGGCGGACGACGGGGACACGCCCGCGCCACCGCCCGACGATCCGGTGCTCGATGCCGCGCTCATCAGCTCTGGTACTCCCCGCCCCACTCGTGACCGGTGCGCGCCGACCGACACCGCGGCGCCGGGCGAGCCTACGGCACCGCCCTCACCGGGCGGAGGGGGAGCCCACCCGGTGGACGGGCGGCGGGTCGGGGACGGACCAACCCTGCGGGTGGGCGGTTCCGGGCCCGGTGCGCCGCCGGGGCCGGGGCGGGGTGCCGGCACCGGCGGCCGGCCCCGGAAACGCCGGGAGCCGCCACCTCGCGCCCCAGGAGGGAGACACGGAAGCGGCGGCTCGCACCGGATCGACCGGCGGCTGGTCAGCCGGCGTTGACGCAGGTGTTGCCGAACGCCGGGTTCAGGATGCCCACGATGTCGATGGTGTTGCCGCAGAGGTTGATCGGCACGTGGAGCGGGATCTGGATCTGGTTGCCGGAGACGACACCGGGGGAGTTGGCGGCGACGCCCTCCGCGCCGGAGCTGGCCAGCGCGGTGCCGGCACCGGCGGCGACGATGCCGACCACAGCGGCGCCGACGACGGCCGTCTTCTTGATGCTCATGGGAGCCTCCTGACTGTTCGACAGAGATGCACGGGGAGTGCGACATCTCCAACGAGACCCCCTCGGGCCGGTTGCGACGGCACCCCCACTGTCACCCGTCCGGGCGAACGCGGCCCCGGGGCCGGGCAATCGGGTGACACCGGTATCCGGCCGTTTCCCCCGGCGCGCTGCCTCGTTCTCCCATCGGAACACGCTTCACCGCCCCGCTACGACGAGGAGATCCGCCGCCGGTCCAAACCCGTCCGGAATCCTCCCGGTCGCGCGTCGATCCGAATGCTTCCCGGCCGTGCGGGAATTGTTCGCGGCGCACGGTTCCGCGGCGGCCGCTCATCGCCCGAGCCATGGGCGACACGCGCCATCTGGGCCACCCGAGTGACAATCACGGCATTCCCAGAAGCCAACGGGCCAGGATTTCCCCTCGCCCGGCTCCCGACTATTTCCACAGACGGTCGGGAAGAAAACGGAGGAAGAACACATGCGTCACGTCAAGAAGACCGCCGCCCTGTCTCTCGCCACCGCCGGCCTGGTGGTCGGCGCGGCCGGCGGCGCGTTCGCCAGCGCCGGCGCCGAGGGCGTCGCCGCCAACTCCCCCGGTGTGATCTCCGGCAACCAGCTCCAGGTGCCGATCCACGTGCCGATCAACCTCTGCGGCAACACCATCGACATCATCGCGCTGCTGAACCCGGCGTTCGGCAACACCTGCGTCAACGCCGGCTGAAGCGGCGGCCGCCGAGCCGGCGGCCGCGGTTCCACCGCATTCCTGCCGCATCCCGCCACCGGGCGGGGTGCGGCCCGCTCAACCCGTGTGTGATCGAGGAGATCAACCCCCATGCAGAACGTGAAGAAGGCCGCCGTCCTCTCCGCCGCCGCTGCCGGCCTGGTGCTGGGCGCGGCCGGCGGTGCCGCCGCCAGCGCCGGTGCCGAGGGCGTCGCCGCCGGCTCCCCCGGTGTCATCTCCGGCAACCAGCTCCAGGTCCCGGTGCACATCCCGGTCAACCTGTGCGGCAACTCCATCAACCTGATCGGTGTGCTGAACCCGGCGTTCGGCAACACCTGCATCAACGGCGAGGCCCCGCAGCAGCACGAGCACGTCGAGCACGTCGAGGACGACTGCTGATTCCGATCGGCACGCGTTCCGCCCGTCCTGCCCCCCGGTCCGTCGGCCGGGGGGCGGTTCGGCGTACCCGGGCGCGGTCCGTTCGCCCGGGGAACCCCTCCCTCCGAAGGTGAAGACGCATGGTTGTGAAGAAGAGCGGGGCCGGCCTCGCCGCCGCCCTGGGCGCCGCGGTGCTGCTCGGCGGCGCGGGCGCGGGCGCGGCGCACGCGGCCCCGACCGGGGGCGGTGCCGCCCTGGCCAAGACCGACCTCGCCCAGGCGCTCGGCGGCACCACCACCGGCCTCGGCTACGGCATCGCGCCGCTCAAGGACCTGCGGCTGGACCCGTGGGCCAACTCCTCCGCCGACGTGCTGAACAACGGGGCGACCGTCCAGCCGGAGGGCTCCGGCCTCGCGCCGGTCGGCACCGGCCTCCTGACCGGCCCGCTCAGCGCCGGCGGCGGCCCGCGCGACCTGCCGCTGGTCGGCGGCCTGCTCGGGGTGCTGCCCGGCTGAGCCGCCACGACCCGCGAGAGCCCGGCACCCCGTCGTGAGGGGGTGCCGGGCTCTCGCGCGTGCTGCGCGCCCTGCGCGTCCTGCTAGGCCTGGGCCAGGCCCGCCAGGCCGGTCTCCGAGACGACGCCGGTGGTGGTGGCGGTCGCGGTGGCGGCCAGCGTCCCCAGCGAGTCGGTGACCGAGATCCGCTCGTCCTCGTTGCCCAGGGACGCCTTGGCGCCGGGCACCGCCTGGACGGCGCCGGTGATCAGCCGCGGGTCGATCTCGTCCAGCTTGAGCCGGCCGTCGGCCAGCTGGCCGGTGCCGTCCTCGACGAGCGCGAGCGGCCTGCCGATGCCGACCGCGGGGGTCTCGGCGTGCAGCGGCGCGGCCGGGGCGTCCAGCAGCAGCTCGCCGAGGTCGGCGCTGCGGTCGACCAGCGGCAGCGGCAGCTCGGCCTTCGCGGTCGGGGCGACCTTGCCGATGCCGAGCGCCGGCACGACGCGGTCCGGGATCAGCGCGTCCCCGGTGGTGTGGGCCGGCGGCGGCGGCATCAGCAGCGAGGTCGGGATGCCGCCCGAGATCCGGCTGTCCAGCGGCGCCAGCGGGATGTCCACCGGTACCTGCTGGGTGGCCAGCTGGTCCTCCAGCGCCCCGACCTGCTCGGGGCTGACCGGGGCGGCGGACGCCGCCCCCTGGGAGGCGAGCACGCCCGCACCGACCGCCAGCAGCATCGCGCCGGCCCGCTTGGAGAACCTCATGCTTTTCACCGTTCTGCCTGTCCGTACTGGAGATCAAAGGGGGAACCGGCCGCGCGGGCGCGGCCGAAAGCAATGGGCTCAACGAGCGACCGGCGCCCGCGATGGCGGCGGTTAACCGGTTCGGGTTAATAATCCGACCGGAATCTCTCCGCCGCCGCGCCTCCCGGACTCTTTTCCGGAATCCCCGTAACCTTCCGAGCCGTGATTCTTTGATCTGGACGTCAGTGACCGCAGACCGGGTCTGAGCGTTGAACGCGTTGTACGCACGGAAACCGCACGGAAACCGAGCTTTTCAGAGAGGGATCTCCTCATGATCCAGAAGTCCTTCGCCGCCGCCGGCCTGGCCGCCGCGGCGCTGGCCGCCGCCGCCGCGCCGGCCTCGGCCATCGGCGACGCGGACGGCGCCGCCGGGTCGTTCCAGGGCAACGGCGGCACCAACTTCACCGGCACCGTCGGCAACCACAGCCCGAACTTCCACTTCCTGGACAACGCGAACGTCTGCCTGCCCGAGATCCACAACATCGCGGTCGGTGTGCTCGGCATCGCCGTCCCGGTCGAGGTCCCGATCGCGAACAGCGGTGGCAAGCAGTACTGCACCCAGGGTCAGGGCACCCAGAGCCACGGCGACGCGGGCGTCTCCCACCTGATCGGCTGACCGCCCGTCCCGGCAGAGTCACCAACCGAACCGACCACCTTCGAATCGCTCCCCGATTCACCCCCGAGAGGAACACCGAAATGATCAAGAAGTCCCTCGCCGCCGCGGGCCTGGCCGCCGCCGCCATCGCGATGTCCGCGGGCTCGGCCGGCGCCATCGCCGACTCGGACGGCGCCGCCGTCTCCGCCCAGGGCAACGGCGGCACCAACCACACCGGCACCTACGGCGACCACAGCCCGAACTCGCACGTGCTGGACAACCCGAACATCTGCCTGCCGGAGATCCACAACGTGGCGGTCGGCGTCCTCGGCCTGGCCGTGCCGATCGAGGTCCCGGTCCTCAACAGCACCCCGAAGCAGATCTGCAACGTGGGCCAGAACACCCAGTCCTCGGGCGACGCGGGCGTCTCGCACCTGATCGGCTGATCCAGCCGCACGGCGCGACGGAGGGCCCGGGGACGTCTGGTCCCCGGGCCCTCCGGGCGTTCCGACGGCACCCCCAAGGCTGAGCGTCCGCACCGGGCGCTCCGGAAGAAAGGGCAGATCCATGAAGAGCATGCTGGGCAAGATCACCCTGACCGCGATCGGCGCGCTGGCGCTGGCCGGCGTCGCCGCCCCGGCGGCGTCCGCGCACGTCGGCGTGGCCGGCGGCGGCGGGTTCGTCGCCTCCGCCGACCCGGTGTTCGCGGCCGGCGGGGGCGGCGGCATCGCCCACACCTCGCACATCGAGGCCGGTGAGTTCGGCGGGGGTGCCGCCACCTCCACCGCCCTCTTCGGCGGTGGCGGCGGCTTCGCCCACCTCGGCGACTGACCGGACGCGTGCACGAAGGCCGGGTCCCTCCCCTCGGAGGGGCCCGGCCTCCGGCGTGCCCGGCGGCTGCCGCTACTTCAGCAGCGCGGCGGCCTCGACGGCCCAGTAGGTGAGGATCTGCTCGGCGCCGGCCCGGCGGATCGAGGTGAGGGTCTCCAGGATGGTGCGCTCCCGCTCGATCCAGCCGTTGGCGGCGGCGGCCTCGACCATCGCGTACTCACCGGAGATCTGGTACGCGGACACCGGCACCGGGGAGGCGTCGGCGACCTGCCGCAGCACGTCCAGGTAGAGCATGGCGGGCTTGACCATCACCATGTCGGCGCCCTCGGCGAGGTCCAGCTCCAGCTCCCGCAGCGCCTCCCGGGCGTTGGCCGGGTCCTGCTGGTAGGTCTTGCGGTCGCCCTGGAGCGAGGAGTTGACGGCCTCGCGGAACGGCCCGTACAGGGCGGAGGCGTACTTGGCGGTGTAGGCGAGCACGGCCACGCCCTGGTGCCCGGCCTCGTCCAGCGCCCGGCGGATCACGGCGATCTGGCCGTCCATCATGCCCGAGGGGCCGACCACGTGGACGCCGGCCTCGGCCTGGACCACGGCCATCTCGGCGTAGCGCACCAGGGTGGCGTCGTTGTCCACGCTGCCGTCCGCGGCCAGCACGCCGCAGTGGCCGTGGTCGGTGAACTCGTCCAGGCAGAGGTCCGACATGACCACGAGCTGGTCGCCGACCTCGGCGACCACGTCGCGGATCGCCTGCTGGAGGATGCCCTCCGGGTTGGTCCCCTCGGAGCCGGTGGCGTCCTTCACCTCGGGCAGGCCGAACAGCATGATGCCGCCCACCCCCGCCTCGGCGGCCTCCACGGCGGCCTTGCGCAGGGTGTCCCGGGTGTGCTGGACCACGCCGGGCATCGACGAGATCGGCTTCGGCTCGGTGATGCCCTCGCGCACGAAGGCGGGCAGGATCAGCTCCGCCGGGTGCAGCCGGGTCTCGGCGACCAGCCGGCGCACCGCCGGGGTCGAACGGAGCCGGCGGGGACGGACGTACGGGAATTCGGCGGACACGGCTTCTCTCTCCGGACGATGGTGCGATGCCGGGGGCGGCGGTCGGGCCGCCCCCGGTCACTGGTGCGGCGCCGCGTCAGCGCGCCGCCTTGCGGCGCGAGCCGGGACGGCGCTCGCTGGGGCGGTAGACCGGTTCGCCCGCGGCGGTCGCGGTGTCCCGGCGCTTGGCCCCGAAGTCCGCCAGGGCCTGGGCCAGCGCGGCCGCCGACGGCGCCGGGGCCATCACGTCGACCCGCAGGCCGTGCTCCTCGGCGGTCTTGGCGGTGGCCGGGCCGATGCAGGCGATGACGGTCACGTTGTGCGGCTTGCCCGCGATGCCGACCAGGTTCCGCACGGTCGAGGACGAGGTGAACAGCACCGCGTCGAAACCGCCGCCCTTGATCGCCTCACGGGTCTCGGCCGGCGGCGGCGAGGCGCGCACCGTCCGGTACGCCGTCACGTCGTCGACCTCCCAGCCCAGCTCGACCAGGCCGGCCACCAGGGTCTCGGTGGCGATGTCGGCGCGCGGCAGCAGCACCCGGTCGATCGGGTCGAACACCGGGTCGTACGGCGGCCAGTCCTCCAGCAGACCGGCCGCGGACTGCTCCCCGGAGGGCACCAGGTCCGGCTTCACGCCGAAGTCCACCAGCGCCTGCGCGGTGGTCTCGCCGACCGCCGCGACCTTGATCCCGGCGAACGCCCGGGCGTCCAGGCCGTACTCCTCGAACTTCTCGCGCACCGCGCGCACCGCGTTCACCGAGGTGAAGGCGATCCACTCGTAACGGCCGGTGACCAGGCCCTTGATCGCCCGCTCCATCTGCTGCGGGGTGCGCGGCGGCTCGACCGCGATGGTCGGCACCTCCTGCGGCACCGCGCCGTAGGAGCGCAGCTGCTCGGAGAGGCCGTGCGCCTGCTCCTTGGTGCGCGGCACCAGTACGTTCCAGCCGAACAGCGGCTTGGTCTCGAACCAGGAGTGCGAGGCGCGGTGGGCGACCTGCTCGCCGACCACGGCTATCACCGCGGTCGCCGGGTCCACCGGGGCGGAGACCGGGGAGGGCAGCACCCGGGCGGCCTTGAGGTCCGCCGCGATGGTGGCCAGGGTCGCGGTGAAGGTGCGCTGGCGGGTGGTGGTGCCGGAGAGCGTCGCGCTCAGCGCGGAGTCCGGCTTGCGGCCGTTGGACACCAGCGCGTTGGCGGTGGCCGGCAGCTGGCCCAGGGTGGTGCGCACCACCAGGGTGGTCTCCGGCGCGCCCAGGTCCACCGGGGAGCCGGCCAGCAGCGCCGCGGCCTCCACGAAACGGACGTCGGTGCCGCCAGCGCCGCGCAGCGGCACGCCCGCGTAGGCCGGCACGCCGACCGACTGGGCGACGCCCGGGATCACCTCGAAGGGGATCCCGGCACCGGCGCAGCCGAGCATCTCCTCGGCCGCGCAGCCGTCCAGGCCGGGGTCACCGTCGACGGTGCGCACCACGTGCTTGCCGGACCGCACGGCCTCGGCGACCAGGCGGGCCAGGTCGAAGTCCGGGCCCTCGGCGCCCGGGGCGTGCACCTGCACGCCGGACGGACAGTGGCTGCGCACGGCGGCGGCGGTCAGCGGGTCGGCGACCAGCACGTCGGCGGAGGCCAGCACCTCGACCGCGCGCAGGGTCAGCAGGCCCGGGTCGCCGGGGCCCGCGCCCAGGAAGGTGCAGCGGCCGGCGGAGGGCACCGTGCCCCCGAAGGGACTGTCGGCCGGGAACGGGCTGTCGGTGGCGGCGGTGGGGCTCATCGGGCTCGCTCCCCCATCAGGGCGGCCGCGCCCTCGTCGAGCAGCCGGGCGGCCAGCGCGCGGCCGAGGGCCGCCGCCTGCTGCTCGGCGGTCTCGTCGAGGACGATCGGACCGTGGGCGGACATCTTCAGCAGGGTGGCGCCGTCGGGGGTGCCGACCACACCCTCCAGCCGCAGTTCGGTCTGGTGGTTCCAGCCGGCCAGCGCGGCGACCGGTGCGGAGCAGCCGGCCTCCAGGGTGGCCAGCAGGGCGCGCTCGGCGGCCACCGCGACCCGGGTGGGGGCGTGGTCGAGGGCCGACAGGGCGGCGGTCAGGCCGGTGTCGGCGGTGGTGCACTCGACGGCGAGCGCGCCCTGGCCCGGGGCCGGGATCATCACCTCGTGGCCGAGGTGCTCGGTGATCTCGGCCTGGCGGCCGAGCCGGTTCAGGCCGGCCGTGGCCAGCACCACCGCGTCCAGCTCGCCGGAGGTGACGAACCCGATCCGGGTGTCCACGTTGCCGCGGATCGCGACCGTCTCCAGCTGGGCGCCGTTGGCCCGGGCCCAGGCGTTCAGCTGCGCCATCCGGCGCGGCGAGCCGGTGCCGACCCGGGCCGGGCGGCCCGCGCCGGCCAGCTTCTCCACCAGCTCGCCCAGCGCCAGGCCCTCGCGCGCCACCACGGCGTCACGGCTGTCCTCGCGCTGCGGGACGGCCGCCAGCACCAGGCCCTCGGGCTCGGCGGTCGGCAGGTCCTTGAGGGAGTGCACGGCGAAGTCGATCCGGCCCTCCAGCAGCGCGTCGCGCAGCGCGGAGACGAACACCCCGGTGCCGCCGATCCGGGCCAGCGCCTCGCGGGAGGTGTCGCCGTAGGTGGTGATCTCCACCAACTCGACGGGGCGTCCGGTGAGGCGCGTCACCTCCCGGGCGACCATGCCCGACTGGGCCATGGCGAGCGCGCTGCGCCGGGTGCCGAGCCGCAGGGGGGCCGCGGTGGCTTCCGGCGTCCGGCCGGTGAGCGGTTGACCATTCATGAGGTGATCGTCCCGGTGGTACTCGTGGGATGGCTGACGGTTCATCCGGCGCTCCCGCCCGCAGGCTGCTGGGCGCCGATCGGGGTGCCCGAGACCGCGTGCACGGCGGCCGGGTCGAGGTCGAAGAGTTCACGCAGGGCCTCCGCGTAGGAGGCGCCGCCGGGCTCGGCGGCCAGCTGCTTCACCCGCACGGTGGGCGCGTGCAGCAGCTTGTCGACCACCCGGCGGACGGTCTGGCCGATCTCGGCGCGCGAGCGCTCGTCCAGCTCGGGCAGCCGGGAGTCCAGGCGGCCCAGCTCGGCGGCCACCACCTCGGAGGCCATCGCGCGCAGCGCCACCACGGTGGGGGCGATCCGCGCGGCGCGCTGGGCGGCGCCGAAGGCGGTGACCTCGTCGGCGACGATGCCGGTGACGGCGTCGACGTCGCCCGCGCCGGGGGTGGCGGCGTGGGCGTGCGAGAGGCTCTCCAGGTCGACCAGCAGGGCGCCGGGCAGCTCGTGCACGGCCTGGTCGACGTCGCGCGGCATGGCGAGGTCGAGGAAGGCGAGCGGGGCCGAGGACGCACGCGCGGCGACGGCGGCGGCGACGTCGTCCGCCTTGACCACCACGCCGGCCGCGCCGGTGCAGGAGATCACCAGGTCGACGTCGGCCAGCGCCTCGGGCACCTTGGCGAGCTCCAGGGTGCGGGCGACGTCGGAGCCGAGGATCTCGGCCAGCCGCTCGGCCCGGGCCGGCGTCCGGTTGGCGATCAGCAGGTCGGTCACGCCCGCGCGGACCAGGGTGGCGGCGGCCAGCGAGCTCATCGAGCCCGCGCCGACCACCAGCGCCCGCTTGCCCGCGATCTCGCCCGCGCCGGCCGCGACCTGCTCCAGGCCGAAGGTCACCAGCGACTGGCCGGCCTTGTCGATGCCGGTCTCGCTGTGCGCCCGCTTGCCGACCCGCAGCGCCTGCTGGAACAGCTCGTTCAGGCCGCGCCCGGCGGTGTGCTCCTCCTGGGCCTTGGCCAGGGCGTCGCGCAGCTGGCCGAGGATCTGGCCCTCGCCGACCACCATCGAGTCCAGGCCGCAGGCCACCGAGAAGAGGTGGTGGACGGCGCGGTCCTCGTAGTGGACGTAGAGGTGCGAGGTCAGCTCCTCCAGGTCCACTCCGCTGTGGTGGGCGAGCAGCAGGGACAGCTCGGCGACACCGGCGTGGAACTTGTCCACGTCGGCGTACAGCTCGATCCGGTTGCAGGTGTTCAGCAGCGCGGCCTCGGCGACGGTCGCGGACGCGGCCGCGTCGTGCAGCAGCCGGGTCGGCACCGCACCGGTCAGCGCGGCGCGCTCCAGCACGCCGACCGGGGCCGTGCGATGGCTCAGCCCTACGACGAGAAGACTCACGCCCGCTCCCTGGTCCCACGAATCTCGGTGCTCATGCCGGCATCACCGCGGACAGCTCGCCCTCGCCGGCCTTGCCGGGCTTGCCCTTCGCCGCCGGGTCCGCGTCCTCGGCGGCCGCGCGCGTCTTGGTGCTGCCCCCGGCGGCCCGGCGGAGCTTGGCGGCGGCGGCGCGCACCGGGCCGGGGGCCCGGTCGAGCACGGACTCGGTGCGGTCCGGCTCGTCGCCGGCCTTGCGCTGCTCGTGGAAGGCGAGGATCTGCAGCTCGATGGAGAGGTCCACCTTGCGCACGTCCACGCCGTCCGGGACGGTCAGCACGGTCGGGGCGAAGTTCAGGATGCTGGTGACGCCGGCCTCGACCAGCCGGTCGCAGACCTGCTGGGCCGCGCCGGGCGGGGTGGTGATGACGCCGATCGAGACATGCTGGCTCTCCACGATGGACTCCAGTTCGTCCATGTGGCGCACCGGCAGGCCGGCCGCGCTGCTGCCGACCACGGCCGGGTCGGCGTCGAGCAGGGCGGCGACCCGGAAGCCGCGGGAGGCGAAGCCGCCGTAGTTGGCGAGGGCGTGGCCGAGGTTGCCGATGCCGACGATGACGACCGGCCAGTCCTGGGTCAGGCCCAGCTCGCGGGAGATCTGGTAGACGAGGTACTCGACGTCGTAGCCGACGCCGCGGGTGCCGTAGGAGCCCAGGTAGGAGAAGTCCTTGCGGAGCTTGGCGGAGTTCACCCCGGCCGCGGCGGCCAGTTCCTCGGAGGAGACGGTCGGCACCGAGCGCTCGGAGAGCGCGGTGAGCGCGCGCAGGTAGAGGGGCAGCCGGGCGACCGTGGCCTCGGGGATTCCCCGGGCACGCGCGGGTCGGCGCGCGGCGCCCTGGTCGGGCGTCTGCGAACTGCTCTGTGGTGATCGGCCGATTGCCACGGTGCTCCTGTGGGTGAAGCTGGGCTTTGGCAGCCAGGCTATGCGTTTGTGAACGTGTGCACAAAGATGGTGTCCGTTTTGTCCCCGCACAGTGATGCGCATCACGCCGTCGAGCCCATAGCACCGGCCGCTTTCCGGGCCGTCGCCGGGGGCGGTGCAACGGGTGGCCGGGAACCGTACGCAGGGCGGTCCGGCAGGTCGCGCGGGGCGGGGACGGCGGGCGGACGGGTGACGTCGCGGGCCACCAGCGGGACCTGCTCGCCGGACGGGCGCGAGCGCGCCCGCCCCAGCCTCGGCCACGGCACCCGGGCCGCCTCCCGCAGCGGCCCGGTCCAGTCCCCCGGCGGGCAGGACGGCGCGTCCAGGCAGTGCCGCAGCAGGCCCGCGGTGGCCCGGGCGTCGCCCAGCGCGGTGTGCGCGGCGAAGCCTCCGAGACCGGCCGCCTCCACGCAGGCCGCCAGGCCGAAACCGCGGGCCTGCGGCAGGTGGGCGCGGGCCAGCCGCATGGTGCAGAGCAGCGGCACCGGTGGCAGCGGCACCCCTATCCGGGCGAACTCACGGTCCAGGAAGGCGTGGTCGCAGGTGACGTGATGGCCGACCAGCACCCGGCCGGCCAGCAGCTCCAGCAGCCTCGGCGCGATCTCCCGGAACCGCGGGGCGCCCTCGACGTCCTCCTGCTCGATCCGGTGCACATGGGTCGGGCCGACCGGGCCCAGCGGGTCCAGCAGGGTGCTGAACTCGCCCTGCGGGCGGAGCCGCTCGTCCAGCAGCACCACGGCCACCTCGACCACCCGGTGCCGCCAGGGACTGCGGCCGGTCGCCTCCACGTCCACCACGGCGAAGCCCCCGCGCGCGGCCGGCACCGGGGGGTCGGCGGGCGCTGCCGGGGGACGGCCGGGAAGCATGGCGGCACTCCTCGTGCTCAGCCCCCCATGGGCGCAAACGAGTTCGATCGTAAGCCGACCACAGGGGGGCGCCCCAAGCCGAGCGCGCGGAATCTTCGCAACGATTCGGCGAACCGCCCCCGCCGGACGGCGGGGGTCGGGGGACGCCCCCCGGCGGGCGGGGGCGGGGGCGGGGTCAGGCGCCGAGGGCGGTGCGCAGGCGCTTCTCGTCCACCCGCCAGAAGTCGTGCTGGCGGCCGTCGATCAAGGTCACCGGGATCTGCTCCCAGTAGCGCCGGTGGAGCTCCTCGTCCTGGGTGATGTCCTTCTCCTCGAAGGCCGCGCCCAGCTCGGCCGTCACCCGGACGATCACCTCCCGGGCGTCGTCGCACAGGTGGCAGCCGGGCTTGGCCACCAGGGTCACCGTCCGGTCGGCCGGCTTCGGCCCCGGGTTCTTGTCACGTCGCAGCAGTGGGCTCACCCCGCCATTGTGCGACGCCCCTACGGACCGGCCGGACACGACCCGCCTTCCGCCCGTTCACCCGCCGGGCATCCCGCCGTCACGGCTGCCGCGCAGGTCGCTGGCTATGCTCGGTGACATGGCCGTGCTCCGAAGGCTCATTCCGACAAGGCGATCCACCAGCTCCCGGACCGCCCTGGCGGGCGAGGCCGCGGCCGAGGCGGCGGAGGCCGCCCTGCGGGCCGCGCCGGAGCCGCCCGCCGGGGCGACGCCGCCCGCCGCCGGGCCCGGCGAGGCGCAGCCGGCCAGGCGCGGCAAGGCCCCCCGGGCCCCCGAGGGCAACCACACGCCCGAACCGGACGACCCGCGCGCCGCCGCCTTCTTCGACTGCGACAACACCATCCTGCGCGGCGCCGCGATCTTCTACCTCGGCGTCGGCCTCTACCGGCGCGGCTTCCTCAGCCGCCGGGACATCGCCCGGTTCGCCTGGCAGCAGGCCTGGTTCCGGCTGCACGGCGCCGAGGACCCGGAGCACATGGCGGACGCCAAGCACACCGCGCTCGGCGTGGTGGCGGGCAAGCGGACCGCCGACCTGGAGGCGCTCTGCGAGGAGGTCTTCGAGGACGTCATCGCCGACAAGGTGTGGCCCGGCACCCGCGCGCTGGTGCAGATGCACCTGGACGCCGGGCAGCGGGTCTGGCTGGTCACCGCCGCCCCGGTGGAGGTGGCCCGGATCATCGCGGCCCGGCTGGGCATGACCGGCGCGCTCGGCACGGTGGCCGAGGCCCGCGACGGCGCGTACACCGGCCGGCTGGTCGGCGAGCTGCTGCACGGCCCGGCCAAGGCGGCTGCCGTGCGCGCGCTGGCCCGGCGCGAACGGCTCGACCTCGACCGGTGCGCCGCCTACAGCGACTCGGCCAACGACATCCCGATGCTCTCGCTGGTCGGCCACCCGTACGTGGTGAACCCGGACGGCGCGCTGCGGCGGCACGCCCGGGCGCAGGGCTGGCGGGTGCGGGACTTCCGGACCGGCCGCAAGGCGGCCCGGGTGGGCCTGCCGGCCGCCGCCGCGCTCGGCGTGGCGGCCGGCGCGGCCGCGGCCGGGGTCGCGTTGCACCGCCGGCACCGGGGCTGAGCCGGGGCGATCGGCGGCCGCTCCCCGGCGGGCCGCGGGCCCGCTCCACGGCCGCCCGTCCGGGCGCCCCCCGCCGGGGTGAGGGCGGTCAATCCGCACGCTGACCAGGCCGCCCGTACGGGCGAACTCCCGCGCGCCGCGGGGCCGCCCCGGCCCGCCGACCGAACCCGCCACCCGGTGACCGGATCTGATCGTTCGCCCGCTCGCGAAAGTCGGGGATTATCCGACCCTCAGGCCGGGAAACCGCCCGCCGGACCGCCGAATTGGTCACCTGACGCACCTGTTCTGTCACGTTGAGCCAGACGATCGCTGACGCGTTCGGTCACTGTCAGCCGGATTTGCACCCTTCACGGATCTCAAACGACCACTTCGACCACACGGTGTAGCTGTCATTGCACAAAGCGTTATCCTCTCCTGGATGCACGTCACCCACCCGCCCCACGCACGACCGGGCGGGACGGGCGTGCTCTCCGCGCAGGCGGAGGTGATCCGTCCACAGTTCTGCCTCTGGGAGTCCCGTGTACCCACCCGTCCGGAACGACGCGCCTGCACCCTCCCGCCCGTCGTCCGCGCCCCTGCGCTCCTCCCGCACCGGCCTCCGCGGCCGCGGCGCCCCGCCCCGGCAGATCACCACCGGACTGGACCTGCTGCGCAGCCTGCTCCGCAGCCGGCTCGCCGCCACCGCCCAACTGGTGCCCGCCGGAGCCCCGTCCGGTCACGGACCCGCCGCCGGACCGCTGCTGCGCACCACCGCCGCCGGATCGGCCGGCGCCGGCGCGCGCGGCCGCACCGGCACCACCGGCGGGCGCGGCCGGGC
This sequence comes from Kitasatospora sp. NPDC015120, assembly GCF_043080305.1. Classification (NCBI taxonomy): domain Bacteria; kingdom Bacillati; phylum Actinomycetota; class Actinomycetes; order Kitasatosporales; family Streptomycetaceae; genus Kitasatospora; species Kitasatospora sp. NPDC015120. Next base: position 141,592 of record NZ_JBIBVJ010000005.1, on the reverse strand, counting down.
CCGCACCACCACCACCGGCCCCGGCTACGAGACCGAGCCCAACCCGGTCATGGAGCTGGTCGAGCGGGCCCAGGCCGGCGAGAGCGAGGCCTTCGGCCGGCTCTACGACCACTACGCGGACACCGTCTACCGCTACATCTACTACCGGGTCGGCAGCCGGGCCACCGCCGAGGACCTCACCAGCGAGACGTTCCTGCGCGCGCTGCGCCGGATCGGCACGTTCACCTGGCAGGGCCGGGACTTCGGCGCCTGGCTGGTGACCATCGCCCGCAACCTGGTCGCCGACCACTTCAAGTCCAGCCGCTTCCGGCTGGAGGTCACCACCGGCGAGATGCTCGACTCCAACGAGTGCGAGCGCAGCCCCGAGGAGTCGGTGCTGGAGTCGCTCTCCAACGCCGCCCTGCTGGAGGCCGTGCGCCGGCTGAACCCGCAGCAGCAGGAGTGCGTCACCCTCCGCTTCCTGCAAGGCCTCTCGGTCGCCGAGACGGCCCGGATCATGGGCAAGAACGAGGGCGCCATCAAGACCCTCCAGTACCGCGCCGTGCGCACCCTGGCCCGTCTGCTCCCGCCCGACGCGCGGTGAGCGGGCGGACGTCCGGGGCAGGCTCCCGGAGAGCGGCAGGCACGACGGGGGGCGGGCCGTCACCTTCCGGGGCGGCCCGACACATCCGGGTGAACGGTCGGTCCGATGATCAGCCGTGCGTAACCGACCGCCCGCACCGCTCGTTGGCCAGCGTGCAAGCCTCCACCAGGCGTACGGTCAAGTCGAATTGCGACCTCTCACCCGATGGAGTGGCATTGGCTTGCCGGGGCAACCGTCCGGCAGGCCGGGGTGTCGACAACGACGAAGGGAGGTGTGGCCCGTGACGGCAAACGTGCTGGAGCACCGGCGGGCGAAGGCCTTCGCCGATGCGCTGGAGGCCCACCAGGCGGAGCAACGCGCTGCCGAGGGTGACGGAACGGCCAACACCGCTGGCGGACACGCCGGTTCGGCCGCGATGGCGGAACTCATCGACACGGTCGGCGCGCTCCGCGCGCTGCCCGCCCCGGAACTCGACCGCGAGGTCCGGGCCGTCCAACGCGCCCAGCTGACGGCCGCGTTCGAGCAGGCCTTCGCGGGCGGCCCGGGCGCGGCGGTGCCGCGGCAGCGCCGCCACCGGACCGTCCGGACCGCGCCGCGCGGACGCTGGAGCCGCCGGTTCGCGATCGGCGGGCTGGTCGCCGGACTCGCCGTCGGCAGCTTCGCCGGCGCCGCGGCCGCCAGCGGCAACGCCCTTCCCGGCGACCCGCTGTACGGCATGAAGCGCGGGCTGGAGGGCCTGCGGCTCAACCTCGCGGGCTCCGACAGCGAACGCGGCGAACTGCTCCTCGACAACGCGGCCACCCGGCTCGGCGAGGCGAGGTCGCTGGTCGGCCGGACCGACGCCGCCGGCGCGCTCAGCCCGGGCACCGTCGACCAGGTCCGCAGGGCCCTGGACGCGATGCACGCCGACGCCCTCAGGGGACGCGACCTGCTGCGCGCGGTCTACCGCAACAACGGCTCGCTCGACCCGATGCGCACCCTGGCCGGCTTCGCCCAGGACGAGGACGGCACCTGGGCCGAGCTCCAGTCCCGGCTCCCGGTCCAGCTCACGCCGCAGGCCCACCTGGTGGACCAGCTCTTCGACGACATAAGCCAGGACGTCGCGCCCCTGCACCTGGCCGAGCAGCCCGCCAAGAGCGGTGCGCCGGCCGGCGGCGGGGCGGGCGGCGGCACCCACGCCCCCGGCACCGGCGGCCCCGGCACGCCGTCCGCCGGGACGGCGCCGGGCGGCAACCCCGCCGCCGAGGGCACACCGGCCCAGGGCGGTGCCACCGGCGGCCCGGCGAACAGCCCCGCCGGCGGCCGGCCGGGCGGCGCCCCGCAGGTCCCGCCGCAGGGCGGCGTCCCCGCCCCGGCGGCCCCCGCGGCACCGCTCCTGCCGCTGCCGAGCGGCCCGGCCAACGTCGTCCCGCCCCCGGTCGGCGGACTCGTCGACGACCTCACCAGCGGGCTCACCGGCGCCAGGCCCTCGCCCAGCGCCGACGCCCCCGCCCCGGCACCGGACCAGCCCCCGGCGCCGTCGGCCGAGGCGCCGCCGAGCGCGAGCGGCGACCCCGCCCAGCAGGGCGTCGAGGTGCCCCCGCTGATCCCGGGCCTGCTGCCCGGTCTGCGGATCCTCGGCGGCTGACCGGACGCGGAGAAGGCACCGGGCCCCGGCGGACACCTCGTCCGCCGGGGCCCGGCCGCGTCCGGCCGCCGTCAGAAGAACACCGACCGCCGCCGCACCAGCAGCTGGTAGAGGGTGTGCTGGATGGTCTCCCGCACCTCGTCGGCCAGGTCGAAGACCAGCATCGGATCGTCCGCCGCCTCCGCGGGGTGCCGGTCCGTGGCGATCGGCTCGCCGAACTCGATGATCCACTTGGTCGGCAGCGGAACCGCCCCGAGCGGCCCCAGCCACGGGAAGGTCGGCGTGACCGGCACGTACGGCAGGCCCAGCAGCCGGGCCAGCGTCCGGAAGTTCCCGATCATCGGATAGGTCTCCTCCGCCCCGACGATCGAGCAGGGCACGATCGGCACCCGCGCCCGCAGCGCCGAGGAGACGAAGCCGCCCCGGCCGAACCGCTGCAGCTTGTACCGCTCGGCGAACGGCTTGCCGATCCCCTTGAAGCCCTCCGGCCAGACGCCGACCAGCTCGCCGCGCTCCAGCAGCGCCTGGGCGTCCTCGTTGCAGGCCAGGGTGTGCCCGGCCTTGCGGGCCAGCTCGTTGACGCCGGGCAGCACGAACACCAGGTCGGCGGCGAGCATCCGCAGGTGCCGGTGGCCCGGGTGGTGGTCGTGTATCACCACCTGGGTCATCAGGGCGTCCAGCGGGATCGTCCCGGAGTGGTTGGCGACGATCAGCGCGCCGCCCTCGGCCGGGATGTTCCCGATCCCGCGCACCTCCACCCGGAAGTACTTCTCCGCCAGCGGCCGCAGCAGCCCGAGCAGCACCTCCTCGGTGAGCTCCCGGTCGAAGCCGAACTCGTCGACCTCGTAGTCGCCGGTGATCCGGCGGCGCAGGAACGCCAGGCCGTCGGCGGCCCGGTCCTCCCAGCCCTTGCCGAACGCCCGGGTCGCGGCGGCGCCGAGCCGGCCGGCCAGCGCACCCCCGACCACGTCGGCGACCCGGTCGGCGAGCCCCGGACCGCCGGCCGGCGGCTCGCTCCAGCTGGGCGCGGACTCGATCGGGATGACCTTCGCCTCGCCCGGCGCGTTCTCGGCGGCGGCACTCATGCGGGTTCAGCTCCTGGGTCGGTACGGGCGGGCGGTGGCGCCGCCGGGCCCGGCCAGCAGCGCGGCCAGGCCGTCGGTGACGGCGGTGAGCCGCTGCGGGGGCAGCAGGCCGGGCGACTGCGCGGCGGCGAAGTCCGCGAAGGCCTCCGGGGTGGTGAACGCCGGACGGTAGCCGAACGTCTCGCGCAGCCGCGCGGTGTCCACCACCCGGCCGTGGGTCAGCAGCCGCAGCTGCTCGGGCGAGACGTCCACCAGCCGGGTCTGCCGGGCCAGCCCGGCCATCCAGCTCACCGCGGGCAGCAGCAGCGGCAGGGTCGGCCGGCCGAGCCGGCGGGCGCACTGGGAGAGCAGCAGCACGCCCTCCCCCGCGACGTTGAGGGTGCCGGTGTTCACGGTGCCCGGCGCGGCCGGGAAGGAGGCCCGGCAGAGCACCTCCACCACGTCGTCCTCGTGCGCGAACTGCAGCCGGGGGTCGTAGCCGAGGACGGTCGGCAGCACCGGCAGCGCGAAGTACTCGCCGAGCGGGGTGTCGGCGCCCGGGCCGACGATGTTGGCGAACCGCAGCACGGTGACCGCGACGTCCGGGCGGCGCCGGGCGAAGCCCCGGACGTAGCCCTCCACCTCGACGGCGTCCTTGGCGAAGCCGCCGCCCGGCAGGACCTTCGGCTGGGTCCGCTCGGTGAACACCGCCGGGTCGCGCGGCGCCGAGCCGTAGACGCCGGTGGTCGACTTCACCACCAGCCGCCGCACCCCGGCCGCCTTCTGGCAGGCGCCGAGCAGCTGCATGGTGCCGATCACATTGGCCTCCTTCACCGCCGAGCGGTGGGTGGAGCCGAGACCGGTGGCACTGACCGCGAGGTGGACGACCGTGTCGACGCCGTGCTCCGCGATCACCCGCGACACGGCGGGGCGGCGCAGGTCGAGCTGGTGGAAGCGGTACGGCGCGGCGGGCCCCTCCGGCTCCGCGAGCGCGCGCAGCGCCGCCGGCGGCGGCTGCACGTCCACGCCGACCACCAGGTCCACGCCGGGGCGGCGGCGCAGCTCGGCGGCGAAGCGGGCACCGAGGTGGCGGGCCACGCCGGTGACGAGCACGACCGTTCCCACAGCGCTGCACCCCATTCCTCGGCCCGGGAGACCTGCGTGCACCGTACCGCGCCCGCGCGGCGGGCCGGGAAACGACACCGCCCGCCCGGGCCACGAGGGCCTGGGCGGGCGGTGCGAAGCGCTGGGCGCGCGAGGCGCGGCCGGGGGCGCTTACTTCTTGTTGCGACGCTGGACGCGCGTGCGCTTGAGAAGCTTGCGGTGCTTCTTCTTGGCCATACGCTTGCGACGCTTCTTGATGACAGAGCCCACGGAACAACCCTCGCTCACTGAGACTCTCGCCCGTGAGAGACGGAGTCCATACGACTGACGGAGGGCCTAGCCTACATTCCACACGCCCAGGGCCGTAATCGCGCTCCCCGGGGCGGGCGAACACCAGGCGAATCCGGGGCGAACGGATACGGGGTCCACCGTGGTGGACCCCGTACCCGGCCGGCCGGCCTACGCGCTTTCGAGCCGCACGTAGGACTCCTTGAGGTACTCGTGCACTGCCTGCTGGGGCACCCGGAACGAGCGGCCGACCCGGATGGCGGGCAGCTCACCGCTGTGCACCAACCGGTAGACCGTCATCTTGGAGACCCGCATGACCGCGGCCACCTCGGCCACGGTCAGGAAGACGACGTCCTGCAAGGGGCGTTCGCCGGAACTCATGACCATCACCCGACCCTTACCCGTGTGCAAGGCACCGGCTTCCCCTCCGGTGACTCCACCGGCACACGTGTATCCCCAGAGTAGTTATGGGTGGTACCAGTGGGAAGAGGGGGAAGCGCAGTCCTCGTACGGTGAGGGATAAGCCGGTTGCAGTACGTAGCCGATCGGCGGTCTGCACTAGTCGGCGTGCGCACGGAACGCGACCGGGCACCAGGTCTTCACAAACGGGGGCACCGGTTCGGCGGCCCGGATCAGGGCATCAGGCCGTGGTGCGGCAGGACGGCGCGGCGGGTGGCCAGGATCGCCTGGTCGAGCCGGTCCGCCGGATCGTATCCCGCGTCGAAGTCGCGCCAGACCGGCCGGGCGCCGTCGGTCATCCGCAGCGGAGCCGGTCGGCGGGTGCGCCGGTAGACCTCGGCGCGCCAGGACTCCGGGGTCTCGGTGGCCGGGTCGACGGGGCGGCCGGCCGCGGTGGCGACCAGATGGGTCCAGGTGCGCGGGACGACGTCGACGACGGCGTAGCCGCCCCCGCCGAGGGCGAGCCAGCGGCCGTCGGCGTGCTCGTGGGCCAGCGCGTGCAGCTCCTGGGCGATGGCCCGCTGGGCGTCCACGGTGACCGCGAGGTGGGCGAGCGGGTCCTCCAGATGGGTGTCGGCGCCGTGCTGGCTGACCAGGACCTGCGGGCGGAAGGCCGCGAGCAGCTCGGGCACCAGGGCGTGGAAGGCGCGCAGCCAGCCGGTGTCGCCGGTGCCGGCCGGCAGCGGGAGGTTCACCGCGGAGCCCTCGGCGCCGGGGCCGCCGGTCTCGCTGGCCCAGCCGGTCTGCGGGAAGAGGGTGGCGGGGTGCTCGTGCAGGGAGACGGTGAGCACCCGGGGGTCGTCCCAGAAGGCGGTCTGGACGCCGTCGCCGTGGTGGACGTCGACGTCGACGTAGGCGACCCGCTCGGCGCCGAGTTCGAGCAGCCGGGCGATGGCGAGCGCCGGGTCGTTGTAGACGCAGAAGCCGGAGGCGCGGTCGGGCATGGCGTGGTGCAGTCCGCCGGCGAAGTTGACGGCGTGCGGGGTCTCGCCGCGCCAGACGGCCTCGGCGGCGGCGACGGACTGGCCGGCGATCAGCGCGGAGGCGGAGTGGACGGCGGGGAAGGACCAGTTGTCGTCGGTGCCGAGGCCGTGCCGCGGGTCCTGCCGCTCGGGGTGGGCGGCGGCGTACTTGACCGCCTCGACGTACTCCGCGGTGTGCACCAGGCGCAGGGTGGACTCCCCGGCGGGCGGGGCGGAGCGGAGGGTGACCCCCGGTCCGGCGGCGAGGCCGAGGTCCTCCACCAGGCGCATGGTGAGCGCCAGCCGGGTCGGGTCCATCGGGTGGCCTGGGCCGAAGTCGTAGGCGGTGACCGCCTCGTCCCAGAAGAGGTGCAGGCCGCAGGAGGGGTCACGCTCGGCTTCGGGCATGGCCTCCACCGTAGCGGGTGGGGGCGGCGCGGCCCGGCAACGGGTCCTTGGACGCCGGTCGTACGGGCCGGTCAGACCTGGTCGCGGACGGCCGCGCGGGCGGGGACGGGGGCCGCCTGGGCGGGGGCGAAGCGGTCGGCGAGCGGGAGGACGGCCAGCACCAGGAGCATCGGCGCGAGCAGCGCCCAGCGGTAGGAGCTCGCGTCCGCCAGCGCGCCCACGAGGGGCGAACCCAGCAGGAAGCCCACGTAGTTGAACAGGTTGAGCCGGGCCACCGCGGCGTCCGGGCCGGCCGGGAAGAGCCGGCCGCCGGCCGCGAAGACCTGCGGGATGATCGCGCAGATCCCCAGACCCAGCACGGTGAAGCCGGCGATCCCGGCCCAGGGGCCCGGTGCGGCGGCGGCCACCGCGAAGCCGAGCGCGGCCAGCGCGGCGCCGGCGCGCACCACCGGCACGGCGCCCCAGCGCTGCACGGCGCGGTCCCCGAGCGCCCGGCCGAGCAGCATCGCCACCATGTAGCCGAGGTAGGAGAGCTTGGCGACGTCCTCGGGGCTGTCCAGCCCGTCGGTCAGGTACTTGACGCTGTAGTTGGAGACCGAGGCGTCGGCGATGTAGGCGAAGGCCATCGCCAGGCAGAGCGGCAGCAGCGGGCGCCAGGGAACGGCCCGGGCGGCGGCCTCGGCGGCCTCGGCGACCTTCCGGACGCCGTCGCCGAGCTCGGCGGGCCCGGCGAGGAAGGGGCCGGCCAGCAGCGCGAGCGGGGCGATCACCGCGGCCGCCGTCCCGAACAGCACCGGCAGGCCGAGGCCGTCGTGCGCGCCGAGCCCGGCGGCGGCCGCGCCGAGGATGCCGCCGAGGCTGAACGCCGCGTGGAAGCCGAGCATCACGGAGCGGCCGTAACGGTGCTGGAGGCCCACCCCGAGCATGTTCATGCTGGCGTCCAGCGCACCGACCAGCAGCCCGAACGCACCCAGGGCGAGGGCCAGTTGCCAGAGCGCGTGGCCGAGGCCGACGGCGGCCAGGGTGACGCAGACGGCCGGCTGGACCACCCGTAGCACGGACCGTGCGCCGGTGCGGCGGACCAGCCACTCGGAGGCGGCCGACCCCGCCCCGGCCAGGACCGGCACCGCGGCCAGGAAGAGCGGCAGCAGGGCGTCGCTCAGCCCGTACCGGTCCTGGATCTCCGGGATGCAGGTGACCAGCAGGGCGAAGGTGACGCCCTGGAGCAGGAAGCTCGCGGCCAGCCCGGCCCGGCCGGCCCGGAGCCGGGGTGTGACGACGGGACCCTCGGTACGCACATGCACCTCACTACTGGCCGGTACGGCGGTGGTGAGGCGAGAGCGTACGGCCGGACGGCCGCTTCCGGGAGGGGGTGTGCACGCGGGACGCCGCCGGCCGCGGCGCGCGGCCGGCCTGCGGCGTCGTCCGCCGGGTCGCCCCGGCCCTCGGCCGCCGCCGCGCGGACCCGGGGCCGGTGCCCCGCGCCGGGGCCGTCCGTGCGCTCAGCCGAGCAGGGCGGGGACCTCGTCCAGGCCGGCGATCAGGCCGGTGGCGCCGGCGGCGGTCAGCTTCGCCGGGTCGGTCAGCGCGGTGTAGCCGTAGACGTCCATGCCCGCCGCGCGGGCGGCGAGCACGCCGTTGGGGCTGTCCTCCAGCACCAGGCAGGCCGCCGGGTCCACGCCGAGGGTGCGGGCCGCGTGCAGGAAGAGGTCCGGCGCGGGCTTGCCCACGCCGACGTCCTGGGCGCTGAAGATCCGCTCCTCCGCGAGGTGGCCGCGCAGGCCGGTGACGTCCAGCGCGGCGCGGATCCAGCTGTGGTGGGCGGAGGAGGCCAGGCAGTAGGGCACGGCGCGCCGCTGGAGCTCCTTCAGCAGCGCGTCGGCGCCCCGGACGGGGGCCAGGCCGGTGGCGAAGGCGTCGAAGACCCGGGCGTGGAAGGCGTCGTCGAAGCCCTCGGGGAGCCGGGCGCCGTCGTACCGCTCGGCGATCACGTCATGCACCCGGTGGGCGGCGGTCCCCATGAAGTCCCGGTAGGAGTCCTCGGTCGTGGTCGGGTAGCCCAGTTCGGTGAGGTACTCGGCCAGCAGCCGGTTGGAGAGCGGTTCGCTGTCCACCAGAACGCCGTCGTTGTCGAAGATCACCAGCTCGTAGCTCATGCGTTCGACCCTATCGGCCCGGTCGCGGCGGTCACTTGCCGCCGGAGGCCAGCTCCCGGGAGCGGTCCCGGGCCGCCTCCAGGGCGCCCAGCAGGGCCGCCCGCACCCCGTGGTTCTCCAGCTCGCGGATGGCCGCGATGGTGGTGCCGGCCGGCGAGGTGACCGCCTCGCGCAGCTTCACCGGGTGCTCGCCGGAGTCCCGCAGCATGACCGAGGCGCCGATCGCCGACTGCACGATGAGGTCGTGGGCCACCTGCCGGGGCAGGCCGAGCAGGATGCCGGCGTCGGTCATCGCCTCGACCAGGAAGTAGAAGTACGCCGGGCCGGAGCCGGAGAGCGCGGTCGCCGCGTCCTGCTGCGACTCGGGCAGCCGCAGCGCCTTGCCGACCGAGCGGAAGATCTCCTCGGCCCGCTCCAGGTGGGCCTCGGTGGCGTGCGACCCGCCGGAGATCACGCTCATGCCCTCGTCGACCAGGACGGGCGTGTTCGGCATCACCCGGACCACCGGGGTACCGGTCGCCAGCCGGGCCTCGAACCAGGCGGTGGGGATGCCGGCCGCCGCCGAGATCACCAGCCGGTCCGGGGCGACGTGCGGCGTCAGCTCGTCCAGCAGGGTGCCCATGTCCTGCGGCTTCACCGCGAGGATCAGGGTGTCGGCGAGCTTGGCGGCCTCGGTGTTGCCCACCACGCCGACCCCGTACCGGGCGGCCAGTTCGGCCGCCCGCTCCGGGCGGCGGGCGGTCACCAGGACGTCCGCGGGGTCCTTGCCGGCCCGCAGCAGACCGGAGAGCAGGGCCTCCCCGATCTTGCCCGTGCCCAGGAAGGCGATCTTCTGTCCGTGCGCCGCGCTGCTGGTCATGGCCGCTCCTTGCCTCCGGTGCCGCGTCCCCGTACCGCGCCCATCCTCGCACCGCGCGAGGGGCGCGGGCGGCAGCGTCCACTCTGCGGGCACGGCCCGGCGGGCACGGCCCCTAGGGCGAAACTCCGGGATCTCCCCTATGGCCCGGGGGTGGGCGCGGGCGCACCGTGGAGTCATGGCACACGGAGAGATGTCCCGACGTGAGAACCGGCAGGTCGCCGTCGCCGCGGCGACCCTGGGACCGTGGCGGACGGCCGCGGGAGTCGGTGCGGTGGTGGGGGCGACGGACCTGGTGATCGATCTGATCGACGGGCACTGGTCGCTGAGCATGCTGGCCGGTCCGGCCGGCTGGGGCCTGTTCTTCTTCTTCCTGGTCGGCACCGTCGGCGCCCGGCTGCGCCGGGAGGGCAGCGACCGGCGGCTGCAGCAGTGGGCGAACGAGCACCCGTGGCAGGCGGCGCTCCCGGCGGGCGGCGGGCTGCTGGTGCTGACCATGCTGGCGCAGCTGTTCCTCGGTGACGCGGGCGTGGTCGAGGCGTTCTTCGAGTCGCTGTTCCCGGCCGTCGCGCTGGTGACCGTCGCGGGCGTGGTCGGCTCGGTGAAGAAGGCCCGCGGCACGGGCTGACGGGGGCTCGGCGGCGGTCGGCCGGGTGGGGGACGAATCCGTCCCGATCCCCCCACACCGCCGGGGCGTTCACCTGGCAGTGCGGCCCCGATCGAAAGCGTGTCACCCCGCGTCGGCATACTGGCGCGATGCCGATCGCCGAAGATCCAGAACCGCGCCCGTCCGAGGGCCGGGAACCGGACGGGAAGGACCCGTCCGGGCCGGACGGGAAGGACCCGTTCGCCGACCTCGTCCTCGACGAGGAGTTCGTCCAGGGCGCCTCCGTCAAGGAGCAGGCGGGCCGCACCCGGATGCTCGCCGCCCAGTGGAAGCACACCCCGCCGGTCGACCCGGGCGGCCGCCGCTCGGTGAACGACGGACCGCCGAAGAAACGGTTCGCCCGCAGGGGCCGGCCGGTCGACGCCTTCGGCAACCCGAGGCCGCGCCGTTCCCTGGAGTGGCGCACGCCGCTGTTCGTGGTGCTGGCCGTCGTCCTGGTGCTCGCCGCGCTGAACATCGACGGGCTGCGGCACTGGTACTCGACCCGCTTCGGCGACGGCTCCGGCGGCACGTCCACCGCCTCCGCCCCGGCGCCCACTGTCGCGCCGGAGACGGCCCGCCCGACCGGCGCGCCGTCGGCGGCGGCCGAGCAGCGCCCGACCGTCGACCACCCGTGGGCCGGCTCCCCCGCCGAGGGGTGGCCGACCAGCATCGCGGTGTTCACGCCCCGGGAGACCCCCGGCGCCATCGGGGTGTTCACCGCCGAGCAGGTCGCCGAGCAGGTCGAGCTGGTGAAGCAGTACCTGGCGGCGGCCAACCTGGACCCGGCGGTGGTGGCCGGCGGGCGTCCGACGGCCGCGCTGGCGATGCTGGACGCCGACGAGCAGAACTCGGCCGTCAAGGCGCTCGCCAAGCCGTCCGCCGAGAACGATCCGACGAACTGGTTCTCCCGCTTCGACCCGGCCGAGGCGATCCCGGTCGACGGCACCGTGAAGCTGCAGGGCATGCTCACGGTCGAGGGCGACGGCGAGAAGGGCGTGCTGGTGCACGCGGACTTCACCTACGTGTACGCGCTGCGGCCGGGTCCGGAGGCCGCCGAGCGGGCCGCCTCGCCCAAGCCGAAGCCCACCCCCCGGCCGTCCACGCCGGGCGGCGGCGGTGGCAACGGCGGCGCGAACGGGGGCGGCGGCACGGCCAGGCCGGTCGGCTGGACGGTGCCCGCCGCCGATGTCGCCGGGGACACCTGGACCGCCCGCACCGTGGTCCGCAAGGTGGAGACCTTCCGGTTCTACGACCCGAAGCAGTACGACGTGATCCCCAAGAAGCTGAACATCACCACCAGGTCCGAGATCGGCAACAGCGCCTGCGACGTCTACGACGGCTATCTGCACCCGCAGTTCGACCAGTTCGCCGCCGTCTCCGGCCCCGAGCCGGCGCCCAGCGGCACCGCCAGCGACCCGTACGACCGCAGCAAGGACCTGTCGGAGAGCGGCGGCGAGTGCGGAACGGTGACCCGCAGCTGACCGGGGGCCGGCCTCAGCGCCTGCGCCTGGCCCGGCCCGGCGTCCTGGCGCCGGGCCGGCCGCTGCGGCCCGCCTGCCGGCGCTCGTGGCGGGCGAGCTCCCGCTCGTAGCGGGCCCGCCGGACGGCCTCGCCCGGGGCCTCGCGCAGACTGCGGACGAAGTAGGCGAGCAGGGAGCCGACCCCGCCGATGATCCAGACCACGCCGAGCGACTTCTCCTCGGCCATCCAGCCGGTCAGGCTCTCCTTGCCCTCGGTGAGCAGCTTCCAGGTGCGCAGCGCGGCGAGCATCGAGCAGATGCCCACGGCGGCGACCAGCAGCCCGTTGAGGAACCCGCCGTTGTCGGCGATCCGGATGCCGTCGACGGCGAAGCGCAGCACGAGGGCGGCGGCCGCGGCGGCGAGCAGGGCGCCGGCCGGGACGAGGACGCGGCGCAGCCGGTAGTCGCCGCCGCGCTCGACCCAGCTGGTGCCGAACCAGCGGATCGGCTCCGGCTCGGGGGCGCCTGCGGGCTGGGCGGAGGGGCTCGGTTCCTGGGTCACGGGTCCGATTATCCCCGGTGGGCGCGAACGCCGGAGGAGCCGTCCCGGTGGCCGGGACGGCTCCTCGTGTCGCTGCGGGGGCGCGGCCGGGGTCAGCCGAGCTTGCTGACGTCCCGCACGGCGCCCTTGTCGGCGGAGGTGGCCATCGCGGCGTACGCGCGCAGGGCCTGGCTGACCTGGCGGTCGCGGTTCTTCGGCCGGTAGCCGTCGGCGGCCTCCAGCGCCCGGCGCCGCTCCTCCAGGACCTCGGCGGGCACCTCCAGGGAGATCCGCCGGCCCGGGATGTCGATGGCGATGGTGTCGCCGTCCTCGACCAGGGCGATGGTGCCGCCGGACGCGGCCTCGGGGGAGGCGTGGCCGATGGACAGGCCCGAGGTGCCGCCGGAGAAGCGGCCGTCGGTGACCAGCGCGCAGGCCTTGCCGAGGCCGCGGCCCTTGAGGAAGGAGGTCGGGTAGAGCATCTCCTGCATGCCGGGGCCGCCCTTGGGGCCCTCGTAGCGGATGACGACGACGTCGCCCTCCTTGACCCGCTTGGCGAGGATCGCCTCGACCGCGTCCTCCTGGGACTCGACGACGACGGCCGGGCCGCTGAACGTCCAGATCGACTCGTCGACGCCGGCCGTCTTCACGATGCAGCCGTCCTCGGCGAGGTTGCCGTACAGCACGGCGAGGCCGCCCTCGACGGAGTAGGCGTGCTCGACGCTGCGGATGCAGCCCCCGGCGGCGTCGGTGTCCAGCGACTCCCAGCGCTCGGACTGCGAGAAGGCCTCGGCGGAGCGGACGCAGCCGGGGGCGGCGTGCCACAGCTCGACGGCCTCGGCGGAGGGCGAGCCGCCGCGGACGTCCCAGGTCTTCAGCCACTCGGCGAGCGAGTCGGCGTGGACGGTGTGGACGTCCTCGTTGAGCAGCCCGCCGCGGTACAGCTCGCCGAGGATGGCCGGGATGCCGCCGGCCCGGTGCACGTCCTCCATGTAGTACGAGCCGTTGGGCGCGACCTTGGAGAGGCAGGGCACTTTGCGGGAGACGGCGTCGATGGCCCGCATGTCGAAGTCCAGCTCGGCCTCCTGGGCGGCGGCGAGCAGGTGGAGGATGGTGTTGGTCGAGCCGCCCATGGCGATGTCGAGGGCCATGGCGTTCTCGAAGGCCGCGCGGGTGGCGATCGAGCGGGGCAGGACGGAGTGGTCGTCCTGGCCGTAGTGGCGGCCGGCGATCTCGACCACGGTGCGGCCGGCCCGCTCGTAGAGGGCGCGGCGGGCGGTGTGGGTGGCGAGCACGGAGCCGTTGCCGGGCAGCGAGAGGCCGATCGCCTCGGTGAGGCAGTTCATCGAGTTGGCGGTGAACATGCCCGAGCAGGAGCCGCAGGTCGGGCAGGCGTTCTCCTCGATGATCGCGATGTCCTCGTCGGAGACGTTCTCGTTGACCGCCTGGGAGATCGCGTCGACCAGGTCGAGCTTGCGCACGGTGCCGTCGACCAGGGTGGCCTTGCCGGCCTCCATCGGGCCGCCGGAGACGAAGACCGTCGGGATGTTCAGGCGCAGCGCGGCCATCAGCATGCCGGGGGTGATCTTGTCGCAGTTGGAGATGCAGATCAGCGCGTCGGCGCAGTGCGCGTTGACCATGTACTCGACCGAGTCGGCGATCAGGTCGCGCGAGGGCAGCGAGTAGAGCATGCCGCCGTGGCCCATCGCGATGCCGTCGTCGACGGCGATGGTGTTGAACTCGCGGGGGATGCCGCCCGCCTCCTTGATCGCCTCGGAGACGATCCGGCCGACCGGCTGGAGGTGGGTGTGGCCGGGGACGAACTCGGTGAAGGAGTTGGCGACCGCGATGATCGGCTTGCCGAAGTCCTCGCGGGCTACGCCGGCGGCCCGGAGAAGCGCCCGGGCGCCTGCCATGTTGCGACCGTGGGTGACCGTACGGGACCTCAGCTCGGGCACTGTGCTCCACTCCTTCGGAGGCTGGCTGGCGGCCCCGGTCGTTCGGAGGGTGCGGGGCCACTGTGTCCGTCGAGCCTACGCCCGCCGTCCCGGCGGCGGACGCCGCGTCCGCGATGCGGTCAACCGGGGACGACCGCCAGGGTCAGGTCGAGGAGGTACGGCACGGTGATCCGGCCGTCCGGGAACTCGGCCCGGAGCGCCTCGCGCTCGCCCTCCAGCACCGCTCGGCGCCGGTCCGCGTCGAGGACGGCGACGTAGGAGCGCGAGGAGAGGTCGGTGACCAGGTCGTCGACGGTGGTCCGGCGCTCCCAGCGGAGCACGGTGGCGACGGGCTCCAGACCGAGGCGGCGCCACTGCTCGCCGGCCGTCTCCAGTTCGTCGAACTGGCGCACCGCCCCGGGCAGCAGCGCGCGTTCCCGGTCGCCGGCGGCCCGGACCCAGGGCTCCTCCTGGTCCATCACGTTCCACCAGGCGGCGAGGGCCCCGCCGGGCCGCAGCACCCGGACCGCCTCCGGCACGGAACGCCCGGGATCGGTCCAGTGAAAGGCCTGGGCATAGGTGACGAAGTCCACCGAGTCGTCGTGGAAGGGCAGATCGTCACCACTGCCCCGCACCAGCGCCAGCCCCGGACCGGACGCCAGGAACTGCGCCGCCATCCCCGCACTCGGCTCCACCCCCACCACCTCGGCCCCCCGCGCGGCCAGCAACCGGGTCGAGATCCCGGTACCCGCCCCCACATCCAGCACCCGCGCCCCCCGCAGACCCCGCCCGGAAAGCCGCTCCACCTCGTCGAACAACTCCTGCGGATACGACGGCCGCGCCCGGTCGTACTCCGCCGCCACCCCACCGAACGACTCCGCGAGCGTGCGGAACTCCTGCCCGTCCGTCATGTTCCCTCCCCGGCACGGCCGTTCACGTCGGAGGTCAGCGTACGCGGGCGGTCAGGCCGGGGTCAGGGCCACCGTGAGGTCCAGCACGTACGGCTCGACCACCCAGCCGTCCGGGAACTCCGCCAGCAGGGCCTCGCGCTCGACGGCCAGCAGCGGCCCGCGCTGTTCCGGGGTGAGCGCGGCGAGGTAGGAGCGCGAGGAGAGGTCGGTGATCAGGTGGTCGACGGTGACCCGGCGCTCCCAGTGCAGCACGGACTTCCCCGACCGCAGCCCGTACGGGGCGAGGTGGGAGGCGATCTCCTTGGTGGCGCTGTAGTGGTGGTACGTGGCGGGCAGCGCGGCGGCGAGCCGCTCGCCCATCGCCCGCACCCAGGTGACGCCGCTGTCCTTCACGTTCCACCAGACGGCGAGGGCCCCGCCGGGCCGCAGCACCCGGACCGCCTCCGGCACGGAACGCCCGGGATCGGTCCAGTGAAAGGCCTGGGCATAGGTGACGAAGTCCACCGAGTCGTCGTGGAAGGGCAGATCGTCACCACTGCCCCGCACCAGCGCCAGCCCCGGACCGGACGCCAGGAACTGCGCCGCCATCCCCGCACTCGGCTCCACCCCCACCACCTCGGCCCCCCGCGCGGCCAGCAACCGGGTCGAGATCCCGGTACCCGCCCCCACATCCAGCACCCGCGCCCCCCGCAGACCCCGCCCGGAAAGCCGCTCCACCTCGTCGAACAACTCCTGCGGATACGACGGCCGCGCCCGGTCGTACTCCGCCGCCACCCCACCGAACGACTCCGCGAGCCCGCGGAAGTCGCTTCCGTTCCCGTTCCGGTCCGCCATGTCTCCCCCTGAGTCCGGCAGTTCGTGTGCTGTCAGCGTACGCGCGCGGGGGTGGCCAGGTGCAGACGGGTGAAGGCGAGCGCCTCGGCGAGGTCGGCCTCGCGTTCGGCGGGCGACGCGGCCCGGCGGGTGTTGACCTCCAGCACCACGTGACCGTCGAACCCGGTCCGGGCGAGGTGTTCCAGCAGCTCGGCGCAGGGCTGCTTGCCCCGGCCGGGGATGAGGTGCTCGTCCTTGCCGGAGCCCGAGCCGTCCGCCAGGTGGACGTGGGCGAGCCGGTCCCCCATCCGGTCGACCATCGCGAAGGCGTCGACCCGCGAGGTGGCGACGTGCGAGAGGTCAATGGTGAAGTGCCGGTACTCCTCGTCGGTGACGTCCCAGCCCGGCGCGTAGGCCAGCACCTCGCGGTCCTTGTAGCGCCACGGGTACATGTTCTCGACGGCGAACCGGACGTCGCTCTCCCCCGCCATCCGGTGGATGCCCTCGACGAACTCCCGGGCGTACTGGCGCTGCCAGCGGAACGGCGGGTGGACGACGACCGCGCTCGCGCCGAGCTTCTCGGCTGCCGCCCGGGCGCGGACCAGCTTGGTCCACGGGTCGGTGGTCCACACCCGCTGGGTGATCAGCAGGCACGGCGCGTGCACGGCGAGGATCGGCATGCCGTGGACGTCGGAGAGCCGGCGCAGCGCCTCGATGTCCTGGCTGACCGGGTCGTTCCAGACCATGACCTCGACCCCGTCGTAGCCGAGCTTGGCGGCGAGCTCGAAGGCGATCGCGGTGTTGGCCGGGTAGACCGAGGCGGTGGAGAGGGCGACCTTGGTCTCCGGGATGTGCAGGGTGGGGTGCGCGGGCAGCACCAGGCGGTCGGTGGTGCGCAGCAGCGGGGGCCGGGCGGCGGCCTGACGGGCGGCCTTGACGGACTTCACCGACTGGACGGCGGCCTTGGCGGCGCCGGCCGCCCGGGCGGTGCGGGTGCTGCGGGCGGGCTGGGCGGCGGGGGCCTCGGCGGCGGCCGGCCCTCCGGCCGCCCTGCCCGCCGCCTCTGCCGCGGGCTCTTCCGACGACTTTCCTGCCGACTTTCCTGCCGCCTTCCGCGCCGGCTTTCCCGCCGACCGGGTGGCGGCCTTGCGGGCCGCCTTCTCGGCGACCCCGCCGGCGGCCTCCCGGGCGGCCTTGCCGAGCTTGCGGGGGCGGGCGGGCCCGGCGGCGGGGGCGGCCCGGTCGGCCGGGCGGGCCGGCCCGTCCGGCTCGGCGCGGCGCGGGGTGTCCGGCCGCGGCTGCCCGTCCTCGGGAGCGCGGCCCTCCCGCGTTCCGTCCTCGTCCGCTGGGTGCGCCACGGGAGACAGCGTAAGCGGACGGCGCCCGGAACGGGGAGCGGGCCGGTGCCCGCCCGGCCGCCCCGGACGCCGTCGGTCAGCGGGCGGCCTCAGGGAGTGAGGGCGGGCCGGCGGCGGTCGGCGGCGTTGTCCATGGCGTCCAGACGGCGCAGGATGATGCCCTCGCGCAGCGCCCAGGGACAGACGTCCAGCTCGTCGAGCCCGAAGAGGTCCATCGCGGCGTCGGCGACCAGCGCGCCCGCCAGCAGCTGCTTGGCGCGCCCCTCGGAGACGCCGGGGATCTGCGCCCGCTCGGCGACGGTCATCGCGGAGAGCCGGGGCAGCCAGGCGGCGAGGTTGCTGCGGGTGAGCCGGCGGTCCGCGTACGGGCCGGCGTCGGCCGGGGCGGCTCCGGTCATCCGGGCGAGCTGCTTGAAGGTCTTGGAGGTGGCGACCGCGTGGTCCGGGGCGCCGAGCCGGGAGATCTCGCCGACGACGGTGGCGATCTCGGCGCGGATGTGCCGCCGGAGCCCGCGCAGCTGCTCGGGGTCGGCGACGTCGCCGGGCAGCCAGCGGGCGGTCAGCCGGCCGGCGCCGAGCGGCAGCGAGCAGGCGGCGTCCGGCTGCTCGTCCAGGCCGCAGGCGATCTCCAGCGAGCCGCCGCCGATGTCGAGGTTGAGCAGCCGGCCGGAGGACCAGCCGAACCAGCGACGGACCGCCAGGAAGGTCAGCCGGGCCTCGTCCTGACCGGAGAGCACCCGCAGCTCGACGCCGGTCTCCTCGGCGACCCGGCGCAGCACCGCCTCGCCGTTGGCGGCCTCGCGCACGGCGGAGGTCGCGAAGGGCAGTATGTCGACCACGCCCTTGTCCTCGGCGACCCGCAGCGAGGAGGCGACCATGCCGATCAGCCGCTCGACGCCGGTCTCACTGATCGCACCCTGCTCGTCGAGGAGTTCGGCGAGCCGCAGCTCGGCCTTGTGGGAGTAGGCGGGCAGGGGGGCGGCGCCCGGATGGGCGTCCACCACGAGGAAGTGGACCGTGTTGGAACCTACGTCGAGAACACCGAGTCGCATAACTCTCCACGCTACGCGATCCCGGGCCGGAGGAGACCGGCCGTGCCGCTGTTTCTGCTGGTCCGGGCACTGATCGCGGCTCCGCGGGGCGGCCGGGGGCCGGTCCGGCGGCACCGTTCGAACAGTATTCGGACGGCGTTGTTCCGTCGTTCACCCGGACGGCCCGGCGGGCGGGCCGGTCAGAGCAGGCCGTCCCACAGCTGCTCGACGATCACCGCCCACCAGTTCTCCGGGTCGGCGAAGACCTCCGGGTCCACCGCCGCGAGGGCGTCCTGCAGTTCGGCGACGGCCGCCCCGGCGGCCTGCGGGCCGAGCCCGCGCAGACCGGGCAGCCGGCCGGCGAAGACGTCGAGGGAGCTCACGAAGGCGGCCGGCGAGGCGTTGCAGTGGCGGGCCGTGGCGTGGTCGGGGTCGACGGCGCGCACGGCGCCGCAGGCGGTGTCCAGGGTGATCAGCGCCCAGCCGTCCGTGCCGAGCACCACCTGCGGGGCCAGCGCCCGGCGCTCCCGCTCGGCCACCCGGGTACCGCGGCCCACCGCCGCCAGGTGGTCGGCGACCGGCGGGAGCACGGTCCGCGGGCGGGCGCCGTCGTGGGCCGCGCCGCCGACGACCGGCTCCGGGCGCGGGTCGTGCAGGGCGAAGTAGCCGTCGACGCGCGTCGGCACGCCGACCGTCAGCAGCACCCGGGCGTCCTCGGCCAGCAGGCCGGCGCGGGCAAGGTCCGCCGGGGCGAACCGGCGGACGCCGTCCGGCCCGAAGCGGGCCGTCAGCCGCTCCGCCAGCGCGTGCCCGGCCTCGGCGGGCGGCCGCGGGACGGCGCGCGGGAACGGCACCCGGTTGCGGGCCGGACCGTCCCCCTCCTCCTGCGGCAGCGCGCGCACGGCCGCCGCCCGGTGGTCGAAGCGCGGGCCGTACGGCAGGTCGGACTCCAGCCGCACGCCGGGCAGTTCGGCCGCCAGCGCGTGCGCCCAGTAGCCGCCCGGCAGGGCGCTCAGCCGCAGGTCGGTGCGGACGGCGAGCACGTCCTCGGGCCGGACGCCCTGCTCGCGCAGCCACCACCAGCCGCGCAGCGCCGGGTGCGCGAGGCCCGGCGCCGAGCGCAGGGCCAGCACCCGGCGCTCGCCGCCCGGGTCACGGTAGGTCAGTTCGGCGCGGGTGCCGCGACCGGTCGCGGGCGGCCGGGCCGGGTCGTACCCGCCCGCGCCGACGAAGTCCCGGTAGAGCCGGACCACGTCGGGCACCGGGACGGACGGCCAGACGGTGAACCGGCCGTCCGCCCGGTCCACCACGGCGCAGGCCGCCCCGATCTCCTCGGGTGCGCGCCGTTCCCCGGTCAGCGGGTCCACCCCGACCGGCGGGGGCTCGGCCCAGACCACCCAGCCCAGCTCGAACTCGTGCGACCGGACCCGCCGGGCGCCCGCCGCCGGCAGGTCCCCGTTGATCCACCGATGCGCCGCCTCGATCGCCGCCGCCCTCGTCACCGCCACCGCGGCCACCTCCACTCGCTCACTGCTCGTCCCTTGCGCCGATTCTGTGGACCGGTCCGCGTCCGACCCCGCGGCCGGGGACCGTCCCCCGGTCAGGGGGCGGGGGCGAGGAGGTCCAGGGGGCGGCCCTCGGGGGCGAGGGCGATGGCCCACAGACCGTGGTCGGCCGGGTGGAGGGGGGCCGGGCCCCGGCGGCCCGCCTGGTGGTCGAGGTAGGTCACGGTGTCCCGGTGGTTCACCGCGTTCCAGGCGTGCGGGCGGCCGAAGGCGTCCAGGGTGAGCAGCACGGCCTGGGCGCCGTGGCCGGCCCGGCGCAGTTCGCCCGCGAGGCGGGCGAAGGCCCGGTCGCCGTCGCCGAGGTCGCGGAACGGCGCGCCGAGTTCGCGCTCGGCGCGGTCGCGGCCGCCGCGCTCGCCCGCGTCCCCCTCGGTGGGGATCCGCGGGGCGGCGCAGGTCGGCCGGCCGGTGAAGGTGTCGACGGCACAGAGGGCGATCTCCAGGCTGTTGTTGGCCCGCCCGGGTTCGCGGTAGCCGCCGTCGTTGACCACCTCGGTCCAGCCGCCCTCGCCCGGATCGGGGTGACGCGCCGGCAGGCCGTCGGCGTCCCGGGGGGCCCGGCGTTCGATCTCGCGCTGGTGCTCCGGGTCGACCGGGCCGAGCCCGCCGGGCAGGCCGGTCGGGCGGCTGTCCGCGATGGTCCGCAGCCGGACGACGGGCCCGCCCGCCACGCCGTCCCCGCGCAGCGCGCGCATGGCCAGGTGCAGGGCGGTCGCGTGCGCGGTGGCCACCGGCACCGCGCCCCAGGCGAGCGCGGACTGGCCGTCGGCGGACGCCGCGTCCGCCCGGCGGCGGTGCGGGTGGTGGCCGTCCGGGTGGTCGTCGGACCGCCCGGGCACGGGAGCGGGGCCGGTTCCGGGGGCGGGCACGGGTGCGGGAGCAGGCGCGGGCGCCGCACCCGCGCCCGGCCCGATCGACGGCGGGACCGCCGGGGGCGGAGGCACCGGCAGCGGCACCGGCAGGACGGCCGGGTGGGCCGCCCCCGGCCCGGCCCCGGCCCCGGCGCGCGGGGCCGGGGCAGCCGGGGAGGCGGGGGCGGATCCGGGCGCCGGGGAGGCGGGTGGCGGCGGGGCCGCCGGGGCGCCCGCGCCGATCCCGCTGCCGAACGGGGCCGGGCCGTGCGCACCGGACGCTCCCGGCGCCGCCGCCGGGCCCGCGCCCGCGGCCAGCGGTCCGGGCCCGACCGCACCGCCGCCACCGGCGCCCGGCGGCGCGGTGAACGGCGCGGCGTAGGAGCCGGGGTGGGCGGTGAGGTGCGGCGCGGCCGTCCAGCCGCCCGCCGCCGGAGCCGGCGCGGGCGCGGGGGCGGGCACCGGGGCCGCGAGGTCGTGGCCGGTGACGGGCGGGGGCGCGGGTGGCGCGAGCACCGAGTCGGTCCGCACGGTGACCGGACCCGCGGCGTGCCCCCCGCCGCCCCCGCCGGGCAACGGACTCGGCGGGGACGGGGACGGGGGCGAGGGCGCGGCGGCCGGCGGCAGCAGGTAGTCGCCGTCGGCCGCGCGCGGGTGCCCGGCCGAGCCGCCGCCGCCCGCTCCCCCGCCCCCGTCGGCGTGGTGGACGGGGGTCGGCCCGGACCCGGCCGCAGTCCGGTCCCCGCCGCCACCGCCACCGCCGCCGGAAGGACCTCCGGCCCCGGACCCGCCGGCCGGAGCGTCCGCGGAGCCCGCCGGCCCCGGCCGGGGCCCGTGCCCGCCCGGACCGGGACCGCTCACCCCGTCCTCGTCGCCCCGACCGCCGCCGAACGCCCCCGGGGCCCCGGCCCCGGGCACCGCGTCCACCCCGGCCGCCACCGCCGTCACCGGCCCGCCCCCGCCGGCCCGGTGCCCCTGGCCGTCGCCGTCCGCGCCGCCCTCAGCCCCCGGACCACCGGCGCCGTGGCCGTGCCGCCCGTCCCCCTCCCCCGGTCCGGGCGGCGGCCCGGGCAGCGGCCCCGACGGCGAGCCCGCCAGCGGCACGCCCGTGATCTCCCGGCCGTCCTGTCCGGTCAGCACCGGCTGCCCGTCCTTGCCCAGCACCGGCTGCCCGTGCGCGTCCAGCTTCACGGCCAGGTCCTCCACCCCGACCACCGGACGGCCGTCCGCCCCGGGCACGACGACCAGGCCCCCGGCGTCCGCCACCGGGGTGCCGTCGGCCCGCAGGATGACCGGGTCGCCGTGCTCGTCCAGCACCGGCCGCCCGGCCCCGTCCAGCTTCACGGCCAGCCCGGGCACGCCCACCACCGGCCGGCCGTCCTGCCCGAGCACCACGGCCAGCCCCGTCCCGCCGGGGCCGCCGAGCACCCCCGGCTCGCCGAGCACCGCGGGCAGTCCGGCGGCCACCGGGTCGAAGGCCCCGGCGACGCCGCCCGGGTACCCGGCCGCCCGCACACCGTCGGCGCCGGGCGGCGCCAGCCGCAGCAGCGCGACCACGGCCGGCTCCCGCAGCGCGGCGCCCAGGCCGTCCTTCATCGCCCGGCCGAGTTCGTCGAGCAGTCCGCCGATCCTCAGCCCGGCGGCCTCGACGGCGGCGGCCGCCACCGCCCGCGCCGTCCGTTCGGCGGCCGCGTCGACGCTCTGCCGCACCGCGTCGAACACTCCGCCCGGGCCCGGACCCGGCGTGGCCGGCGCCTTCGACGCGGCCGCCCGGGCCACCGCCTCCTCGGCCTGCTTCAGTTCGGCGGCCAGCTCCCGCAGGGCGGCGATGATGTCGGCCTTGGCGGAGTCGACGGCGCGGGCGGCCGCGTCGAAGGCGCCGGCGACCAGCCCGGCGGCGGAGTGCGCGTCGTCCAGGTGCCCCTTGCCGCCGCCGCGGAACGCCTGCCAGTAGGCGGCGAAGGCCTCGACGGCCCGGCCGGAGTTGTCCCCGGTGACGCGCCGCACGGCGTCACCGCCGCGCCTGGCCAGCCGGTCCGCCTCGGTGCCGAACTCGCGCCAGAGCCCGGCCGCCCTGCGCAGCCCCTCCTCGTCGGCCAGCGGCCACCGGTGGCCGGTCCGGGCCAGCACCGGGACGAGTTCCTCGGGCAGTTTCCGGGACACGTGTCTCCCCCTTCGACGGACAGGCCCTGCGCGACCGGGCGGTGCTCCGCCCCGGGGGAAGGACGCGCGCCGGGCCCCGAACGGTGCGCGCGTCCGCCGCCGGCGTCAGGCCGGCCGGTCCTTGCCGGTGCCGCGCCCGCCCGGCGCACCGCCGGCGAAGCCGCTCGCCACCGAGGTGTCGGCGTCGGCGGTCCGCTCGGCCATGCCGTGCAGGCCCGTGCCGACCGCCCCGAGCCGCCCGGCCAGCCCGCGCAGCCCGCCCACCAGCGCGCCGTGCGCCTCCCGGTAGGCGGCGGCGAACCCGCTGCCCGGGGCGTCCGCGCCCCACGGGCTGCCGAGGGCGGCGAGCCCCTGCTCCAGGGCGGTGGCGGCCTTCCCGAAGTCCGCCGAGATCCGCTCGAACTCCCGACCCTCGCCGTGCAGTTCCCACGGCTTGATGACGAACTCGCTGCTGCCGCCGGCCATCGCGGACCTCCCCGTGTGCTGGACCGGCAGCCATCCTAGGGCCGCCCCCGCCCCCGCCCGGCGTGCGCCGACGGGCCCTTCACCCCGCCTTCACCGCGGCCCCGCACCCGCCGCGGCCGGGCGCCGGGCGGTGAACTCGTCGTGGACCCGGCGGCCACGGTCGGTTCGCCGCCGCGCGAAGGCTCTACCCTTGCCGAGTGGCAGCAGCAGACACGTCCCAGCACAGCGGCAGCACCTCCCCGGGCAAGAAGGCCAAGCGGAAGGCCGGCGCCCCGGCCGCCGTCGACCTCGCGATGCCGGTCCTCCGCTCCGAGCTCCGCCCCGAGGTCCCGCTCGACTTCCCGCGTGCCTGGGTCGAGTTCACCGACCCGGACGACGAGGAGCAGGTCTTCCGCTGCGACCTGACCTGGCTGACCTCCCGCTGGTCGTGCATCTTCGGCCAGGGCTGCCAGGGCATCCGCGAGGGCCGGGGCGAGTCCGACGGCTGCTGCACCCTGGGCGCGCACTACTCGGACGAGGACGACGAGAAGCGCGTCACCGGCCACGCGGCCCGGCTGACCCCCGAGCTGTGGGAGAACCACGCGCACGGCACCGACGCCAAGGGCCGGATCAGGACCGACGGCGGCATCACCATGCTCGACGAGGACGGCGACCGCCAGACCCGGCGGGTCAACGGCGCCTGCATCTTCGTGAACAGCCCCGGCTTCGCCGGCGGCGCGGGCTGCGCCCTGCACGCGCTCGCGCTCAAGGAGGGCCGCGAGCCGCTGGAGACCAAGCCGGACGTCTGCTGGCAGCTGCCGGTGCGCCGCACCTACGACTGGATCGACCGCCCGGACGACACCCGCTACCTCCAGGTCACCATCGGCGAGTACGACCGGCGCGGCTGGGGCCCGGGCGGCCACGACCTGCACTGGTGGTGCACCGGCAGCCCGGACGCCCACCAGGGCGCCGACCCGGTCTACGTCAGCTACCGCCCGGAGCTCACCGAGCTGATGGGCCCGGCCGCGTACCGGGTGCTGGCCGGGCTCTGCGAGGAGCGGATCGCCACCAAGGGCGACCGGAAGGTGGCCCCGCACCCGGCCGACCCGGCGAAGAAGCCCAAGCGGCCGAAGGACGCGTAGCGCCGAGGGGGCGGGCGGCCCCGCCCGCCCCCTCGCCCGTCCTCACTTGTCGATGTCGCCGACGACGAAGAACATCGAGCCCAGGATCGCCACCATGTCGGCGACCAGCGTCCCCGGCAGCAGTTCGGTGAGCGCCTGGATGTTGTTGAACGACGCCGAGCGCAGCTTGAGCCGCCACGGCGTCTTGTCGCCGCGCGACACCAGGTAGTAGCCGTTGACGCCGAGCGGGTTCTCCGTCCAGGCGTAGGTGCTGCCCTCGGGGGCCTTGAGCACCTTGGGCAGCCGCAGGTTGACCGGCCCGGGGGCGAGCTCGGCCAGCTGGTCCAGGCAGGCGTCGGCGAGGTCCAGCGCGTTGACCGTCTGCTCCAGCAGGCACTCGAAGCGGGCCAGGCAGTCGCCCTCCTCCCGGGTGACCACGGTGAGCACCCGCCGCAGCTCCTCGGAGCCGTACGCGAGGTAGGGCTCGTCGCGGCGCAGGTCGAAGTCCAGGCCGCTGGCCCGGGCGATCGGGCCGCTGACGCCGTACGCCTCGGCCTGCGCCTTCGTGAGCACGCCGACCCCGGCGGTGCGGGCGCGGAAGATCTCGTTGCCCAGCACCAGCTCCTCGAAGACCGGCAGCTGGGAGCGGACCACGGCGACGGCGGCGCGGACCCGGCCGAGCCAGCCGGCCGGGAGGTCCTCCTTCAGGCCGCCGACCCGGTTGAACATGTAGTGCATCCGGCCGCCGGAGGCCTCCTCCAGCACGTGCTGGAGGTCCTCGCGGCCGGTGAAGGCGTGGAAGATCGGGGTGATCCCGCCCAGCTCCAGCGGGTAGGAGCCGAGGAA
The DNA here is from genome assembly GCF_043080305.1 of Kitasatospora sp. NPDC015120. Lineage (NCBI taxonomy): Bacteria > Bacillati > Actinomycetota > Actinomycetes > Kitasatosporales > Streptomycetaceae > Kitasatospora > Kitasatospora sp. NPDC015120. Next base: position 116,395 of record NZ_JBIBVJ010000005.1, on the reverse strand, counting down.
CATCAGGTGGTTGAGGACGCGGTTCAGCTCGGCCAGCAGGGTGCGGATCCACACCGCGCGCTCCGGCACCTCCATGCCGAGCATCCGCTCGACGCCGAGCACCACGCCCAGCTCGTTGGAGAACGCCGACAGCCAGTCGTGCCGGTTGGCCAGCATGATGATCTGCCGGTAGTCCCGGGCCTCGAAGAGCTTCTCGGCGCCCCGGTGCATGTAGCCGATCACCGGCTCGGCGGCGACGATGCGCTCGCCGTCCAGCACCAGCCGCAGCCGCAGCACGCCGTGGGTGGCCGGGTGCTGCGGGCCGATGTTGAGCACCATGTCGGTGGCGCCCGCCTCGCCCGTGAAGTTCTCGGCTCCCGCCCCGATGCCGACCGTGGTCTCCCTCATGGGGTCAGAGTCTGCCATCCCGGCAGCGCCTCCAGGCTCGCCGGTACCGGCATGCGGACGGTCTGCGCGAGCCAGCCGAACGCGCCGAGACCGGCCGGGTCGGTGAGCTCCGCCCCCTCGCCGGCGCCGGTGAGGGCCCGCAGGTAGCCGGCCGGGTCGGTCGAGGCGAGGGCGAGCGCCGGCCTGGCGCCGCTGACGCCGAGCGCCCGCAGCGCCTCCCGCTGCGTCGTCCACAGGCTGTGGAGACCGGGGACGGCGACGGCGTCCAGTGCGACGTGCGCGGTGACGTCGCAGGAGCCGTCGGGCACCGGCGCCACCTCGCGGCCGGCCCGGAAGCCGGTGCGGGTGGGGAACGGCGGGCGGCGGTCGGCGGTGTGCCCGTAGTCGGCGGCGACGGCGAGCCCGCGCTCCAGCCCGGCCACCGCATGCGCCCAGGCGGCGTCCCGGGGGGTGCCGAACTCGGTGAAGTCCCCGGGGTGTTCGGCCGGCCACCAGCGCGCGGCCCAGGCGGCGTCGGCGGCGTCGACCGGCGCGCCGAGCCGCTCCTCGCCGGTCGCGGTGTCCACCTCCAGGTAGCGCAGCAGCCCGTCCTCGCCGACCTCGCCGGTGTCCAGCGGCACGTTGTCCAGCCACTCGTTGGCGAACAGCAGCCCGGTGACGCCGCGCGGCACCGCGTCCGTCCACACCGCCGCGGCCCACCGCCGCTCCGTCCACAGCCCTGTGGACGGAGCGGCGGGCGGCAGCGGCGGACGGTCGGCGAGCTCCACCGCGTACACCCGCAGCCGCTCCCCCACCGCCTCCGGCAGCTGCGCCAGCACCCCGGCGACCAGCTCGCCCCGCCCGGCCCCGACGTCCACGAACGCCAGCTCCTCCGGACGGCCGAGTGCCGCGTCCACCTCAAGGAGCAGCCGGGCCACCGCCCGGGCGAACAGCGGCGAGGCGTGCACCGAGGTGCGGAAGTGCCCGGCGGGGCCCTCCGGCCTGCGGTAGAAACCGGTCTCGGGTCCGTAGAGGGCGCGCTCCGTCGCGGGCGCCCACCGCATCCAGGTCATGGGGCGGGACGCTACACACCCGGTCCGTACCCGCCCAATCCGTACGGCAGCGGTACGCCCCCCTCTCCGACCTAGGGAGTAGGACGGATCGCTCTCCCGGCGGACCTGGGAACACACCGCACCTGCCTACGCTTGATCCGTGCATCGACTCAACGCGTGGCTCCGCCGACACCCCATGGTGGTCGACTCCGCCTGGGCCGCGCTGGTGCTCGTCCTCGGCCTGCTGCCGGAGAACGGCAGCGAGAACGACGGCTGGCGCGCCGTGGTCCAGGTCGTCATCGCCGTCGTCCTGCCGCTGCTGATGGTCTTCCGGCGCCGCTTCCCCGACCTCACGGTGGCCGCCGCGACCGTGGTCGGCCTCACCCAGGTGGCGCTCGACGTCAACCCGGCGATCTCCAGCATCGCCTATCTGGTGTTCGCCTACACGGGCGCCGCGTTCGGCCGCGCGTGGACGTCCCGGGCGGCGCTGGTCGCCGGACTGCTGGCCGGCCCGCTGGTCTTCTGGCAGATCCGCCCGCAGAAGGCCACCCGGCTGCCCGACGGCGACATCAGCTACGTCGAGTACTCCGTCCCCGAGGCGCTGTTCTTCGGCGGGATGATGACCACCCCGTTCATCCTCTGCTGGGCGTGGGGGCGGCTCACCCGGGTCCGCCGGGCCTACCTGATCGAGCTGGAGGACCGCGCGGCCCGGCTGGAGCGCGAGCGCGACGCCCAGGCCAAGGTGGCGGTCGCCGCCGAGCGGGCCCGGATCGCCCGCGAGCTGCACGACGTGGTCGCGCACAACGTCTCGGTGATGATCGTCCAGGCCGACGGCGCCGCGTACGTGCTGGACAACTCGCCCCAGCAGGCGAAGGAGGCGCTGGGCACCATCGCCTCCACCGGCCGGCAGGCGCTGGTCGAGATGCGCCGGCTGCTCGGCGTGCTGCGCACCTCCGACACCAAGGGCGAGGAGTACGTGCCGCAGCCGGGCGTCGAGGAGCTGCCGGAGCTGCTGGACCAGGTCCGCACGGCCGGTCTCCAGGTGGACTTCGCGACCTCGGGCAACCCGCGCGAGCTGCCGCGCGGCGTCGAGCTGACGGTCTACCGGATCGTCCAGGAGGCGCTGACCAACGTCCGCAAGCACGGCGGACCCGATGTGCACGCCCGGGTCGCGGTCGACTTCGGCGAGCGCGAGCTGGCCGTGCTGGTCGAGGACGACGGGCGCGGCAGCACCGACGAACAGCTGGCCGCCGGCGGCACCGACGGCCAGGGCCACGGCCTGATCGGCATGCGCGAGCGGGTCGGCATGGTCAGCGGCAGCCTCGACGTCGGGCCGCGTCCCGGCGGCGGCTTCCGGATCCGCGCCGTGCTGCCGCTCAAGGCCGCCCACTGAGCGCGGCCCCGGGCCGCCCGCCGCTGCCCTCCGACCCCCGTCGCCCCCCGCAGCACCCCCGCCGTTCCCCCCGAGGAGCTAGGAGCCACCCTTGACCATCCGCGTGATGCTGGTCGACGACCAGGAGCTGCTGCGTACCGGATTCCGGATGATCCTGCAGTCGCAGGGTGACATCGAGATCGCCGCCGAGGCCGGGGACGGCGCCCAGGCGCTGGACAAGCTCCGGCACACCGCGGTGGACGTGATCCTGATGGACGTCCGGATGCCGCGGCTGGACGGCGTGCAGGCCACCCGGCAGATCTGCCTGGCCGAGGACGGCAGCCCGCTGCCCGGCGCCCCGCATGTACTCATCCTCACCACCTTCGACCTCGACGAGTACGCCTTCGCCGCGCTCAAGGCCGGCGCCAGCGGCTTCCTGCTCAAGGACGTGCCGCCGACCGAGCTGGTGGCCGCGATCCGCGCCGTCCACGGCGGGGACGCGGTGGTCGCGCCGACCACCACCCGCCGCATGATCGACCGCTTCGCCGAGGTGCTGCCCACCCCGCAGAGCGGCCCCGGCCGCACGGACACCCTCGGCCCGCTCACCGAGCGCGAGCGCGAGGTGTTCCTGCTGGTCGCGCAGGGCCTGTCGAACGGGGAGATCGCGGCCCGGCTGGTGCTCTCCGAGGCGACCGTGAAGACCCACGTCGGACGGATCCTGGCCAAGCTGGGCCTGCGCGACCGCGTCCAGGCGGTGGTCCTGGCCTACGAGGCGGGCCTGATCCGCGCCGGTGCCACCGACTGAGCCCGCCCCGGGCACCGCTCGGGGCCGTCCGGGCGCGGTCCCGCCCCCCGTAGAATGGGCCGGTACGTCCGGTACCCGTTGAGCGGACCGGAACGGAAGCCCTGGACAGAGGTGGGTGCGTGAGTCAGTCCGACTACGGCGATCCGGCCCTGCCCGACGACCCCGCCGACCCCGGCAACCGCCCCGCCCGCCTCGCCGTGGGCGTGGTCGGCACCGGCCGGGTCGGCCCCGCGCTCGGCGCCGCCCTCCAGCTGGCCGGCCACAAGGTGGTCGCCGCCTCCGGGGTCTCCGCCGCCTCCCGGCGCCGCGCCGAGGCCCTGCTGCCGGGCGTGCGGATCGTCACCCCGCCGCAGGTGCTGGCCGCCGCCGACCTCGTCCTGCTCACCGTCCCCGACGACGCGCTGGCCGGCCTGGTGGCCGGCCTCGCCGCGACCGGCGCCGTCCGCCCCGGCCAGCTGCTGGTGCACACCTCGGGCGCGCACGGCGTGACCGTGCTGGAGCCCGCCACCCGGGCCGGTGCGCTGCCGCTGGCGCTGCACCCGGCGATGACCTTCACCGGCACCTCCGTCGACCTCGCCCGCCTGGCCGGCTGCCCGTTCGGGGTGACCGCCCCCGGGGAACTGCGCCCGGTCGCCGAGGCGCTGGTGGTGGAGATGGGCGGCGAGCCCGAGTGGGTGCCGGAGGACGTCCGCCCGCAGTACCACACCGCCCTCGCGCACGGCGCCAACCACCTGGTCACCCTGGTCGCGCAGGCGATGGAGCTGCTGCGCGGGGCGGGCGTCGCCGAGCCCGGCCGGATGCTCGGCCCGCTGCTGGGCGCCGCGCTGGACAACTCGCTGCGCTCCGGCGACGCGGCCCTCACCGGCCCGGTCGCCCGGGGCGACGCCGGCACCGTGCGGCGCCACCTGGCGCAGCTCAGTACGGTGTCCCCGGACATCCCGGCCGCCTACCGGGCGATGGCCCGCGCCACCGCCCAGCGGGCCCTGGCCCACGGGACGATCGACGAGACGTCGGCGGCGGCACTGCTGGACGTACTGAACGAGGAGAAGCAGTAATGGCACGCGGCAAGCAGCCGGGCAAGGCCCAGCGCGCCCCGAAGGTCCACCGGGCCGTGGTCACCCACACCGTCGACGACTTCGAGGCGGCCTTCTGGCCGGACGAGCAGCCGGTCGACAACGCGGTCGTGATGACGATGGGCGCCCTGCACGAGGGCCACGCCTCGCTGATCCGCGCCGCCCGCAAGCAGGTCGGCCGGGACGGCCGGGTCGCCGTCACCGTCTTCGTCAACCCGCTGCAGTTCGGCGCCGGCGAGGACCTGGAGCGCTACCCGCGCGACCTGGAGGAGGACGTGCGGCTCGCCGAGGCCAACGGCGCCGACGTGGTCTTCGCGCCGTCCGTCGACGAGGTCTACCCGAACGGCGAGCCCCAGGTGCGGCTGGCCGCCGGCCCGATGGGCGAGCGCTACGAGGGCGCCACCCGCCCCGGCCACTTCGACGGCGTGCTGACCGTGGTCGCCAAGCTGCTGCACATCACCGACCCGGACTTCGCCTTCTTCGGCGAGAAGGACGCCCAGCAGCTGGCGATCGTCCGCCGGATGGTGGCCGACCTCGACTTCGACGTCGAGGTGGTCGGCGTGCCGACCCTCCGCGAGGAGGACGGCCTGGCGCTCTCCTCCCGCAACCGCTACCTCTCGGCGGAGGAGCGCACCCGCGCCCTCGCCCTGTCCGGCGCGCTGTTCGCCGGCCGGGACGCGGCCGCGCAGGGCCCGAAGGCCGTGCGCGAGGCCGCCTCGGCCGTGCTGGACGCCGCCGAGGGCGTGGACCTCGACTACCTCGCCCTGATCGATCCGCACGACTTCACCGAAGCGCCGGACGACTTCCGGGGCGAGGCGGTGCTGGCCGTCGCCGCGAAGGTGGGCACGACCCGCCTGATCGACAACGTCCGCATCATCGTCCGGTAGTACCGCCCGGTACGTCCGCAGGCAGTTCCCCAGGCATGCACTCACAGGAGGCGTGACCCGCAATGCTCCGCACCATGCTCAAGTCCAAGATCCACCGGGCCACCGTGACCCAGGCCGACCTGCACTACGTCGGCTCGGTCACGGTGGACGAGGACCTGCTCGACGCCGCCGACCTGCTCCCCGGCGAGCTGGTCCACATCGTCGACATCAACAACGGCGCCCGGCTGGAGACGTACACCATCGCCGGCCCGCGCGGCTCCGGCGTCATCGGCATCAACGGCGCCGCCGCCCGGCTGGTCCACCCCGGCGACCTCGTCATCCTGATCGCCTACGGGCAGATGGACACCGCCGAGGCCAAGGGTCACCTCCCCAAGGTCGTCTTCGTCGACGAACACAACCGGATCACCGGCACCGGCGGCGACCCGGCCGAGCCCGGGGAGGGCACCGGACTGCTGCGCGGGGACGCGGCGTACCGTGGCGGCAGCGGCGCCGTCGACGCCGCCGCGCGCTAAGGAGCCGTCACCGTCATGTCCGCCGTCACGCACCGTCTCACCGCCCCCGCGCCGGGCTGGACCACCGACACCGATGTCGTCGTGGTCGGCTCCGGCGTGGCCGGGCTCACCGTCGCGCTCAACGTCCGCAAGGCCGGCCTGCGGGCCCTGGTGGTCACCAAGGCGATGCTGGACGACGGCTCCACCCGCTGGGCCCAGGGCGGCATCTCGGCCGCCCTGGGCGAGGGGGACACCCCCGAGCAGCACCTCGCCGACACCCTGGTCGCCGGCGTCGGGGTCTGCGACGAGGACGCCGTCCGCACCCTGGTCACCGAGGGCCCGGACGCGGTCCGCCGGCTGATCGCGGTCGGCGCCGCCTTCGACCGCGGCGAGGACGGCACGATCCTGCTCACCCGCGAGGGCGGCCACCACCGCAACCGGATCGCGCACGCCGGCGGGGACGCCACCGGCGCCGAGATATCCCGGGCCCTGGTCGCCGCCGTCCGGCAGGACCCCGGCGTGGAGCTCATCGAGCACGCCCTCGTCCTCGACCTGCTCACCGACGCCGAGGGGCACGCCGCCGGACTGACCCTGCACGTGATGGGCGAGGGCCGGCGCGACGGCGTCGGCGCCGTCCGGGCCCGCGCGGTGGTGCTCGCCACCGGCGGCATGGGCCAGGTCTTCTCGGCCACCACCAACCCCCCGGTCTCCACCGGCGACGGCGTGGCGCTCGCGCTGCGGGCCGGCGCCGAGGTCACCGACCTGGAGTTCGTCCAGTTCCACCCCACCGTGCTCTGGCTCGGCCCGGAGGCGCACGGCCAGCAGCCGCTGATCTCCGAGGCGGTCCGCGGCGAGGGCGCCCACCTGGTCGACGCGGACGGCGTCCGCTTCATGGCCGGGCAGCACGAGCTGGCCGAGCTCGCCCCGCGGGACATCGTCACCAAGGCGATCACCCGCCGGATGCAGCTCCGGGGCACCGACCACATGTACCTGGACGGACGGCACTTCGGCGCCGAGATGTGGGAGCGGCGCTTCCCGACCATCCTGGCGTCCTGCCGGGCGCACGGCATCGACCCGGTCACCGAGCCGATCCCGATCGCCCCGGCCGCCCACTACGCCTCCGGCGGGGTGCGCACCGACGTCCACGGCCGCACCTCCGTCCCCGGCCTGTACGCCTGCGGGGAGGTCGCCTGCACCGGCGTGCACGGCGCCAACCGGCTGGCCTCCAACTCGCTGCTGGAGGGACTGGTCTTCGCCGAGCGGATCGCCGCCGACCTGACCGCCCGGCACACGGCCGGCGACCTGCCCGAGCGCACCGTCGACGTGGCCGCCGCCCGCGCCGCCCGCCCGGTACCGCTGCCCCCGCCCGAGGCGCGGGCCGAGATCCAGCGGCTGATGTCGCGCGGCGCGGGCGTCCTGCGCTCGGCCGCGTCGATGGCCGCCACCGCACAGGGGCTGGCACGGCTCGCCGAGGACGCCCGCACCGACGCCGCCGAGCAGAAGCCGGCCGACCCCCGGGTGGAGACCTGGGAGGCCGCCAACCTGCTGCTGGTCGCCGACGCCCTGGTCACCGCCGCCGCGCAGCGCGAGGAGACCCGCGGCTGCCACTGGCGCGAGGACTTCCCGGAGCGGGACGACGCGCGCGGGCGACGCCACCTGATCACCACCCTCACCGCCTCCGGCGGCCCCGTCAGCACCCCCGAGGAGCAGTAACACCATGACCGACGCGACCGACGTGACCCACCTGCACGAGCACGAGCACGAGCACGAGGAGCTCCCGCTGGCCGGCGGCTGCGGCGACGGCTGCGCCTGCGGGGACGGCGAGGGCTACGAGACCGGCCTGGACCCGCAGCTCGCCGAGCTGCTGGAGGAGGCCGGCCTGGACCCGGTCGAGGTCGAGGACATCGCCACCCTGGCGCTGGCCGAGGACCTCGCCGGCGGCGAGGACGTCACCTCGGTGGCGACCGTGCCGGCCGACGCCGTCGCCACCGCCGACTTCACCGCCCGTCAGGCGGGCGTGGTGGCCGGCCTGCGGATCGCCGAGGCCGTCGTCTCGCTGGTCTGCGAGGAGGAGTTCGAGGTCGAGCGGCACGTCCAGGACGGCGACCGGGTCGAGGCCGGCCAGGTGCTGCTCTCGGTCCGCTCCCGCACCCGGGACCTGCTGACCGCCGAGCGCAGCGCGCTCAACCTGCTCTGCCACCTGTCCGGCATCGCCACCGCCACCCGTGCCTGGGCGGACGCCCTGGAGGGCACCGGCGCGGTGGTCCGCGACACCCGCAAGACCACCCCGGGCCTGCGGGCGCTGGAGAAGTTCGCGGTCCGCTGCGGCGGCGGCGCCAACCACCGGATGGCGCTGTCGGACGCCGCCCTGGTCAAGGACAACCACGTGGTCGCGGCCGGCGGTGTCGCCGAGGCGTTCCGGGCCGTCCGGGCCGCCTACCCGGAGCTGCCGGTCGAGGTCGAGGTCGACACCCTGGAGCAGATCGCGCCGGTCCTGGAGGCCGGGGCCGACCTGATCCTGCTGGACAACTTCACCGTGCCGCAGCTGGTCGAGGCGGTCGCCCTGGTGGCCGGCCGGGCCAAGCTGGAGGCCTCCGGGGGACTCACCCTGGCCACCGCGCGCGAGGTCGCCCAGACTGGTGTCGACTTCCTGGCGGTGGGCGCGCTGACCCACTCCTCGCCGATCCTGGACATCGGCCTGGACCTGCGCGCCTGATCCGTTCCGCCCGTTCGTCCGCTCCGCCCGTCCGTCCGTCCGCTGGCCCTCGACGAAGAAAGCACCCCATGCTGCTCACCATCGACGTCGGCAACACCCAGACCACCCTCGGCCTGTTCGGCGGTGAAGAGGTCGTCGAGACCTGGCGGATCTCCACGGATCCGCGCCGCACGGCGGACGAACTGGCGGTGCTGCTGCACGGCCTGATGGGCTCGCAGGGATCGCGCACCGCGATCGCCGACGCGAAGGTCGAGGGCCTGGCGATCTGCTCCTCCGTCCCCTCCGTGCTCCACGAGTTCCGCGAGGTGACCCGCCGCTACTACGGCGACGTTCCCGCGGTGATCGTGGAGCCGGGGGTGAAGACGGGGGTGCACGTCCTGATGGACAACCCCAAGGAGGTCGGCGCCGACCGCATCGTCAACGCGCTCGCCGCCAACCACCTCTACGGCGGCCCGTGCATCGTGGTCGACTTCGGCACCGCCACCACCTTCGACGCGGTCAACGCCCGCGGCGACTACGTCGGCGGCGCGATCGCCCCCGGCATCGAGATCTCGGTCGAGGCGCTCGGCAACCGCGGCGCCCTGCTGCGCAAGATCGAGCTGACCCGCCCGCGCAACGTGATCGGCAAGAACACCGTCGAGGGCATGCAGTCCGGCATCCTCTACGGCTTCGCGGGCCAGGTCGACGGCCTGGTCGACCGGATGGCCCGCGAGCTCGCCAAGGACCCGGACGACGTCCAGGTGATCGCCACCGGCGGCCTGGCGCCGCTGGTCCTCGGCGAGGCGGGCTCGATCGACGTCCACGAGCCCTGGCTGACCCTGATCGGCCTGCGCCTGGTCTACGAGCGCAACCGCCCGAGCTGAGCCGGAGGGCGTGACGCGGATCACACCGACGCGAAGGCGGACATTCACGCACGGTCCCCCCATCGCGACCCCGAGTGATCACCCCCCGCGCCCCGCCCCGTGCTAGCTTCGGGCGACGGGGCCCCGTCACACCCGCCGCTCCCCGCCGTCGAGGAGCGGCAGGCACTGAGGGGGGAAACACATGCACGGAACCATGACGGCCGTCGATGACGCCCTGGACGACCTGCGCACCTCGGCGTCCCGGCTCGGCAGCCTGAGCGACCGCCAGGAAGAGGTGCTCCACCTCCCGGCCCCGGACCGCTCCGGCCAGCAGGCCGCCGACCACCTCGGCATCACCGGACGCACCGTCAAGACCCACGGGGCCGCGCCGATGGACCGTCTCGGCGTCGAGGCCGGCGCCCGGGAGAAGTCCAGGACCGACGAGCGGGTGCTGGGCGCCGTCGAGGCGGCGTACGAGACCCGGCTCATCGAGCAGCACGCCCCGGCCCTCGCCCGGATCCGCAAGGACACCGAGGACCGGCTGCGCACGGCGTCCCGGTCCCTGGCGGCCGGCTGATCCCGGAAAGCCGGTGACAACCCGGACGGTCCGTCAACCGGTCCTCCTGGTTGACGAGTTGGATCGGACGACCGGAACGAGGGTGGGCGTGACCGAGGTCGACGGAACGGACGCGAGGCCGGCGACGACGGCGGGCGGCGGGGCTGCCGGAGACGGGGCGGGGGCCGGCGGACGGGAGGTCCGGCGGCGCCACGGCCGGCGGGCGCTGCTGCCGGCCGCGGCGGCCCTGGCCCTGGCCCTGACCGGCTGCTCCTCCGGCGGGGCCGCCGGCGACGGCCCCGCGGCCCCCGCGGCGGCGCCGTCCGGGTCGCAGACCACCGAGGCCTCGCGGGACGAGGGGCTGCCGCTGGAGGCGGCGATGCGGGGGGACGCGGAGAGCCAGGCCGTCTTCACCAACGCGGTGAACAAGCTCGCCGCGAAGTGCGCGCGGGACCAGGGGTACCAGGTCACCGAACGGCCGGCGGTCACGGCCGAACAGCTCCTGGCCCGGGACAGGGCGCAGGGGACGGCCGTGAACCCGTACGCGTGGCCGTCCGTCCAGGCGCTGAAGGACTACGGCTACGCCGGGTCCGCCCACGGCCGGGACGCGAAGCCGCCGGAGACGGGGCAGCCCGTCGTCGCCGACTCGGCGGCGGACACCGCCCAGGCCAAGTGCGCCAAGGAGGTGTCGATCCGGCTGGCGGCGGCCGACGCGGGCAAGGGCTCGGCGAAGGGGCGGCTGAACGAGCTGATCACGCAGGCGGGCGAGCAGACCGAGGCCGATCCCCGGATGGTCGCGGCACTCGCCCGGTGGTCGCAGTGCATGCGCCCCAGCGGCTACACGTACGCGAGCCCGCTCCAGGCGGCGCAGCAGTTCGAGAAGGTCGTCGGCGCCGCCGGTGCGCAGGAGCTGGCGATCGCCCGGGCGGACGCCGGGTGCCGGGCGGACAGCCGGCCGGCGGAGGTGTGGTTCGAGGTGCGCACGCAGCTGGAACAGCGCCTGGTCGAGCAGAACGCCCAGCTGCTGAAGGAGGTCGCCGACTCCGAGAAGCGCCTCGCGCGGGAGGCGAGCCAGGCGGTGGCCGGGTGAGCGCGGGGAACCGGCGGCGCCCCTGAGCACACGTCGGGGAGTCGTCATGGTCGGACAGTTGGATCGATTTTCGGAACGAGGGTGGGTCGTGGCCGGGTTCGAGGGGCCGGGCGTCACGCCGGAGGCGGCGGCGGACGACGAGGTGGGCGGCGGCGGACGGGGGGTCCGACGGCGCCGGCGGGCGCTGGTGCTGGTGATGGCCGCGGCGGTCGCGCTGGCCGGGGGCGGGGTGGCGGCGTCGACGATGATCAAGTCGCCCGCCCAGGCGGCGGCGGACAGCGCGCCGCCGGCGCCGGACGTGCTGACGGCGGTGGTGGAGAAGCGGGTGCTGACGGACTCCGTGGTGATCCGCGGGCAGGTGAGCGCCGGGCAGTCGGTGGACGTCGCCCCGGCCGGGGGCGGCGGGACGGCGGGGGCCAAGCCGGTGGTCACCAAACTGCCGGCCAAGGCCGGCGACCAGGTGCAGGCCGGGCAGTCGGTGCTGGAGGTGGCCGGGCGGCCGGTGTTCGCGCTGCACGGTGACCTGCCGGTGTACCGGGACCTCAAGCCGGGGGCCACCGGGCAGGACGTCAAGCAGCTCCAGCAGGCGCTGAAGGAGCTGGGGTTCGGCGCGGACGGCGACCCGGAGGGCACGTACGGCGCCGCCACCAAGGACGCGGTGAAGGCGTTCTACGCGGCACGCGGCTACGACCCGCTGCCCGCCGCGCCGGACGGGGACACCGCGGTGACCGCCGCCCAGGAGGCCGTCACCGGCGGCGAGCGCGCGCTGGCGGACGCCAAGGACGCGCTGAAGCTGGCGAAGAAGCACTACGACGACGCGGTGACGGCCGCCCGGCAGCAGGCCCAGCAGCAGGCCCAGGCGCAGGCGCAGGCCGACGCCCAGCAGAGCGCCGCGCCGAGTGCTGCGCCGAGCACCGGAGCGAGCACCGGAGCGGCCACCGGGACCGGCGGCGCCGGCCGCCCCGCGGCCTCCGGCGGGGCGGCACCGGCCCCGGCCGGGGAGAGCCCGGTGGACGCGGCCGGCACCGCCGTCGACACCGCCCAGAAGCAGGTGAACCGGGCCACCGAGGACCTCGCCAAGCTGCGCAGGAAGGCGACGGACGCGAAGGCCGCCGCCGGGCCGATGGTCCCGGCCGCCGAGCTGCTGTTCCTCTCCGGCTTCCCGGCCCGGGTCGACACGGTGGCCGGCCGGATCGGCGGCGAGGTCTCCGGGAAGGTGCTGACCGTCTCGGCCGGGGCACTGGTGGTCAAGGGCAGTCTCGCCGTCTCCGACAAGGGCCTGGTGCATCCGGGGCAGGTGGTGGAGGTCCTCTCCGAGGTGACCGGCCTCAAGGCCACCGGCAAGGTCGGCACGGTGGCCGACACCCCCGGGGACGGCCAGCCGGCCGGCGCCGCCCAGGGCGCCGGCGGCGGCCAGAACCCGGGCCCGGCCCAGGGCGCCGCCGCGAACGGCTATCCGATGGTGGTGCAGCCGGACGCCCCGCTGGATCCGCGACTGGCCGGCCAGGACGTCCGGCTGACCGTGCAGGCCGCTTCCTCGGCCGGCCCGGTGCTGGTCGTCCCGCTGTCGGCGGTCTCCGCGACGGCGGACGGCAGGACGGTGGTGACGGTGTACGAGAGCGGGCAGCGCCGCCGGGTGGAGGTCACCCCGGGAACGGCCGGCGGCGGCAGCACCGAGGTCCGGCCGCTGACCGAGGGCACGCTGAAGGAGGGCGACCAGGTGATCGTCGGCGTCAAGGACGCCACCGGGGCGGGCGCCGAATGACCGGCCCGAGCGACGTGACCGCCGCCGCCGGGGCGACCACCGCGACCGGGGCCACCCACGCGGCCGTCCCCGTCATCGAGTTCCGCCAGGCCGGCCTGACCTACCCGGGCCCGCCGCCGGTGGCCGCCCTGAAGCCGTGCGACCTCGCGGTCGCGCCCGGCGAGTACGTGACCGTGACCGGCCCGTCCGGCTCCGGGAAGTCCACCTTCCTCAACATCGCCGGCCTGCTCGACGCCCCGACCACCGGCCACTACCTGCTGGACGGCATCGACACCGGCCGGCTCCCGGACGCCGACCGCACCGCACTGCGCGGACGCCGGATCGGCTTCGTCTTCCAGTCCTTCCACCTGCTCCCGCACCGCTCGGCGGCCGAGAACGTCGCCCTGGCGATGCTCTACACCGCCACCCGGGGCCGGCGCGCCGCCGCCGAGCGGCGCGAACGCGCCCGCACGGCGCTGGTCCGGGTGGGCCTCGGCCACCGGCTGGACGCGCTGCCGACCCGGCTGTCCGGCGGCGAGCGGCAGCGGGTGGCGATCGCCCGGGCGCTGGTCGGCCGGCCGTCGCTGCTGCTCTGCGACGAGCCCACCGGCAACCTGGACACCGTCACCGCCGAGTCGATCCTGGCCCTGCTGGACGAGCTGCACGCCCAGGGGCTGACGGTGCTGCTGATCACCCACGACCCGCAGGTGGCCGCCCGCGGGCGGCGCACGGTGGCGATCCGGGACGGTCTGCTGCGCGAGGAGGTGGCCGCGGCGTGAGGCCGATCCGCCGCCGCGACCGGGTGGTCGAGCCCTCCCGGTTCCCGTTGCGCGACCTGCTCGCCGAGGCGCTGGCCGGGGTGCTCCAGCGGCCCGCCCGCTCGGCGCTGACGGGCCTGGGCACCGTCCTCGGGGTGGGCACCTTCGTGGCCATCCTGGGGCTGACCGCGACCACCTCCTCGCAGATCGACTCCCGGTTCAGCGTGCTGAGCGCGACCGAGGTGAGCGTCGAGGACACCGGCGGCGTCCGCCCGGAGCTGGTGCCGCTCGCCTTCCCCGCCGACGCCGACGCCCGGATCCAGCGGCTGAACGGGGTCGAGGCGGCCGGCGTCTACTGGCCGGTGTCCCGGGCCTCCGGCACGGTCCGGGCCGCGCCGGTGGGCCGCCGGGGCGGCGGGGAGCAGGTCCCGGTGGTGGCCGCCTCGGCCGGGGTGCTCGCGGCCGCCGAACCGCACCTGGTGCAGGGCCGGACCTTCGACGGCTGGCACGACTCCACCGGCCGGCAGGTGGCGGTGATCGGCGCGGCGCTGGCGTCCCGGCTGGGCATCACCACGCTGGACACCCAGCCGGCGATCTTCCTGGAGGACAAGCCGTTCACGGTGATCGGGATCGTCGACGACGTGAGGCGCAAGGCGGACCTGCTGCTCTCGGTGACGGTGCCGCGCGGCGCCGCCGCCCGGCTCTGGGGCGAACCGGACCGCGACCGGGCCAAGATGATCATCTCGACCAGGATCGGCGCCGCCCGGCAGATCGCCGCCGAGGCCCCGCTCGCCCTGGACCCGGCGCACCCGGAGTACTTCAAGTCCGTCCCGCCGCCGGACCCGCGCACCCTGCGCTCCAACGTCACCTCCGACCTCAACCAGCTGTTCCTGCTGCTGGCCGGGATCTGCCTGGTGATCGGCGCGGTCGGGATCGCCAACACCACCCTGGTCGCCGTCCTGGAGCGGACCGGCGAGATCGGCCTGCGCCGGGCGCTGGGCGCCCGCGGCCGCCACATCACCGGCCAGTTCCTCTCCGAATCGGCCTCGCTGGGGCTGATCGGCGGCCTGGTCGGCACCTCGCTGGGGGTGCTGACGGTGCTCGGGGTGGCGCTGGCCCGGGACTGGACCCCGGTGGTCGATCCGGCGACGGTGGCCGCCGCACCCGCGATCGGCCTGCTCACCGGGCTGCTGGCCGGGGTCTACCCGGCCTGGCGGGCGGCCCGGATCCAGCCCGCCGAGGCGCTGCGCCGCTGACCGGCGCCCGGACCGGCCGTCCTGCGGGCGGGCCCCCGCGGCCCGCCCGCAGGACGTTCCCGGGGCAAACGTGGGGCGTCGGCGCGACGCTACCGACAAATCGGATATTCCTCACGTAGTGTCAGCCCATGCCTACGCCACACGGATCGCGCGGCGGCATGGCCTTCAGCGCCGACGAAGTCCGCGTGCTGCGCCGCGCCCTCGCCCAAGCCCTGCACCCCGCCGTCCCCGTCCACCTCCAGTTCCCCGGCCGGCCGTCGCACGCCGACGCGGGCGCCGCGCTGTGGGCCGAGGACGTCCAGGACGCGCTGCGCCTGACCGAGGCGATCGACGAGGCCGTCCAGGAGGGCGGCCGGCTGCGCGCCTTCCTCCTCGCCGACCTCGCCCGCTACCGGGCCGCCCTGCCCGGCAGCGTCAGCGGCTACCTGGAACGGCTGGAGGAGGCGGTGGCCGACGGCTACCTCCCCGGGCCGGAGGACCTCACCGCACTGCGCGGACTGAGCCGCCAGCCCTGCGGCCAGGGCGAGCGCTCCCGCCGCTCCCGGCTGGCCGGGCGCTGCCACGCGCTGGCCGAGGCCGCCGTCCGCGAGCGGCTCGCCCTCACCACCGGCCAGCGCCACCTCGTCGCCGTACCGAGCCCCGCCGCACCCCCGAGCACCTCTCCCACCCCCGTTGGCACCATCCCCGTTGGCACCCCTGTTGGAGGACGGATCCCGATGAGCAGCACCGAGCCCCCCGTCGAGCAGTCCGCCGACCCCCGCGCGCCCCACGACCGGGCGCCCGCCCGGCCGCACCGGATGCCCACCCCCGCCGAGCTGTTCGGCCGCCGCCCCAAGCCGCCGGCCGGGCCGCCCGCGCCGCCCGCGCCCGAGGACCTGGAGCTGGCCACCGGCACCGGCTGAGCCCGCCCCTCCCGCGCCTGCCGGGGAGGCCGCGCCGGATCCGTCCGGCCCGGCCTCCCCGGTTCCGTCCGCGGCGGCCCCGCCGCACCCCGCGGCACGGTAATCCCGTGGCGGAGCACCGGTCGCGGCTGGCTACCCTGGTGGGGTGAGCGATCAGAGCCCTATCCCCGCGACCGACGACCTTCCCGAGCAGATGCGCGTCCGGCGCGAGAAGCTGGACCGGCTCCGGGCCGCCGGTGTCGACCCCTACCCGGTCGGCTTCCCCAGGACCAGCACCATCGCCGACCTCCGGGCCAAGCACCCGGACCTCGCCCCGGACACCGCGACCGGTGAACGGGCCGGCATCACCGGCCGGGTGATCCTCTCCCGCACCGGCGGCAAGCTCTGCTTCGCCACCCTGCGCGACGGCTCCGGCGACCTCCAGGTGATGCTCTCCCTGGACAAGCTGGGCGAGGAGCGGCTGGCGGCCTGGAAGTCCGACATCGACCTCGGCGACCAGGTCGGCGTCGAGGGCGAGGTGATCACCTCCCGGCGCGGCGAGCTGTCGGTGATGGTGGACCGCTGGGAGCTCACCGCCAAGTGCCTGCGCCCGCTGCCGGACAAGCACAAGGGCCTGACCGACCCGGAGGCCCGGGTCCGCCAGCGGTACGTCGACCTGATCGTCAACCCCGAGGCCCGCGAGATCCTCCACCTGCGCTCCAAGGTGGTCCGCTCGATCCGCCGCACCTACGAGGAGCGCGGGTACATCGAGGTCGAGACCCCGATGCTGCAGCCGGTGCACGGCGGCGCCAACGCCCGGCCGTTCAAGACGCACATCAACGCGTACGACATCGACCTCTACATGCGGATCGCCCCCGAGCTGTACCTGAAGCGGCTGGTGGTCGGCGGCGCGGAGAAGGTCTTCGAGATCAACCGCAACTTCCGCAACGAGGGCGCGGACTCCACCCACAACCCCGAGTTCACCTCGCTGGAGTCGTACGAGGCCTACGGCGACTACGACACCCAGGCCGAGCTGATCCGGGCCACCATCGTCAACGCCGCCCGGGACGCGCTGGGCACCACGGTGATCAAGGGCCTGGACCCGCACGGCGTGGAGCACGAGATCGACCTGGCCGAGCCCTGGGAGGAGGTCTCCGTGTACCCGGGCATCTCCGCCCGCCTGGGCACCGAGGTCACCCCGCAGACCTCGGTCGAGGAGCTGCGCGCGCTGGCCGCCGCGCACGGCATCCCCTTCGAGAAGGAGTGGGGCCACGGCCAGATCGTGCTGGAGATGGTCGAGCGCCTGCTGGAGGAGAACGCCGTCCGGCCGACCTTCATCCGGGACTACCCGACCGAGGTCTCCCCGCTGACCCGCCAGCACCGCTCGGTGCCGGGCGTGGCCGAGAAGTGGGACCTGGTGATCTTCGGCACCGAGATCGGCACCGCCTACTCCGAGCTGGTCGACCCGGTCGAGCAGCGCGCCCGCCTGACCGCGCAGTCCCTGCTCGCGGCCGGCGGCGACGTCGAGGCGATGCAGGTCGACGAGGACTTCCTGCGGGCCCTGGAGTACGCGATGCCGCCCACCGGCGGCCTCGGCCTCGGGGTGGACCGCCTGATCATGCTGCTCACCGGCAAGAACATCCGGGAGACGGTGCTCTTCCCGCTGGTGAAGCCGGAGCCCAAGGCGTCCGCCGGCACGGCGGAGAAGACCGAGGAGGAGTGACCTGATGGACTACGTCAGCGCGATCGTCCCGCCGCTGGTCATGGCGATCGGCTTCGGCTTCCTGGTGCGGGCCATCATCCGCAGCCAGGGCGGGGCCCAGAAGGCCAAGGAGGACGTGGCCGACTGACCCCGTCGGCCGTCCGCGGGCACCGCGCCGCCATTCCCGGATTCCGGGGGTGGCGGCGCGCCGGTTTGGCGGCACTTCACAAGATTTGCCCCATTCACTCCCTATCCTGGCCGCACTATGGTCCGGCAACTCGGCGAACTTGAGAACGCCATCATGACCCGGGTGTGGCAGTGGAACCGACCGGTCACGGTTCGCGAGGTTCTCCTGGATCTGCGGTCGGAACGCGATATCGCGTACACCACGGTGATGACCGTCCTGGACAAGCTGCACAGAAAGGGCTGGCTCCGGCGGGAGCGCGCGGGGCGGGCCTATCGATATGAACCGGTCTCCTCGCGCGAGGCGTACACGGCGGCCCTGATGAACGACGCGTGGGCCACGAGCGACAATCCCGCGGCGGCCCTGGTGCACTTCTTCGGCCTGATGTCGCCCGGGCAGCGGGAGGCCCTGCGGGACGCCTTGCGGGTGGCCGCTCTGTCCCCGTCCGATCCGGCCGCACCGGATTCCCCGGAGAGCGGACCGGATACCGGGGAGACCCGCTCGGGGCCGGCACGATAACGTCCCGCCATGGAGGTCACCATCCGCCGGGCGCGGACCACGGACGTACGGGCCGTACGCGGGCTCATCGACGCCTACGCGCGCGACGGCATTCTGCTCGACAAGCCCACCGTCACCCTGTTCGAATCGGTCCAGGAGTTCTGGGTCGCGGAACGCGACGACGACGGGACCGTGGTCGCCTGCGGCGCGCTGCACGTGATGTGGGAGGACCTCGCCGAGGTCCGCACCCTCGCCGTCGACCCGTCCTGCCGCGGGCACGGGGTCGGACACCTGCTGCTGGAGAAGCTGCTGCAGACCGCCCGCTGGCTGGGCGTCCGTCGGATTTTCTGCTTGACGTTCGAGGTCGCCTTCTTCGCGAAACACGGTTTCGTGGAGATCGGGGAGCTCCAGGAAACCGATGATGGTACGACAGACCCGGCGGCGATCGCTACGGATGTCTATGAAGAACTTCTCCGCTCGTACGATGAAGGTGTCGCCGAGTTCCTCGACCTGGAGCGGGTGAAGCCCAACACACTGGGCAACTCGCGCATGCTGCTGCACCTGTGAGCCGCCCCCGCGACGGCCAGGGGTTTGTGTTTTCCGGAGAAAAGCGCTTTCCTTTCCTTAGGCAATGGGTCGTTTAGCGGAAAGGGAAGCCCGTGGCACAGAGGGTGCAGGTCATTCTTGAAGACGATCTCGACGGCGGCTCGGCGGACGAGACGGTCACGTTCGCGCTCGACGGCGTTGCCTACGAGATCGACCTGAAGAGCGCCAACGCGGACAAGCTCCGCGGCCTGCTGGCGCCGTACGTGGAGAAGGGGCGCAAGCAGAGCGGCCGCCTCGCCGGCACCCGCCGCACCGGCCGCAGCTCCGCGCCGCGTCCGTCCGGCAGCGTCCCGGACACCGCCAAGATCCGCGCGTGGGCCAAGGAGCAGGGCCTGGAGGTCAACGACCGCGGTCGCGTCCCCAGCAACGTGCGCGAGGCCTACGAGAAGGCCAACGCGTCCTGAACCGGGCGACGCCCGGCCGCCCGGACGGGTGCGGGGTTCCGGGCGCCGGATGAGGCGTCCGAGGTGCACGCGCGGGGCGCGGAGGGGACCCCTCCGCGCCCCGCGGCACACCTCCGGCCGGGCCCGGCACGGCCGTGGTGCCCCTTCGGGCAGCGGGCCCGGCCCCGGTCCGGGCGGCGGAAGCCTCCCGGCCTGTGCAACGCTGTAAGGGCGAAGCGGCAACGCGGACACCACCGGGACGGCGCACCGGCCGGCCGGCCGCGGCTGACCCACCGTCAGCGGCGGCCCGACTTCTCGCCAGGCGAACACCGCCACCGCGGAAACTGCGCGAGAACCGCCCCGATACCGGGTATGAATGCAGAGGGACGGGGCCCCTGGCTCCGCCCGGGGCAGGACGCGTGACCGGTCGGACACCCACCGGCAGCGTCGCGGCGGAGGTTGTTCGCCGATGGCGTAGCGGTATCCGGTGCATCCGGCCCGCGTGCGGGAACACCGTCTCCCAGCATCGGGTTGGGATTGGTGTCGGCTGGTCGCGCAGCATCTCGCTCCCCTTCGAGGGGAGTGAATCCGTGGGCCGCGCCGCTGAGCGGGACTAGCATGCGGAAGGACAGGGCGGGGACGGACCCCGAACTGCCCGACCGCTCTGAGGAGCGATAAACGATGTTCGAGAGGTTCACCGACCGCGCGCGGCGGGTTGTCGTCCTGGCTCAGGAAGAAGCCCGGATGCTCAACCACAACTACATCGGCACCGAGCACATCCTCCTGGGTCTGATCCACGAGGGTGAGGGTGTCGCCGCTAAGGCCCTGGAGAGCCTCGGGATTTCTCTTGAGGCCGTCCGCCAGCAGGTCGAGGAGATCATCGGCCAGGGCCAGCAGGCCCCGTCCGGTCACATTCCCTTCACCCCCCGGGCGAAGAAGGTCCTGGAGCTGTCGCTCCGGGAGGCCCTGCAGCTCGGCCACAACTACATCGGCACCGAGCACATCCTGCTCGGCCTGATCCGCGAGGGCGAGGGCGTCGCCGCCCAGGTCCTGGTGAAGCTGGGCGCCGACCTCAACCGGGTCCGCCAGCAGGTCATCCAGCTGCTCTCCGGCTACCAGACCCCCGGCGGCAAGGAGTCGGCCACGGCCGGCGGGCCCGCCGAGGGCACCCCGTCGACCTCGCTGGTCCTCGACCAGTTCGGCCGCAACCTCACCCAGGCCGCCCGCGAGGCCAAGCTCGACCCGGTCATCGGGCGCGAGAAGGAGATCGAGCGGGTCATGCAGGTGCTGTCCCGCCGCACCAAGAACAACCCGGTGCTGATCGGTGAGCCCGGCGTCGGCAAGACCGCCGTCGTCGAGGGCCTGGCCCAGGCGATCGTCAAGGGCGAGGTCCCCGAGACGCTCAAGGACAAGCAGCTCTACACGCTGGACCTGGGCGCCCTGGTGGCCGGCTCCCGCTACCGCGGTGACTTCGAGGAGCGCCTGAAGAAGGTCCTCAAGGAGATCCGCACCCGCGGCGACATCATCCTGTTCATCGACGAGCTGCACACCCTGGTCGGCGCGGGCGCCGCCGAGGGCGCCATCGACGCCGCCTCGATCCTCAAGCCCATGCTGGCCCGCGGTGAGCTGCAGACCATCGGTGCCACCACGCTCGACGAGTACCGCAAGCACCTGGAGAAGGACGCCGCGCTGGAGCGCCGCTTCCAGCCGATCCAGGTCGCCGAGCCGTCGCTTCCGCACACCATCGAGATCCTCAAGGGCCTGCGCGACCGCTACGAGGCCCACCACCGGGTCTCCATCACGGACGCCGCCCTGGTCGCCGCCGCCACCCTGGCCGACCGGTACATCTCGGACCGCTTCCTGCCGGACAAGGCCATCGACCTGATCGACGAGGCCGGCTCCCGGATGCGCATCCGCCGGATGACCGCGCCGCCGGACCTGCGCGAGTTCGACGAGAAGATCGCCGACGTGCGCCGCGAGAAGGAGAGCGCGATCGACGCGCAGGACTTCGAGAAGGCCGCGTCCCTGCGCGACGACGAGAAGCAGCTCCTGCAGGCCAAGGCCAAGCGCGAGAAGGAGTGGAAGGCCGGCGACATGGACGTCGTCGCGGAGGTGGACGAGGAGCTCATCGCCGAGGTCCTGGCCACCGCCACCGGCATCCCGGTCTTCAAGCTGACCGAGGAGGAGACCTCCCGGCTGCTGCGCATGGAGGACGAGCTGCACAAGCGCGTCATCGGCCAGAAGGACGCCATCAAGGCGCTCTCCCAGGCCATCCGGCGCACCCGTGCGGGCCTCAAGGACCCGAAGCGTCCCGGCGGCTCGTTCATCTTCGCCGGCCCGTCCGGCGTCGGTAAGACCGAGCTGTCCAAGACGCTCGCCGAGTTCCTCTTCGGCGACGAGGACGCGCTGATCGCCCTCGACATGTCGGAGTTCTCGGAGAAGCACACCGTCTCCCGGCTCTTCGGTTCGCCCCCCGGCTACGTGGGCTACGAGGAGGGCGGCCAGCTGACCGAGAAGGTGCGCCGCAAGCCGTTCTCCGTCGTCCTCTTCGACGAGGTGGAGAAGGCCCACCCGGACATCTTCAACTCGCTGCTGCAGATCCTGGAGGACGGCCGCCTGACCGACTCCCAGGGCCGCGTGGTCGACTTCAAGAACACCGTCATCATCATGACGACCAACCTCGGCACCCGGGACATCTCCAAGGGCTTCAACCTGGGCTTCGCGGCCCAGGGCGACACCCAGACCGGCTATGAGCGGATGAAGGCGAAGGTCGGCGAGGAGCTCAAGCAGCACTTCCGCCCCGAGTTCCTGAACCGCGTCGACGACATCGTCGTCTTCCACCAGCTGTCCGAGGACGACATCATCCAGATCGTCGACCTCATGATCGCCAAGGTGGACGAGCGGCTCAAGGACAAGGACATGGGCCTGGAGCTCAGCGTCGAGGCCAAGAAGCTGCTCGCCAAGCGCGGCTACGACCCGATCCTGGGTGCCCGTCCGCTGCGCCGCACCATCCAGCGCGACATCGAGGACCACCTCTCCGAGAAGATCCTCTTCGGCGAGCTGCGGGCCGGCCACATCGTGGTCGTCGGCGTCGAGGGCGAGGGCAAGGACGCGAAGTTCACCTTCCGCGGCGAGGAGAAGTCCGCGGTCGCGGACACTCCGGCCGCGGTCGCCTCGCCGGGTCCCGACCTGACGAAGTAGCAACATTTAACAGATAACAGCAAACGGTTTGGGCCCCCGGCGTTCTCGCCGGGGGCCCAAACCGTTTTCCGCACCCCTGGCGAAGCTGTGATCCGGCCCACGAAGGGGCAGGTCGGGGGCCGTACGGGGGGCTGGTGCGGGTGCGATCGAAGCCGTAGTCATCTTTAATGACAATGTTGTTGACGGTGCGTCAGTTGATACGAAGTTGCGGAGCATAGCGCTGTGGCCATGTCACGGTCAAGGTCTATCTTTTCCGTCCACGCTTAGATCAAATGACGTCCACCTGTCTTTCATTGGTTTACCGGAAGGCCAAGAGCCGGACCGGTTTGGGGAGGACGTCACAACGTTGAAGATGACCAGGAAAGCCGCTGCGGTCGCCTCGGCCGCGGCGGTCATAGCCGCGCTCGGCGCGGGGCTGCTCCCGAGCACGGCCATCGCCGCCGGCTCCGCCCCCGTTCCGCAGGACCCGGCCGATGCCGTCCAGACCAGCACTGAGCACAACCTGCCGGGCCCGCTGACCGAGAAGGTCGAGGCCGAGTCGAAGGCCGCCACCGAGCAGCTGCTCGCCGGCACCGCCAAGATCGAGCAGCACGGCGGCGGCTCCAGCATCAAGCTGGGCAAGGACAAGTACGTCGAGCTCGCCCGTGAGCGCACGGACAAGATCTTCACCATCCTGGTGGAGTTCGGTGACGAGGTCGACAACACCACGAAGACGCCGGACGGCCGGATCAAGTACGGCGGTACCCCCGGTCCGCAGCGCAACCAGATCGAGAAGCCCGACGCGGCCACCAACAACTCCACCCTGTGGCAGGCCGACTACAACCAGCAGCACTACCAGGACCTGTACTTCAACAAGTCCGGTGACTCGCTGAAGACCTACTACGAGAAGCAGTCCTCGGGCCGCTACTCGGTGGACGGTCAGGTCACCGACTGGGTGAAGGTCAAGTACAACGAGGCCCGCTACGGCTCGGACTACTGCGGCCAGCACGTCTGCGCCAACGCGCAGGACCTGATCCGCGACGCGATCGACACCTGGGTCGCCGACCAGAAGGCCAAGGGCCAGACGGACGCGCAGATCAAGGCCACCATCGCGCAGTACGACCAGTGGGACCGGTACGACTTCAACCACAACGGCAACTTCAACGAGCCGGACGGTTACATCGACCACTTCCAGATCGTGCACGCCGGTGAGGACCAGTCGGCCGGCGGCGGCAAGCAGGGTACTGACGCCCTGTGGGCCCACCGCTCGTACGTCTACGGCACCGGCGCCGGCACCACCGGCCCGTCCGGCAACCTGCTCGGCGGCACCCCCGTCGGCGGCACCGGCGTCTGGGTCGGCGACTACACCATGCAGCCCGAGAACGGCGGCCTCGGTGTCTTCGCCCACGAGTACGGCCACGACCTCGGCCTGCCGGACCTCTACGACACCTCCGGCAGCGGCATCGACAACTCGGTCGGCTTCTGGTCGCTGATGTCGTCGGGCTCCTGGCTGGGCGAGGGCAAGAACTCGATCGGCGACATGCCGAACGACCTCGACGCGTGGAGCAAGCTCAAGCTCGGCTGGCTGAAGTTCGACAAGGCCAAGGCCGGCACCGAGTCGACCCACCACATCGGCCCGGCGGAGTACAACAGCAAGCTCCCGCAGGCGCTGGTCGTCGACCTGCCGAAGAAGGCCGTCACCACCACCATCAACAAGCCCTACGCGGGTGCGAACGAGTGGTGGAGCGGCAGCGCCGACGACCTGAACGTCACGCTGACCCGCGACATCGACCTGACCGGCAAGACCTCCGCCTCGCTGTCGGCCAAGGCCTGGTACGACATCGAGCAGGACTTCGACTACGGCTACGCCGAGGTCTCCACCGACGGCGGCACCAGCTGGGCCGCCCTCGCCGGCACCTACAACGGCGTCGCCCTGCCGAAGGACCCCTCCGGCAACGCCTCGCTGACCGGCAGCTCGGGCGACAAGTGGGGCGACCTCGTCCTCCCGCTGGACGCCTACGCCGGCAAGGCCGTCAAGGTCCGCTTCCGCTACGTCACCGACGGCGGCCTGCACCTCAAGGGCCTGGCGCTGGACGACCTGGTCGTGACCGCCAACGGCGCCACCGTCTTCACCGACGGTGCCGAGAACGGTGACAACGGCTGGACCGCCAAGGGCTTCTCGCGGACCTCCGGGTCGTTCACCAACGACTACAACCAGTACTACATCGCGGAGAACCGCCAGTACGTCTCGTACGACCGCACCCTCAAGGTCGGCCCGTACAACTTCGGCTTCGCGGACAAGCCGCTCTGGGTCGAGCACTACCCGTACCAGCCCGGCCTGCTGATCTGGTACTGGGACGAGTCGCAGAGTGACAACAACGTCACCAACCACCCGGGCCAGGGCCTGATCCTGCCGGTCGACTCGCACCCGACCCCGCTGAAGTGGAAGGACGGCACGCTGATGCGCCCGCGCATCAACGGCTACGACTCCACCTTCGGCTCCCGCAAGGTCGACGGTCTGACCCTGCACCGGGCCGGCGTCGAGACGGTCATCCCGAAGGCCAAGGGCGTCGACGAGTTCTCCGACCTGAAGTCCTACTGGTCGAAGGACAACCCGTACAGCAGCGTCATCGTCCCGAAGACGGGCACCAGCATCGAGGTCGAGAACGAGTCCTCGAACTACCTGGAGACCTGGATCCGCGTCCGCCCGGTCGACAACTGATCGACCGAGCTCTGACGCCCGGTCCCTGACCAGGCACCGCTGAGCCGATCCGGCCCGCTCCCGCACCCGCGGGGGCGGGCCGGATCCTTCGCGTCCGGGCGCGGCGGGCACCGCGGGGCGGCCTCGGACCCGCCCCGCGGGTGGTGCTGCTCACAACCCGCGGGGCGGGTACGAGCGGGCGTAGTAGCGCGACCGGGCGGGGCCCGCCGGCCGCCTCCCCTCGAACGGACGATCCGACCGCATGATCGTTACTCCGTCGGACCGAATTCCGGCGCGATGATGACTACACGCCGTAGTAGGTCACCCGGTTTGGGACTCCGCTCGGTGACGGTTACACCTGAGTGGTCCCCCGCTCAGCACGCCCGACCGGGCTCAGCGTGCTGTCCCCGTCCGCCCATGAGGTCGAGCTCCATGCCTTCCGTCCCGCCTCTGGGGCCGGCCCTGTGCCGGCTCGCCGATTCCTTCCTCCGGCAGACCGGCCGCAACCACTCCACCACCGCGGCCGCGGCCGGTGCGGCCGTGCTGACCGGCGCCCTGCTCCTCGCCGCCTCGGGCAGCGCCTCGGCGCAGACGGTCGACCCGACCACCCCCGGCAGCTCGGCGTTCACCGCACCGCACGGGGCGGCGCCCGCCTCGGGGCTGGTCCAGGTCGCCGGCCCCAGCCCGTACACCCTGCCGTCCGAGCAGTACTCGGCCCAGGAGTACGTGGCGGTCGCGGCCAACCTGCTCACCGAGCAGGCCGCCGAGCCGCAGCCGGAGCCCGCCGCACCGGAGGCGCCCGCCCCCGCCCCGGCCCCGGAGCCCGCTCCCGAGCCCGCTCCGGCCCCCGCGCCCGCTCCGGCTCCGGCTCCGGCTCCCCAGTGGTCCGCCCCGGCCCCGGGCGCGCCGACCAGCAACCCGTACGGCGTGCGCAACGTCCACTACGCGGCCGGCTACCACACCGGCGTGGACTTCGCGGTCTCCCCGGGCACCCGGCTGCTCGCGGTCGGCAACGCCACCGTGGTGTCGGCCGGCTGGGACGGCGCGTACGGCAAGGAGGTCGTGCTGCGGCTGCCGGACGGCCGGTACGCCCAGTACGCCCACATGTCGTCGATCTCGGTGTCGGCGGGCCAGCGCGTCGCGGCCGGCCAGCAGATCGGCCGTTCCGGCAACACCGGCAACTCGACCGGACCGCACCTGCACTTCGAGATTCGCTCCGCCAACCAGTACGGCGCGGTGATCAACCCGATCGCCTACCTGTCCGCGCGCGGGGTCACCGACTTCTGATCCCCCGTCCGGATCCGGTCGCGGCCGTTCAGTCCGTCGGCGCGGGTCTGCCGATCAGCCGGCAGATCTCCAGCGCCACGTGCTGGGCGGCCACGATCGCCTCCTCGCGGGTGGCCTCCGCGACCGGCACCCCGCCGGCGGCGGGGTCGGCCCCGGGCCGGCTGTCCTGCTGGAGCAGGAAGAGCGCCGAGTTGATGGTGAACAGGGACATCGCCGCGCGCAGCCGGTCCTCGAAGCTCGCCCCCGGACCGTGCATCAGCCGGACCAGCGCGATCATGCTGTCCCGGAACTCCTGCCCGGCCGGCAGGTCGCGCAGGGCGGGCTGGTTCTCCTGGAAGAAGCGCAGCAGCAGCGCCCGCTCGGACATCCCGGCCGCGAACCGGCGGATCAGCTCGTCCCGCACCTCGGGCGTCCAGGTCTGCTCGCGCCCCCAGGCGATCAGCTCGTGGATCGGGGCGGCGGTGGCCGCCACGATGCCCTGGACGATGTCCTCCTTGGTCTTGAAGTGGTAGTAGAGCGCGGCCTTGGTGACGCCGAGGCGGTCCGCGATCTCCCGCAGCGAGGTGCGCTCGTAGCCGTGCTCGGAGAAGAGCTCCAGGGCCACCGCGACGATGCGCGCCCGGGTGTCGCTACGGGGGCCGTGCATCGTGCCCATCGCCTGCCTCTGACTGCGTCGTGATCCCGTTCCCCGCACGGCCGACGGCCGTCGCGGCGCAGCGGCGGACATCCGTTCGGCGGCCACCCCTGCGTCCATTCTTCCTGCCCAGGGCGCCTGCCTGAAAACTGGCTTGACGACCGGCTAGTGCACAACCTACCGTGCCGACGGTCCACAAACTAGCCGGGCGACAAGTAAGGGGGCCGTCGCAGGCCGCGCCGGTCGCCCGACGTCCTGTCCGGGAGACACCCACCCATGTCACAGCCAAAGGCCGACACCGGCGCCCCCGAGAAGAAACCGGCCGAGGAGGAGCAGCCCCGCTCGGCCCGCGAGATCCGCCTGGTCATGATCGGCCTGGTGGTCACCATGCTGCTCGCGATGCTCGACGGCCTGATCGTCGGCACCGCGATGCCGACCATCGTCGGCGAGCTCGGCGGCGCCGAGCACCTGTCGTGGGTGGTCACCTCGTACACCCTGGCCACCGCCGCCTCCACCCCGATCTGGGGCAAGCTCGGCGACATGTACGGCCGCAAGGGCACCTTCCTCACCTCGATCGTGATCTTCCTGGCGGGCTCGGCGCTCTCCGGCCTCTCCCAGGACATGAACGAGCTCATCGGCTTCCGCGCCCTCCAGGGCCTGGGCGCCGGCGGTCTGATGGTCGGCGTGATGTCGATCATGGGCGCGCTCGTCCCGCCGCGCGACCGCGGCAAGTACCAGGGCATGTTCGCCGCGGTGATGGCCCTGGCCACCATCGGCGGTCCGCTGGTCGGCGGCTTCATCACCGACCACCTGAACTGGCGCTGGACCTTCTACATCAACCTGCCGCTCGGCGCCGTCGCACTGGCCGTCGTGATCGTCACGCTGAAGCTGCCGAAGGTCCGCAGCAAGGCCCGGATCGACTACCTCGGCGCGGTGCTGCTCACCACCGGCATCACCTCGCTCACCCTGATCACCACCTGGGGCGGGCAGGAGTACGACTGGGGCTCGAAGCAGATCCTCGGCCTGACCGCGCTGGCCGCGGCCACCCTGATCGGCTTCTGCTACGTCGAGCAGCGGGTCCAGGAGCCGATGCTGCCGCTGTCGCTGTTCCGGAACCTCAACTTCACCCTGGTCTCGGTCATCGGCTTCGTGGTCGGCTTCGTGATGTTCGGCTCGACCGTCTTCCTGCCGCTCTACCAGCAGACCGTGCAGGGCGCCTCGGCGACCAACTCCGGCCTGCTGCTGATGCCGATGATGTTCGGCATGCTGGTGATCTCGCTGGTGGTCGGCCAGGCCGTGACCAAGACCGGCAAGTACCGGATCTACCCGATCATCGGCACCGTCGTGATGACCGCCGGCATGGTGCTGCTCTCCACCCTCTCCACCGACACCTCGGGCTTCGTCTCGGCCTGCTGGATGGTGGTGCTCGGTGCCGGCATGGGCTTCCTGATGCAGATCACCATGCTGGTCGCGCAGAACAGCGTCGAGCTCAAGGACATGGGCGTGGCCAGCTCCACCGCCACCCTGTTCCGCACCATCGGCGGCTCGTTCGGCGTGGCGCTGTTCGGCGCGCTGTTCAACAACCGGGTCACCGAGACCATGAACGAGCGGCTCGGTTCGGCCGCCGGGGCGGGCTCCGCCCAGGGCGGGGACCCGGCGCAGCTGAGCCCGGCCGCGCTCAAGGCGCTGCCGGCGCCGGTCCAGGACGCCTACCACCACGCGGTGGCCAACGGCATGCACACCGTCTTCCTGTGGGGGGCCGCGGTCGCGGTGATCGCGGTCGCCGCCGCGGTCTTCATGCGCGAGGTGCCGCTGCGCGGGGCCGGCACCCCGCCGGCCGACGCCGAGGGCGGCAAGGACAAGAAGGGTCCCGCGGCCGACACCATCGAGGCCGTCGCGATCTGACACCGGAACGCAGCCGAGGGCCCCCGTTCGCCGCACCGGCGGGCGGGGGCCCTCGCGCGCGTGTCCCAGAGCCCCCGCGCCCGTCCGGCGGCGGGCCGTCCGGGGCCGTGGCGGGTCTACCGGGGCAGCCGGTAGACGCCCTGCTCGACCGGTTCGACCAGGCCGTCGGCGACCAGGCCGTCCAGCGCGCGGGCCCGCTGCACGGCGTCCGGCCAGACCGCGTCGAGCCGGGCCTGCGGCACCTCGCCGTGCGCCTCGCGGAGCACGGCGAGCAGCTTGCCGCGCACCTGCCGGTCGGTGCCCTCGTAGGACTGCCCGCGCCGAGCCGGGCCCTCGTACGGCGGCCGGCCGGCCCGCTGCCAGGCGCAGACGGTGAACAGCGGGCAGTCCCCGCACTGCGGCCCGCGGGCCGTGCAGACCAGGGCGCCCAGCTCCATCACGGCCACCGCCCAGGTGGCGGCCGTCCCGGCGGCCTCGGGCAGCAGCGCGGTCGCCGTCCGCCGCTCGGCCGCCGTGGTGGCCTGCGCCGGGTACTCCACGCCGGACACCGCCCGGGCGAACACCCGGCGGACGTTGGTGTCCAGCACCACGTGGCGCTGCCGGAAGGCGAAGGAGGCCACCGCGGCCGCGGTGTACTCGCCGACGCCGGGCAGCGAGAGCAGCGTCGCGTGGTCGTCCGGGACCTCGCCGTCGTGGTCCTCGGTGATCGCCACGGCCGCGCCGTGCAGGCGCAGCGCCCGGCGCGGGTAGCCCAGCCGGCCCCACATCCGGACGGCCTCGCCGGGCGCCTCGGCGGCCAGGGCGGCCGGGGTCGGCCAGCGCTCCATCCAGGCCTCCCAGACGGGCAGGACCCGCTTGACCGGGGTCTGCTGGAGCATGAACTCGCTGACCATCACGGCCCAGGGCGAGGCGTCCGGGGTGCGCCAGGGGAGGTCGCGGGCGTTCTCCTCGTACCAGCCGAGGACGGTCGTGTGCAGGACGGGCAGCGGCAGCGCGAGCCCCGGCACCCCGGCGGGCTCCGGCGCTCCGGCCGGGGTCGCGGGGGCGGGGAGGGCGGGGGTGACGGTGATGGCAGCCATGGCCCTTCGATCCTCCCATGCCCGGGCCGGGAGCCGAAGCGGATCACGGCGTTCCGGACGGGGGCGCAAAACACCCCATTCGGCCTCCCTCGAACGGCGCAAATGGCGGATCATGTGAAGGAAGGGGTGACTGTGCGGTGTTGGTGCGTCAAGGGGCACACACTGTCTCGTAGAGTTTGGGCGTGCCCTCTCTGCGTCAACCCGTAGGACCGCTGCCGGCCTCGATCTACTGGCGTCGGCGCATCGTCGTGCTCGTCGCCGTCGTCGCGGTCGCCGCCCTCGTCATCTGGCTGATGACCGATCAGGGCGGAGGTGACGACGGCCCGAAGGACAAGGCCGCGCAGGCCGCACCGACCCAGTCGCAGAGCCAGACGCCCGCCCAGACGATCACGCCGGGCGCCTCCCCGACCGGGCCCGCCAACAACTCCCGCCCCGGCAGCGGCAGCAGCGGGGGCAGTGCCTCCGGCGGCGCCGTGGGCGGCGGGGGCGGCGGCGACGTCAGCGTGAGCACCGGTGGCACCACCGGCGGCGGCAGCCCGGCACCCGCGGCCGGCGGGGCGGCGGCCGGCGGCGCGAGCGGTGCCGCCACCGGCGGCGGCGCGGGCGGCAGCGGCGGAGGCACCGGCGGTGGCGGCACCGGCGGCCCGCCCCCGGTGAACACCCCGGAGATCATGGCCCTGCCGGTCTGCGCCTCCTCGCAGGTGACGCTCAATCTGGCCGGCGCGCAGAACGCCTACCAGCCCAAGGACAAGCCCAAGCTGGCGCTGACCATCAACAACTCCTCGGCCACCACCTGCCGGCTGGACCTCGGCCGGACCGCCTCGGCGATCACCGTCACCGCCAGCAACGGCGAGCGCATCTGGTCCTCCGGCGACTGCCCGGCCGACAAGAACAGCAGCTGGGTCCAGCTCCCCGCCAACGGCGGGCTGACCGAGACCTTCAGCTGGGACCGGGTCCGCAGCAAGCCGCAGTGCGCCACCGCCGACCCGGCGCCCGCCCCGGCCGGCACCTACCTGGTGGTCGCCGACCTCACCGGCCTCTCCGGCGGCCAGGCCTCGGCCCGCTCCTCGATCCGCCTGGAGAACTGAACCGCCCTCACCCGCACGGCGCGGCACGACAGCAGGGAGCCCGGACCGCTCAGGCGGTCCGGGCTCCGGCGTTCACGGGCGGTGCGCCCGGCTCAGACGTAGCGCTCCAGGATGGACGATTCGGCGAGCCGGGACAGCCCCTCGCGGACCGAACGGGCCCGGGTCTCGCCGACGCCCTCGACCGTCTGCAGATCGTCGATGCTCGCGGCCAGCAGCTTCTGCAGGCCGCCGAAGTGCTCCACCAGGCGCTCTATCACCGTGTTGGGCAGGCGCGGGATCTTGGCCAGCAGCCGGTAGCCGCGCGGCGAGACCGCCGAGTCCAGCGACTCCGGCGAGCCCGAGTAGCCGAGCGCCTTGGCCACCGTCTGCAGGTCCAGCAGTTCGGCGTGGGTCAGCGCCTCCAGGTCGGCCAGCACCTCGTTGACGGTCCGGCCCTTCTTGGCGGCGCGCTCCGGGAAGTAGTCCCGGGCGACCAGCTCGCGCTCCGGCTCCACGCCCGCGATCAGCTCGTCCAGCTGGAGCGAGAGCAGCCGGCCGTCGATGCCGAGCTCCAGGACGTACCCGGCGATCTCGGTGGCGATCAGCCGGACCATCTCCAGCCGCTGGGCGACGGCGGTGACGTCCCGGACCGTCACCAGGTCCTCGATCTCCAGGGCGGAGAGCGTGCCGGCCACCTCGTCCAGGCGCAGCTTGTAGCGCTCCAGGGTGGCCAGCGCCTGGTTGGCGCGGGACAGCACGGTGGTGGAGTCCTCCAGCACCCGGCGGGTGCCGTTGACGTACATGGCGATCAGCCGCATCGAGTGCGAGACCGCGACGACCGGGAAGCCGGTCTGCCGGTTGACGCGCTCGGCCGTGCGGTGCCGGGTGCCGGTCTCGTCGGTCGGGATGGTGGAGTCCGGCATCAGGTGGACGCCGGCCCGGACGATCTTGGTGATGTCCTTGTCCAGCACCACCGCGCCGTCGAGCTTGCACAGCTCGCGCAGCCGGGTCGCGGTGAACTCGACGTCGAGCACGAAACCGCCGGTGCACAGCGACTCGACGGTCTTGTCGAAGCCGAGCACGATCAGGCCGCCGGTGTTGGCCCGGAGCACCCGCTCCAGGCCGTCGCGCAGCGCGGTGCCGGGGGCGATGGCGGTGAGGGAGGCCCGCAGCAGGGCCTCCTCGCGGGAGGACTTGTCCGCCCGGTCGCTGGCTGCCACGTGACTCCTCCGGTCGACCCCGTACCGCCCGCCCTCGCGCGGGGCGCCGGCCTGCGGTCTGTTGCTCTGTCGCTTAGTACTGCCTTATCACCAATGAGACAGGGGAAAGTCTAACTGCGTGCGGCAACGACAGGGCTTGGGTCAGCGCAGTTCGTCGGAGTCGAGCGGCTCCCACCCGTCCATGAGCTCCTCCGGGTGGGCCGCCGGCCGGGGCGCGCGGGGTGCCGGCGGCGCCGACGGTGCCTCAGCCTTCGGCCGGGCGGCGGCCCGGCGGCGGCCCGGGATCGCACGCAGCGCCTCGCCGATGTCGGCCACCTCGACCACCTTCATGCCCGGCGGCACCTTGCCCGGGTCCGGCGGGACGAGCGCGTGGGTGAAGCCCAGCCGGTGCGCCTCGGCCAGCCGCCGCTGCACACCCGTCACCCGCCGCACCTCGCCGGCCAGGCCGACCTCGCCGATCGCGACCAGGTTGCTGGGCAGCGGGGTGTCGGAGGAGGAGCTGGCCACCGCGAGCGCCACCGCGAGGTCCGCCGAGGGCTCGGAGAGCTTCACGCCGCCGACGGTGGCGGTGTAGATGTCCTGTTTGCCCAGCTTCACCCCGCCGTGACGCTCGACCACGGCCAGGATCATCGCGATCCGGGGCGACTCCAGGCCGGAGGTCGTCCGGCGCGGCGAGGGGATCTGCGAATCCACCATCAGGGCCTGCACCTCGGCCACCAGCGGCCGCTTCCCCTCCAGGGTCACGGTCAGGCAGGTGCCCGGCACGGGCTTGTCACGCCTGGTCAGGAAGAGGCCCGACGGGTCGGCCAGGCCCTCGATGCCCTCGTCGTGCAGCTCGAAGCAGCCGACCTCGTCGGTCGCGCCGTAGCGGTTCTTGATCCCGCGGATGATCCGCAGCCGGGCGTGCCGGTCCCCCTCGAAGCTCAGCACCACGTCCACCAGGTGCTCCAGCAGGCGGGGGCCGGCGATCTGGCCGTCCTTGGTGACGTGGCCGACCAGCAGAGTGGCCATGCCGCGCTCCTTGGAGGCCCGGATCAGCGCGCCCGCCACCTCGCGGACCTGGGCCGGGCCGCCGGGCGCGCCGTCCAACTCGGCGGAGGCGATGGTCTGCACCGAGTCCAGGATCAGCAGACCGGGGCCGACCGCCTCGATGTGGCCGAGGACGGCGCCGAGGTCGGACTCGGCGGCCAGGTAGAGGTGCTCGGAGAGGGCGTTGATCCGGTCGGCGCGCAGCCGGACCTGGCCGGCCGACTCCTCGCCGGTGACGTAGAGGGTGCGGTGCTGGGCGGTGGCCGCCTTGGCGGCGACGTCCAGCAGCAGGGTGGACTTCCCGACGCCGGGCTCGCCCGCCAGCAGCACCACGGCGCCCGGGACCAGGCCACCGCCGAGCACCCGGTCCAGCTCGGGCACGCCGGTGGAGCGCGCCGTCGCCACCTGCCCGTCCACCTGGGCGATCGGGCGGGCCGGCGCGCTGACCGGGCCGGCGGCGGTGGTCCGGATCGGCACCGCGCCGTACTCCTCGACCGTGCCCCAGGCGTTGCACTCCGGGCAGCGGCCGACCCACTTGGGCAGCTGGTTGCCGCACTCGGTGCAGCGGTAGGCCGGGCGCGGCTTGGCGGTGGTCTTGGTACGGGCAGCCATGCGGTCACCGTAGCGCCTGGGTACGACAGGGCGGGGCGACGGGCCGGGCGGAGGGTGGAGCGGCGGGCTGGGCGACGGGCGGAGCGGCGGGCGGCGAACGGGGCCGGGACCCGTGGGGCCGCCGGGCGGGGTCCACGAATGGGCGATGTTGTTACCCGAAAGAAGTACAACCGGGCGGAATCACCCGGGCAGGGCTGGTGCGCTCTCTACCGTCGGACGGGTGACGACGAGTACGGAAGGGCCGCGCGACGCCGTCCTCGCGGCGTACGAGCGACAGGTGGACGGCCTCTTCACCTACTGCCTCTCGGTGCTGTGCGAGCACGAGGCCGCCGCGGCCGCCCTGCGGGAGGTGCGCGAGCTGGCGGTCCGGCACGGCGGCCGGCTGGCCGAACCCGGGCTGGTCCGGGCCTGGCTGTACTCGCTGGCCCGGTACTGCTGCCTGCGGCGGCTGGCCGGCGGGGCGGCGGGCGCGGCCACGGGCGGGGAACGGAGCGGTGCGGGCGGGGAACGGAAGGGGGCGGGCCGGGACGGCGGGGCGGAGGCGGGCCGGCGGCGGCGCGAACTGGCCTTGCTGGCCTGGCCCGAGGCGGCCGGCACCGGCCCGGAGCAGCGCGAGGCCCTGGAACTGTCCGTCCGGCACCGGCTCACCCCGATCGAGGTGGCGGCCGTCCTCGGGCAGCCGTTCGAGAGCGTCCGGGCGCTGCTCGCCTCCGCACGGGCCGAGGTCGGCCGGACCGGAGCCGCCCTGTTGGTGCTCGGCGCCGGCGGCTGCCCCGAGCTGGACCGGCTCGGCGGCGCGGGGGCGGAGAGCCGGCGGGACCGGGTGCTCGGCCCCGCCCTGCGCCGGGAGCTGGTGCAGCACGTGGTGGACTGCCCGGCCTGCCGGGGCACGGCGGAGCGGGTCGCGGGCGAGGTCCCGGAGGACGGCACGGCGGGCCTGTCCGGACTGCCGGTGCTCACGGCGCCGTCCGGCGGCAGCGGGCTCCCGGGCGGGACCGTCGGGTTCCTGCCCTCGGCGACCCGCCGCCCCGGGCGACGGGCGGGCTCGCCTGCGCCGGTGACCGAGCCCGGCCTCCGCTTCGACCAGGGCGGGTTCCCCCGGCACCGCGCGCCGGACGCCGGGCGGGGGCCGACGGTGCGGCGGCGGGTGGTGACCACCGGGGTGCTGGCCGCCGTACTGGCGGCGCCGGTCATCGCCCTGTGGGCCGGGCACCGGGGCGGCGGCGGGCCCGGGGTGGCGGCGGTCTCCTCGGTCCGGGTCGAGGGGGAGCGCTCGGCGGGGGGTTCGGCAGAAGGTCCGACGGAGGGCTCGGCGGGGGGCCGGGCGGGTGGACCGGCGGGCGGCACGGCGACCGCCGGAGGGTCCCCGGGGCCCACCGGGACGGCCGGCGGGGCGATCGGGACGGCCGCCGAGGCCGCCCGCGGGTCCGGTCCGGCGGTGGCCGGGATGGAGCTGGCGGGGGCGGGACCGCTCACTGCAGAAACGTTGCTTCCTGGGGTCCAGGGGCCGCTGATCCCGGTCCCGGCGCACGGGGCGAGCACGCTCGGCGGTCCCGCGCTGGCCGCCACCCCGGCGGCCGGGCCCACACCGGCCCCGGCGGCCCCGGTGGCCGGCGAGGGGGGCGCGGATGGTGCGCCCGACGTGGCGCAGGAGGCGCCCGCGCCGGGCGGTCTGCTGACCGTCGAGGCGGGCGAGTACGGCAACCGCACGGTGCTCACCCTCACCAACTCCGGCGGCACCGAGATCCACTGGCACGCCGTGGTGGACGCGCCCTGGCTGCGACTCAGCCGCGACGCGGGCACGCTCGCGCCCGGCCAGCGGATCACCGTGATCGTCGGCGTCGACGAGGACCTCGCCCCCACGACCCGCTGGACCGCCCGGATCGCGCTGCCGCCCTCGCAGGCGGTGGTCACCCTGGAGGGCGGCCCCCGGCACCGCGGCGGCGCCACCCCGTCCCCGACGGCCCCCGCCACCACCGAACCCACCGCGAGCCCGACCACCCCCACCCCCACCCCCACCCCGTCACCGCGCGCCACGCCGACGCCGACACCCACACCCACACCCACACCCACAGCCGAGCCGACCGCTCCGGCGTCCCCGTCCCCCTCCGCGTCCACCGCCACCCCGAATCCCACACCCCGGTGAGACCGGCCGGGCCCTACCCCAGCCACACGCCTCCGCCGCACCAGGACGGGCCCACGGTCGGACCACACCCCACGAACGCGGCGCCGGAGCCCGAGCCGCACCACGACCGCACACCCGAAGTCCCCCGCCACACCCCCGCCGCAGCTCCGCCGCCGACCGGAGGTGGCACGCCGACAGGCGAGACGGCACCGGGGCCGGGACCGTCGCCACACGGCAAGGTCCGCGCCGCACCACGAGGCCACACCCGGAGCCACCTCCCGCACATCCGCCGCAGCTCCGCCCCGGCCGGAAGACCTGCACCGCCACCCCGGCGGCACCGGGGAGCCGGCCCTCCGCCACACACCCAAGCCCCACGAACCGCGCACCGCGCACCGCGCACCGGGGCCACACCCGAAGCCGCCTGCCACACCCCCGGCGCGGCTCCGCCGCCGATCGGAGGTGGCGCGCCGGCACCCCAGCCAGGAGGGGGGCGAGCTCGGGGTCAGGTGGTGAGGCCCGAGAGGGCGGTGCCCAGGTGGGAGGTGGCGAGGGTGAGGAGCAGGGTGAGCAGGATCGCGGTGTGGTGGGTGGCGGCCCAGGCCCTCCACTCGTCCAGCCGGCGGGTGGCGCGGGGGCCGCCGCGGAGGTGGACGGCCAGGGGCAGCAGGGTGCCGAGCGACCCGATCAGCACCAGCAGCGCCCCGGCCCCCGCCTTGCCGGGTGCCGGGCTTCCGCCCGTTCCGACGGCGACGGCGGCGGCCACGGCCAGCAGCAGGTTCTTCGGGTCGGCCGCCAGCAGGGCCGCCCCGAGTGCGGCGGAGCGGGCGGGGGTGGACCGGTCGACCGTCCGCATCCAGGCCGGCGGCCCGTGCACCCGGCCCTCGCGGGGGCGGTCCCACCATTGGCGCGCGCCGAGCAGCAGGAGCAGACCGCCCACGGCCAGCTCGAACCACCACGACCAGTCCGGGCCGGCGACGTCCCCGGCGAGCCGGGACGCGAGCGGCACCACGAGGGCCGTCACCGCCGTCAGCGCGGCCGCCCAGCCTGCGGCGAACGCCGTCCCGTTGGCCGGGCCCCGGGGCGTGGCGAGCAGCAGGACGGTCGCGACCAGCGCCATCGGGGTGATCGCGATGCCCGCGGCCGAGGCCAGCATCCGGCCGACGGCATCGCCCATCGCGCGTCCTTCCTGGTCGGGCGTGTCCGACGGTTCGCGTCGGTTCGGCGTGCGGCTGCGCCGGCTCCCGGCGGCCGACGGCAGCCCGGCGGGGACGGCCGCCGGACGGCGCCCTACGCCCGGCGCAGCGGCGGGAGGCGGTAGGTGCCGTCCAGGACGGCGGGGCCCGGGTGGTAGAGGCGGATCACCGGGCGGAACGGGCCGGCGGGGGTGGGGAGCCAGTTCGCCGCCTCGGACGGGGCGGTGGGCGGCTCGTGGCGGAGGTGGAGGGTGAGGCCGCCGTCCGGGTCGGGGCGCAGGCCGGGGGTGCGGCTGCCGATCGCGTAGCGGCCGGCCGGGTTGGCGACGAGGTGCTGGTCCGGGAGGCCGTACACGGTGAGCGACCAGAACTCCTCCACCGGCGGCAGCCCGTCCGGCGGGAAGCGCAGGGTGTACGGGTGGGTGCCGTCGAGGGGGCGGCCGTCGGCGTCGTCGGTGGTGGTGGCGTGCAGGGCCTCGTAGGCGTGGCAGCCCCAGAGTCCGGCGCGGGCTGCGGCGGCCCGGCTGAGGTAGGCGGCGCGGCGGTCGGGGATCCGCCACTCGGGTTCGTCGCGGGTGCCGGGGCCGAGGAAGGCGGTGTTGTGGTCGAACAGGTGGAGGGCGGCGCGCCATTCGCCGGGCGGGTGGTCCTCGGGCGGCCGGGTGGCGTCCTCGACGCGTTCGCGCCCGGCGGCGAGTCCGGTCGCCAGGGCGAGCGTCCAGTCGGGGGCGGCGGCGCGGTAGGGCGAGGGGCCGGTGTCCAGGAGGCCGAGCGGTGCGAAGCGCTGCTGGTAGTCGCGGTCGGCGGCGGCGGGCGGGTAGGCGGCCATCCAGACCCGGAGCCGTTCGAAGAAGGCGAGCCGCTCGGGCACGTCGGGGTCGGGGGCGGGGAGTCCGGCGGCGACTCCGCCGGGTTCCAGCGGTTCGAGGGCGAGCCCCTCCTGGAGGGCCCGGACGCGCGCGAGGTCGTCCGGCCCGGCGCAGGCGAAGCGGCCGACGAGGGTGGCGACGGTGGTCGGTGCGGCGATCACCCGGTCGGGGTGGGCCGGGGTGCCCTGCCAGGCGGGCGGGACGACCAGCCAGGTGCGGGCCGCGCCGCCGGTGGCGCGGCTGCCCAGGTAGGCGAAGTTGTCGGTCCACGCGTCGACGAACTGCAGCACGTGGTAGGCGCCGGCGGTGTCGGGCACGTGCAGCAGTTGCGGGCCCTCGGAGAGGTCGAGCTGGGCGACCGAGTAGAGGACGTCGTTGTTGACGGAGGCGAAGTCGTCCTCCGGGCCCGCCAGCCGGGTGGCGTGGGCGAAGCGGTTGAACGGGGTGGGCGGCAGGACGCCCAGGCCGCCGTGCACGAAGCGGTCGACCGTGGTGAGGCCGGCGACCAGCGGATAACCGTAGACGTAGGCGTCGGCGGCCAAGGCCTCCAGCTCGGGCTGGTTCATGGGGGTCCTTCCCGGGTGCCGGGGCGGGCGGGGGCGGGGGGTCAGCGCAGGGTGAGCGGCGGTGGCGTCCAGCGGCCGTCGAGCACGGACGCGTCCGGCCCGTAGAGGCGGATGACGACGGTGAACGGGCCGTCCGGGGCGGGCAGCCAGTTGGCCGAGTGGTCGGCGTCGGCGGGCCGCTTGTGCTGGACGTAGAGGGTGAGCCCGCCGTCCGGGTCGCGGACCAGACCGGGGGTGCGGTCGCCGACGGAGTAGCGGTCCAGGGTGTTGTCGACCAGGTGGAGCCCGGGCAGCGCGTACATGGTCACGGACCAGAAGTGGCGGGCGGGCGGCAGCGCGTCCGGCGCGAACCGCAGCAGGTGGTCGTGCTTGCTCGCGTCGGGCGGGCGGTGGCCGGCGGCGTCGGCCTGCCAGCCGCCGTACCAGGCCTCCTCGACGGGCAGCCCGTACAGGCCGGTGAGCGCGCCGACCGCCCGGTCGAGGTACCGGGTGCCGAGCTGTTCGCGGGTGCCGAAGAGTCCGACGGAGGACTCGGTGCGGGCGGCGGCACGGGCGAGTCCGGCCTTGGCGTCGGCGATGCCGCGCTCGATCTCGGCGCGGACCGCCAGGGGCAGGGCGGCCGGTTCGAACTCGCCGCGGCCGTCGATGCCGAGGCCGGCCAGCCGGCCGCGCAGCGCGTCCTCCTCGGGCGGGGCGGCCTCGGCGGGCAGGAAGCCGAGCAGGAAGTCGAGGAAGACGAAGAATTCGATGGTGTCGAGCACCTCGTCGCGCCAGACCGGCCAGACGGGCTGCGGGGCGGGCTCGGGCTCCGGCGTGCCGGCGTAGGCGTGCAGCGGGCGGAGGCGGTACTGCTGCTGGAGCGCGGCGAGTTCCGCGATGTCCGCGGGGGACGTCCCGCCGAGGTGGGTGCGGCCGAGGATGCCGGCCAGCCGGGTCGTGGTGCGGATGACGCTCCTGACGCCGGGCGGGGGTTCGCCGTGCCAGTCGGGGCCGGCCACCAGGTGGTCGCCGGCCTCCTGACCGGTGGTCCGGGAGCCGACGAACCCGGCGTAGACGGTGTCGAGTTCGTGCACCGGCAGGACGTAGTAGCGGTCGGTGGCGGGGACGGAGAGCACCCAGGGTTCGGTCCGCAGGTCGAGCCAGGCCCAGGAGTACGGGGTGTCGTTGTTGGGCGTGACGACATCGGTGTCGGCCGGGGTGGCGGGGCGCGGGTAATGCCGGAAGACGCCGAAGCCGCCGGTGTGGCGCGGGTCGGCCTCGTCCAGTGCCTGGGTGTACAGGGTGCGGTAGTTCTGCAGGACCGGGTAGCCGCGGATCCACGCCTCGGCGGCGGTCGCGCGGATGGTGTCCGGGTCCACAAGTGCCGGGTTGACCATGGTGGCGCTCTTCCCTGCGCCGTACCCCGGGGCGGGGCGCGGCGGCTGCGTGACGGACGGATCGAAGGGGCATATCGGTACGAATCGGATGCTATGCGGGCCCCTGGGGGTCGGCATCTCGGCCGCCGCGGGCCTCCCCCGGCCCTGCGGGGCCACCCGGACGGGCGCCGGCCTCCGCCCGTGGCGAACGCCGGTATGCGGGGGAGGACGCCGGGACAGCCTTGCCGGTATGAAGATCCTTCTGCTCGGCGGCTCATCCTTCCTGGGGCGGGCGTTCGCCTCCGAAGCCCTCGCCCGCGGCCACGAGGTCACCACCTTCAACCGCGGCCGGACGGCCTCCGACCTGCCCGGCGTGGAGGCGGTGCGCGGCGACCGCGACGCGGCCGACGACCTGGCCCGGCTCACCGAGGGGCGGTCCTGGGACGCCGTGGTCGACACCTCGGCCCAGCAGCCCGCCCAGGCCGCGCACTCCGCCCGGCTGCTGCGCGACCGCGCCCGCCACTACACCCTGGTCTCCTCCGTCCACGCCTTCGCCGACTGGCCGGCCCGGGTGGTCGACGAGACCTCCCCGCGGCACCCGTGTCCGGCCGACACCCCGCCCGGGCAGGAGTTCAGCCCCGCCCTCAAGGCCGGCTGCGAGCGCGCCGTCCTGGAGCAGTTCGGCGCCGACCGTGCGCTGGTCCTCAACAGCGGGCTGCTGATCGGCCCCCACGAGCAGGGCGGCCGGCTGCCGTGGTGGCTGGAGCGGATGGCCCGGGGCGGGCGGGTGCTGGCGCCCGGCGAGCCGGGGCGGCCGATGCAGCTGATCGACGTCCGGGACTTCGCGGTGTTCGGGCTGGACCGGCTGACGGCGGGCACGGCCGGCCGCTTCCTCACCACGGCGCCGCCCGGCCGGCTCACCTACGGGGAGTTCCTGGCGGGCTGCGCCGGGGCGGCCGGCGACGGCAGCGTCGAGCTGGTCTGGGTCGCGGACGAGTCGCTGACGGCCGAGGGGCCGGACAGCGTCCAGCCGTGGAGCGAGCTGCCGCTCTGGATGCCCGGGGTGCCGGAGGCGGCGGGCACCTGGCTGGCCGACACCCGCCGGGCCGAGGCGGCCGGGCTGCGGTGCCGGCCCTTCGCCGAGACCGCCGCGGACACCTGGGAGTGGCTGCGGCAGCGCGGGCCGGCGGACGACACGGAGCCGGACGGGCGCAAGCGCGGCCGGATCCTGCACGGCATCGAGCCGGCGAAGGAGCGGCGGCTGCTGGAGGCGCTCGCCCCGGTGCGCTGACGGGCGGGACCGGCCCCGCCCGTCGGGGAAGCGGCGGCCGGGCCGCTCCCCCGGCACCCCCGACGGCGGCCCGCTCCCCCGGCGGACGCCGGCTCAGTGGGTGCGGCGGGTGACCAGCTCGGCGAGCGCGAGCAGCTCGTCGGCGGCCGACGGCTCGGGCACCGCGAGGGCCAGCTGGGTCATCGCCGCCGCCATCCGGTCGCAGGACTCCCCCTGGGCCCAGGCGCGCCCGCCGGCACCCTCGACGGCGGCCGCGCAGTCGGCCAGCTCCTCCCCGGTGAGCGGCCGTTCCAGCGCGTACAGCTCGGCCAGCCGGGCCCCGTCGGGCGTACCGGAGCCCAGCGCCGCGACCACCGGTAGCGACTTCTTGCGGACCAGGAGGTCCGCGCCGACCGGCTTGCCGGTGACGGCCGGGTCGCCCCAGATGCCGATCAGGTCGTCGATCAGCTGGAACGCCAGGCCGATCTCCCGGCCGAAGCCGTCCATCGCCTTGGCGGCCGCCTCCGACCCGCCGGCGTACCGGGCGCCCATGGCGCAGGCGGCACCGAGCAGCGCCCCGGTCTTGGCCTCGGCCATCGCCAGGCACTCGGTCAGCGAGACGTCGTTGCGCTGCTCGAAGGCGCAGTCGATCTGCTGGCCCTCGCAGAGCTCCACCACGCAGTCGGCCAGCCGGCGCACGGCGTCGCCCGCGGCCGGGTGGCCGTCCTCGGCGAGCAGCCGCAGCGCCAGCGCGTGCATGGCGTCCCCGGCCAGGATGGCCTCGGTGGTGCCGAACACCAGCCAGGCGGTGGGGCGGTGACGCCGGGTCTCGTCCCGGTCGATGATGTCGTCGTGGAGCAGTGTGAAGTTGTGCACCAGTTCGACGGCGGCCGCGGCGGCGGTGGCCGCCGCGGGGTCGCCGCCCAGGGCCTGGGCGGCGGCGAGCACCAGGGCGGGCCGGATGGCCTTGCCGGAGGACGCGGTCGACGGTGAGCCGTCCGCCTCCCACCAGCCGAAGTGATAGCCGGCGACCCGGCGCATGGTGCCGGGCAGCGAGTCCACGGCGGCCCGGAGCACCGGATCGACCAGGGTGCGGGCGCGCGCGAGGACGTCCTGCGCCTCGTTCCCCTCGCGATGGTCGCGCTCCAGCGTGAACATTCCCATGGGTCCTCCCCCTCGGTGGTGCGACGGGCCGGCCCGGGTCGGGCCGGCCCCGCCGCGGTCGGCCCTAGCGGTGCGCGATGTCGACGTTCTCCAGCACGCCGACGGCGTCCGGTACCAGAATCGCGGCGGAGTAGTAGGCGCTCACCAGATAGGAGATGACGGCCTTCTCGTTGATTCCCATGAACCGCACCGAAAGGCTCGGCTCGACTTCATCGGGAATTCCGGTCTGGTGCAGCCCGATGACACCCTGG
The DNA here is from genome assembly GCF_043080305.1 of Kitasatospora sp. NPDC015120. Taxonomy (NCBI): domain Bacteria; kingdom Bacillati; phylum Actinomycetota; class Actinomycetes; order Kitasatosporales; family Streptomycetaceae; genus Kitasatospora; species Kitasatospora sp. NPDC015120. Next base: position 73,626 of record NZ_JBIBVJ010000005.1, on the reverse strand, counting down.
TTGTCCTCGCCGGTGCGCATGGCGAGGATCGAGGTGGTGTTCCCGTCGACGATCGGGATCTTGTTGCACGGGAAGACCGGCACCCCGCGCCAGCCGAACACCCGGCGGCCCTGCACCTCGACGGTGTCCGGGTAGAGGCCGCGCCGGTTGCACTCACGGCCGAACGCCGCGATGGCCCGCGGGTGGGCCAGGAAGAGCTTGGTGCTGCGACGGCGGCTCAGCAGCTCGTCCATGTCGTCCGGGGTGGGCGGGCCGGAGTGGGTCTGGATGCGCTGGTCGTAGTCGGCGTTGGTGAGCAGGCCGAACTCCGGGTTGTTGACCAGCTCGTGCTCCTGGCGCTCGCGCAGGGCCTCGATGGTCAGCCGCAACTGGTGCTCGGTCTGGTTCATCGGCTGGTTGTAGAGGTCGGCCACCCGGGTGTGCACCTTGAGGACCGTCTGGGCGACGCTCAGCTCGTACTCGCGCGGCTTGAGCTCGTAGTCCACGAAGGCGCTGGGCAGCTCGTACTCGCCGTGGTGGCCGGCGGAAAGGTCGATCGCCGCCTCGCCGTGCTTGTTCTGCGGCTGCTGGAACCCGGCCAGGTACTCCATGACCTGCAGCTGGAGCGCCTCGGAGCGGTCGGCGAGCTCCTGGAAGGCGGAGAACCGCAGGGACACCAGGGTGCCCGCGGTGTCCGCCCGGACGGAGTAGGGCCAGGTGGCGTTCTCCTGCTGGAGCACCTCGTCGCCCAGGTGGTCGCCGTCGGCCAGGGTGCCGACGACGGCCTCCTCGCCGTACTTGCCCGTTCCGAGGCGGCTGAGCTTTCCGTACGCGATGATGAAGACCTCGTCGATCGGCGCCCCCGCCGAGACCAGGACCTCACCCGCGGAGAACTCGCGTTGGACGAACCGCCCGGCCAGTTCCTCCAGCACGGCGTCGTCCGGGAAGCCGCGCAGCACCGGCACCTCGCGCAGGGTCGGCGCCAGGATCCGGGCCTCGCTGCCGGTCCGGTCGAAGCCGACCCGGCCGCGGCCGACGGCGTGCCGCAGCCGGCGGTTGACGCGGTAGGTGCCGGCCGAGACCTGGACCCAGGGGAGCGTCCTGAGCAGCCAACGGGGGCTGATCTCCTGCATCTGCGGCGCGGACTTGGTCGTCGTCGCGAGGTTCCGCGCGGCGGCCGTGGCAAGGCTCTGCTGCTCCCGGGCCTGTGCTTCACCGCCCGGTGCAGGAATACCGACGTTGGTTTCGGTCGACATAGGAAGCCCTTCGCGTGCCCGTACCCGATGAAGTGTCGCCTTGCAACTTGCAACAATCATGGTGACCCCGTTCGGAGGGCCGCCGCAATCACTCTTTCGAGTGGTCGGGATAACCGAAAAAATAGTACGAATAGAATGTCTGATCGATATTCATTCGATCAAGTGATCTAATTCTTTCCGGAACGAAACCCTCCGGTTCGCTTCCCCGGACCGTGCACCACCGGCCCACCCCGCGTACACGCCCGCGCAGGAGGCCGCTAAGGTGCCACCTCAAAGGGCCACGGGCCACTGGACGAGCGCGGCCGCGAGACAGCCCTTCCCCTCGTTCACCCCTGCCCTGGGAGGCCCCATGAGCGCCCCCGTCACCGTCTGGCTCAACCGCACGTACGCCGAGAACGTGTTCTTCATCGAACAGTTGCGCGCCGCCCCGCGCCCGGTCCGGATCCACGCGACCCACGCCGACCCCGACTCCCCCGTCCTCGCCGCCGCCGACACGGCCGGCCTGGAACCCGCCGGCCTCACCCCCGACGCCTACGTCGCCTTCGCCCTCGACCACTGCGTCCGCCACCGCGTCGACGTCTTCGTGCCCCGGCTGCACCAGCTCGCGATATCCCTGCACCGCCAGGAGTTCGAGGCCGTCGGCACCGCCCTCGCCTGCCCGCCGGCCACCGCGATCGCCGCCTTCGAGAGCAAGGCCGACGGCTACGCGGCGATGGCCGGCGCCGGACTCCCCACCCCGCCCTGGTGGCTGGTGCGCACCGCCGGGGACCTGGTCGCCGCCGTCGACCGGATCGAGGAATCCGGCCTCACCGCCTGCCTCAAGCCCGCCTCCGGCGCCGGCGGCGAGGGCTTCCGGGTCCTCACCCGCGAACCGTTCGGACTGCACCGGCTGGCCGGCTGGGACAGCCGCGTCCAGGTCGACCAGGTGGTCGCCGCACTCGACCGGGCGGCCCGCGAGAACCCGGACGCCACCACCGAGTTGCTGGTCATGCCCTACCTCGACGGCCCCGAGGTCTCGGTGGACTGCCTGGCCGACCTGGACGGCACCCTGCTCGCCGCCGTCGGCCGCAGCAAGCACCGCCGCCGGCGCAGCTTCACCACCGCGCCCCAGTACCTCGAACCCGCCCGCCGGCTGGTCGAGGCCACCGGCATGGCCTACCTCTCCAATGTGCAGTTCCGGCACCTGCACGGCGAGCCGGTGGTCATCGACGTCAACACCCGGCCCTCCGGCGGGCTGCACCAGCTGCGCCTGTGCGGGCTCAACCTGCCCTGGAACGCCGTGCAGTTGGCGCTCGGCGAACGACCGGACACCGAGTGGACCGGGGACCCGGCGGGCATCGAGTACACCCTCGTCTCCGGGATCCAGCCGGTGCTGCCGCCGCTCGCTCCGGGCGGGCCGGCCGCAGTGGCGGCGGTCGCGGGCCAGCTGGTGCACTGACGCACCGTCATCACCGCTGCTAGAGCGGACCGTTCCAGTCCAGCGTCGGATCGAGCACACCCTCCAGGGTGAGCAGCCAGCGCTTCACGTCGATCCCGACCCGGCCGCCGCCGAAGCCGCCGATCCCGTCCGCCGCCACCACCCGGTGGCAGGGCACCAGCAGCGCGACGGGGTTGGCGGCCATCATCTGCCCGACCGTCCGGGCCGCCAGCCCGGGCTCCTCCATCTCGCCGAACACCCCGCTGCGGTCGGCGAGTTCGCCGTAGGTGATGGTGCTCCCGAACGGCACCTCGCGCAGCAGGGTCTGCAGCACCGCCCGGTGCGGTCCGGTGCTCAGGCTCCAGTCGATCGGCAGGTCCAGCTGCCGGCGGCGGCCCGCGAGGTACTCGCCGACCCGGCCGGTGACCGCGGCGATCTTCGACTCGTCGGCGCAGCGCGGGAGTTCGCCCTCCCGGCCGAGGTAGCCGGCGGCGGCCACGCCCTGCGCGGTCACCGCGACGTGCAGCGGGCCGCTCGGCAACGGGGTGTCCACCGTCAGCCAGGACATCGGTGCCGTACGTTCTGCCACGTCTTTCCCCCCGCCCTCCGCGGTGCGCGCGGACCACCCGCCCCGCGCGCCATCGTACGGCGGGTCCGGCGGGTGCTCCGACAGGTCCGCGGTCAGGGGCGCCGGCCCCTCAGCTCCGCGGCGAGCCCGCGCGACCACCGCGCCAGGTCGGCCCGGTCGGGGGCCCGGCCCTCGCACAGGGCGGCGAGCTGGGCGTCGTTGATCCGGTTCGGCCCCGGGATCCCCAGCAGGTACGCCAGCTCGTCCAGCACGGCGGCGAGCCGCACGGCGTCCACGTGGTCCAGGGTCGCGGCCGTTTCGTGGTGGCTGATGGTGAGAGAACCGGGCATGTCCTGCCTCCTCCGTTCGCCCCCGCACCTCTCCACGGTACGACCGTCCGGCTCAGCCGGCACCCGCCGCGGCCGGGGCCGGCGCCGCCCCCGGTTCCGCCGGCCCCGCCGCCCCGTCCGGCGCCCCCCAGCGCCGCTCGCGGACCTCGCGCACCGCCAGCACCGCCGCCGCGGCCACCAGCTGCCACCCCGCGCCGAAGGCCAGCACGGCCGCCACCCCCACCCGGTCGGCCAGCGGGCCGGCCGCCGCCAGGCCCAGCGGCCCCAGCACGAACGCGCCCAGTCCGCCGAAGGCCGTCACCCGCGCCAGCACCTCCGCCGGCACCCAGCTCTGCAGCGTCGAGTCGTACAGCGAGCCGCAGACCGCCGACCCGGCCCCCGCCACCAGCGCCGCCGCGGCCGTCCAGGCCAACGGCAGTCCGGCCGCGAGCGCCGCCGAGGGCAGCGCCCAGCCGAGCGTGGCCACCGTCGCCACCGCGAGCGGCCGGCCGGGCCGGCGCCCGAGCATCAGCAGCCCGCCCAGCACCGCGCCCACCCCGTACACGCCCATCACCAGCCCCCAGGCCCGCGCCCCGCCCAGCTCGCGCTGCGCGGTCAGCGGCCCCAGCACCAGGAACGGCGCCCAGACCAGCAGGTTGAACAGCGCCATCTGCACGGTGGTCACCCAGAGCCACCGCCGGGAGCGGAACTCGCCCCAGCCCTCGCGGAGGTCGGCCGGCAGCGAGCTCTCCCCGCCGCCCGGGCCCGCGGGCACCACCGTGGACAGCCGGGCCAGCGCGAGCGCGCCCACCCCGTACGTCAGCGCGTCGATCAGCAGCACCGCCCCCGGCCCGAACCCGGCGGTGATCACCCCGGCGAGCGCCGGGCCGGCCACCGTGGACACCGAACGGGCCAGCCCCAGCAGGGTGTTGGCATCCGGCAGACGCTCCTCCCGGCGCACCAGGGCCGGCACCAGCGCGCCCAGTGCCGGAAGGAACACCCCCTCGCCGAGCCCCCAGACGGCGACCAGCGCCGCCATCACCGCCACCGGCGCGTGCCCGCCGCTCAGCAGCACCGCGAAGACCCCCTGCACCGCACAGCGCAGCACGTCCGCCGCCAGCATCACCCGGCGGCTGCCCAGCCGGTCCGCGACCACCCCGCCGGCCACCATCACCAGCACGATCGGCAGGATCCGGGCGGCCATCACCCAGCCCAGCTCCGTCCCGCCGCCCCCGCCGTCCAGCACCGCGAACGCCACCGCGACCGGTGCCATGGAGGAGCCGAGCAGCGAGGTCGCGTACCCGACGAAGAACCACCTGAAATCGCGCTCGCGCAGCACGGCCGGACGGCCGGTCAGCCGTCGGCGGCGAGCCGGAGCGCGCTCCTTCTCCCCTGTCATGGTCGCTCAGTCTGCCCACGGACGGAAAGCCCCGGCAAGGCTTTCCGGAGAAAAACCTGAGCCTTTTGCCGTCAATTCCCGCCGCACCTCCCGCTGCCGCAGTAAATATCCCGGAAAAACCTTGTCCACCTGCCCTTTACTGCGCCACGGGCTATTCTCTCCCCGGCCCCATGCTTCGTCATTTACTGCGGAAAGCAGGTCCGAATGGCTCCTCCTCCCCCGGTCGAGTACGCCGTCGCCGTCGAGCGCTATCTCGCCGCCTCCGGGCTCGGCGACGGCTCCCGCCGCGTCTACCGGATCGCCCTGCGCACCTGGGCCTGGGCGCTGGCCGGCCGCCCCGCGCCCACCGGGGCCGAACGGCGCCGCTCCCGCCCGCCCGTCCTGCCGCTCGCCCTGCTCGACCGCCCCGAGGCCGCCGCCCGCCTCCGGGCCGCCGTCGACCGCCGCTCCCGCGACACCGACCCGCGCACCCTCAACCGCGAGCTCTCCACCCTGCGCGCCGCCCTCGCCTGGTGGCGCGCCCAGGGCTGGATCCGCACCGACCCCGCCGACGGCCTGCGCCCGCGCTCCGTCCCCGCCCCCGCCGGCGGCCCCGCCCCGCTCGCCCCGGACGAGCTCCGCGCCCTGTTCGCGCTCCGCGCCCCGCTGCGCGAACAGGTCCTCTGGCGCCTGCTGCACGAGAGCGGCGCCACCGTCGAGACCGTCCTCGCCCTCGACGTCGACGACCTCGACCTCGTCCACCGCCGCACCCGGCCCCCGGCCCCGCCGCTCGGCTGGCAGGCCGCCACCGCCCGGCTGCTCCCCCTGCTCCTGGCCGGCCGCACCACCGGCCCCCTCTTCCTCACCACCCGCCGGGCCCCCGCCACCACCCCCGCCCCCGACCGCTGCCCCCACACCCACCGCGCCCGGCTCTCCTACCGCCGCGCCGCCGAACTCCTCACCGCCCACGCCCCCGCCCTCACCCTGCGCCGACTCCGCCCGCCCCGGCCCTGATACGACGACGAAGGCCCCCCGGCGGCATGCCGGGGGGCCTTCGAGGAGGGACCTGCGGAGCCCCCTGTCGGATTCGAACCGACGACCTACGCTTTACAAGAGCGGTGCTCTGGCCAGCTGAGCTAAGGAGGCATGGTGACCGTCCGCGACGAGGTCACGGCGGCACCGGGGGCAGTCTACCGGGCGGGGCGCGGGCGGTGTGGGGATATCCGGGGGCTGGGCGGGAGGGGCGGGCGTGATGGAACCGATGCCGAAATCGGGCCGGCCGGGGGCTGACAAGCAGCGGACGCGCAGGTAGCGTCGCCGGGAGTCGGTTCGTCCAGTGGTTCAGACCACTGGGGCGTCCGGCGGCAGCGGCACCACCCACCCCTTTACTCGGATCGTCCGGCACGTTCCTGCCGGTGGAGGAGAGCACGACCATGGCTTCTGTGACGTACGACAAGGCGACCCGTGTCTACCCCGGGGCGACCAAGCCCTCGGTGGACGCGCTGGACCTGGACATCGCCGACGGCGAGTTCCTCGTCCTGGTCGGTCCCTCCGGCTGCGGCAAGTCGACCAGCCTGCGCATGCTGGCCGGCCTGGAGGACGTCAACGGCGGCGCCATCCGGATCGGCGACCGCGACGTGACCCACCTGCCGCCGAAGGACCGGGACATCGCGATGGTGTTCCAGAACTACGCGCTGTACCCGCACATGACCGTCGCGGAGAACATGGGCTTCGCGCTCAAGATCGCCGGCGTCAACAAGAGCGAGATCCGCACCAAGGTCGAGGAAGCCGCCAAGATCCTCGACCTGACGGAGTACCTGGACCGCAAGCCGAAGGCGCTCTCCGGCGGTCAGCGCCAGCGCGTCGCGATGGGCCGCGCGATCGTCCGCGAGCCGCAGGTCTTCCTGATGGACGAACCGCTGTCCAACCTGGACGCCAAGCTCCGCGTCTCGACCCGTACCCAGATCGCCGGCCTGCAGCGCCGCCTGGGCATCACCACGGTCTACGTCACCCACGACCAGACCGAGGCGCTCACCATGGGCGACCGGGTCGCGGTGCTCAAGGCCGGTGTCCTGCAGCAGGTCGACACCCCGCGCAACATGTACGACAAGCCCGCCAACCTCTTCGTGGCCGGCTTCATCGGCTCGCCCGCGATGAACCTGGTCGAGGTGCCGCTGGTCGACGGCGGCGTGAAGTTCGGCGGCTCGGTCGTCAACATCTCCCGCGAGGACCTGGCCGGCGCCGGCACCGACAAGACCGTGACCGTCGGCATCCGCCCGGAGCACTTCGAGGTCGTCTCCGGCGGCGGCATCGAGGGCGTGGCCGTCACCGTCAACGTGGTCGAGGAGCTCGGCTCGGACGGCTTCGTGTACGGCACCACCAAGATCGGCGGCGAGGACAAGGAGCTGGTCGTCCGCGTGCACGGCCGCCAGATCCCGGCCCGCGGCGAGACCATCCACGTGGTGCCGATCGCCAACGAGACCCACGTCTTCTCCACCAGCACCGGCGCCCGCCTCTCCAGCTGAGGCGGCCGGCCCCGCCGCGGAGCCCCGTCGGACCGTCATCCGGTCCGGCGGGGCTCCCGCCGTTCCACGGCCACTCCCGCGGGTGACGGCCGTCAACCCGGCGCCGGGACGAACCGGGACACCGTGTCACCCGATGGTGTCACCGAGGGCGATGAGGGCCCTACCCACCGCTACGCTCCTGTGCGTGAAGCAGCTAGTTCGCCGCATCGGCCAGACCGTCGCCCTCGCCCTGCCCGTCGTCCTGGTGACCACCGGCACCCTCGCCGTGACCAGGGTGCCGTGGGCCCCGCCGACCTCGCTGGACCAGCAGGTGGTGGCGGCGTCCAGCGGGGACGGCGCCGGGATCGGCCGGACGACGGGCGCCGGACGGTCCCAGGACGGGCTCGCCCCGCAGGACGCACTGCGCGTCTCGCTCCTCGACGAGCTGCGCGCCCACAACCCGGGCAGCGCCCTCGACCTGCTGGAGCGCTCGATGCGCGAGCAGCCCGGACTCACCCCGTACTGCAGCTCGCTCGCCACCGAGCTCGGCCGTGCCGCGGTGCGCAAGTACCAGGGCGACGTCCAGCGGGCCCGCTCCTTCGCCCGCCCGGTCTGCGACGGCTCGTTCGCCGCCGGCGCGGCCGGCTGAGCCGAGCCCCGCCGCTGCCCGCCGCGCCCCGCCCGGAGCCGCACCCGGCCGCCCCGGCCACCCGGCCGGGGAAGACCGAGGAGGGCCGCACACCGCCGCATCCGGTGCGCCTATTGTTCAGCCATGACCGCTGACTCCGGCCCCACGGCCACTCCTCCGCACACCCCCGCCGCCCGCCCGGTGCCGGTGACCCAGGCCGTCATCCTGGCCGGCGGCCAGGGTTCCCGGCTGCGCCCCTACACGGACGACCGCCCCAAGCCGCTGGTGGAGATCCCCGGCACCGGCACCCCGATCCTGGGCCACCAGCTGGCCTGGCTCGCCTCCGAGGGCGTCACCGACGTGGTCATCTCCTGCGGCCACCTCGCGGAGGTGCTGGAGGACTGGCTCGACAAGGCCGACCTGCCGCTGCGGGTGCGCACGGTGGTCGAGGCCGAGCCGCTCGGCCGCGGCGGCGGGCTCAAGTACGCCGCGAAGGCGCTGCCCCGCCCCGACGAGCCCTGGTACGCCACCAACGGCGACATCTGGACCAGGTTCAGCCTGCGCGACATGGCCGCCTTCCACCACGAGCGCGCCGCCGTCGCCACCCTCGCGCTGGCCCGGCCGCGGATCCCGTGGGGCGCCGTGGAGACCGACCAGTTCGGCAACGTCCTGGACTTCATCGAGGCCCCGCCGTCCCCCTTCCTCATCAACGCCGGCCTCTACGTGTTCAGCCCGGAGTTCGCCGAACTGCTGCCGGACGTCGGCGACCACGAGCGGACCACCTTCCCGCAGCTGGCCCGCGGCAAGCGGCTGGCCGGCTACCAGCTGCCGCAGGGCGTCTACTGGCGGGCCATCGACACCGCCAAGGACCTCACCGAGGCCGCCAAGGAGCTCGCCTCGGGCGCCGGCCGCGCCCCGCGCTGACCGCCCCCGGCCCACGCGACCGGAAACGCGACCGGAAACGCGACCGGCCGGGTGCTCCCCCACGGAGCACCCGGCCGGTCGCCGTCACCGGGCCGTTCGCCCGGCCCGTCAGGTGGCCGTCGCCGCCACCGGGCGGGCGGCCGACGGGCGGGCGCCGCCGCCGGACAGCTCGGCCAGCGGCGCACTGCCCAGCACCCCGCCCAGCAGCCCCGAGCCGCCCGAGCCGCTGCCGGAGCCGCTCGGGGCACCGCCCTGGCCGCCGGTCCCGGCGCTCGGCGCCGGCTTCGACGCCGGCCCGCTGCCGGACGGCGGGGCCGGGGTGGCCCGCTGCGAGGGCGCCGATCCGGACGGCGCCGGCGCGGACGCCCCGGGCGCCGCCGGGGCCCCCGAGGCGGGCGCACCGGTCTCCGGCCGGGCCGACGGCTTCGCCTTGCCGCTCGGCGTGGCCGTGGCGCTCGGCTTCGCCGTGGCCGGGCCGCCGGACGGCGGGGCGGTGGTGGCCGGGGCGCTCGGCGCGGCCGGCCGGGACGGCGCCGGCGAGGGCGCCGAGGTGGCCGGGGCCCTGCCGGGGGTGGCGGACGGTCCGCCGGCCGGCCAGACCGGCGTGCCGTAGTCGGTGGCCGGGCGGGACGGCGCCGGGGGCTGCGGCCGGGCGCCGGTGCGGACCGCCGCGCCCAGCATCGAGCCGAGCAGCAGGGTCAGGCCGATGACCACCGAGGTGACCACCGCGCCGCGCCGCAGCACCCGGCGGCGCAGCGCCGCCGGGGCGTCCGCGCCGTAGTGCCGCCAGGCCTCCAGGTTGAGCCGGCCGTCCAGCGAGGCGAACGGCGCCCCGGCGATCAGCAGCGGGCTCCACGCCGCCAGGAAGATCAGGTCGGGCGTGTCGTAGACCGGGACGGCCCGCCAGCTCACCGTGAACAGCAGCGCCGCGGACAGCGCCATCGCCGCACCGGCCGCGAGCCGCTGCCACAGGCCGAGCACGGTCAGCACGCCGACCACGATCTCGGTGAACGACACCACCAGGCCCGCGCCGACCGGGTGCGCCATCCCGAAGGCCAGCAGCGGTTCGGCGACCTTCCACGGGTGCAGCGAGGAGAGCCAGCGCATCATCGAGCCGCGTTCGCCGCCGTCGAAGTACACCGGGTCGCAGAGCTTGCTGAACCCGGCGTAGACGGAGAGCGAGCCGAGCACGGCGCGCAGCGGCAGCAGCACCAGGCCGAGGTCGACCCGGCGGCCGGGGTACCAGGGCTGCCTGCCCTCGGCGCCGGCGGCCGAGACCTCGGGCAGCTCGCCGCTGGGCGTCCAGCCCTGCGGCGCGCCGACCGGGCCGACGCCGCCCTCGGTGGCGGTCCCGGCGCCCTCGCGCGACTGGCGCGGCACCGCCCGGGCACCGCCGTACGACGGGATCACCCGGGTGTCCGCATCCGCGAGGGAGCCGCCGGACCGTCCGCCGCGCCCGCCGACCCCGGCCGGGACGGCGCCGATCCGGACCGCCTCCAGGAGCTGGGTGGCCGCGACGTCACCGGGGTGCGCCTCGCCGGTCCAGGTGACCGGGGTGACCCGGCCCTTGCGGCGCGGCGGCGCCCCGGCGAAGCCGCCGGCGAGCGCGCGCACGTCGCCGGCGGGGACGACCACCTGGGGGGTGACCAGCGGGCGGCGGATCAGTCCCTGGGTGCCGTACGGGTCGCCGAACGCGGCACCGGTGGACAGCAGTCCGGCCGGGGCGTCGATCAGCGGCGCCACCGGAGTGGCGAGGTTGAGCCGGAAGCTCGCCTGGGTGCTGCTGAGGCGCGCCGGGTCGGACGGCACCTTGACCGTGTTGAGGCCGGGGCCCGCGTCGATCCCGGTGCTGCCACCGCCCAGGAGCGGGCGCCGAGGTGTTCTGGTGTCCACGACCGTCTAACCGGGTGACGCCCGGTTAGGACACTCTCCCGGGTGGATGTCGGGAGCCCCCTTGAAGGGATCAGGAAAAAAGCGACCGGACCCTGTCGGATCCGATCGCTTTCCCCTGACTTGCGGGCGAACGGGAGGCGGTTCCGGAGAACGCCTTGTGCCGGACGCCCGGGCCGTGCTCAGGTCCGCACGCCCCCGGAGGTCAGCCGGCCTTGCTGCGCAGGCGGGCCGCCTCGTACAGCACGACGCCGGCCGCGACGCCCGCGTTCAGCGACTCGGTGAGCCCGGACATCGGGATCCGCACCCGCAGGTCGCAGGTCTCCGAGACCAGCCGGGACAGGCCCTTGCCCTCGCTGCCCGCGACGATCACCACCGGCCCGGTCAGCGCCTCCAGGTCGCCGATCTCGGCCTCGCCGTCGGCGGCCAGGCCGACCACCATCAGACCGGCCTTCTGGTAGGCCTCCAGGGCCCGGGTGAGGTTGGTCGCCCGGGCGACGGGCAGCCGGGCCGCCGCGCCGGAGGAGGTCTTCCAGGCACCGGCGGTCATGCCGGCCGCCCGGCGCTCCGGGATGACCACGCCGTGCGCGCCGAAGGCGGCGGCGGAACGGACCACGGCACCCAGGTTGCGGGAGTCGGTGACGCCGTCCAGCGCCACGATCAGCGCGTCCCGGCCGGAGTCCGCGGCCTCGTCCAGCAGGTCCTCGGGGTGCGCGTACTCGTACGGCGGGACCTGCAGCACCAGGCCCTGGTGGTTCATCCCGCCGGTCATCTGGTCCAGCTGCGGGCGCGGGGCCTCCATCAGCGGGATGCCGCGGTCGTTGGCGGCCTGGAAGGCGTCGCGGACCCGGTCGTCGGTGTCGATGAACTGCTGGACGTACAGCGCGTTGGCCGGAACGTCGCCCTGCAGTGCCTCGACCACCGAGTTGCGGCCGAAGACCAGCTCGGCGCTGCCCGCGCCGCCGCGGCCGCCCCGGCCGCCGCCCCCGGCGCGGCGCATGCCGGCCCGGGCCTTGGCGTCCCGCTCGCGCTTCAGCGCGGCGTTGGCCGCCCGCTGCTTGGGGTGGCCCTTGCGCTCCTCACCGGGCGGGGTCGGGCCCTTGCCCTGGAGCGCCTTCCGGCTGTGGCCGCCGGTACCGACACTCGCGCCCTTCTTCGACCCGGGGTTGCGGCGGTTCCTGCGCTGGCTGTTGCCGGCCATGGCTGTACTTCCTGTCTGTCTGTCCGGCATGGCCGGCCGCCCCGGACGTACCGGTGGCGCCCGACGGCATGCGCTCCGTCATGCGGGAGGGCCGCACCGGTCCGGTACGGCCCACCTCACCCCCCGGTCGCCGGGGGGTTACTGGCTGTTGATCGTCCAGCGCGGGCCGGACGGGGTGTCCTCGATCGCCAGCCCGGCCAGGCCGAGCTGGTCGCGGATGGCGTCCGCGGTCGCGAAGTCCTTGCGGGCCCGCGCCGCCTGGCGCTGGTCCAGGACGAGCCGGACCAGCGAGTCGACCACGCCGTGCAGGTCCTCGCCGCGCTCCGTCCCGGCCCACTGCGGGTCGAGCGGGTCCAGACCCAGTACTCCGAGCATCGCACGGACCTCGGCCAAGCGCGCCACCGCGCTCTCCTTGTCGTCCGCGGTGAGGGCGCTGTTGCCCTGGCGGACGGCGGTGTGCACGATCGCGAGCGCCTGCGGCACGCCCAGGTCGTCGTCCATCGCCTCGGCGAAGGCCGGCGGCACCTCGGGCGCCGCGTCGACGGCCCCGCAGCGCTCGACGGCGCGCTGGACGAAGCCCTCGATCCGGCCGAAGCCGGCCTCGGCCTCGCGCAGCGACTCCTCGCTGTACTCGATCATCGAGCGGTAGTGCGGCGCCGCCAGGTAGTAGCGGAGCACGATCGGCCGCCACTGCCGGACCATCTCGGAGACCAGCACCGAGTTGCCGAGCGACTTGCTCATCTTCTCGCCCGCCATGGTGACCCAGGCGTTGTGCACCCAGAAGTTGGCGAAGTCGTCGCCGAAGGCCTTGGACTGGGCGATCTCGTTCTCGTGGTGCGGGAAGATCAGGTCGAGCCCGCCGCCGTGGACGTCGAAGGCCGCGCCCAGGTACTTGTGGGCCATCGCCGAGCACTCCAGGTGCCAGCCCGGACGGCCGCGGCCCCACGGGGTCTCCCAGCTCGGCTCGCCCGGCTTGGCGGACTTCCACATCGCGAAGTCGCGCGGATCGCGCTTGCCGGTCTCGCCCTCGCCGGAGGGCTGCAGGAGGTTGTCCAGCTTCTGGTTGGAGAGGGCCAGGTAGTCGGGGTACGACTTCACGTCGAAGTAGACGTTGCCGTCCGCCTCGTAGGCGTGGCCCTTCTCGATGAGGCCGCGCATCATCTCGATCATCTCGGGGATGTGCCCGGTCGCGCGCGGCTCGACGGTCGGCGGCAGGCAGCCGAGGGCGTTGTAGCCGTCGTTGAAGGCGCGCTCGTTCTCGTAGGCGATCTGCCACCACGGGGTGCCGAGCTCGCGCTCCTTGGCGATGATCTTGTCGTCGATGTCGGTGACGTTCCGGGCGAAGGTCACCTGGTAGCCGCGGTAGGCGAACCACCGCTGCATGACGTCGAAGTTGAGGTAGGACCGGACGTGCCCGATGTGTGGCGCCGACTGGACGGTAGCGCCGCACAGGTAGATCGAGACACAACCCGGTACAAGCGGGACGAAGTCGCGTACCTGTCGGGTGCTGGTGTCGTACAGTCGAATGCTCACAGCGTCAAGCGTAGTGGGCGGCGGGGGGTGCCCCGCGACATTCCGGAATGTCAAGACCCCCGGCGGAGCCTTTTCCGCCGGGTGAGGCCCGGGACCGCCCCCCGCCGCGCCGGGCGGCTCAGATCGAGCCGACCACCTTCCGCGGGGTGATCCGGACGACCACGCGCACGTCCTGCGGGCCGTCGTAGTCGTAGTCCTTGCCCTGGTACTTCCGGGACAGCTCGTCGATCAGCTCCCGGCCGCCCTCACGGGTCAGCGAGACCTCGCCGCGCACCTCCAGGTAGGTGTACGGGTTCTCCGGCGGGTTGACCAGCAGCGAGACCCGCGGGTCCTTCAGCAGGTTGAGGTGCTTGCGACGCCCCTCGACGGTGGAGAACAGGATGTCCTCGCCGTCGCGCGTCACCCAGACCACGGAGGACTGGGGGCTGCCGTCGGGCTGGATCGTGGAGACCACGGCGAAGCTCTTGGCGTCGAGCAGGGCCTTGGCCCGGTCGGAGAGTTGGGCACTCATCGGAAACCTCATCTCGTCGGCGGCGGGTACGGCCCGAGGGGAAGCCCGCGCGGGCCCGGACGAACACTATCGACTCGGGCCCGCAGGACACCCGGTGAACACCCGTCAGTCGCGGATTGTTCCCGGACCTCCTCCGCGGACGTCAACGCCGTTCGTACACCAGAGCGGTGGCGATCGCCGCGAGCCCCTCCGCGCGCCCGGTGAGTCCGAGCCCGTCGGTGGTCGTCCCGGAGACCGAGACCGGGGCGCCGACCGCCGCGCCGAGCGCGGCCTGCGCCTCCGCCCGGCGCTTGCCGATCTTCGGCCGGACCCCGATCACCTGGATCGCGACGTTGCCGATCTCGAAGCCCGCCGCGCGGACCAGCCGGGCCGCCTCGCCGAGCAGCGTCACCCCGGACGCACCGGCCCACTCCGGCCGGTCGGTGCCGAAGTGCGCGCCCAGGTCGCCGATCCCGGCGGCCGAGAACAGCGCGTCGCAGGCGGCGTGGGCGGCCACGTCGGCGTCCGAGTGCCCGGCCAGGCCCGCCTCGGCGCCGGGCCACTCCAGCCCGGCGACCCACAGCGGGCGGCCGGGCTCGAAGGCGTGCACATCGGTGCCGATGCCGACCCGGGGAAGGACGGGCGTCTGCGGATCAGTAGGCATCGGCGGCCCTCCGGCGGGCGAGTACGGCCTCGGCGAGCACGAGGTCCAGCGGACGGGTCACCTTGAACGCCTCCTCGTGACCGGGCACCACGACCACCCGGCCGCCGAACCGCTCGACCAGGCCCGCGTCGTCGGTGACCGGCGGCAGACCGGCCCCGTCCTGCGCGGTCTCCTCGGCCAGCGCCTTGGCGTGCACCCCGGCCAGCGTCTCCCGGCGGAAGCCCTGCGGGGTCTGGACCGCGCGCAGGGTCGCGCGGTCGGGCGTGTCGAGCACCGGCTCGGGCCCGCCCGCCACCGGCTCGACCCGCTTGACGGTGTCGGCCAGCGGCACCGCCGGCACCACCGCCTCGGCGCCGGCCCGGACGGCGGACGCCACCGCGTCCACCACCTCGACCGGGACGAGCGGACGGGCGGCGTCGTGCACCAGCACGATGCCGACCTCGGCCGGGATGGCGGCCAGGCCCAGCCGGACCGACTCCTGGCGGGTCGCCCCGCCGGCCACCACCCGGATGTCCTTGCCCTCCAGCCCGTGGCTGTCGAGCAGGGCGACCACCTCGGCCACCCCGTCGGCGGGGGCGGCGACCACGACCAGGCCGACCGCGCGGCTGCGGGTCAGCGCCCGGACGGCGTGCACCAGGAGCGGCACGCCCCCCAGTTCACGCAGGGCCTTGGGGGCCCCCGGCCCCAGGCGCTCACCGCGGCCGGCGGCGGGCACCACTGCTGCTGCGACTGCTGCTGTGGCGTTCAGGTTTCACTCCTTCGGCGAAGTGGGTATGGCCATGGCGTGCACGACGGGCGCGGACCCCTTCCGAAGCACCACCGTGTTCCGCCCGCACAGCAGCAGAAACGGTCATGCGGACCCGAGGCCGGCCAGGCCGCTCGGGTGCGGGGGCGTCGTCCGGACACGCCTCAGCGCCCGAAGTGCCACTGCACCACCCGCGGACCCGGGGTCCGGTGGGCGGCGCGCCGGCATCGGGCGCTGTGAGCGTTGTGGAGCGGACGGCCGCTACGAGGCGAGCACCTCGTCGAGCAGCGTCTCCGCCTTGTCCTCGTTGGTGTTCTCCGCCAGCGCGAGCTCGCTGACGAGGATCTGGCGCGCCTTGGCGAGCATGCGCTTCTCGCCGGCGGAGAGGCCGCGCTCGCGCTCGCGACGCCAGAGGTCGCGCACGACCTCGGCGACCTTGATGACATCGCCCGAGGCGAGCTTCTCCAGGTTCGCCTTGTAGCGACGGGACCAGTTGGTCGGCTCTTCGGTGTACGGTGCGCGCAGCACCTCGAAGACCCGGTCCAGACCCTCCTGGCCGACCACATCGCGCACGCCGACGAACTCCGCGTTCTCGGCGGGCACGCGGAGCGTCAGGTCTCCCTGCTGCACCTTGAGCACCAGGTAGGTCTTGTCCACACCTTTGATCTGGCGAATTTCGATGGCCTCGATCAGCGCGGCCCCGTGATGGGGGTAGACCACCGTGTCGCCAACCTTGAACGTCATGTGACAGGACCCCTTCCGTGGCTTTCCAGAATAACACGCTTTTCGGCGCACCCGAAGGGCGTTTTCGCAGGTCAGGGCCGGTCTCGGGGCTTGACAAGGACCCCCATGACGTGCTGCGACCGGTGTTCGAGGAGAGCTTCCCGCAGGTCGGAGGCGGTTCCGCCGCCCGCTGAAACCTCTGGCAACGCGCCCGAAACCGTGATTTGATCTTGGGTTTTCACCGTTTATCAGGTCGTTTCCGGATCGTGATGCGATCTTGGTCGGCGCTTGACCTGGACACGCGGACGTGCCGCCGTCCGGACGCCGTCCGCCCCGGGCGCGCGACACGAAGGGACCACCCCGTGAGGACGGCATAAGCGAGGTCGATAATCTGAGACCTGACCTTCCGACACGTGACTTAGGAGAAGCCGCCGCCGTGAGCCGCAGCCTTCGACGCGGCAGCATCGCCGCCCTCGCCGCCCTGGCCATCGCCCCGCTGTCCTCCTGCGCCGCCGGGAACACCCCGGCCACCCTGCAGATCAAGCCGGACAACGCGGCCGCCACGCTGGGCACCGACGTCCGCCTGAACAACATCGTCGTGGTCACCGGGGACGAGTCCTCCGGCGAGCACACCGGCCCCGCCAACGTGACGGTGAACATCAGCAACAGCGGGACCGAGGCGCTTGAGCTGCAGTCCATCACCGTCGCCGGCGGCTCCCCCGCCACCTTCGCCGACGACAAGGGCGCCCCGCTGACCAGCATCTCCGTCCCGGCCGGCGGCGCGGTGCTGCTCGGCGGTCCGGGCAACCCGACCGCCAGGGTCGCCTCCGCCACCGTGACCGTGGGCGGCTACGTGGCGACCTCCTTCACGTTCAAGAACCACGACAAGCTCGACACCGAGGCGCACGTCAGCCCGAACAAGGACCTGTACAAGGGCTTCGGTCCGACCGCCCCGGCCGCCGTGCCGAGCAAGGCCGCCACCCCGGCCGCGCCGGCCACCGGTGCCGCCACCCCGGCCGCCCCCGCCGCGAGCGGCGCGGCCACCACCCCGGCGGCCACCACTCCGGCGGCCCCCGCCACGGGCGGCGCGTCGTCGGCCCCGGCGGTCCCGGCCGCCCACTGAGGCCCGGCCCCGCCGCACCGCACAGACGCGAACGCCCCTCCGGCCGGTGCCGGGGGGGCGTTCGCGGGTCCGCGGCCGGGCTTACGGCTCGAACTTGTAGCCGAGACCGCGGACCGTGACCAGGTAGCGCGGCGCGCCCGGGTCCGGCTCGATCTTCGCCCGCAGCCGCTTGACGTGGACGTCCAGCGTCTTGGTGTCGCCGACGTAGTCCGCGCCCCAGACCCGGTCGATCAGCTGCATCCGGGTGAGCACCCGGCCCGCGTTGCGCAGCAGCATCTCCAGCAGGTCGAACTCCTTGAGCGGCAGGTCGACCTTGGCGCCGTCCACGGTCACCACGTGCCGGTCGACGTCCATCCGGACCGGGCCCGCCTCCAGGGCGCCCGGGCCGCCGCCGTCGCCGGGGCCCTCGTTCTCGCCGCGGCGGCGCAGCACCGCGCGGATCCGGGCGACCAGCTCACGGGTGGAGTAGGGCTTGGTGACGTAGTCGTCCGCGCCTATCTCCAGACCGACCACCTTGTCGATCTCGCTGTCCTTGGCGGTGACCATGATCACCGGCACGTTGGAGCGCACCCGCAGCTGGCGGCAGACCTCGGTGCCGGGCAGCCCCGGCAGCATCAGGTCGAGCAGGACGAGGTCGGCGCCGTTGCGTTCGAACTGCTCCAGGGCATCGGGGCCGGTGGCGGCGATGGCCACCTCGAAGCCCTCCTTGCGGAGCATGTACGAGAGGGCGTCGCTGAACGACTCCTCGTCCTCGACCACCAGTACTCGGGTCACGATCAGGCCTCCGGGGCAAGCTGGGGGGTTGTTTCTGACAGGGGTTCCGCGGACTCCCCCGCACGGGGCCGGTCCACGGGGGCCTGCCCGGCGGGCAGGCGGAGGGTGAAGGTGGAGCCCTGGCCCTCGACGCTCCACACCGACACGGTGCCGCCGTGCGAGGCGGCCACGTGCTTGACGATGGAGAGGCCGAGGCCGGTGCCGCCGGTCTGCCGGGAGCGTGCGGGGTCGACCCGGTAGAAGCGTTCGAAGACCCGTTCGCGGTCCTTCTCGGAGATGCCGATGCCCTGGTCGGTCACCGAGATCTCGATGAGCTCGCCGTCGGCCTCGCCCAGCGCGGCGGCGCTGGAGATCCGGCGGGTGGCGATCGCGACCCTGGTGCGCGGCGGGCTGTAGTTGACGGCGTTCTCGACGAGGTTGCCGAGCGCCGCGGCGAGCTGGCCGCGGTTGCCGTGCAGGTAGAGGCCGGCGATGCCGCCGGCCGCGATGAGGATCTGCTTGGCGGCGGCCTGCTGGCGGCAGCGGTCGATCGCCTCGGCGATCAGCTCGTCCACCGCGACCGGCTCCGGGTCGACCATCAGCCGGTCGTCCTGGACCCGGGAGAGGTCGATGATCTCCTGGACCAGGCTGGCCAGCCTGGTCGCCTCGATCTGCATCCGGCCGGCGAAGCGCTGCACCGCCTCCGGGTCGTCGGACGCGTCCGCGACCGCCTCGGAGAGCAGCGAGAGCGCGCCGACCGGGGTCTTGAGCTCATGGCTGACGTTGGCGACGAAGTCGCGGCGGACCGCCTCCACCCGGCGGCGCTCGGTCTGGTCCTCGACCAGCACCAGCACCAGCCGGGAGCCCAGCGGGGCGACCCGGGCCGAGACCGCGAGCGGTTCGGCGGCGCGCGCCGCGCCCGGGCGGGGCAGCTCCAGTTCGAGCTGGCGGATCTCGCCGTCCCGGCGGGTGGAGCGGGCCAGCGCGAGCAGCTGGTCGACGGCGACCGCGCCGCCGCGCACCAGGCCCATCGCGTAGGCCGCCGAGCTGGCCTTGACCACGTCGTCGCTCTCGCCGAGCACGATCGCGCAGGACCGCAGCACGGAGAGCACGGTGTCGACCCCCGGCGGCAGCGGGGGTTCCTGCGCGGGGCCCAGGCCCTGGGCGCGGCCCTGGGTGCGGTTGGTTCCGCCGTACCTGCCCCTGGCCTGCTCGCGCTCGCTCCAACGGAAGGCGATCGAGGCCGTGAGGCCGACGCCGAGCCCGGCTATGGCGCAGGCAGCGGCGGCGGCCACGTTCACGTCCATGAAGCCAGCCTAAGCGCACGGTGCGAGCACTCCCCATGGGCCCGATCAAGGGATCGGCCGCGCGTTGCCGAGAATTCACCTTCAAGTAGCTGCCGGTTCACCGAACGGGTCGTGCGTGGTCGCCCGGACGGCCGAAAGTGGGCGCCGGAGCCCGTGTGGGAGGGGCGGTCCGGCCGGACGGCCGTCCGCCGCCCCGGGTGTGCGCGTACGATGCGCGCCACCAGCAGCGGCCATCCCCACGTCGTTCGGAGCGTCGTACCGGATGGCCGGTCGGCACCGCCACCGACACAGCTACTGAGGAGAGAACATGCGCGACGCGTACCACGAGGAACTCGACTCGATCGGCGACAGCCTGGTCGAGATGGCCCGGCTGGTCGGTTCGGCCCTCGGGCGGGCCACCACCGCGCTCCTCGATGCGGACCTGGCGCTGGCGGAGAGCGTGATCGCCGCCGACGAGAAGATCAACGAGCTGCACCACGAGCTGGAGAACCGGGCGATCGACCTGCTCGCCCGTCAGCAGCCGGTCGCCACCGACCTGCGCATCGTCGTCACCTCGCTGCGGATGAGCGCCGACCTGGAGCGCTGCGGCGACCTCGCCCAGCACGTCGCCAAGGTCGCCCGGCTGCGCTACCCCGAGTCGGCCGTCCCCGGCGACCTGCACGCGACCGTCCTGGAGCTGGGGCAGCTCGCGCAGCGGCTGGTCGCCAAGGCCGGCCTGGTGATCGCCACCAAGGACGTCGACAAGGCGCTGGAGCTGGAGCAGGACGACGACGCGATCGACGCGCTGCACCGCGAGCTGTTCGCGCACCTCATCGACGAGCGCTGGCACCACGGTATCGAGACCGCGGTGGACGTCACCCTGGTCGGCCGCTACTACGAGCGGTTCGCCGACCACGCGGTCTCGGTGGCCAAGCGCGTGGTGTACCTGGTGACCGGCGAGCACGTGGACGAGTTCGTCGCGGCCGCCGAGGCGGCGGCCGAGGTCGAGTGACCTCCGGGCGCGGTCCCGGGGAACCCGGGGTGCGGTAAACCCCCGGGCCGGGGTGGTGGGGAAGCACGGACGGCCGGACTCCCCACCACTGCGCGCCCGTTGACGCTCCCTCCGGTCTGCGGTTTCACTCGAATCCGTAGGCACCGAGGTGTGCCCGTCAGAAGGAGGGGTCAGCGCGATGAAGGCAAACCCGACCGGCCCGGCATCGGCTCCCGAGACCATCGAACCACCCGCCCCGAAGCTGCTGCCCGTCCTCGCGGCCGGCTGCGGCTGCGGCCCGGGCTGCGGCTGCGGCTGCCAGTCCGGCGCACCCTGCCAGTGCGGCGGGGTCGACGGCGGCTGCTGCGGCCGCTGAGGCGGTCGCCCGTCCCTCCCCCGGTGCCGCCGCGGAGCTCCGGGGTGCACGGCTGCCGTGGGAGACGGCCGTGCACCCCGGCCTCCTTCACCGCCGGGGCGCCGGCGGGGTCCGCTGCGTCAGAAGGTGACGTCGGCGCAGGAGTAGAAGGCGTTGCCGGTGTCCGCGACGTCCCAGACCGCGACGACCACGTGGTGACCGGTCCGGCCGGACGGCAGCGTCGCGGTGTGGCTGAGCGTGCTGGGCACCTGGGTGCCGTTGTAGGGGACGTTCAGGAACGGGGTCAGCTCCAGATTGGCCCGGGTGACCGTCTGCGTGGCGCTGTAGCCGGGCTTGGTCAGGTAGTACCGGAAGCCGGACGTGGCGTGCCGGGCGGTGAACCGCCAGGTGAAGGTCAGCCGCTGGCCCGCCGAGACGGCGGTCGCCGGCCAGGCGCCGCCACGCGGGTCGTCCAGCTCGGCGAACCGGCTGTTGCCCCCGGCACAGATGGTGCCGTCGGCCGGCCCCGAGGCCGGGAAGCCCTTCGGGCCCTCGACGCTCTGCGGTTCCCAGCGGATGTCTCCGCAGCCGGTCACCGTGCCCGCGCCGCAGAGCGCGGCCCGGCTGGGCGGAGTGGTGATGTAGCCGTGTGACTGCGCCGGCAGGGCGACCGCGACCGGCACCGCGAGGGCGGCGATCACGGCTCCGACGACATGACGTGTGCGCATGGTGCTCCTCCGTGGGGGTGGATGGAGAGTGCGCCGGGCGCGGACACGCGCGCGTGGGGGATGGCATGCCTGCGCCGGGTCGGTGCTCACACGGTAGGAGCCGCCACCGGCACCGTCAATGGTCTGAACCACTTTTACGGCCCTGCGAACTCGCCCCACCTGCAAGCGAGTTGCACCCGACAGGCACCGGCCCGCGGACGGCCCGGGAATGGCGAGCCCGGGAATGACAACGGCCCCTCGCCGGCGCCGGGGGCGCGGGTGAGGGGCCGTAGCGGCAAGCGGCTTACTTCTTGCCCTGGTTCTTGACGGCCTCGATCGCGGCGGCGGCGGCTTCGGCGTCGAGGTAGCGGCCGCCCTTGGTGAGCGGCTTGAAGTCGGCGTCCAGCTCGTAGACCAGCGGGATGCCGGTCGGGATGTTGAGGCCGGCGATGTCGGCGTCGGAGATGCCGTCGAGGTGCTTGACCAGCGCGCGCAGGCTGTTGCCGTGCGCGGTCACCAGGACGGTCCGGCCCGCGGCGAGGTCCGGGACGATGGCGTCGTACCAGTACGGCAGCATCCGCTCGACGACGTCCTTGAGGCACTCGGTGCGCGGACGCAGCTCGCTCGGGATCTCCGCGTAGCGGGCGTCACCGGCCTGCGAGTACTCGGCGTCGTCGGCCAGCACCGGCGGCGGGGTGTCGTACGAGCGGCGCCAGAGCTGGAACTGCTCCTCGCCGAACTCGGCCAGGGTCTGGGCCTTGTCCTTGCCCTGGAGCGCGCCGTAGTGCCGCTCGTTCAGGCGCCAGCTGCGGCTGACCGGGATCCAGTGGCGGTCGGCCTTGTCCAGGGCGATCTGCGAGGTGCGGATGGCACGGCGCAGCAGCGAGGTGTGCAGCACGTCCGGGAGGAAGCCCTCGGCGGCGAGCAGCTCGCCACCGCGCGCGGCCTCCTTCTCGCCCTTCTCGTTGAGGTCGACGTCGACCCAACCGGTGAACAGGTTCTTCTGGTTCCACTGGCTCTCGCCGTGGCGGAGCAGGATGAGTCGGTACGTCGTGTCAGCCATGGCCCCCAGCTTAGTGGAGCCCGGAAAACCCCTGGCCGGGACCTCACCGCTGCGAGTAAGGTGTGCACCGCGCCAGAGACTCTTACCCTCCCGCTGAGCGGTCCTGCCCGTACGGCTCAGCGGACGTCAGCCTGCCCGGGAGCCCCCACATGCCCGACTCCGCCCTGTCCGCCCGCGCCTCCAGAGCCGTCGCCGAGGCGGTGACCGGGCTGCCGCGCCAGTTCTGGTGGCTCTGGACCAGCACGCTCATCAACAAGCTGGGCGGGTTCGTCGTCACCTTCCTGGCACTCTACTTGACCACCGAACGGGGCTACTCGGCCTCGTACGCGGGCCTGGTCGCCGCGCTGTTCGGCCTGGGCTCGGCGTTCGCCTCGGTCGTCGCCGGTGTGCTGGCGGACCGGATCGGCCGGCGGCCGACCCTGGTCGCCGCCCAGCTCGGGACCGCCCTGTTCACCGCGCTGCTCGGCTTCACCGACGGGCAGGTGGCCATCGCGGTGGTCGCCTTCCTGGTCGGCTTCTGCAACAACGCGACCCGGCCGGCCACCTCGGCGATCATCGCGGACATCGTGCCCGCCGAGGACCGGGTCCGCGCCTTCGCGCTCAACTACTGGGCGATCAACATCGGCTTCGGCCTCTCCGCGGCGGTCGCCGGCCTGATCGCCACCCACGGCTACCTCACGCTCTTCCTGCTGGACGCGCTCTCCACGGTGGTCTGCGCGGTGGTCATCTTCGTGCGGATCCCCGAGACCAGGCCCGAGGCGTCGAGGACGCCCGCGGCGGCCGCGGGCGGAGCGCCGGGGCGGCCGGCGATCGGACTCGCCGAGGTGTTCCAGGACGGCCGCTTCATGGCGGTGGTGGTGCTCAACCTGCTGCTCGCCCTGGTCGCCCAGCAGGGCTCCACCACGCTGGCCGTGGACATGGGCCGGGCCGGCATCACCTCCACCCAGTACGGCCTGGTGATCGGGCTCAACGGCCTGCTGATCGTGGTGCTGCAGATCCCGCTCACCCGCTGGATGGAGGGCCGGGACCGCACCGCCCTGCTGGTCGCCAGCGCGCTGTTCATCGGCTGGGGCTTCGGGCTGACCGCGCTGGCCGGCTCCTCCGCCTGGTTCTACGCCTTCACCGTCGCGGTCTGGACGCTCGGCGAGATCCTCAACGCGCCGACCATGATGGGCCTGGTCGCCGAACTGTCGCCGGCCGAGGCGCGCGGCCGCTACCAGGGCGTGTACTCGCTCTCCTGGTCGCTCGCCTCGTTCCTCGGCCCGGCGGCGGGCGGGGTGCTGCTGGAGCGGGCCGGCAGCGGGGTGATGTGGGGGGCGTGCGCGGTGCTCGGCACGGTGGCCGCCGGCGGGTACGTGCTGCTCGGGCGGCGGCCGGGGGCGGCGCTGGCGAAGTCCGCGGTGGTGGCGGAGGCGGCCCCGGTCCCGGTCGCGGGCACGGCAGAGGTCCCCGGCACGGCAGAGGTCCCCGGCACGGTTCCGGGCCCGGTTCCGGGCGCCGCGAAGGTCCCCGGCCCGGCGCCGGCCGGTGAGCCGGAGCGGGCCGCGGCGGGCGGCTGACGCCCCGGCCGGCCCCTACTCGGCGGGCGGCGCCTCGGCCGGGGCGGCGAGGTGGGCGAAGGCGGCCAGGTTGCGGGTGGACTCCCCGCGCTTGGTGCGCCACTCCCACTCCCGCCGGATCGCCGTGGCGAAGCCCAGCTCCAGCAGCGTGTTGAACGGCTCGTCGGCGTTCTCCAGCACCGTGCCCAGCAGCCGGTCCACGCTCTGCGGGGTCAGCGCCTCCAGGGGGAGCCGGCCCGCCAGGTAGACGTCCCCCAGCGGGTCGACCGCGTACGCCACGCCGTAGAGCCGGGTGTTGCGCTCCAGCAGCCACCGGTAGACGGCCTCGTGGTTCTCGTCCGGGCGGCGGACCACGAAGGCGTTCACCGAGAGGGTGTGGTCGCCGACCCGCAGGGCGCAGGTGGTGCTCAGCTTCCGGGTGCCGGGGAGCGTCGCCACCAGGGTGTACGGGTCGGTGGGGGCCGGCTCCCAGGCCACCCCCGCCTCGTCCAGGGCGGTGCGCAGGAGGGTCAGGGCCTCGTCCTTGGTGCGGATTGCCATGGGGGTGACGTTACTCGGCGGTACGTCCGCGCGCAGCAGCGCGCACCGGGCGCGGCCGCCGCGCGGTTCAGGCCCGCCGCTGGCGCGCCCCGGCGAGCCGGCCGATCGACCGGACCAGGCTGCCGGCGTACACCTCGGCGGTGGTCGCGGCGGCGGTGTCCCAGCCGAAGCCGGCCGCGTGCCGCGCCGCCGCCTCGCCGCGCCGGGCCACCAGCTCCGGGTCGGTGACGTACGGCTCCAGCGCGTGCGACCAGTCCACCGGGTCGTGGCCGCCCACCAGGGTGCCCGTCTCGCCGTCCCGGACGGCGACCGGCAGGCCGCCCACCGCCGCCGCCACCACCGGTGTGCCGCAGGCCTGGGCCTCCAGCGCGACCAGCCCGAACGACTCGCTGTACGAGGGCATCACCAGCGCCGTCGCGGCCCGGTACCACTCGGCGAGCAGCGCCTGGCCCACCGGCGGGTGGAACCGCACCACGTCGCCGATGCCCAGCTGGGCGGCCAGCTTGTGCAGGCTCTCCGGCCGCGCCAGCCCGGTGCCGGACGGACCGCCGACCACCGGCACCACCAGCCGTTCGCGCAGCTCCGGGCGCCGCTCCAGCAGGACGGCGACCGCGCGCAGCAGCACGTCCGGCGCCTTCAGCGGCTGGATGCGGCCGGCGAAGAGCAGCACCGCGGCGTCGGCGGGCAGCCCGAGCCCGGCCCGGGCGGCCCGGCGGGCCTCCACGGCGCCCGGGGCCGCCGGGCGGAACACGTCCAGGTTGACGCCCGGGTGGACGACGGCCAGCTGGTCCGGGCGCGCCGCGTAGAACCGGGCCAGCTCGGCGGCCTCCTCGGTGGTGTTGGCGATCAGCCGGTCGGCCGCCTCCACCACCTGGGTCTCGCCGATCACCCGGGCCGGCGGCTCGGGGGTGTCGCCCTCGGCCAGCGCCGCGTTCTTCACCTTGGCCATGGTGTGCATGGTGTGCACCAGCGGCACGCCCCAGCGCTGGGCGGCCAGCCAGCCGACCTGGCCGGAGAGCCAGTAGTGCGAGTGCACCAGGTCGTAGTGGCCGGGGCGGTGGCCGGCCTCGGTGCGCAGCACGCCGTGGGTGAAGGCGCACAGCTGGGCCGGCAGGTCCTCCTTCAGCAGGCCCTCGTACGGGCCCGCCGTGACGTGCCGGACCAGCACGCCGGGGGCCAGCTCCACGGTGGGCGCGTCGTCCGAGCAGATGGCCCGGGTGAACACCTCGACCTCGATGTTGAGCTCGGCCAGGCGCTTGGCCAGCTCCACGATGTAGACGTTCATGCCGCCCGCGTCGCCCGTCCCCGGCTGGTGCAGCGGGGAGGTGTGGACGCTGAGCATGGCTATCCGGCGCGGGCGGCGGCGGGCGCCGCCCTGGACGAGCGACTGGAGCCGGCCGCGCGCGGGCGTGGCCGGCTGGGCACGGCGTACCGAACGGACGGGGTGCTGGATCACCTGGCTGGAGCCTCCTCGTGTACTGCCCGCCTCGGCAGCCCTGTCTGCCTGCTGCCTGCTGTTCTGCCTGCTGTCCGGTGTGTGCGCTGCCGCACAGCCGCGGCGCCCGGTGCGGTACGCCGGCCTGCTGCCCCGTCCGGGCACACATCACCATCAGTCTGCCAACCACGCGGTCCTCGACCGGCATTCCCGGGTCGCGGCATGAGATCGGCCACGCCGGGGCGGGAGCGGACCGCGCCCGGGCCGCGCCGCCGGCCGCCGCCGGCGGGCCCGTACCCTGTGGGGCATGGCCGCCTCCTCCCCCGACACCGTGAGCGCGCCCGCCCGCGGACGGGCCGGGCGGCCGGTGGGCACCGTCACCCGCGGCACCACCAACACCAACCGGCTGCGCCGGATGGACCGCTGGATCGCCCACGCGCTCGGGCCCGCGCTGCGCTCCGCCGGGCACCCGCCGGTCGCCGTCGACCTCGGCTACGGCGCGGCGCCGTGGACGGCCGTCGAGCTGTCCGGGCGGCTGCGGGCGGTGCGGCCGGACGTCCGGGTGGTCGGGATCGAGATCGAACCGGCCCGGGTCGCCGCGGCGCTGCCGTACGCGGTGCCGCCGCTGCTGACCTTCCGGCGCGGCGGTTTCGAGGTGCCGCTGGACGGCGGTGCGCCCGCCCAGCTGATCCGGGCCGCCAACGTGCTGCGGCAGTACGACGAATCGGCGGTGGCCGGGGTCTGGGAGCGGCTGTGCGACCGGCTGGCGCCGGACGGGCTGCTGGTCGAGGGCACCTGCGACGAGATCGGCCGGCGGCACGTCTGGGTGGCGCTCGGCCCGGAGGGGCCGCGGACGGTGACCTTCGCGGCCCGGCTGGGCGGCCTCGACCGGCCGTCCGACCTGGCCGAACGGCTGCCGAAGGCGCTGATCCACCACAACGTGCCGGGGCGGCCGGTGCACGCCTTCCTGCGCGACTTCGACCGCGCCTGGGCGGCGGCCGCGCCGTACGGGGCGTTCGGCGCCCGGCAGCGCTGGGTGGCCGCCTGCACCGCGCTGGCCGGGGCGTGGCCGCTGGTGGACGCGCGCGGGCGGTGGCGGCAGGGCGAGGTCACCCTGCCGTGGACGGCCCTGGCTCCCTGAGCGGTCCGGCGCGACCGGTTCCGCCGCCCGGCCGGGCACGGTGACCGAGTCCACGGTTTCACTCGAACGAGTTATCGAATATCTCTGGCGTGTTGACGCCTCGTCACGCCACCATGGGACCCGGCCGGGCCCTCACTCCCGCCCCGTCAGCCCCAGCTCCCGTCCGACCTCCTCGAACACCCCGTGCATCTCCGGCCCGAACAACACGAACCGCACCTCCTCCGGCCCGCTCCCCGGCTCCGCCGTCACCGCCGCCACGGTGCCGAGCGCGATCCTGGCCGCGTCCGCCGGCGGCCACCCGTAGATCCCGGCCGACACGGCGGGGAAGGCCACCGTGCGCGCACCCAGCTCCGCCGCCACCCGGAGCGACGTGCGGTAGCAGGAGGCCAGCGACTCCGCCCGCTCCTCGTACTCGTCCGCCCGGTAGACCGGCCCCACGGTGTGCACCACCCAGCGGGCCGGCAGGTCGCCGGCCGTGGTCGCCACCGCCTGCCCGGTGGGCAGCCCCCGCCCGTACCGCGAGGCCCGCAGCCCGCGGCACTCGTCCAGGATCCGCGGCCCGCCCCGGCGGTGGATCGCACCGTCCACCCCACCGCCGCCCAGCAGGGAGGAATTCGCCGCGTTCACGATGACGTCCACCTGCTGTGCCGTGATGTCACCCTCGACCAGGGTGATCCGCGTCGACATCGCACAACCCCTTCCCTCGCCCGGCCCGGCACCCGCCGGAACCGGCCTCGACCCGTACCCACGCCATCCATCCAACACACCGCCACCGGCGTGGCGATAGCCACACCGGTGCCGGTCGGTCAGAGAAATCCCCGGAGATCACGTTATGGTCGCGAGAAGTTCCCCGGCGCAGGGTGCCACGCGGGCACTGCGGACGGACGCCGACCGTTACGCATGCGGGGAAAGGGAGGATCAGCCGATGCCCGCAACGGGAGACGGGCGGGCACCTGGTGCCGCGGACCCGCCGGACGCCCGGAACGGCGCCCGCCCCGGACCCGCCCTCGAACAGTCCGAGCACGAACGGCCCGCCCCCGACCGCTCCCCCGCGCCGCCCCGGCAGCCCGCCGGCCCGGCCACGGCGCCCGCGCCGATACCCCACCCCCGGTCGGACGCCGCACCCGCGCTCCCGGCCGCCCCCGCGCCCGCCGTCCGTGAGCCCGCCGCCGGCGCCCCGCTCAAGCTGCTGGTGATCGAGGACGACGCCACCGACGCCCAGCTGCTCAAGGCCGCGGTGGCCGACAGCGGCGCCCCGATCGAGATCCACTGGACCCGCGGCCTCGACCAGGCCTTCACCCTGCTCAACCCCGCTCCGCCCGGTTCCCGGCGCGGCCGCTCCCGCACCCCCGAACCCACCCGCGGCGACTTCAGCTGCGTGCTGCTCGACCTCGCCGCGTCCGCCGACCTGCCGCACCCCTCGGACTCCTCGGACGGCCTGGAGGGCCTGCACGAACTGCTCCGCCGGGCCCCGCACACCGCCGTCGTGGTGCTCACCGACGCCGCCGGAGCCGAACTCGGCGCGGCCGCCGTGGCCGCCGGCGCCCAGGACTTCCTGGTCAAGGACGAGACGGACGGCCCCCTGCTGGCCCGCGCCCTGCGCTACGCCGTCGAGCGCAAGCGCGCCGACGAGTCGCAGCGCCGGCTCGTCGAGGCCGAGCTGCGCGGCCAGGAGAACGCCCGGCTGCAGCGCCACCTGCTGCCCACCCCGCTGCTCGACGGCGCCAACCTCTCCTTCACCCGCCGCTACCGCCCCGGCCGACGACGCGCCCTGCTCGGCGGCGACTTCTACGACGCCGTGCGCACCGAGGACGGCACCGTCCACGTGGTGATCGGCGACGTCTGCGGCCACGGCCCCGACGAGGCCGCGCTCGGCGTGGCACTGCGGATAGCGTGGCGGACCCTGGTCTTCGCCGGCCTCACCGGCGAGACCCTGCTGACCACGCTGCAGCACGTGCTGGAACACGAACGGCGCAGCGACGAGATCTTCGCGACGCTCTGCATGCTGAGCATCGAGCCGGCCGACGCCGAGGCCCCGGAGGCCGCCGAACAGGCCCGGCTCCACCTCGCCGGCCACCCGCCACCGCTGCTGCTCGGCGAGGACCACAGCCCGATCGGCCTGCCCGCCGACCACGCCGGCCCCGCACTCGGCCTGCTCCCCTGCGACGACGGGCAGGCCGTCTGGCCGGCCCACCGGTTCGAGCTGCGCCCCGGCTGGCGGCTGCTGCTCTACACCGACGGGCTGATCGAGGGCCGGATCGGCGCCGGCTCCCGCCGGCTCGGCCAGGACGGCCTGGCCGACCTCATCGGCGACCACCAGTCCGCCGGGCTCACCCGGGGCCGGCTGGTCGACAGCGCGATCGCCGAGGTCGAGGAGCTGAACGGCGGCGCCCTGACGGACGACGTCGCGGTGCTGCTGCTGGAGCGCAACCCGGCGCAGTTGCTGCTGGGCTGAGACGCCCGCGCGGGCCCGGACGCGACCGGCTCCGCGCGCGAACGAGCCCCGGTGTCCGGGCGGGTGGGCCCGCCGGACGCCGGGGCTCGCCCGTCCCGCCGTCACCAGGGCCCGTACGGCCCCATGTTGCGCTGGTCGCCCCGGCCGCCGCCCCGGTTGGTGAGCGCCCGGATCGCCGGGCGGACGTCGACCACGTAGACGATCGCGGCGACCAGGCCCGCCAGGGTGAGGAAACTGGTCATGAAGTTCGCGCCGAACAGCAGGTCCAGCCCGAACGCGATGCCGAGGACCGCGAGCCAGAAGCCCTTGGTCTTCTTGTCGGCGGCCCGGTAGGCGTCCTCCGGACGGGTGGCGGCGTCGATCAGCGCGAACAGCTTGTAGCCCAGGATGGCGACGGCCAGCCACCAGAACGGATTCAGGTAGTCCAGGAACAGAATCTGGGCCACTCCGCCCATCACGGCCTCCTCGTCTCGCTGCGGCACCCCGTCCGTCCATCCTGGCACGGCGGGGCGTCCGCCCAGGGGTCAACGACCCGGCGGCGCAGAATGCGCCCGGGCTCCTCGGGCGCTACTGCGCGTTCTTGCGGGACCGGCCGCGCCCGGCGGCGGGCGCCTCCTCGTCGAGCAGTTCGCCCTCGACGAGCTCGCCCCCGTCCGCCTCCGCGTCGATCCGCTCGGCGATCGCCTCCTCCGGGCCGGCCCCGTCGCCGCGCCCGCGCTCGACCGCGACCTTGCCGCGCTCGGCCAGTCCGTCGTAGGTCTCCTTGGCCTTCACCGCAAGCTCGACGGCACGGCCGACCTGCTGGAGCGCGAAGGTCTGCGCCTTCTCCTGCAGGACCTTGAGGTCGGCCGGCAGCGCGCCGACCGTGTCGGTGACCTTGGTCTGCGCCTCGGCGAGCCGGGCCTGGGCCTCGGCCAGCCGGGCGGTCGCCTTCTCCTGGGCGCCCTTGCGGTCGGCCGCGAGTGCCTCGACCCGGCCCGGCACCTCCCGCAGCTTCCGGTAGGCGAGGTCCCCGGCGCCGGCGAGGGCGTACAGCGGGGTGGGGTCGGTCAGGGTCTTCTTGATGTCGTCCGTGATCGGCACGGCCGGTCCTCCCGTGGTGTCTAGGGTGCCTTGCCCTCGTGCTCGTCCGCGCTCCCGCCCCCGCCCTCGTGCGCGCCGGACGGTCTCCCGGCGGCGTTCTCCTTGAGGAAGGCGTCGTAGACCGCGAGCAGCGCCTGCTTCTGCTGCTCGTTGATCAGTGGGTCGGCCAGGATCGAGGCCCGCAGTTCCAGGCCCTCACCACGCCGCTCCTCCAGGATCCCGGCCTGGACGTAGAGCGTCTCCGCCGAGATCCGCAGCGCCTTGGCGATCTGCTGCAGGATCTCCGCGCTCGGCTTGCGCAACCCTCGCTCGATCTGGCTGAGGTAGGGGTTGGACACGCCGGCGGCCTCCGCCAACTGCCGCAGCGAGTACTGCGCGTTGCGCCGCTGTTCGCGGATGTACTCGCCCAGCGAGCCGACGTTCAGGGAGGCCATGCGACCACCCTGCCCCAGTCCGCTTGCTTCTGCAAGCGCGGCGCTAGCATCAGCAAACACCCCCGCCCGGCCCGGGCCGGCCCGACCCGGGCCGGGCTCGCCGGGTCAGGCTCGCCGGGTCAGGCCGGGAGGCGGACCGGCATCAGGACGGAGAACGTGCCGGGCCGGCCGGGGGTGCGGATGGCGAGGGGGGCGATCGGGCCGCCGAGTTCGAGGACGAGCCGGCCGTCGGGCGCGGCCGGGAGGGCCTCCAGCAGGAAGTCCCGGTTGACCGCCACCCGGAGGGCGTCCGGGCCCGGAACCCCGGCCCCGGCATCCGCGCCGCCGCCGGTGCCGGTGCCGCCGTCCGTGCCGCCGTTCGCGGCGGGGGCGGCGACGGTGAGGCGGCCGGCCTCGTCGACGGTCAGGACGGCGACCTCGCAGTCGGTGCCGTCCGGGCCGGACGGAAGGCTGCGGGTCGGGGCGGAGGCGACCGCCGCGCGCAGGTCGGCGGCGGCCAGCCCGACCCGGCGGACGGGATCCAGCCGGATCAGCGCGCGGTAGTCGGGGTAGTCGTGGTCGAGGGCGGCGCCCTCGATCCGGTGGCCGTCCACCTCGATCCGCACCGCCCCGCCGCCGAGCGCCAGCTCGACCGCGCCGGCGCCGGCGCCGAGCAGCGCGCGGAGGGCGTCGGCCAGGGCGGCCGGCACGATCGCGGCCACCGGGACGCCGTCCGCGGGGGCCTCGGCCGCCGGGGCGCCGGCGGGAATCCCGACGGGGACCTCGGCGAGGGCCATCCGGTAACGGTCGGTGGCGACCAGCCGCAACAGGCCGCCGTCCAGGTCGAACAGCACGCCGGAGAGGACCGGCAGTCCGGGGTCGCCGCCGACGGCGAAGCGGACCGCGTCCAGGGCTTCGGCCAGGGCGCGGGCGGGGACGGTGAAGCGGTGCTCGGCGGGGGTGGTGGTCATCGGGTTCTCCCTCTGGTCGATCAGCCGACGGATCAGGGAGAGCTCCCGGCGGGCGTCGGCGAGGCCGCCCTCCAGCCGGCGCAGGTGCGCGTCGAGCACCTGGTGGGCCGCGCCGCTGCCGGCGGCCGCGCCGAGCACGGCCCGGATGCCGGCGAGCGGCAGGCCGACCCGGCGCAGCCGGGCGAGCAGCCGGGCGTCGGCGAGCTGGCCGGGCGCGTACCAGCGGTAGCCGGTGCGCGGGTCGACCCGGGCGGGGGCGAGCACGTCGGCGCCGTCGTAGAAGCGCAGGGCGCTCACGCTCAGGCCGCTGTCGCGGGCCAGCTCTCCGATGCTGCGCAGGTCGCTCTCCATGACCAGGACTCTGGGGCCTCGACCGGGTCGAGGGTCAAGCCGGACGGCCGGACCGGTCGCGACCCTGCCGCCGGGGGCCCTCGAACTCGGTGGTTGAACTTTGAACGAAGTCGGGCTACAGTGGAGCCAACAAGTTGAAGCCTAAACAAATGGCTTCGAACCCGAGGAGGAGCCATGGGCCTTTTCAACCGCACCAAGAACGCCACCGTCACCGCGGCCCCCGCCGCCGTCACCGTCACCGAGGGCCCGGACCTCGCGCACCTCTCCGGTGACTGGACCATCGACGCCACCCACAGCGAGATCGGCTTCTCCGTCCGCCACGCGATGGTCACCAACGTCAAGGGCCGCTTCACCGAGTACGACGGCAAGCTGCACCTGGACGGCACCACGCCGGCCAACTCCAGCGCCGAGCTGACCATCAAGGTCGGCAGCATCGACACCAACCAGTCCCAGCGCGACGAGCACCTGCGCACCAGCGACTTCTTCGCCGCCGAGACCTTCCCCGAGATCAGCTTCCGCAGCACCTCCGCCGAGCGCGTGCGCGACGACTCCTACCGGATGACCGGCAACCTGACCATCAAGGACATCACCCGCCCGATCGTCCTGGACCTGGAGTACACGGGTGCCGCCGTCGACGCCTACGGCGTGGACCGGGTCGGCTTCGAGGGCAAGGCCGTCCTGGACCGCACCGACTGGGGCCTGACCTACAACGCGGCGCTGGAGACCGGCGGCGTGCTGATCGGCGAGAAGGTGAAGCTCACCTTCGACATCTCCGCCGTGAAGGCGGCCTGACCCGGCCGACCTCCGCACCGGGCCCTGCGGGCCCGCCCCGACCGCGGACGCGCAGCCCGCTCCCCCAGCACCTGCGCGTCCGCACCCGGCCCCACCCCTGCCGACCCCCGAGCGGCAGGGGTGGAGCCGTCTCCGGATCGAACAACCGTCCGGCGCCGGGTGATTCCTGCTCGGAACAGGTTCGTACACCGCCGTCGCCGGGGCGGCCGCGCCCGGACGGCGGAGCGCTCAGGACGCCAGCAGCGCGGCGTCCGGGGCCGGCAGCCAACTGCCCGCCGGCCGCCGCAACCAGTCCTCGCGCGCGCCGAGTTCGGCGGCCGCGGAGAGCAGCGCGGCCAGCCCGGGATGCCGCAGGTCCGGGCGGTGCACCAGGCTCACCAGGCTGAGCGGCACCGGATCGGCCAACGGCACGTTCACCGCGCCCGGCAGCACCGGTCCGCCGACCGTGGTCAGCATCGGGTCCCCGTGCCGGGCGAGGTAGCGGGCCGTCTCCTCCACCCCCACCGGCGGGACGCGCGGCACCGCCGGAGTCAGACCGTGCTCGCGCAGCAGCCGCAGCCCGAGGTCGGCCCACTCGGTGGTGGCCGGGTTGCCCGCGCAGACGTCCACCGGATGACCGGCCAGATCGGCCGGCCGCAGGAACGGCCGGGCGGCGAGCGGATGACCGGCCGCCATCATCACCGACATCCGCTCCAACCGGACCGGACGCTGGGCGAGTTGGGCCCGCACCCCGGCCGCCAGACCGGAGAAGCGGCCGAACGAGACGTCCAGCCGGTGGGCGAGCAGTTCATCGGCGGCGGCCGCCAGACCGCCGAGGAAGCGGGCCAGCAGTTCGCCCTCCGGCCAGGCGGCGCGGACCCGTTGGAGCAGCCGGTCCCCGGTGAGGTCCGGTCCGGTGACGTCACTGTTGAGGTCCAGCAGCAGCGGACGGTGCGCGGCGCCGGCCACAATCTCGTCGTGCAGCGCCAGCAGCCGGCGCGCCTTCGGCAGCAACCCGTGACCGGCCGAGGTGAGTTGGACGCTGCGGGTGGTGCGGGTGAACAGCGCGTCGCCGAGCAGCCGCTCCAGCGTCCGGACGTCCCGGCTGAGCGCCTGCTGGGCCACGTGCAGCCGCTCGGCGGCCCGCCCGAAGTGCAGCGTCTCGGCGGTCGCGACGAAACCGCGGAGCAGGCGGGGGTGCAGGTCACGGGGCATGGCGGCAGGCTAGCAACGCGGCCGGGCCGGGCGGTCCGGGTCTTCCCGGCCAGATCGACATCGTTCTGTTGTCAATGCGGCAGAACAGGTGTTGGACCGCGCACGGCCGGCGGCCCGAGGCTGGGGCCCTCCCCTCCCCCTCGTCCGCTGGAGTCCCGTGCTCACCCCGTACCGACGCCTGTTCACCCGGCCCGGCACCGCCGCCTTCACCCTGGCCGGGCTGCTCGGCCGGCTCTCGATGTCGATGACCGGCGTCTCGCTGGTGGTGCTGCTCGCCGAACGGCGCGGCTCCTACGCGCTGGCGGGCACCGTCGGCGCGGCGGGGCTGATCACCGGGGCGGTCGGCATGCCGGTGATCGGCCGGCTGGTCGACCGGTTCGGGCAGTCGAAGGTCACCGTCCCGGCGGCCCTCTCCAACGTGGTGCCGCTGTGCGCACTGCTGCTCTGCGTCCGCACCGGGGCGCCCGACTGGACGCTCTACGCCTGCTGGGCGGCTGGGGCGGCGGCGCCGAACCTCGGCGGCATGGCCCGGGCCCGCTGGGCGCACCTGCTGCGCGACGAGCCGGACGCGCTGCACCTCGCCACCTCCTTCGAACAGGTGCTGGACGAACTCTGCTTCATGGCCGGGCCGGTGCTCGGCATGGTGCTGTGCACCACGGTCGCGCCGGAGGCCGGGCTGCTCGCCGCCGGCGGGCTCGGCGCGTCCGGCGCGCTGCTCTTCGCGGCCCAGCGCCGCACCGAGCCGCCGCTCGCCGCCCGCCCGGCCGGCGGACGGCACGGCTCGCCGCTGCGGGTACCGGTCCTGCGGGTGCTGACCCTGACCTTCCTCAGCACCGGCATGGTCTTCGGTGCGCTGGACCTCACCACCGTCGCCTACGCGGACGCGCTGGGGCACCGGCCGGTCGCGGGCGGACTGCTGGCCCTGGTGGCGGCCGGGTCCTGCGCGGCCGGACTGGTCTTCGGCACGCTGCGGCCGAGCGGACCGGCGGGCACGCGCTTCCTGCGGGGCGTCGCGGCGATGGCGGGCTTGCTGCTCCTGCCGCTGGCCGCCGGGCTGGGCGGCGCGGGGCTCGCGCTGCTCGGGGTGGCGCTGTTCACGGCCGGGGCGGGGACCGCGCCGACCATGGTCACCGGCATGACGCTGCTGCAGGACCTGCTGCCGCGGCGGCAGTTGAACGAGGGCATGGCCGTCGCGGTGTCCGGCATCCTGGTCGGCATCTCGGGCGGCTCGGCGCTGGCCGGCGCCCTCGCCGAGCACGCGGGGCCCGGCACGGGCTACTGGATCCCGGCGGGGGCGGCGGCGCTCGCCCTGCTGATCGCCCTCGCGGGCCGCCGCCACCTGGCCGCCCCGGCCGCCGACGCCGTCCCGGCCGAGAACCCCGAACGCCTTGTCGGTGGGGCGCGCTAGCGTTCGGGGCATGGCGGAGGCGAGCACCATCACGTACGTCCGGGGCGATGCCACGGCGCCCCTGGGCAAGGGCGTGAAGGTGATCGCGCACGTCTGCAACGACCTCGGGGGGTGGGGGAAGGGGTTCGTCCTCGCGCTCTCGAACCGCTGGCGCGAGCCGGAGGCGGCGTACCGGCGGTGGCACCGGGAGCGGGCGTCGAACGACTTCAGGCTCGGCGCCGTACAGCTGGTGCGGGTCGGGGAGCACCTCTGGGTGGCCAATCTGGTCGGCCAGCGGGGCATCCGCACGGGCCGCTCCTCCGGACCGCCGGTGCGCTACGGGGCGATCGACACCGCGCTGGCGACGCTGGGCGGGCAGGCGCTCGGCCTGGGCGCGTCCGTGCACATGCCGCGGATCGGGTGCGGGCTGGCGGGCGGGCGCTGGGAGTCGGTGGAGCCGCTGGTGAGGGCCCGGCTGGCCGAGCGGGGGGTGCCGGTGACGGTCTACGACCAGTGACGGGCGAGGTCGGAGGCCGGCCAGGTGTACTCGTACTCCGGCAGCAGGTGGCCGCCGGGGAACTCGCCCTCGCGCACGTCGGTGCGGCAGGCGCCCTCGCGCTCGTAGAAGGCGACCGCCCGGGTGTTGGCCTGGAGCACCTCCAGGTAGAGGTCGGTCCCGGGGTGGCGGCGGGCCGTGTGGGTGCGGGCGGCGTCCAGGAGCTCGCGGCCGATGCCGCCGCCGGTCAGCCCGGGGCGGACGTGCAGGTTGTCGAGCAGGATCCGGCCGTCCCAGTGCGGCACGAGGTAGGCGAAGCCGACGACCTCACCGTCCCGTTCGGCGATCAGCAGCTCGGGGGTCGTCTCCGGGCCGCCGTAGTCGGCGGTCAGCCGCAGCTCCCAGATCTCGCGCCGCTCGGCGGCCAGCCCGTCGCCGAGGGCCTCGTCGGGGACGAGACCGGTGTACGCGGTGCGCCAGCTGTCGGCGTGCAGTTCGGCGACGGCGCCGGCGTCCCGGGCGGAGCCCTGCCGGATCACGGTGATCATGCGTCCAGCATCCCACCCAGCCTTGAACACGTTCAAGTCATGACCTACAGTCAGCTCATGACTTTGAACACGTTCGAAACCATCGGGGGGCCGGCGGCGGCACCGGGTGCGGAGGGGGCATCCGGTGCCGCAGGCGCCGACACCGGCTGGGACTGACCCCGTCGGGCTAGGCTCGGGGCCGTGGACGACCTGGCAGCGACGAACGGCACGAGCACGGCGAAGGGCAGCAGCGGCGCGGACGGAGGGGCCGGGGGCTCCGCCGAGGTGCGCGGCAGCCGCGCGCAGCCCAAGACCGACAAGAGCGAGCAGACCCGGGCCCTGATCCTGGAGACCGCGATGCGGCTCTTCCAGGAACGCGGCTACGAGAAGACCACCATGCGCGCCATCGCCACCGAGGCCGGCGTCTCGGTCGGGAACGCCTACTACTACTTCTCGGCCAAGGAATTCCTGATCCAGGGCTTCTACGACCGCATGACCTACGACCACGCGGCGGACGCCAGGCGCCGCATGGCGCACACCCGGGACTTCACCGAGCGCCTGGAGATCGCCCTGGCCTCCTGGCTCGACACGGCCGCGCCGTACCACGAGTTCTCGGCGCAGTTCTTCCGCACCGCCGCCGACCCGAACAGCTCGCTGAGCCCGTTCTCCAACGAGTCCCACCCGGCCCGGGCGACGGCGGTCGAGCTGTTCCGCGAGGTGCTGCAGGGCTCCGAACTGGCGCCGAAGCTGGACGCCGAGCTGGTCGAGCTGCTGCCCGACGTGCTCTGGCTGTACCTCATGATCGTGGTGCTCTACTGGGTCTTCGACCGCACCGAGGACACCGAGCGGACCCGGGAGTTCGTGCGGCGGTCCACGCCCATGGCGGCCCGGGTGATCAACCTCTCCCGCTACCGGGTGTTCCGGCCGATCGTCCGCGACGCCAAGGGCCTCATCCAGGACTTCATCCTGCCCACCATCGGGAAGAACGCCGTGAAGTAACGGACACCCCCGGCCACGGGGGCCGGGGGTGAGGGACGGTCAGAAGCCGTCGATGTTCCAGGACAGCAGCGGTGTGCGCAGCAGCAGGTCCGCGGCGGCGACCGCGCCCGGGCGCAGCTCGGTGACCAGGCCGGCCACCGCGAGCCGCGGCAGCGTCTCGCCGGCCAGGTAGAGCGCGCCGAGCGCCGAGGCGTCCAGCGCCAGATCGGCCTCGTCGGTGGTCCGCACGCAGCGGCCGGTGCCGTCGGCGGCGGTCTCCAGCGCCCAGCGGCCGGCGGCGTAGCCGTCCCGGTCCTCGACCTCCAGCACCACGCGGCCGGGCGCGCCGTAGGTCCGGGCGTTGAAGGCGGCCTCGACGTCCAGCACCCGCAGCCACATGAAGTCGGCGTTCTCGGCGTGCGGGGTGGCGGCGCGCGGCTCCTTCAGCAGCATCGGCAGCGGGTCGTCCGGGCCGACGTTCTCCACCGTGATCCTGCGCACCCAGTCGACCGAGAAGAGGTAGCGCCACAGCTCGGTGGCGGTCGCCCGGTCGAGCGCGAAGAAGTCGAGGACGGTGAGCGTGCAGTTCGGGTAGGAGCCGTCCCAGGTGTCGTCGACCTTGTAGACGGCCTGGCCGGTGGGGGTGCCCTCGGCGTCCCGGTGGATGACGGCGAAGGGCTCCTTCCAGTCGAAGCCGGGGACCTCGATCTCGCCGGTGTGGCGCGCCCAGGTCAGCTCGTCGCGGTCGATCGCGCCGGGCTGGGTGACCCGCCAGCGGTCGAACAGCTCGGGACCCACCTTGCGCAGCTCCGCCATGCTCACCAGGTCGATCCGCCCGCCGGGCACGGTGGGCAGGCCGTCCCGCAGACCGCCGGCGCGGAGCAGGTCGATGTTCCAGCCGTGACCGCGGGTGGCGGGCCCGAAGCCGTAACGGCCGTAGATGTTGTACTCGGCGGCGACCAGGATGGCGACGGCGGCGCCGCGCTCCCGGGCGGCCGCGAGGTCCCCGGTCATCATCCGGCGCAGCAGGCCGCGCCGCCGGTGGGTGGCGGTCACGGTGACCGCGGTGATCGCGTCGGCCTTGACCACCGCGCCGCCGGGGACGGTCAGTTCGGCGTCGAAGCTGCGGAAGGTGGCGACGATCCGGTCGTCGTCGAACGCCC
Source organism: Kitasatospora sp. NPDC015120 (assembly GCF_043080305.1). NCBI lineage: Bacteria > Bacillati > Actinomycetota > Actinomycetes > Kitasatosporales > Streptomycetaceae > Kitasatospora > Kitasatospora sp. NPDC015120. The sequence continues at coordinate 34,634 of NZ_JBIBVJ010000005.1, read as the reverse complement.
CGATCATCCGGCCCGGCTCCCACTGGCGGCGGCGGAACTCCGTCGCCCGGCCGACGTGCGAGCGCAGGAAGCCGACGGCGAGCGCCCGGTCCCACTCCTCGACCTCGTCCTCGCCGACCGCCCGGATCTCGATCCCGTCGACGTCGTTGCCCTGGTCCTTCAATCGGCCGCTGCCCGGATCACGGGGGCCGCCGTTCGTCTCGTTGCCCATTCGCTCACCGTACGGCGGGATTTCGGCGAGGGCACCCGATTTATTCCGGGGGCGGCGGGCGGCCCCGCGGCCGCGTTGTCCGCCCTCGGTGAAGACGGTTCCGGACCGGCCCGGGCGGCACTAGCGTCCGGTCCATGACGACGGTCACCACACGCACGATCGCCTATCCGGCCGACGGACTGACGATGCTGGGGCACCTCGCACTGCCCGCCGGCACCGGCCGCCGGCCCGCTGTCCTGCTCGGTCCCGAGGGGCCGGGACTCGACGACGTCCAGCGCCGACGCGCCGACGCCCTCGCCGAACTGGGGTACGTGGTCTTCGCCTTCGACCTGCACGGCGGGCGCTGGATCGCCGATCCGCAGGAGATGCTGGCGCGGGTGATGCCCATGCTCGCCGACCCCGACCGGCTGCGGGCACTCGGCCGTGCGGCCCTCGACGTGCTGCGCGACGAACCGCGCACCGATCCCGGCCGGATCGCCGCCATCGGCTATGGCACCGGCGGCGCGATCGCGCTGGAACTCGGCCGCGCCGGCGAGGACCTGCGGGCGATCGGGACGGTCAACGGCCTGGTCACGGGCCGGCCGGGCGAGACGGCGCGCATCCGCTGCCCGGTGTGGGCCGGGGTCGGGTCGGAGGATCCGATCATGGCGCCCGCCCAACGCGACGCGTTCGCCGCCGAGATGCAGGCCGCGGGCGTCGACTGGCGCCTGGTGGTCTACGGCGGGGCCGAGCACGCCTTCCACCACCCGCCGGTCGACCACGCCGTGCGGCCCGGCGTCGCCCACCACCCCCGGCAGGCGGAACGGGCCTGGCGCGACGTCCTCGGCCTGCTCGCCGAGTGCCTGCCGGTGCCGTGACGCGGCGAGCGGGCACCCGGCCCGGATCAGGGCCGGGGCCGCACGGGTCGGGGCAGCACGGGCCGGGGCAGCACGGGCCGGGTCAGGGGCGGGCGTAGAAGTCCGGGGTGCCCATGATCCAGAGGCTGGCCTGCTTGACCGGCACACCGGCCCGGGGGGCCTCGATCATCTGGTCGTCGCCGATGTAGAGGCCGACGTGGTGGATGTCCGCAGCGCGGCCGGTGGTGCTCCAGAAGACCAGGTCACCGGGGCGGAGCTGGCGGTAGGTGACCGGGGTGGACTGGGCGTACTGGTCGGCGGCGAAGTGGTTGAGGCGCTTGCCGCCCTGACGCCACGCCATCATGGTGAGCCCGGAGCAGTCGTAGCCGCCCGGGCCCTCGCCGCCCCAGACGTAGGGCAGGCCGATCGTGGCGCGGGCGAAGGCGATGGCCGCCGCCGCGCCGTCGGCCGACCAGGGGCGCGGCGGCGGGGGTGCGGCGGTGGAGGCGGCGGGCGGGGTGTTCTTCGCGGCTTCGGCGGCCTCGGCGGCGGCCTTCTCGGCGGCCTCGGCAGCGGCCTTCTCGGTCGCGGCCTTCTCGGCGGCCCGGGCCTCGGCCTCGCGGGCGGCCCGTTCCGCCGCGGCCTGCTCGGCGGCCGCCCGCTCCGCCGCCTCGCGCTCGGCCGCCGCCTTCTCGGCCGCCGCGCGGGCGGCGGCCTCGGCCTCCCGGGCGGCGATCGCCTCCAGGGCCTCGCGCCGCTGCCGTTCCAGCTCGACGGTGGTGTGACGGGCGGCGGCGAGGTCCGCGAGCAGCTGCTCGCGCCGCAGCCCGGTGGCCGCCACCAGGTTCTGCTGCTCCGCCAGCCGGGCCTCGGCGCGGCCCCGGGCGGCGCCGACCGCGGCGGCGGCGCGTTCGGCGGCCCCGGTCGCGGCGCGCGCGGCGGCGGCGGCCCGGGCCGCCCCGGCGGCCGTGGAGACCGCCGCGTCGAGGATCTGCCGGGTGCGGTCGCTGGCGACCCCGACCACCGTGGCCCGGTCCCCGGCCTCGCGCGGGCCGCGCGCGCCGAGCAGGGCGTTGATCGCGGAGAGTTCGGCGGTGGTGCCCTGCCGGTACGTCTCGGCGGCCAGCTCGGCGGCCTCCTCGGCGGCCTCGGCCCGCTCGGCCTCGGCGGCGGCCGACCGGCCGGCGGCGGCGGACTCCTCCGCGCGGGCCCGGGAGAGGGCCAGTTGGGCGCCGTTGTAGGCCTCGACGGCCTGTTCGGCGGTCCGGGCGGCGCGGTCGGCCTCGGCCTTGGCGGCGGTGAGCCCGGCCTCGATGGCGGCGACCGTACCGGCCCGGAGGTCGGCCTCGGCCCGGGCCCGGTCGATCTCCTCGGCGGAGGGGAAGGCCTGCTCCCCCGGCGCCGCCGCGGCCGACGGCTCGGCGGGGGCGGACGGCGGGCCCGGCTCGCCCGGGGCGGCCGACGCGGCGGGGAGCAGTCCGAGCAGGGCGGTGAGGGACAACAGGAGGGTCGGCAGGAGCCTGCGCGCCACGATTCATCCCTTCGAACGGTCACGAGGGGGTGGAGCGGCCGCGCACGCGCGCACCGCCGCAGGACCGAGGGGTGGCGACGGGACCGGCGGGGTGCCCGGCGCCGCCGGCGACCCGGCGAACCATCCCATTCCGCGACAGGGCAGTCACTGTCCGCCATGGTCTCAAGCCGGGCCGCTTTCCCCCTTCAGGCCCGCGCCGCCGACCGGGTGACCGTCGGACGGTCCGGCCGGAGCCCGGCTCCGGACGCCCGGTTCAGCGGCTCATCCTGCGGGTGTGCGTCCGCAGCCGGCGTCGCCGGCCCGGGCGGGGCTCCTGTCCGGACGGGGCGATCGCGTACGTCCGGCTGCGGCCGGCCCGCACCGCCCGCCGCCGCTGCCCGGAGCGGTCGTGCCGCCCCGCCCGGTCACCCGGTGCGCCGTACGCCGGTGCGCCGGAGGTCCCGGCGCCGCGGTGACCGCCGGAGGGGTGCTCCGCGCCGCCCGCCGCCGAGCGGCGGTCGGCCAGCCGGGCGGAGCGCCGGGCCAGCGCCCGGGCGGTGTGCGCGTCCAGGTGGGCGGTGGCCCGGGCGGCCATCTGCTCGGCCACCCGGTGGGCGGCCGGGTGGTGGGCCGGCACCTTGTCCGGCGCCCCGGCGATCAGGTCGAAGAGCCAGGTCCGGGCCCGGTCCGCGCGCCGGTGCAGCAGGCGCTCGCGCCGCAGCGCCCGGGCCCGCAGGCGCGGGCTCGACGCGTAGCGCCAGCGCGCCCAGGGGCTGCTCGGGCGGGCCAGCCGGACCGCGCCGATCCAGGAGAGACCGGGCACCATGATGCCGAGCAGTCCGGTCCACACCTTGCCCTTGAGCAGGGTGACGACCATCGCCAGCGCGTTCACCGAGATCACCGTCACCAGCCCCCACCTGGTCTCCCCGGTGGGCTCGGCGCCGAGCGGGACGTAGCCGACGAGCAGCAGGCCGGTGAAGAGGATGCCGAAGATCACCGCGTCCACCGACTTGCGGCCCTGCTCGCTCCAGTAGACGTCGTCCAGGTGCAGGATCAGCGCGAACTCGTCCAGCACCAGGCCGCAGCCGATGCCGAAGAGCAGCCCGAAGAGGTCGATCCACGGATGCCCGCCGTAGGTCGCGAACACCCCGATGCCGCCGGCCAGCAGGAAGCCGAGGCCGAAGACCATGTGGTGGATGTGCAGCCCGCCGGGCGTCACGTTGCCCGGCCACCAGCGCACCTGGGCCCTGATCATCCGCACGCTGAACCGGATGAACACGAACGAGGTGATGAACCCGACCAGCAGCAGGAACAGCGGTTGCTTGTGCGCGGCGACGATGTGGTCGCGGTAGCCGTCCAGCAGTGTGGTCATGGGTCTTACCTTCGTTCCTGGTGCTGCGTGCGGCCTGCCGCGACATGGCCCGGGGGCCAACGGCCGGCGTCAGAAGCCGCGGGTGCGCTTGGCCGCCCGGCGCGGGATCACCGGGGCGAGCGACGGCCGCTCGACCCCGACCGGGAGCTTCATGAAGAGCCGGGCGATCTCCCCGCCCAGGTTCACGCCGATGGCCAGCGCCATGGCGATCGCGGCGGCCCTGGTGATCTGGACCAGACCCCCGCTGGGGTGGCCCTGGGCGAACGAGAGCATGCCGAGGTAGAGCGCCGAACCGGGCATCAGCGGGCCGATCGCGGCGGTGACGTACGGCAGCGCGGACCCGTTGCGGTAGCGCGCCATCAGCTGGCCGAAGAGGCCGACCAGGCCGGCCGCCACCCCGGTCGCCACGATCGGCGAGACCCCGGCGTTGTAGGCCAGCACACCGTAGCTGGCCCAGCCGATGCCGCTGTTCAGGGTGACCAGGGCGAGCGAGCGGCGGTCGGTCTGGAGCAGCATCGCGAAGGCGAGGGTCAGCACCATGGCGGCGACCATCTGCACCGGCGGGTAGCTGATCCCGACCAGCGACTCGTCCGGTTTGAGCTTCGCCTGGAAGCCGACGCCCAGGTAGAGGATCAGCATCACGCCGATGACGATGCCCGCCACCAGGTAGATCACCTCCAGCAGGCGGGCCGCGGCGGTGATGTAGAAGCCGGTCAGACCGTCCTGGACGGCGGCGACCAGGGCGCGCCCGGGCAGCAGCGCGAACAGTCCGCCGGTGATCACCACGGAACCGCGCAGGCCCAGGTCGTTGAAGGAGAGCACGATGCCGGAGGCGGCGGCCGGCATCGCGGCCAGCACGAACTGGTAGAACTCCGGAAGCCCGCGACGGGCGATCAGCGAGGCCAGCCGGTCGCCGAGCACGGCGGCGACGAAGGCGCTGAGGAAGACCAGCCAGGCCTTGTCGTCGATCCGCCCGCCGACCAGGAAGGTCGCCGCGCCGGCCAGCAGGCCGGTGTTCAGCGCGAGCAGCCAGGCCGCGTACGGGTGCCGGTTGCGGCGGATCACCGCGAGCCGGCGGTAGGCGTCGTTGACGCTGACCTGCTCGGCGGTGATGTCCGCGACCAGCTCGTACACCGCGTTCAGCCGGGTGTAGTCGGAGGTGCGGCGGCGCACCACGCGGTCGGCGGTGATCGGCGGCTCGACCAGCGAGGGCTGGTGCGAGATGCCGATCAGGGTGAAGGTGACCTGCGGTTCGCAGCGGTCCAGCCGGTAGGCGTGCGCGATGCCGAGCATCGCCGCCTCGACGTCCTCGGCGGCCTCGCCGCTGGCCAGCAGCAGTTCGCCGATGCGCAGGGTGAGGTCGAGGATGCGCGGGACGTTGCGGGCGGCCGCGGCGGAGGGGTGCATCTCGCGGGCGGTCCGCTCGAAGGCCGGGCGCTCGGACATCGGGGTGCGCAGCAGGGTGCGCATCCGGTCCGGCCAGGGCGCCTCGCCGGGGGCGCCCTGGCTGAGGGCGCCGAGCGGGATGCCGCTCGGCGGGGTGTAGCCGGCCGCCCGCCACTCCTCGGGGGTGAGGGTGTCCTCGGCCACGGAGCGGCGGCGGCGGGCCGGGGCGGGCGGTTCCTCGGCGGCGGCCCGCGGACCGGCGTCCCGGGGGCCCGCGTCCTGCGGGCCCGCGTCCTGCGGGCCCCTCGGCGACGGCTGCCCGGCGGCGGCCGTCGGCTCGGGTTCGGGCTCGGGTTCGGGTTCGGGGGCCAGCAGGCCCTTGGTCTCGGGGACGGGCAGGGCGAGCGGGATCTCCACGGTCTGCTCGGTGACCGGGGCGGGGTGCCCGAGCAGCCCCTCGGTGGGCGGCGCCTCGGAGGGGTGGACCGGCCGCGCGGCGGCGGCCGGGCGGGCCTGCCGCTGCGGGCGGCCGCCCCGGCCGCCCCTGGCCCTCTTGCCGCCGCCCGGCCGGCCCCGCTTCGGCACTTCCGCTCCTTGCCACCCCTGGCGGTGCCGGTCCCCCGGGCCGCCGATCGATCTCCGCCTACACCTTGCCTGATCGAACTGCGGGACGCACATGTACGCGGCGGCGGGCCGGGACGCTCCCGGACGCCTACCCGGCGCGGTGGCGGCCGCCGCGCCCGGCCGCGGGGGCCCCGGCAGGCCCGGTCCGGGCGGCGGCGGCCGGGGCGGCCCGGCCGGAGCGGCGGGCGCGGAGCAGTTCGACGGCCACCGGGATCACCGAGACCAGCACGATGCCGACCAGGATCGCCTCGATGTTGTCCCGGACGAACGGGATCTGCCCGAGGAAGTAGCCGAGCACCGTGACACCGGCGCCCCACAGCACGCCGCCGATCACATTGAAGAGGACGAAGACGCGGTAGTTCATCCCGCTCACACCCGCGACGATCGGGGTGAAGGTGCGGACGATCGGCACGAAGCGGGCCAGCACGATCGCCTTCGGGCCGTGCCGGTCGAAGAAGGCCGCCGCCTTCTCCACGTTCTCCTGCTTGAACAGCCGGGAGTCGGGGCGCCGGAACAGGCTCGGGCCGACCTTCCGCCCGAACAGGTAGCCGACCTGGTCGCCGGCCACCGCCGCGAGCACGATCAGCGCGCAGATCAGCCAGAGCGGCTGGTGCAGGTAGGTGCCGTCGGCCACCAGCAGACCGGTGGTGAAGAGCAGCGAGTCACCGGGGAGGAAGAAGCCGATCAGCAGTCCGGACTCGGCGAAGACGATGGCCAGGATGCCGAACGGCCCGAAGGTGGAGATCAGGTGGGTCGGATCGAGCCAGGACGGGCCGAAGGCGAGGCTGGTCACGGTGCGGACTCCTGAGGGCCTGAAGGAAGGTCGACTCTTGGCAATGAAACAGTAAAGCATTCACCAAGAGAGCATCGGATGCCCCTGGGCCCGGGAAGAAGTCGGACCATCATCCGGATCCCACCATCGGGGGAATCCGCACCCGTGCGGTGGAGTTCCTCCGCGGCCCCGGTGAATCCTGGGCGGGCGACGCCGGACGACGGGCTGCGGAGCGGCCGTTCCGGCAGCCGCCACCCCTTCGCCTTCCATCCTCGGGGAGACCACCGTGTCCCGTATCCGCACAGCCGCCGCCGTCACCGCCCTCGGGGCCCTCCTGTTCGCGGGCGCCGGCACCGCCCACGCCGAGGACGGCGCGGGCAGCCAGTCCGCCGCGAGCACGGTGAGCAACACCGGCTCCGGCAACGTCCTCGGCAATGTCGCCGGCAACGCGGTCGGCACCCAGCAGACCGCCACCGGCTCCGGCGCGGGCAACCAGTCCAACACCCTCGCCACGGCCGGCAACACCGGCAGCGTCAGCGTGCTGCAGGACAACGGCAGGCTCCCCGCCCCGGTCGCCCCGGTCGCCCCGCCGGCCGGCGGCTGATCCTCCTCCGCCGAGCGCGCCCGGCCGGGGCGGACCGGAGCCGGCCCGGGTCATCGGCCCGGATCAGCCGGTCACGCCGGGCGACGTCCACGGACGCGGCCAGGGCCGCCGCCGGCACCCGCTCCGGCCGCCCGCCCGGGTCGGCGGTGATCACGCCGCCGCCCTCGTGCCAGAGCCGCTCCCGGCCACGCACCAGGGTCGCCGCCGGCCACTGCGCCTTGCTGTCGAGGTGCCGGTAGACGCTGGCCCCGGAGATCCCCACGGCAGCGCCGAGGCGGTCGGTGCCGGCGTTGTCGAAGCCGTGCCGGTGGAACAGCCGCACGGCCGCGGCCAGCAGTTCCTCCCGGCACGGCGGCCGACCGGGCGGGGCGGCGGGGTCGGGCGCGGCGCCGGCGGGGCGGCCGATAGGCAGGAGAGCCCGGCCCCCGCCGAAAGCGCCGACCGGCAGAGCAACTCGGCGTCCCCGGCGGCGAGTCCGGGCCGCTCGGCGCCCAGCAGGGCCGCCATCCGGCCGACGTCGGCCCACAGTTGACGGCGCAGGGCCGCCCGACGGCCCGGCGGAGCGGACCGCGGAGCGCGCCGCGCCCGCCAGCGCGTCCTGCCCCACCCGGACGGTGCGGTCCAGCAGTTCGAGCTCGCCCCGGAAGTGCCGGTAGAGCGCGGGCGCGGTGATGCCGACACCGGCGGCGACCTCCGCCGTCGGGACCCGGTGGTGACCGTCGCGGTGGAAGCGGCCGGCGGCCACGGCCAGGATCTGCGCCCGCCGGACCCCTGCGGGCGGCCGTCGCACCGCCCTGACACCCGCCCCCGCTCGAAGCCGCTCCGGCGACGGCCCGCGGCAGGCCGGCAGCCGTTCATCCGGGCCCGGCCGGGCCTGCCACCAGGCCGTTCACAGCAAGCGGACACCGCTCCCGGAGCCCCGGTCCCACCCTGGACAGCCGAAGCTACCCGGGATTAACTTGTGGGGCGATCAGCGGGTCCACCGGGCCCCCGCGCCGGCTCCATCGAACGTGGCACCACCGAACGTCAGGCACCGTCGAAGGGAGGCGCCGCCGTGCGCCGCACCGTGTTCACCGAGGACCACGAGGCCTTCCGGGAGACCATCCGGGACTTCATCGCCAACGAGGTCGTCCCCGTCTACGAGAGCTGGGAGGCCGAGGGCCACCCGCCGCGGGACTTCTACCGTCAGCTCGGTGCGCTCGGCGTCTTCGGCATCGAGGTGCCCGAGGAGTACGGCGGCGCGGGCGAGACCGGCTTCAAGTACCAGGCCGTGGTCGCCGAGGAGACGGCGCGGGCCGGGGTCAGCTTCGGCTCCTCCGGGGTGCACACCGGCCTGGTGCTGCCCTACCTGCTGGAGTACGCGACCGAGGAGCAGAAGCGCCGCTGGCTGCCCGGCTTCGTCTCCGGCGACCTGATGACCGCGATCGCGATGACCGAGCCGGGCGCCGGCTCCGACCTCGCCGGCATCTCCACCACCGCGCGGCTCTCGGAGGACGGCACCCACTACGTCCTCAACGGCGCCAAGACGTTCATCACCGGCGGGGTCCTCGCCGATCTGGTCCTGGTGGTCTGCCGCACCTCGCCGCACGACCCGCAGGACCGCCGGGCCGGTCTCTCCATCCTCTGCGTGGACACCACCTCCCCCGGCTACAGCGTCGGCCGCAAGCTGCAGAAGATCGGCCTGCGCACCTCGGACACCGCCGAGCTGTCCTTCTCGGACGTCAAGGTGCCGGTGGAGAACCTGCTCGGCGAGGAGGGGAGGGCGTTCACCTACCTGACCCACAACCTGGTGCAGGAACGGCTGGCGATCGCGGTCAGCGCGTACGCGGCCTCCGCGGCGGCGGTGCGCTTCGCGGTGCAGTACGTCAAGGAACGCAAGGTGTTCGGCAAGACGGTCGCCGAGTTCCAGAACACCAAGTTCACGCTCGCCGACTGCGAGGCCCAGGTGATGGCGCAGCAGTCGATGGTCGACCGCGCGCTGGAGCTGTACCAGGACGGCGCGCTGACGGTGGCCGACGCGGCGGCGGCGAAGCTGTTCTGCACCGAGTCGGCGTCCGGCGTGATCGACAAATGCCTTCAGCTGCACGGCGGTTACGGCTACATCCTGGAGTACCCGATCGCCCGGCTCTACACCGACAACCGGGTGTTCCGGATCTACGGCGGCACCAGCGAGGTCATGCGCAGCATCGTCGCCAAATCGCTCGGGCTCTAGGCCCTCAGCCGCACGGCCCCTCGGCCGCGCGGCCGTTCACCCGTCCGGCGGAGTCGCTCGTCCGGCGGACCCGGCCGGGTGCACGGGACGGCCGCCGCGGTCAGTTGGGCGAGTGGTGCTCGGTGCGCCAGGCGTCCCAGCCGGCCGACGACGCCACCTTGGCCTCGTGCAGGGCCCGCTGGGCCAGGGCGGCGGGCGGGGTCTCCAGCCGCCGGACCCACTTGCGGCCGGCCGTGGCCAGCGCCGCGCACACCATCACCGCGCCCGCCGTCCCGAACAGCGCGCCGATGCCCGTCAGCACCGCGCCGCCGGCCAGCAGCGAGCGGTTGACCTGGAACCCGCTGAGAAAACGCTCGTTGGTCGCCATGCCTCCACGATGGAGGCAACCGGCCGCCGCCGCACGCCGAGCGCACCCGCGCGGTGCGGCCCGGCGCGCCTCGGCGTGCGGGCACGGGGCGCGTCCGGGACGCTGGGCCGCAGGAGCGCCCGCGCAGCAGGACGGCACCCGGACGGCAGGAGGACGCGCGATGGTCGATCTCGAACAGCTCGTCGCGGAACACGCGGCCCTGGCGGCCGAGAGCCCGCACGGGCGCAGCGCCCACCTGGTGCTGCACGACGGGGTGCTGCGGCAGACGGTGATCGCGCTGACGGCGGGCACCTCGCTCGACGAGCACAACGCCCCGGCCGCCGCCAGCGTCCAGGTGTTGCGCGGGCGCGTCTCGCTCACCATCGCCGGGCGGCGCGAGGAGCTCTCGGCCGGGCAGTTGCAGGCCGTCCCGCAGGAGCGGCACGGCCTGCTGGCCCACGTCGACTCGGTGGTGCTGCTGACGGCCGTCACCGCCTGAGCCGGGGCCGGCCGGGCCGGGCGAGGGCCGCCGCTCAGGCCGCCGGGCCGTGCCAGCCCGCCGGGCCGTGCCAGTCCGGCGCGGGCTCCGGCTCCGGCTGCGACCCATGATCCGATTCCGGCTCGGGCTTCGGCTTCGGCTTCAGCACCGAGCCGCCGACCAGCTCCAGTCCGCGCAACAGATCCCGCCCGCCCGGCGCCATCTCGGGCGCGGCCAACCACTGCCCGGCGAGGCCCACCAGCAGTGCCTGGTAGAAGGCGCCGCGGGCCAGCTCCTCCTCGGTGTCCGGCACCTCGGGGAGCCCCTGGAACACGGCCGCCAGCCCGAGCCGCCCGTCCTTCTGGACCCCGGCCAACGCCTCCCGCAGCTCCGGCGCCCGTTCCACCTGCACCATCGCCTCGAACTGCGAGGCCCACAGACCCCGGTGCTCGGCGATGGTCTCGCGCACGCCGTCCCAGACCGCGACGAACCGCTCCTCCGGGTCGTCGGACGCCTCGTTGGCCCGCGCCACCACGGCCGCCACCATCAGGCCCCATTCCCCCGTCGCCTCGATCAGCGCCGCGTTGAGCAAGGCCTCCTTGGAACCGAAGTGGTAGCCGATGGCCGCCAGGCTGACGCCCGAGGCGGTGGCGATGTCCCGGGCGGTGGTGCGCCCGTAGCCCTTCTCGATCAAACAGCGCTTGGCGCCGGCCATGAGGTCCTCGCGATTTCCCATGCCGGCATGCTACGCCGGATCGGGACAAACGTCTTGCACGCATGTCTCGCACGAGCGATTCAGACGTACGTACTAGACAAGCGTCTGACACGCCCGTACGGTCTTCCCCATGACCGCAACCACCGGCCGCGCAGGCCGCCGCGCATGGATCGGCCTCGCCGTCCTTCTGCTCCCGACCCTCGTCCTGGCCATGGACATGGGCGTGCTCTTCTTCGCCGTCCCCTACATCTCCACCACGCTGGCGCCCAGCGGCACCGAGCAGCTGTGGATCATGGACATGTACTCGTTCCTGCTGGCCGGGCTGCTGATCACCATGGGCGCGCTGGGCGACCGGATCGGCCGCCGCCGGCTGCTGATGATCGGCGCCGCCGGCTTCGCCGGGGCCTCGCTGCTCGCCGCCGCCGCGGACACCGCGGGCCAGCTGATCGCCGCCCGCGCCCTGCTCGGTGTCGCCGGGGCCACCGTGATGCCCTCGACCCTCGCGCTGATCCGCACCATGTTCCACGACCCCAAGCAGCGCCAGATCGCCCTCGGCGCCTGGGGCGGCATCCTGACCACCGGCGCCACCCTCGGGCCGGTCGCGGGCGGCCTGCTGCTCGACCACTTCTGGTGGGGCTCGGCCTTCCTGCTCGCCGTCCCGGTGATGGCCCTGGTCCTGCTCACCGCCCCGGTGCTGCTCCCCGAGTACCGCTCCCCGCAGCACGGCAGCTTCGACCTGCCCGGCGCCGTCCTCTCCCTGGCCGCCGTCCTGCCGCTGGTCTACGGCGTCAAGACGCTCGCGGTGGACGGCTGGGACCCGCTCGCCGCGCTCGCCGTCCCGGCCGGCCTGCTCCTCGGTGGCGCGTTCTACTGGCGGCAGCGCACCGCCGCCAACCCGCTGCTCGACCTCGCCCTGTTCCGGATCCGCGCCTTCAGCGGCGCGATCAGCGTCAACACGGTGGCGATGTTCGCGATGATGGGCTTCACCCTCTTCACCTCGCAGTACCTGCAGCTGGTCAAGGGCATGAGCCCGCTCACCGCCTCGCTCTGGTCGCTCGTCCCCAGCGTGGGCGTGGGCGCCGCGGTCGGCCTCGGCGCGGCGCTCGCCGGGAAGGTCCGCCCGGCGGTGATGATGGCCGGAGGCTTCCTGATCGGCGCGGCCGGCTTCGCAATGATGACCCGGGTCGGCGCGGACTCCCCGCTGGCGTTCATCCTCACCGCGGCGGGCGTGCTGGCCGCCGGCACCGTCGGCACCATGACCCTCACCGCCGAGATGGTCGTCTCCGCCGCCCCCGTCGAGCGGGCCGGCGCCGCCTCCGCCACCTCCGAGACCGCCGTCGAGCTCGGCAGCTCCCTCGGCATCGCGCTGCTCGGCGCGGCCGGCGCCGCCGTCTACCGCTCCCGCCTGGACGGCACCCTCCCGGCCGGCCTGGACGGCGAGGCCGCCCGCACCGCGCAGGACACCCTCGGCGGCGCGGTCACCGTCGCCGCCCGGCTGCCCCGCCGGCTCGGCACCGATCTGCTCGCCACCGCCCGCACCGCGTTCACCGACGGGCTGCACGTCGCCGCCGTCGTCGGCCTCGTCCTCGCGGCCTGCGCGGCCCTCCTCGCCTACCGCCTCATGCGCCACCTCCCCGCCGCCGTCCCCGCCCCCGAGCCGGCCGCCGCCTGACCCACCGCCGATCCCCCGCGAGCGCGTCATCGCAGCCCCCGCCCACCCCGGGCGGGGGCTGCCGCGTTCCCGCCCGGGTCCGCACCGACGACCTGCCGGCTGCGCCGAAGGGGGCCGCGTGCCAGGCTGCCTGGATGAGCAACGAGGTGAACCACGGGCGGGTGCGCGGGAGTTATGACGCGGTGGCGGAGGAGTACCGGGAGCGGGTCGGGGGCGAGCTGGGGTTCAAGGTGATGGACCGGGCCCTGTTGGGGGTGGTGGTCGAGGGGGCCGCCGGGGGCACGGTGGCGGATCTGGGGTGCGGGCCGGGGCATGTGGCGGGGTGGCTGGCCGGACAGGGGGTCCGCGCGGTCGGGGTGGACCTCTCGCCCGCGATGGTGGCGGTCGCCCGGCGGGACCACCCCGGGGCGGAGTTCCGGGTCGGGGACCTCCTGGGGCTGCCGGCCCGGGACGGCGAGTTCGCGGCCGCGGTGGCGCTCTACTCGGTGATCCACCTGGAGCCGGAGGAGCTGCGGCCGGCCTTCGAGGGGATCCGGCGGGTACTGCGGCCGGGCGGCGTGCTGCTGGTGGCGTTCCACCTCGGCACCGAGGTCCGGCGGCTGGACGAGTGGTGGGGCCACCGGGTGGACCTGGACTTCCACTTCCTGGAGGAGCGGACGGTGGCCGGACTGCTCGCCTCGGCCGGGTTCACCGTGACGGCCCGGCTGGAGCGGGGCCCGTACCCGCAGGAGGCGCAGACCCGCCGCGGCTACCTGTACGCGCACCGGGACTGACCGCCGGGAGCGACCGGGGGACCGCGGACGGGGGACGGAACCGGCCAAAAGGCGGGCACGGCCCCGGCCCGGGAAGCGTGCTCCCCGGTCGCGCGTTCCCCGGCCGGACCGGGCGGCACCGGTGTGCGGCGGCCGGCGGGGACCGGTCGCGCCCGGCCCGACCTCGGCGGATGACGGCGCCCCGGGCGGGCCGTGGGGCACCGCGCGCCGTCCGCCCCCGCAACATCTGGTTTTTGACCAGCGTTTCCCGGCCGGTGTATACGTTCGCCGCCACGGCCAGGCATACTGGCCAGGACGGGCGCTTTGCCCACCTGTGACGTATGACACTAGACGAGAAGGGACCGGTGGCCAGGGATGCTGCGTAACGGTCTGGAGCCCTGGCACGTGCTCGTGGTGCTGGCTGTCGTGATCCTGCTGTTCGGGTCGAAGAAGCTGCCGGAGATGGCCCGCGGCCTCGGCAAGTCGATGCGCATCCTCAAGGCGGAGACGAAGGCGATGCGCGAGGACGACACGCCCGCCGCCGACGCCGCCCAGGGCACCGCCCAGAACACCACCGCCCCGAGCACCGCTGCCCCGAGCACCGCCGCCCCGGCGCAGCCGGCTGCCGAGCAGCCCCGCCAGGCCGTGAACCCGACCACGGTGACCAAGGCCACCGAGCAGCCGCGGTCCACCACCACCGCCTGAGACCCGGCGGCCCGAATCCGGCCGGAGCCCCCGCCCCGTGGCGGGGGCTCCGTCGTGTCCGGCTGTTCGGCCGTCCCGCCACCGGATTCGACTGGCCGTCCGTGGTGATCCGTTGTCTCCTGGTGTGCACCACCGGAGGAACGGAGTCCAGGCATGGCGAGCGAGGAGGCGCCCGGCGCCCGGCCCGACGAACTCGCCGAGCTGCGCGCCCGTCCCGCCGCCGGCCCGGCCGGGGCGCGCCGACCGCGATGAGCACCCAGCAGCCCCCGCCCCGCCCCCCGTCCCGGGACACTCCCGATCCACGGGCCTGGGGCCTGCTGCTCGGCTCCTTCACCCTGCTGATGCTCGGCTACTTCACCCTTCCGCTGCGCGTCCTGGGCGAGGACCGCCCGGGCCTGAGCTGGGTGCTCTTCGGGGTGGTGCTGACCGGCCTGACCGGGCTGCTGGTGGCCCGGATCGTCGACACCTTCCGCGGCACGGGCCGTCACCCCGGAGTCTGGCTGGCCTTCCTGATCTGCCTCTCGCTGACCGTCTTCGCCGGCACCTACTACGTCCTGGCCGACCGCCCGGGCGAGTTCGTCGGGCTGGAGACCCGGCTCGACTCGCTGTACTTCACGGTCGTCACGATGGCGACCATCGGCTACGGGGACATCACCCCGGCCGGACAAGGGCCGCGGCTGGTGGTGCTGCTGCAGATCGCCTACAACTTCGTCTTCCTGGCGGCGGCGGCCGGCGCGCTGGGCCGGACCATCCGCAGCGGCATGGAGACCCGCGCCGCCCACCGGGAGGAGCACCCCCGCGAGCACCGCCGCGGCCACGGGCACCGCAGGGGCGGCGCTCCCTAGGAGCGGCCGGCGTCGATCACGCAGAAGCGGTTCCCGTCCGGGTCCTCGACGACCACGAAGTCCGGGTCCTCCGGGTAGAGGTCCCAGTCCACCCGGCGGGCGCCGAGGGCGACCAGCCGCTCCACCTCGGCCGCCTGGTCCGCCGCGTCCGCCGCGTAGAGGTCCAGGTGGACGCGCGGGTGGCGTTGCGGCGGGGTGGTGCTGCGGCCGAGCGCCACCTGGACGCCGGGCGCGCCGTCCGCCGGGACGAGCACCACCCAGCGGTCCTCGACCAGACCGTCGCGGGGGACGTAGCCGAGGGCCTCGCCCCAGAACGCCGCCGCGCGGCGGACGTCCGCCACCCCGAGCACCACCGAACCGATTCTCAGCACGCCGCCGATTCTGCCGGACGGGCGGGCGGGCCGCCCGTCCGACAGCCGGGTGAGCGGTCAGGCGGGGACCAGTCCGGGCTCCCCGGCCACCACGGCCCAGGAGGCGGAGGTCCGCACCGGCGACTCGCGGACGTCGACGCGGTCGACCGTGCGGGCGTCGGTCAGCCACCGCTCCCGGTCCACGTCCAGCCGCAGGTAGCCGCGGCGCAGGCCATCGAAGTAGCGCACGTGCGGGTTGAGCGAGGGGTTGAACGCCTTGAGCGCCGCGTCGAACGCGGCCGGGAACTCCGAACTGACGCTGGTGGCCGTGAACTCGACGGCGACCGGGGCGGCGGCGAGGTCGTCGCGGTCGATCCGAAGGTCGCTGAACCAGGAGGAGTGGATGTCCCCGGCGAGCACCACCGGGTTGGCCACCGCGGCGTCCCGCAGGAAGCGCAACAGCCGGGTGCGGGCGGGGTCGTAGCCGTCCCACTGGTCGAGGTTGGCGAGCGGCGGCAGCGGGTGGGCCGGGTCCAGGATGTTGGGGACGCGGATCTGACTCGCCATCACCTGCTGGGCGATGACGTTCCAGCGGGCCCGGGAGCCGCTCAGACCGCGGCGCAGCCACTCCTCCTGCTCGGCGCCGGTCAGGGTGCCGGAGGTGTTCCCGAGGCCGTCCCCGACGGGGCCGAAGTCCTGGCTGTGGCCGCCGGGCTGGTC
This sequence comes from Kitasatospora sp. NPDC015120, assembly GCF_043080305.1. Taxonomy (NCBI): domain Bacteria; kingdom Bacillati; phylum Actinomycetota; class Actinomycetes; order Kitasatosporales; family Streptomycetaceae; genus Kitasatospora; species Kitasatospora sp. NPDC015120. The sequence goes on along the minus strand of NZ_JBIBVJ010000005.1, from coordinate 18,524 downwards.
GGTGCGGTACTGGCGGGTGTCGAGCACGTTGAGCCGCAGCAGGTCACCGAAGTCGAAGCGGCGGTACAGCCGGTAGTCGGGGGAGCCGTTGCGGTAGGGGTTCCGCAGCGGCATGTGCTCGTAGTACGCCTGGTAGGCGGCGGCGCGCTCGCGGGCCATGGCGGCGGGGTCCTGGTGGGCGGCGCCGGTGTCGTCGATCTCGTCGACCAGGCCGGCGTAGTTGTTCTCGACCTCGTGGTCGTCCCAGGTGACGATCCAGGGGAAGGCGGCGTGCGCGGCCTGCAGGGCCGGGTCGGTCTTGTACTGGGCGTGGCGGGCCCGGTAGTCGGCGAGGGTGACCAGTTGGTTGAGGCCCGGGGTCTGCGGGGTGGTGTGCAGCCGGTCCGGGAGGGCGCTGTTCGGGTCGGTCTCGTAGATGTAGTCGCCGAGGTGCACGACGGCGTCGAGGTCCTCGGCGGCCAGGGCGGTGTACGCGGGCCAGTAACCGTGCTGCCAGTCCTGGCAGTTGACCACGCCGAGGCGCAGCCGGCCGGGGCGGGCGCCGGCCGCGGGGGCGGTGCGGGTGCGGGCGGCCGGGCTGAGGTGGCGCCCGGCCCGGAAGCGGTACCAGTGGTCGCGGCCGGGCTGGAGTCCGCGCACGTCGACGTGGACACTGTGCGCGCGCCCGGCCTCGGCGGCGGCGACGCCGCGCCGGACGACCCGGCGGAAGTCCGGGTCCGTCGCGACCTCCCAGGAGACGGGCACGGTGCGGGTGCCCATCGAGGCGGCGTCGAACGGGTCGGCGACCAGCCTGGTCCACAGGACCACGGCGTCGGGCAGCGGGTCGCCGCTGGCCACGCCGAGGAGGAAGGGGTCGCGGCGGACCGGTTCCGCGTGCGCCGTACGGAGGTTGAGCGCCTGGGCGCCCGCCGCGACGGCCGCGCCGACCAGCAGGCCGCGGCGGCTGAGCGCGGCGGTCCGGGGGCGCGACGGGCCGGACGGCGGGGGTGTCGGGGACGCGGACGAGGCGGACGGCGAGGACGGCGAGGACGCGGCGGACGGCGGCACGGGAGACCTCCTGCGGCTGCTGAAGCTGGGGGACACCAAGGCCGACATTCCATCAGAGCGGCGTACGGTCCACCATGAACAGCAGGCGACACCCTTCCCCTCCCCCCCCCGTTCACCGCCCGGGAGTCACCGGCCGCGCCGGAGCAGCGACATCAGGAGCAGGAAGACGGCCGACAGCACGGCCGCCACCCGCAGCACGCCCGGCGCGGCCTCCCAGACCGCCTGGTTGGCCTGCTCGCCCGGGCCCATCGCGGTGCCCCAGCGGCCCTGGGCGCGGCCCCAGAACCAGAGCGAGCTGCCGCTGATCGTCATCAGCGGGATCCCGAACACGGCCACCTTGCGGGTGAGGTCGGACAGTTGGCGGGAGAGGTAGCCGAGCGCCCAGCCGATCAGCATGGCGATGAGCTGTCCGGTGACGGCGCCGCCGATCAGTACGGCGGCGGAGAGCAGCAGCAGCGCCGAGGGACGGCGGCCGGACGCCGCGGTCCTGGCGGGTCCGCCCGCGGCGTCGGGCGCGCCGTCGGCGGGGGCGGGCCCGGCGCCCGGCGCCCCGCCCTTGTCCCTGCCCTTGCCCTTGCGCGCCCTGGTCCTCTTCGCCCGGCGCTTCCCCTCGGGGGCGGCGGGCGGTCCGGCCGGATCGGGCGCCGCCGGGTCGCCCGGCGCGGCGCCCTCGCCCGCGCCGGGGCCGGTCTCGTCCTCGGGGGCGGTCCGCTGCCCGGGGATCGGCCGGTTGGACGCGACCGGGCCGTCCCCGAAGTCGATGCTCACGTAGTCCCAGTCACCCGTGTGCACGGCGCGGTACGCCGGCGGCAGCGCCTCGGGGTCGGCGGGGGCGCCCTCGACCGGCTTCACGATCCACGGCGAGCCGTCGTCCCGCCCGGAGGCGGCGGACGGCGCAGCCTTCGAGGACGGCGCAGCCTTCGAGGACGGCGCGGCCTTCGGGGACGGCGCCGCCTTCGGGGGCCGCGCGGGCGGCGGCAGGAACGCGGCAGTCGCGCCGTCCGCCCCGCCACCCGGCGCGGACGGCGGCGCGGACGGCGGTCCGGCAGGGCGCGGCGGCACCGGGGGGCGCGGCGGTGCGGCGGGCGCCGGCTCCTGCGCGTACACGCTGTCGCCCTCGCCACCCCCGCCCCGTCCCCCGGTCCCCTGAACACCCGGCGGCTCGCTCCAGGGCCCCTGCTTGCGCCACCACTCGCCGTCCGCCATCCCGCACACCCCGCCTTGCCCGTACCGAACCGGACCCGCCGCGCGCCCGGACGCGGCGTCGTCCCCGCCGACCGTGACGCTACCCACCCGCCGCCCCGCCACGCGAGCCGCAACGCCCCGGACGGCCACCGCCGCACCGGCCGTCGCGTCGACGCCGGGACCCTCCCGGCCCGCCGCCGCCCGACTAACCTAGGTCGAATGACCACACCGCAGGGCCCCCAACGCCAGGCCAAGTCCGCCGCCGGCCCCCGCACCCTCGCCGAGGAACTGCGCGCCCGGCCCGACGACGACCTCGCCGCCCTGCTCCGGTCCCGCCCCGACCTGCTCAACCCCGTGCCCGGCGACCTCACCCAGCTCACCGCCCGGCTCTCCTCCCGCGCCTCCGCCCTGCGCGCGCTGGAGCGGCTGGACCGCTTCACCCTGCAGACCGCCGAGGCGCTCGCCGCCCTGCCCGACGGCGCCACGCCCGCCGCCGTGCGCACCCTGCTGGCCGGGCCGGCCAAGGTCAAGCCGCACCCCGGCGCCACCCCGCTGAGCGCCGCCGACCGGTCCGCCGTCGCGGCCGCGCTCCCCCGCGCCCTGGCCACCCTGCGTGACCGCGCGCTGCTCTGGGGCCCGGACAACGGCCTGCGCCTGGTCATCGCGGTCCGCGAGGCGCTCGCCCCGACCGCCGCCAACCCCGGCCGCACCGGCCTCGGGCCGACCTTCGCCGAGGCCACCAGCGGAATGTCCCCGGCCCGCCTGCAGCAGCTGCTCGCCTCCGCCGGACAGCCCGCGACGCCCGACCCGGTCACCGCGGTCGCCGCGTTCACCGCGCTGCTCTCCGACCGCGCCCGCTGCGCGGACCTGCTCGCCACCGCCCCCGAACCCGCCCTGCGGCTGCTCGACCGGCTGGTCTGGGGGCCGCCCACCGGCACCGTCCCGGACGCCACCCGCCCGGTCACCGCCGAGGACGCGCAGAGCCCGGTCGAGTGGCTGCTGGCCCGCGGCCTGCTGCTGCCCAGCAGCCCGGGCAGCGTGGTGCTGCCCCGCGAACTCGCCCTCCACCTGCGCGGCGGACGCGCGCACCGCACCGTGGAACCGCTGCCGCCGGAGCCGGTGCCCGCCGCCGCGCCGCGCGACGCCCGGGTGGTGGACGCCGCCGCCGCCGGTCAGGCGCACACCGCCGTGCGGACCGTCGAGGAGCTGCTCGACCTCTGGGGCCTCACCCCGCCGCCCACCCTGCGCGCCGGCGGCCTCGGTGTGCGCGACCTCAAGCGCACCGCCCAGGCCCTGGAGAGCACCGAGCCGGTCGCCGCCTTCTGGCTCGAACTCGCCTACACCGCGGGCCTGCTGGCCCCGGACGGCGAGGTCGACGAGCACTGGGCGCCGACCCCCGGCTACGACGAGTGGCTGCGGCTGGACACCGCCGAGCGGTGGACCGTGCTCGCCCGCGCCTGGCTCGCCGCCACCCGCGTCCCGGCCCTCGCCGGCGCCCCCGACGGCAAGGGCAAGCCGCGGGCCGTGCTCGGCCCGGAGCTGGACCGCACCCTCGCCCCGTCCGTCCGCCGCGCCACCCTCGCCCTGCTCGCCGAACTCCCGCCCGGCACCGCGGCCACCGCCGGGGAACTGCTGCCCACGCTGCGCTGGCAGCGTCCGCTGCGCGGCGGACCGGCCGCCCCCGACGGCGGCGACCTGCGCGACCAGCTGGTGGCCTGGACCCTCGCCGAGGCCGAACTCCTCGGCGTCACGGGCCGCGGCGCGCTCGCCGCCCCCGCCCGGGCCCTGCTCACCGCCGAGCACGACCCGGCCGCCGTGCTCGCCCCGCTGCTGCCGCAGCCGCTCGACCACGTCATCCTGCAGCCGGACCTCACCGCGATCGCCCCCGGCCCGCTGCTCACCCCGCTCGCCCAGGCGCTCGCGCTCTGCGCCGACATCGAGTCCAAGGGCGGCGCGACCGTCTACCGGTTCACCCCCGGCTCGGTACGCCGCGCCCTCGACGCCGGCCGCACCGCCGCCGACCTGCGGGCCTTCCTGACGCAGCACTCCCGCACGCCCGTCCCGCAGCCGCTCGGCTACCTGATCGACGACGTCGCCCGGCGGCACGGCCTGCTGCGGGTCGGCGCCGCCTCGTCCTACCTGCGCTGCGACGACCCGTCCCTGCTGAACGAGATCCTGGCCGACCGCCGTTCCGCCGACCTGCGGCTGCGGCTGCTCGCCCCCACCGTGCTGGCCGCCCAGGCCGCGCCCGACGTCCTGCTCGCGGGCCTGCGCGCCATGGGGTACGCGCCGGCCGCCGAGTCCGCCGAGGGCGACGTGCTGATCACCCGCCCGGACAGCCACCGCACCCCGCCGCGCGCGGCCCCGGTGCCCGTCCCGGACGGCCCGCCCGCACCGGACGACACCCTGCTCGCCGCCGCGGTCAAGGCGATCCGGGCCGGCGACCGGGCCGCCACCGCCGTCCGCCGCGAGCCCACCGTCCCGGCCGGGCGTCAACTCCCGCGCACGGCCGCCGCCGAGACCCTGGCCGCGCTGCAGACGGCGGTCCTGCTCGGCGAGCGGATGTGGATCGGCTACCTCAACGCGGAGGGCCTGGCCAGCCAGCGGATCATCGACCCGGTCAAGGTCGAGGGCGGCTACGTCACCGCCTTCGACCACCACGACGGCGAACTGCGCACCTTCGCGCTGCACCGGATCACCGGCGTCGCCGAACTGGACGAGTAGCCCGCGCCGGACAGCGGGCGACGGGCAGCGGGCTCAGTGCCCCTGCTGCGCGGCCGCCTGCTCCGCCTGCTTCTCCTTGAGCGCCTTGTCCGCCATGGCGGCGAGGTCGCCCTGCCCCATCGGCATCACGGAGGTCGCCCCGGTCAGGTCGGCGAGCAGGAACGCGGGCGAGGCCAGCAGGCCGCCCGGCCCCTCCCCGACGCCGGCGATCGCGTACGCGGAGCCGGCCGAGGAGGCGGTGGCGGCGACGGCCGTGCCGGCGAGGGCGAGAGCGGTGAGGACGCGCTTCGACTTGTTCATGCCCTGCCCAACGAGCCACCCCGCCGCCGGTCACCCCCCGCCACCCCTTCCGCACCGCCCGCACCGGCCGTCGAAAGGAGTCGTCACCGGCCTTCCCGCCCCCCTTCCACCCTGCGGCGGTCCCGCCCACCCGCCCGGATGCGCGACACTGGAGGGTCGGCGTCCCGACGGACCCGACAGACCTGTCAGCCAGTGGAGGGCACCCCCGCGTGAACGACGGACCGCTCATCGTCCAGAGCGACAAGACTCTTCTCCTGGAGATCGACCACCCCGGGGCCTCCGACTGCCGCCGGGCCATCGCGCCGTTCGCGGAGCTGGAGCGGGCGCCCGAGCACGTGCACACGTACCGGGTGACGCCGCTCGGGCTGTGGAACGCGCGGGCCGCGGGCCACGACGCCGAGCAGGTCGTGGACGCCCTGGTGACGTACTCGCGCTACCCGGTGCCGCACGCGCTGCTGGTCGACGTGGCCGACACGATGGCCCGGTACGGGCGGCTGCGGCTGGTCAAGCACCCGACCCACGGGCTGGTGCTCACCACCACCGACCGCCCGGTGCTGGAGGAGATGCTGCGGTCCAAGAAGGTCGCCCCGCTGGTCGGCGCCCGGATCGACCCGGACACCGTGGTGGTGCACCCCTCCGAGCGCGGCCAGATCAAGCAGGTGCTGCTGAAACTCGGCTGGCCCGCCGAGGACTTCGCCGGCTACGTGGACGGCGAGGCGCACCCGATCGACCTGGAGGAGGACGGCTGGAGCCTGCGCCCCTACCAGGCGCAGGCCGTGGAGGGCTTCTGGCACGGCGGCTCGGGCGTCGTCGTGCTGCCCTGCGGCGCCGGCAAGACGCTGGTGGGCGCGGCGGCGATGGCGCACGCCAAGTCGACCACGCTGATCCTGGTCACCAACACCGTCTCGGCCCGCCAGTGGAAGCACGAGCTGGTCCGGCGGACCTCGCTCACCGAGGACGAGATCGGCGAGTACAGCGGCACCCGGAAGGAGATCCGCCCGGTCACCATCGCCACTTACCAGGTGATGACCACCAAGCGGAAGGGCGTCTACGCCCACCTGGAGCTGTTCGACGCCCGCAACTGGGGCCTGGTCGTCTACGACGAGGTGCACCTGCTGCCGGCCCCGGTGTTCAAGTTCACCGCGGACCTCCAGGCCCGCCGCCGGCTCGGCCTGACCGCCACCCTGGTGCGCGAGGACGGCCGCGAGGGCGACGTGTTCAGCCTGATCGGCCCCAAGCGCTTCGACGCCCCGTGGAAGGAGATCGAGGCGCAGGGCTACATCGCGCCCGCCGACTGCTGCGAGGTGCGGGTCACCCTCACCGACTCCGAGCGGCTCGCCTACGCGACCGCGGAGCCCGAGGAGCGCTACCGCTTCTGCGCGACCACGGCCACCAAGCGCCGGGTGGTGGAGGCCCTGGTCAAGAAGCACGAGAAGGACCAGACGCTGATCATCGGCCAGTACATCGACCAGCTGGACGAGCTCGGCGAGGCCCTGGACGCCCCGGTGATCAAGGGCGAGACCAGCAACGCCCAGCGCGAGAAGCTGTTCGACGCCTTCCGCAACAAGGAGATCGGCGTCCTGGTGGTCTCCAAGGTCGCCAACTTCTCCATCGACCTGCCGGAGGCGACCGTCGCCATCCAGGTCTCCGGAACCTTCGGCTCCCGGCAGGAGGAGGCCCAGCGCCTGGGCCGGGTGCTGCGCCCCAAGGCGGACGGGCACGCCGCCCACTTCTACTCGGTGGTCGCCCGTGACACCGTCGACCAGGACTTCGCCGCCCACCGCCAGCGCTTCCTCGCCGAGCAGGGCTACGCCTACCGGATCATCGACGCGGACGACGTCCTGTAGCCGCGCGGGCGGAAGTGGACCGGAGGGGCGGACGGGGGTGGATCGGAGAGGCGGACGCGGCTAGGATCGTCCGTCTGCCCCCTCCCGAACCGTGGTACCTGCTGAAGTCGCGCAGGCAGCCGGGGGAGGTACCGGCCGTTCGGCAACCGGCCGGTATCCACCGTGAGCTCCTACGATCCGCTGCGCCCGCGTCCGGGGCAGCCGGGAAGGTTCGCTGTGCCCGCCACCTCCACCACCGACCCCCTGCAGCGCGAACGCGACCACCTGGCCGCGTCCAGGGAGGCGCTGCGCGCGATGCGCGAGGACGTCGAGTCCCTGGACATCCGCGACGTCACCGGCACCTGGGTCACCGCCCTCGTGCTGCAGAACCAGATCGAGGCCAGGATCGCCGCCCTGGCCGACCTCTCGCACACCCCGCTGTTCTTCGGCCGGCTCGACTACCTGCACACGATCAGCGAGGACCTGAGCGAGGGATCGGGCGGGGAGAGCTTCTACATCGGGCGCCGCCACGTGCACGACGCGAACGGCGACCCGATGGTGATCGACTGGCGCGCGCCGGTCTCCCAGCCGTTCTACCGGGCCAGCCGCACCGAGCCGCTGGACGTCGAGCGCCGCCGCCGCTTCGGCTACACCGGCGGCGAGCTCACCGCGTACGAGGACGAGCACCTCTGCGACCCCGCCGAGGGCGAGACCACCTCCGCCCTGCTCGCGGCGGAGATCGAGAAGCCGCGCGTCGGCCCGATGCGCGACATCGTGGCGACCATCCAGCCGGAGCAGGACGAGATCGTCCGTGCCGACATCTCCGGCACCCTCTGCGTGCAGGGCGCCCCCGGCACCGGGAAGACCGCCGTCGGCCTGCACCGCGTGGCGTACCTGCTCTACGCGCACCGCGAGCGGCTGGCCCGCACCGGGACGCTCGTGATCGGCCCGAACAACGCCTTCCTCTCCTACATCGAGCAGGTGCTGCCCGCGCTGGGCGAGCTGGACGTCGCGCAGGCCACCGTGCAGCAGCTGGTCGGGCACGTCGAGGTGCGCGGCGAGGACACCCCCGAGGCGGCCCGGCTGAAGGGCGACGCCCGGATGGCCGAGGTGCTGCGCCGGGCGGTGCGCTCCGGCATCGCGCTGCCCGCCGAACCGTGCGTGGTGGTCCGCGGCTCCCGCCGCTGGCGCGTCGCGGTGCACGAACTGGTCGCGATCATCGAGGAGCTGAAGGGCCGTGACATCCGCTACGGGGCGGCCGCGGAGGCGCTGCCGCAGCGGATCGCGCACGCCGTGCTGCTGAAGATGGAGCAGAGCGGCGAGGCCCCGGACGACCGGGTGCAGGACGCGGTGGCCCGCAACCCCGCGGTGAAGGCGGTGGTCAGGGCGTGCTGGCCGGCGGTCGACCCGGCCAAGCTGGTGCTGCGGCTGCTCTCCGAGCCGGAGTTCCTGGCCGCCTGCGCGCAGGGCGTGCTGAGCGCCGAGGAGCAGGCGGCCGTGCTGTGGCCCAAGCGGGGCCGCTCGGTGAAGACCGCCCGCTGGACGGCCGCCGACGCCGTGCTCGTCGACGAGGCGACGGACCTGGTGCGGCGCACCCCCTCGCTGGGACACGTGGTGCTGGACGAGGCGCAGGACCTCTCGCCGATGCAGTACCGCGCGGTCGGCCGCCGCTGCACCACCGGCTCGGCGACCGTGCTGGGCGACCTCGCCCAGGGCACCACCCCCTGGGCGACGGCGAGTTGGCCGGAGGCGCTGCACCACCTGGGCAAGCCGGCCGCCCACATCGAGGAGCTGACCAAGGGCTTCCGGGTGCCGGAGGAGGTCATCGCGTACGCCTCCCGGCTGCTGCCGTCGATCGCCCCGGGCCTGAGCCCGGCCAGTTCGGTGCGTGAGGCACCGGGGTCGCTGACGGTCCGCCGGGTCACCGAGGAGGAGCGGACCGGGGCCGTGGTCGAGGCGTGCCGGCGGGCGCTGGAGCGGGAGGGGTCGACCGGTCTGATCGCGGCCGACGCGCGCGTCCCGCTGCTCGCGCAGGCGCTGACCGAGGCCGGGCTCGCGCACCTCGCGCCCGGGACCGAGACCAGTGCCGAGGCCCGTCTGACGCTCGTCCCGGCGTCACTGGCCAAGGGTCTGGAGTACGACTACGTGGTGCTGGACGAGCCGGCCGCGGTGGTCGCGGGCGAGCCGGACGAGCGGACCGGGCTGCGGCGGCTGTACGTGGCGCTGACGCGTGCGGTCTCCGGCCTGGAGGTGCTGCACGCCGAGCCGCTGCCGGAGCAGCTGCGCTGACCGCGCGGGGCCGGAGCGTCACCACGACGGTCCGGCCCCGGTGCCCCGACGGCGGGCAGCCGGCTCAGCCGTCGATCATCGCCCGCCACTCGGCGACCTTGGCGGCGTCGACCGGCGACCGCCAGCCGTCCGCCCGGACGGCCCCGCCGACGTGGAAGGCGTCGAACCCGGCCGCCCGCAGCCCCGGCAGGTGCTCGGCCCGCAGGCCGCCGCCGATCAGGATCCGCTGGGTGTAGCCGGGCTCGCCGGCCCAGGCGAGCTCGGCCAGCAGGACGTCCCGGCCGGCGTCCACGCCGCCGGCCGCGCCGGAGGTGAGGAAGGTGTCCAGCCCGGGCAGCGCGCCGACGGCCGCGCGGACGGCGGCCCGGTCGGCGCTGTGGTCGATCGCCCGGTGGAAGGTCCAGCGGCAGCCGGCCACCGCCTCGGCGACGGCCTCGGTGGCGGCGAGGTCGACACCGCCCCCGGCGTCGAGGAAGCCGAAGACGAACTCGTCGGCGCCCTCGGCCCGGAGCGCGGCGGCGCGGGCGCGCAGCTCGTCCAGGTCGCCGGGGGCGAAGCCGTCCCGGATGCGGAGCATGACGCGCAGCGGCAGCTCGACGGCGGCGCGGATCCTGGCGAAGTCCCCGACCGACGGGGTGAGCCCGTCGGCGGCCATGTCGGTGACCAGTTCGAGCCGGTCGGCGCCGCCCGACTCGGCGGCCTGGGCGTCCTGGGGCGTCAGCGCGATGACTTCGAAAATTGGTCTAGACATATGAGACAGCCTGCCACATCGGCCCTTCCCCGGCGAGCCCCGTGCGGCCACTTGGCCGGACAACACCCGCCCCCCGGAAAGCACGGAGCGGCCGGACGCCAGGGGCCCCCGCCCCCGTCGTCCGGCCGCTCCGCGGGGCGGCGAGGCCCCGGTCGTCCCCGCTCAGGCGAGGCTCCGGACACCTCCCGCACCCGCGCCCGTCCGCTGCCCGGCCCCGGCCCGGCGCAGCATCCATCCGGTCGCCACCAGCCCGACCACCACCGCGACCGTCAGCGGGGCCATCCGCCACATGCCGCCGACCGACTGCCAGGTCCGGAAGGCGTTGAAGCCGAAGGTCATCGGCAGCGCCGCGAGGCCGATCGCCGCCGGCGCCAGCCGCCCGCGCGCCGCGAAGAGCAGCGCGGCCGCCGGAACCACCAGCAGCGCCACCGCCGCGTCCCGGTCCAGCAGGCCGAAGGAGCTGTAGAAGCCCTCCGCGGCCAGGATCAGCCCGCCGCCGGCCGCGGCGGCCAGCACCGCGATCCGGCCGCGCGCGCCCGGCCGCTCCCCCACCAGCTCCTGCGGGGCGCAGGCGAACACCAGGCCGGCCAGCAGCAGCGGGGTCGACTCCCCGGAGCCCAGGAGGAACCCCCAGAGGGAGGGCCCGTCCTGCACGGCCGCGAGCAGCACGCCCAGCGCGCCGACACCGGCCACGCCGAACGCCGCGTACCGGGCCTCCCGCCGGCGGCCGGCCAGGACGGCCGCGACCAGCAGCAGCGGCAGCAGCGCCTGCCCGAAGAACCACACGAAGGCCGGCACCCGGCCGATCCGGTCCGGCAGCGCCCACATCGGGACCCAGGCCGGGTTCACCACCTGGTCGACCGTGTAGGCCGCGCACAGACCGGCGACCGCACCCGCGACCAGCGGCGCGGCCAGCGCGAACAGCTGCCCGACGACGGAGGAGGCGGTCAGACCGGTGCGCATCCGCAGGCCGTACGCGCCCAGGTCGAACACCTCGCGGGCGGTGGCCAGCCGGCCGGACCCGGCGGTGCTGTCGGCGAAGACCGCGGACAGCTCGTCACCGCGCTCGCGGCGGTAGCGGGCCGGGTAGAGCCGCAGCGCGGCGCGGAACGCCACCGGATCCGGCAGCACGCCCGGGAAGCCGTGCGTCGTGGTCATGCGAACACCCCCATGGAGTCGGTGAATCCGAGGCCCGCGGCGCCGCCGACGGCCTTCCCGACGGCCGGGCGGGCGGCGGGCCGAACGGCGGCGAGCCGGCGTTCCGCCTCCTGCGCGACGGAACGCAGCCGCTCCGCCTCGACGGCCAGCGCGCCCCGCCCGTCCTCGGTGAGGGCGTAGGTGCGCCTGGCCCGGCCGTCCACCACCTCTTCGGCGGCGACCTCGATCAGGCCCTGCTGGAGCAGCCGGTCGAGCGCGCCGTACAGGGTGCCGGTGCGCATCTTGACGCGGCCGCCGGAGATCGCGCCGATCTCCTGGATGAGCGCGTAGCCGTGCCGGGGGGCATCGGCGAGTGCGGTCAGCAGGAGCAGTGTCGGCTCTTGCATCGCCCGTTCAGTCATGTAGCTACATATACCTTTCATCGACATATCACGTCCAGTGGAATCCTGCTCCGCCCCCGCCCCGGCCCAGCACAATGGCGCCATGGCCGCTGCCGACGCCCCCGCAGACCTGCTCGCCGCCTGGACCGCCCTGCTCCACCGCTGCGGCGCGCACACCGACCCCGGACCGGCCGGCCGGGAGCTGCTGCGCCGCTGGTCCGAACCGCAGCGCCGGTACCACACCACCGACCACCTGCGGGCGGTGCTGGGCCACGTCGACGCCTTCGCCGGGCACGCCGGCGACCCGGACGCCGTCCGGCTGGCCGCCTGGTTCCACGACGCCGTCTACCGCCCGGACCGCTCCGAGAACGAGGAGCGCAGCGCCGCCCTCGCCGTCCTGGCGCTCACCGGGCTGGGGCTGCCGGCGGCCCGGGTGGAGGAGGTCGCCCGGCTGGTCCGGCTCACCGTCACCCACCACCCCGCGCCGGGCGACCGCGACGGCGAGGTGCTGTGCGACGCCGACCTCGCCGTGCTCGGCGGCCCGCCGCAGGACTACGCGGCGTACGCGGCGGCCGTCCGGGAGGAGTACGCCTTCGTGCCCGCGCCGGACTTCCGCGCCGGGCGGGCGGCCGTGCTCCGGCAGCTGCTCGCGCTCCCCGCGCTCTACCGCACGCCCACCGCGCACGCCCGCTTCGATGCCGCCGCCCGGGCCAACCTCGCCGCCGAACTCACCCGTCTGGAGACCACCGGCTGAGCGCACCCACCCGGCCGGCGGCCTCCGGGCCGCCCGGCGTCACCCCGCCCGGCGTCACCCCGTCCGGCGCGCCAGCGGCAACCGCGAGCGGGTGAACGCGGCCGCGCCCAGCCCCGCCACCACCGGCAGCACCACCGTGATCATCACCAGCAGCCCCCACGGCGCGGTGAACGGGGCCGCCGGCTCGCCGATCCGCCCGCCGGCGTGCGAGCGCAGCAGCGCCGCCGCGGGCACGAACCCGCTGGCCGTGCCGATCACCGCCCCGAGCCCCGTGATCAACGTGCTCTGCAGACCGGCCTGCACCCGGTGGATCCGCGGCGGCGCGCCGACCGCGGCGAGCGTGGCCCGGTCGGCCAGGGAGTCGGCGGCGGCGAGACCGGTGGCCACGGCCGCCGCGCCCAGCACCACCACCACGGCGAACCCGGCGAGCGCGAGGCTGATCACGTCGTCCTTCGGCTGGAAGCCGCGCTCGACGTGCAGCATCGCCCGCGGGACGACCTGGGCCACGTCGGCCTCCACCCGCTGCTGCACCTTGGCGGTGGGCGGGTGCGCGGGCCGCCACACCGAGCCGATCGACTCGGTGGCGAGACCGGCCCCGCGCACCGCCTCGGGGCTCATCAGCAGCCCCCCGTACCGGGCGGCGTCCGGGTTGTCGACCAGGAGCGCGTCAACCGCGATCTCCTTGGTGCCCGGCTGCGGCGCCTCCCCGGGCCGGACCGGGCCGCCGCCGGCCGCGCCCATCATGGTGAGCACCGCCCGGCCGTCGTGCAGCCGGGCGCGGTCGAAGACGATCGCCTTTCCGGCGGCCAGGGCCTCCTCGACGGCCCGGTCGTTCACCCCGAACAGGTTGTGCAGCACCGTCGCGTCGCCGGCCAGCGCGCGGCTCCCGGGGCCGCCGTCGTCGAACCGGCCGCCCGCGCCCTTGGCCCGCACCGCGCTGGAGCAGCCCTCGCAGAAGACGTACAGCATGCTGTGGACGTCGGCGCGCACGCCCGCGTCCGGCAGGTCCCGCTCGACGGCGGCGCGCAGCCGCGGCAGCTGCGGGTCGTCCGGCTTCATCGGCGCCTCGACCACGACGGCCCCCATCGGGGCGGCTGGCCGGTAGGCGGCCCGGTCCTGGGCCTCGGTGCCGGTGGTGTAGACGCCGACGGCGACGGCTCCGGCGACGGCGGCCATCACCGCCGCCACGGCGGGCGCGGTGCGGCCGCGGTGGCGGGCCGAGTCGCGCAGGGCCAACCGGGGGCCGAGCGGCAGCCGGGCGGCGAGCCGGCCGGACAGCGCGATCAGCAGCGGGGTGAGGAGCAGGAAGCCGATCTCGGCAGTGACCGCCCCGGCGAGCACGGTGAGCGCCTTGCGGGTGAGCCCCTGGAACACCGGCAGGCCGGTGGCGTCCTGGCCGCCGGCGCCGTAGAGCGCCAGGCCCGCACCCGCGACGACCAGGACCACACCCAGCAGCGGGAGCCTGCGGCTCGGCGCGCCGATGCTGTCCCGGCCGGTGAGGCCGGCCACCACGTCACGGCGCGCGGCCTGGACGGCGGGCACCACGGCGGCCAGCAGCGCGGTGACCACGCCCACGGCCGCGATGGCCAGCAGGTCGAGCGGTGCGATCGCGAAGTGTCCGAAGCGGCTGCCGCCGGCCTCCTCCGCCCGGCTCCGCAGCACGGCGACCAGGCCGACGCCCGCCACCAGGCCGGCGGCCGCCCCGACGGTTCCGAGCACCAGCCCGGAGCCGAGCACGACCGCGCGGACATGGCTCCGCTCGCCGCCGGCGGCGCCGATCAGGGCGAGCTGCCGGCGCGCGCGCCGGGCGCCCACCGCGAAGGCCGGGCCGGCCAGCAGGGCGACCTCCAGCAGCGCCATCCCGGCCACCGTGGCCAGCACCACGACCCGCTTGTCCGCGTCCGGGAGCCTGAACAGACCGGGGTCGTAGGTGACGGCCGACGCGGGCGGCGGGTCGAGCGCCACGGCGCGCGAGGTCACCGTGAAGCCGTACCGGTTGAGCTTCCGGACGGCGGGCCAGTCCAGGGCGGCGCCGCCGGGCATCCGCACCAGCCAGCGCTCCGGCCGGGCCTCGTCCGCCCCGGCCGCGGTCAGCCCGGACGGGCCGCCCGCGGCGGAGGGGCCCGCCGCGGCCAGCGGGGCGGTCAGCTCGCCGGGCCGGGCCACCAGCTCGACCTTGCCGAGGTCCCCGGGGTACTCGACCACAGCCGTCAGCCGGAACGGCGTCGTGTCGAGGCCCCTGACCGTGGTGGAGTCACCGATCCGCAGTCCGGCCTCGGCGAGGAAGGCGCGGGTGACGGCCGCCTCGTACGGCGCGCTCGGCGCCCTCCCCTCGACCAGGTCGAGCCGGCCCCGCCAGATCCGGTCGGTCAGGTCCGCCTCGGAGGTCGAGGTGGTGAACAGGCCCTCCCGGGTGGAGGTGCTGACCGCCGGCCCGGGGGTGGCCGGCAGCAGCAGCGCGCCCGCGGGCAGCAGCCCGGCGACCAGGCCGCCGGGGGACGCCGCCGCGGCGGCGGCGGCCACCGAGGCGGGATCGGTCCGGTCCTCCTGCAGCACCTGCACGCCGTCCTCGGCGAACGGTCCCTGGTCGACCGAGCGGCCCGGCCGGTGGGCGGTGATCAGGGCGTCCGCCCCGCCCATCAGCCGTTCGACCCGCTCGCCGGGGGTGAGCTGTCCACTGCGGTGGACGACGTCGGCGCCGGCGACACCGAGCACCGGGAGCGCGACCATGGCGGCCACCAGGGCGCTGCGGCCCTTGGCACGCAGGGCGTCGCGGCGGGCGATCCGCAGGGCGACGCGCAGGGCGGAGAGCTTCATCACCGGCCGCCGTTCCCGCCGGCGAGCAGCAGCTGCGCGGCCTGCCGTCCGCTGGTCTCCTGGACCACCAGACCGTCCCGCAGCACGACCACCCGGTCGGCCCAGACGGCGTGCCGGGCGTCGTGGGTGACCATCATGGCGGCGGCTCCCGCGTCGCAGCGCGCCCGCAGCACGCCGAGCACGGCCTCGCCGGTGGCCGAGTCGAGAGCCCCGGTGGGCTCGTCGGCCAGCACCAGCCGCCGCTCGCCGACCAGGGCGCGGGCGATCGCGACCCGCTGCTGCTGGCCGCCGGACAGCTGCTCGGGGAAGCGGTCGGCCAGCTCGCCGATGCCCAGCTCGTCCAGCGCGGCCCGGGCCTCGCGGCGGGCGGTCCGCCCGGAGACGCCGTCCAGCTCCCGGGGCAGCGCGATGTTCTCGGCGGCGGTCAGCGCCGGGACGAGGTTGTAGTCCTGGAAGACGTAGCCGACCGAGCGGCGCCGCACGGCGGCCAGGCCGGTGCGGCTCAGCGCGCCGAGTTCGACGCCCTCGACCAGCACCTGGCCGCGGCTGGGCCGGTCCAGGCCGCCGGCCAGCGTGAGCAGGGTGGACTTCCCGGAGCCGGAGGGCCCCATGACGGCGACGAACTCGCCGGGGCGGACGGCCAGGTCGACGCCGCGCAGCGCCTGCACCTCGGCCGCGCCCCCGCCGTGCACCCGGGTGACCGCCCGCAGTTCCAGGACGGGCCGGGTCGGATCTGACTGGGACATGGGTCTCCCCCTCGCTTGGCCGTGAAGGCTCAGACGGACTGTATAAGTCGGTAGACTACATATGCCGTCCATCGGTTCCACAACCCACGAAAAAACCGCCGCCGTGCCCGGGGGCACGACGGCGGCGAAGCCGGCGTCCAGCAGAAAGAGGGCCTAGGTGAGTTCCCCCACCGCCGCGACCACGGCGCCGCGCTTGCCGCAGACCCAGTGCGGATCCGGTCCCAGCTCCGGCTCCACGCCCAGCGCGTGCGGGTCCCCGTCCGCCGCGCAGTCCGCGCACAGCGGCCAGCGCCCGTGGCTCTCCAGCAGCGCGTCCTGGACGTCCTGGGCCACCAGGCCCAGCACGAACGCGGCGCCGTCCGGCCACTGCTCCAGCCACCAGCGCCGGTGCGTCACGGCCTTCTCCACCAGCGACACCACGGCGGCGTCGGCGGTGTCCCGCGCGGTCAGGTCGGCCAGGATCAGCGCCCGCGCGGAGTGCAGCGCCGTCTCGATGTCGTCTGTCGTAGCCATCCGTCCAGTGTCCCAAGAAGCTCCGGGAACGCCGCACGGGCGGCTCCCCGGAGGGAACCGCCCGTGCGAGCGAGAACAGCCGATCCGACCAGCGGATCAGAAGTCCATGTCACCGCCCGGCATGCCGCCGCCGGCGGCCGCGGCGGCCTTCTCCGGCTTGTCGGCGATGACGGCCTCGGTGGTGAGGAACAGCGCCGCGATGGAGGCGGCGTTCTGCAGCGCGGAGCGGGTGACCTTGGCCGGGTCGATGATGCCCTCGGCGACCAGGTCGACGTACTCGTTGGTGGCGGCGTTCAGGCCGTGACCGGCGGGGAGGTTGCGCACCTTCTCCACCACGACGCCGCCCTCAAGGCCGGCGTTGGTCGCGATCTGCTTGATCGGGGCCTCCAGCGCGACCTTGACGATGTTGGCACCGGTGGCCTCGTCGCCGTCCAGCTCCAGCTTCTCGAAGGCGACACCGGCCTGCAGCAGGGCGACGCCACCACCGGCGACGATGCCCTCCTCGACGGCGGCCTTCGCGTTGCGGACGGCGTCCTCGATGCGGTGCTTGCGCTCCTTGAGCTCCACCTCGGTGGCCGCGCCGGCCTTGATGACGGCCACGCCGCCGGCCAGCTTGGCGAGGCGCTCCTGGAGCTTCTCGCGGTCGTAGTCCGAGTCGCTGTTCTCGATCTCGGCGCGGATCTGGTTCACGCGGCCCGCGACCTGCTCGCTGTCGCCGCCGCCGTCGACGATGGTGGTCTCGTCCTTGGTGATGACCACCTTGCGGGCGGTGCCCAGCAGGTCGATGCCGGCGTTCTCCAGCTTCAGGCCGACCTCCTCGGAGATCACGGTGCCACCGGTGAGGATGGCGATGTCCTGGAGCATGGCCTTGCGGCGGTCGCCGAAGCCCGGGGCCTTGACGGCGACGGACTTGAAGGTGCCGCGGATCTTGTTCACGACCAGGGTCGACAGGGCCTCGCCCTCGACGTCCTCGGCGATGATGACGAGCGGCTTGCCGCTCTGCATGACCTTCTCCAGCAGCGGCAGGAGGTCCTTGACCGAGCCGATCTTGGAGTTGGCGATCAGGATGTACGGGTCCTCGAACGAGGTCTCCATACGCTCCAGGTCGGTGGCGAAGTAGGCCGAGATGTAGCCCTTGTCGAAGCGCATGCCCTCGGTGAGCTCCAGCTCCAGACCGAAGGTGTTGCTCTCCTCGACGGTGATGACGCCTTCCTTGCCGACCTTGTCCATCGCCTCGGCGATGAGCTCGCCGATCTGGGTGTCGGCGGCGGAGATGGAGGCGGTGGAGGCGATCTGCTCCTTGGTCTCCACGTCCTTGGCCTGGGCCAGGAGCTGGTCGGAGACGGCGGCGACGGCCTTCTCGATGCCGCGCTTCAGGGCCATCGGGTTGGCGCCGGCGGCGACGTTGCGCAGACCCTCGCGGACGAGCGCCTGGGCCAGCACGGTGGCGGTGGTGGTGCCGTCACCCGCGACGTCGTCGGTCTTCTTGGCGACCTCCTTGACGAGCTCCGCGCCGATCTTCTCGTACGGGTCCTCGAGCTCGATCTCCTTGGCGATGGAGACACCGTCGTTGGTGATGGTGGGGGCGCCCCACTTCTTCTCCAGCACGACGTTGCGACCCTTGGGGCCGAGCGTGACCTTCACTGCGTCGGCGAGCTGGTTCATGCCACGCTCAAGGCCGCGGCGAGCTTCCTCATCAAAGGCGATGATCTTGGCCATCTGAAGTGGTCCTCCGGGACACGGTCGACTGCTCGGACCAAGGGGTGCCCGCGACGGACGGCCCTGGTGTGCGGGGGTCCATTCCCCTACCGCTCCCGGGGGCCTCACCGACCCGGTCCGCTTGTCACTCTCAAGCTCAGAGTGCTAACGCCAATGATTAGCACTCTGGGTGGGCGAGTGCAAGCCCAAGGGGCAACCCCGCGAGCCGCGGCAGCAAGAACGGCGGGCCCGCGCGGCCGGGGGCGCGCGGGCCCCCCCGGGAGCCAGCGGCGCCCCACCCCCTGGGGCGCGCCCGACACCCGGGGGGCCGCAATG
>NZ_JBIBVJ010000004.1:257668-553357 GCF_043080305.1 Kitasatospora sp. NPDC015120 | reverse complement strand
CAGGCCGGCTACCCGTCGTCGCCTTGGTAGGCCATTACCCCACCAACAAGCTGATAGGCCGCGGGCTCATCCTGCACCGCCGGAGCTTTACACCCAGGACCATGCGGTCCCAGGTCATATCCGGTATTAGACCCCGTTTCCAGGGCTTGTCCCAGAGTGCAGGGCAGATTGCCCACGTGTTACTCACCCGTTCGCCACTGAT
Organism: Kitasatospora sp. NPDC015120; assembly: GCF_043080305.1. Lineage (NCBI taxonomy): Bacteria > Bacillati > Actinomycetota > Actinomycetes > Kitasatosporales > Streptomycetaceae > Kitasatospora > Kitasatospora sp. NPDC015120. The sequence continues at coordinate 553,155 of NZ_JBIBVJ010000004.1, read as the reverse complement.
CCACCCCGAAGGGCTTCACCGTTCGACTTGCATGTGTTAAGCACGCCGCCAGCGTTCGTCCTGAGCCAGGATCAAACTCTCCGTGAATGATGACCCGTAATCGGGTTCACACTCGCGTTGAGCGGCACGGCAACCACCGGAATAGGGCGGCCCCGCGCACTGCGTCCTCGCTGTGTTATTTCAAAAAGGAATCTCCAACCACGATCCGAAGACCGAGGCCGGGGATGTCAACATATCTGGCGTTGACTTTTGGCACGCTGTTGAGTTCTCAAGGAACGGACGCTTCCATCGGGCGGCTTTCACACCGGCCCTCCGGGCGCTTCGTTCTTTCGTGTTTCCAGCTTATCAGATGTTTTCCGCTCCGTTTTCCGGAGTTTCATTCAGCCGACTTCGCTTTCCGCTTGTCCCCGCTCTCCCGCGGCGACTCCGGAACTGTACGGGGACGGGGACGCCACATGCAAATCGTCCCGCCCTGCTCGCGCAGGACGGGACGATCCGCGGTCCGGAGCCGGCCTCAGGCGCGGCCCATCTCCTCGGCGATGGCCGCCGCGAAGGCGTCGATGTCGGCCTCCGTGGTGTCGAAGGCGCACATCCAGCGGACCTCGCCGGTGTGCTCGTTCCAGAAGTAGAAGCGGTAGCGCTTCTGCAGCCGCTCGCTCACCTCGCGCGGGAGGATCGCGAACACCGCGTTCGCCTGGGCCGGGCGCACGACGGTCACCCCGTCGATCCCGCGGACGGCCGTCTCCAGCCGCGCGGCCATCGCGTTGGCGTGGCCGGCGTTGCGGAGGTAGAGGTCACCGGAGAGCAGCGCCTCGAACTGGACCGAGACGAAACGCATCTTCGACGCGAGCTGCATCGAGGTCTTCCGCAGGAACTTGATGTTCCGGACCTTCTCCGGGTTGAGCACGACCACGCACTCGCCGAACAGCAGGCCGTTCTTCGTGCCGCCGAAGGACAGCACGTCGACGCCGACGTCCGTGGTGAAGGCGCGCAGCGGCACGCCCAGCGAGGCGGCGGCGTTGGCCAGGCGCGAGCCGTCCACGTGGACCAGCATGCCGAGCTGGTGCGCGTGGTCGACGATCGCCCGGATCTCCTCCACGGTGTAGAGGGTGCCGAGCTCGGTGCTCTGGGTGATCGAGACCGCGAGCGGCTGCGCGCGGTGCTCGTCGCCGTAGCCCCAGGCCTGCTGGTCGATGAGCTCGGGGGTGAGCTTGCCGTCCGGGGTGGGGACGGTGAGCAGCTTGATGCCGCCCATCTTCTCCGGCGCGCCGCCCTCGTCCACGTTGATGTGGGCGGTGTCGGCGGCGATCACCGCGCCCCAGCGCGGCAGCAGGGCCTGCAGGGCGACGACGTTGGCGCCGGTGCCGTTGAAGACGGGGTACGCCTCGGCCTGCTCGCCGAAGTGGCGGCGGAAGACGTCCTGCAGGTGGGCGGTGTAGTCGTCCTCGCCGTAGGCGACCTGGTGGCCGCCGTTGGCGAGGGCTATCGCGGCGAGGATCTCGGGATGCACGCCGGCGTAGTTGTCGCTGGCGAAGCCGCGGACGGCGGGGTCGTGCCGCCGTACCGCGTCCGTGCTGCCGAAGGGGTCGGTCATCGGGCTGTCAGCCACAGGTGCTGTCCATTCAGTTCTTCTGCGGGGCGGTCCCAGAGGCCCGCCAGATGAGCGGCGAGGTCGGCGGTGTCGGTGAAGCCGGCGAACTTGGCGTCCGGCTTCTCGGCCCGCATCTCGGGACTGACCAACGCCTTGATGACCAGGATGGCAGCCGCGGCGGTGGGCTTGCCGTCCTCGGCGGTGGTCTCCTTGCGGAAGGAGTCGGCCATGGCGAGCGTCCAGGCCTCGGTGGCGGCCTTGGCGGCGGCGTAGGCGGCACCGCCCGAGGTGGGCTTGTGCGCGGCGGCGGCGGAGATCATCGCGTACCGGCCGGCCTCGCTGCGGAGCAGCGCGGGCTGGAACGCCAGCGAGGTGTGCTGGAGGGTGCGCACGACGGTGTCGTGCAGGAAGTCCCAGTCGTCGATCCGGCTCTCGAAGAAGGTCTTGCTGCCGCGCCAGCCGCCGACGAGGTGGAACACGCCGTCGACGTGGCCGTGCTCGGCCTCCAGGTGGTCGGCCCAGTCGTGGACCTCCTGCGGGTCGAGGAGGTCGATGACCTGGCCGCTGATCCGCGCTCCGCGCACGGCGACGCGCACGGTGTCGAGGGCGGTCTCCAGGCGCTGGGCGTCGATGTCGGCGCCGATGACGGTGGCGCCGTCGGAGGCGAGGCGGCGCAGCACGGCCTGGCCGGCCGGGCCGCTGGCTCCGGCGACGGCGATGACCTTGCCGGTCAGGGGTCCCTTGGGTGCGGTGGTCACGCGGCAGCTCCCTGCAGGCCGGCGCCGGTGATGCCGGCGGTGGAGGCGATGACGCCGCCGAGCTTCTTCGAGAGGGCCTCGTAGAACATGCTCAGCGGGAACTCGTCGGGGAGCACAGCGTCGCACAGGGCCTTGTTGAGCGCCTTGGGGTCAGTGATGTCGAACGGCAGCGCCTCGGTGCCCTTGGCCCAGGTGGAGGCGGGGTGCGGGGTGAGGTAGCGGGAGACCAGCTCGTAGGCGGCGACCCAGTGGGCGGGCTTGGGGCGGTCGATGCCGTCGCGGTAGAGGGTCTCGATCTCGGCGCAGAGCGCGTTGGTGACCTGCGGGGCGCGGTCCCAGTCGATGCTCAGGCGGTTGTCGCGCCACTGCAGGGCGTTGTTCTTGTGCAGGTAGGCGAAGAGCAGCTGGCCGCCCATGCCGTCGTAGTTGCGCACGCGGTCGCCGCTGAGCGGGAAGCGGAAGAGGCGGTCGAAGAGGACGGCGTACTGGACGTCGCGGGCGTGCTCGTTGCCCTCGGACTCCAGCTGCACCGCCTCCTTGAAGGTGGTGAGGTCGCAGCGGAGCTCCTCCAGGCCGTACATCCAGAACGGGCTGCGCTGCTTGATCATGAAGGGGTCGAACGGCAGGTCGCCGTGGCTGTGGGTCCGGTCGTGGATGAGGTCCCAGAGCACGAAGGTCTGCTGGGTGCGCTCCTGGTCCTGCAGCAGGCTCGCGGCGTCGGCGGGGATCTCCAGGCCGAGCAGGTCGACGGCGTTGGAGGTGACGACGCGGAAGCGGGCGGCCTCGCGGTCGCAGAAGATGCCGCCCCAGGTGAAACGTTCCGGCGCCTTGCGCACGGCGACGGTCTCGGGGAAGAGGACGGCGGAGTTGGTGTCGTAGCCGGCCGTGAAGTCGGTGAAGGTGATCGGCACGAACATCGGGTTGTCGAAGCGGGTGCGCTCCAGCTCGGCGAGCCACTCGGGCCAGACGACGTTCAGCAGGACGGCTTCCAGGTTGCGGTTCGGGTTGCCGTTCTGGGTGTACATCGGGAAGACGACCAGGTGCTGCAGGCCGTCCTCGCGCTGGTCGGCGGGCTGGAAGGCGAGCAGCGAGTCCAGGAAGTCGGGCTCCCGGTAGCCGGTGTCGGCCCACTTGGCGAGGTCGGCGTCGACGGCGGCCAGGTAGGCGGCGTCGTGCGGGAAGTGCGGAGCCAGCTCGGCGACGGCGGTGCGCACGGTGGCGACCAGCGGGTCGACGGTGTGGCGCTGCACGGCCGACAGGTCGATGGAGCCGTCCTTGGACTGCAGGGGGCGCAGGGTCTCGACGGCGTCCTTCAGTCGCAGCCAGGCCGGGTGCTCGGCGAGGTTCTGGGCCGGGGCGTCGGCCGCCACAGCGAGCCTTGGCGAAAGATTCTGCATCGTGGACTCACTTCGACAGGAGGGTTTTCAACGAGACCACCATAAGTACGAAAGGTTCTTCTGTTCAAGGGGGGGCTCGGCGGCGGATCTTCGGCGGTCCGGCCTGCGGGCGCGAGCGGCGGACGGGCGAACGGTCCGCGGGACCTTCCGGACGGGGCCGGACGAAGGCCCCCAAGCCGACCATGCCGCGCGGGGCGGGGCGCCGCCACCGGGGGCGGCGGGCGGCGCCGGACGCGGGGCGGCCGACCGGCGCGGGGCCGCCGCGCGCCGCACGACGGGCACCTCCGTGCGCCCCCGTTCGCGCCCTGCTGCCCGCGGCCTCGGGCGGCGACCGTGGACCGAACGCCCGTCCGCGGCGCCCGGGAGGCCGACGTTGCACGGTCCGCACCTGGTCAGCTGGCTGCTCGCCGTCCTCGGCGCGGCCTCCGGGGGCTACTGCCTCTCCCGGCTGCGCCGCACGCCGTGCGCACCGGCGCGGGGCCGGGCCGGGCCCGCCGGGCCGCGGCTGCGCGCCCATGAGTCGGATCTCGCCGAGGGACTGATGGGCTGCGGGATGGCCGCCATGGCGGCGACCGGGACGGCCGTGCCGGGCGCGGTGTGGGCCTGGCTGTACGGTCCGCCGGCGGTGCTCCTGCTGCTCGCGGCCCTCCGCCGCCCGGCGCGGCGCGCGCACCGGCTGCACCACGCGGTGGGCGCGCTGGCGATGACCTACATGGCGCTGGTGATGGCGGCCGCGCCCGGCCACGCCGGTCATCACGCGGCGCCGGGCTGGCCGGCGCTGACCGGTGTGCTGCTCGTCTACTTCGGGGGGTGCGCGCTGTGGTCCGGCAGCCGGCTGCTGAGCGGGTCCGGCGGGGCGGTGCCGGCGGTCTCGGCGGGGCTGCCGCGGGCCTGCCGGCTGTCGGTGGTGATCGGCATGTTCGCCATGCTCCTGACCATGTAGCGGTCGCGCGCCGGGTGCGGAAGGCGCCGCGCCGCCGCGCCGCCGTGGCGTTGGTCACTGGGCGGCCGGAATTCGTACCACCGGGCCCCGGCAGCGCATACGTTGGCGGGAAGCGCACTGTCGCGCTCCGTGCGTCCTCGGGGAGCCCATGCCATGACGGCCCTGCTCGGCCTGCTGCTGCTCGGACTGCTGCTCGCGACGGCCGCTCCGCGGCTGCTGACCCGGGCGCGCTGGGTGGAACGCGAACCGGTGCTGGCGCTGCTGGTCTGGCAGTGCCTGGTGGTGGCGGTCCTGCTGTGCTGCGCGCTGAGCCTGGTGCTCGCCGCGATGGCCGCCCTCCCCGCGCTGCGCGCGGTGCTGTTCTCCGGTGCGCCCACGGGTGTGGAGGCCGCGTACGGGCTGCACAACGCCGAGGGCTGGGGCCGGCTCTGCGCGGCGGTGCTGGCGGCGGGCGGGCTGCAGACGGTGCTGGCGCTGACCCGGGAGGTCCGTACGGCGAAGGCGCTGCGCAACCGCCGGCACGCCCAACTCGCCGAGTTGTCACCGCCGTTGCCGGAGTCGATCGAGCCCGCCTCGGGCCTCGGCGCCCGGCCCCGCCGGGAGCGGCTGGTGGTGCTGGAGAACGTCCGCCCGGAGGCGTGGTCGCTGCCGGGGCACGACTCCCGGCTGGTGGTGACCACCGGGGCGATGCGGCAGCTGACCGACCGGGAGCTGGCGGCGGTTCTCAGCCACGAGCGCGGGCACGTCCGGGCCCGGCACCACTGGCTGGCGCAGGGGGCCCAGGCGCTCGCCTCGGGATTCCCCGGGGTCGGGGTGTTCAGCGCCTTCCGGGACCAGGTGGGCGAGCTGGTGGAGCTGGCGGCGGACGACCGGGCGGCGCGCCGGCACGGGCGGCACACCACGGCCCTGGCGCTGGCCGAGATCAATCTGGGGCGCGGGGTGTTCGGCTCCTGCCCGCCCGGGCTGGCGCAGTCGCCGAAGCGGGTGGACCGGCTGCTGGCGGGGCGGCCGCGGCTGTCGGTGCCGAGCCGGCTGCAGCTGACCCTGGCCGCCCTGGCGGCTCCCGCCGCGGTCGTCGTCCTGGCCGCCGCGCCGGGCCTGCTCGCCCTGCGCTGAGCGCCGCTCCGCCGGCGGCCGGACGAACCGGTGAACCGGCCTTCCCGGCGATCGGGTTGACGCGGCGTCAGCCGGTGGCCGGCCCGCAGCCGGGCGCCGGGTCGTCGTCGGCCAGGGTGAGCGAGAGCACCTCGCGGTGCAGGGCGCGCGCCTCGGCGTAGCGCCGGTGCCCCTCGCCGGTCAGTGCGACGTTGATGCCGCGCCGGTCGTCGGCGCACATCGCGCGGGTGACCAGTCCGGCCTTCTCCAGCCGGCCGATCAGCCGGGAGAGCGCGCTCTGGCTGAGGTGCACGGTGGGGGCGAGCTCCTGGACCCGCAGCCCGCCGCCGGTGCCGTCGCAGCCCTCGACCAGGCGTTCCAGCACCTCGAACTCGCTCATGCCGAGCCCGTGCTTCTCGCCGAGCTCGCGATCCAGCAGGCAGGCGGTCTGGGCATGCCGGGCCAGCAGGTCGCGCCACTGGGCGACCAGACCTGCCTCCGCCGGGGAGTCGAGTTCAGCCACGCCGCCACGGTATCACAGGCGGCAACAACTACTGCGTTAACATCTTATTCACTTGCATTGGATGCATGTGCATGTAGTCTCTTGCGCCATGACCACAGCGACCGCCGCGACACCCGACGCACCGTCATCTGCCGGGGCCCACTGGACTCCCCGCCTCTGGGGCACGCTGATCGTGCTCTGCGCCGCACTCTTCCTGGACGCCCTGGACGTCTCGATGGTGGGCATCGCCCTCCCGTCCATCGGCTCCGAACTGCACCTGTCCACCTCCACCCTCCAGTGGGTGGTCTCCGGCTACGTGCTCGGCTACGGCGGCCTGCTGCTGCTCGGCGGCCGCACCGCCGACCTGCTCGGCCGCCGCCGGGTCTTCCTGACCGCGCTCGCCGTCTTCGCCGCCGCCTCCCTGCTCGGCGGCCTGGTCGACGACGGCGGCCTGCTGATCGCCGCCCGCTTCCTCAAGGGCGTCGCGGCCGCCTTCACCGCCCCGGCCGGCCTGTCGATCATCACCACGACGTTCCCCGAGGGCCCGGCCCGCAACCGGGCACTGTCGATCTACACCACCTGCGGCGCCAGCGGCTTCTCGCTCGGCCTGGTGCTCAGCGGACTGCTCACCTCGGTCGGCTGGCGCTGGACCTTCCTGATGCCGGTCCCGATCGCGCTGATCGCCCTGGCCTTCGCCGTGCGGCTGCTGCCCCGCCCCGTCGAGGAGAAGGCGCACGGGCGCTACGACGTGCTCGGCGCGATCACCGGCACCGCCGCCGTCCTGCTGCTGGTCTTCACCGCCACCGAGGCGCAGGGCGCCGGCTGGCTCAGCCTGCGGACCCTGGGCTCGCTCGCCGCCGTGGTGCTGCTGGTGGCGGCCTTCCTGGTGGTCGAGAGCCGCACCGCGCACCCGCTGGTGCGCCTCGGCATCTTCCGCAACGGCGGGGTCGCCCGGGCCAATGTGATCGCCTTCGCGATGGCCGGCGCGTACGGCGGCTTCCAGTTCGTGGTCACCCTCTACCTGCAGGACCTGCTCGGCTGGTCGGCCCTGGCGATGGCGCTCGGGCTGCTCCCGGCCGGTGCGATGATCGCCCTGTCGGCGCCGTTCATGGGCCCGGTGGTGGACCGCTTCGGCACCGGCCGGCTGCTGCCGATCGGCCTGCTCGCCCTGGTCGGCGCGTTCGCCCTGTTCCTGCGGCTGGACGAGCACAGCTCGTACCCGGCGCTGGTGCTGCCCTCGATCGTCCTGCTGGGGGTCGGCTTCGCCCTGGCCTTCCCCTCGGTGAACATCGCCGCCACCGACGGGGTGGCCGACGAGGAGCAGGGGCTCGCCTCCGGCCTGGTGAACACCGCGATCCAGGTGGGCACCGCGGTCGTGCTGGCCGGCGCCACCGCGATCATCACCGCCGGCAACGGCGGGGGCACCAGCGCCCAGGCCCAGCTGGACGGCTACCGGCCCGCGCTGCTCTTCGTCACCGCGGTCGCCCTGACCGGCCTGGTGATCGCCGTCGCCGGTGCCGCGCTCGACCGCCGGAAGAAGGCAACTCCCCGGCCGGTGCCGGACTATGATTATCCGTCAGCCAGCCGGGAAGACCTGGCTGAGGAGCGCGGCGAGGTCCTCAGCAAGAGCTGACCGGCGAGCGCCGGACGACGGCAGGGGCCCCGGACGGGGACTCCCGGCGCCGCGGTCCGGCCCTCGCCGACGAGCAGGGCGCCGGCTCTACCAAACCCCCGTGTTGGTAGGGCCGGCGCCTCCGTACGATCCGAACCCGTCCGCCCGGCCAGGGGCCGGCCGCCGGGGTTCGGTCGGCGGCCGGGCCAGTATATTGGCCGCCAGCCAACGAACGTACGGAGCAGACACGATGGCACCTCGCGGGGATTCGGTCAATGAGGAGATGCGACAGCGCTCCCGGCGACGCATCATGCGGGCCACCGTCGAACTGGTCGACCAGCGTGGATACGCCGGCACCACCCTGACCGACATCGCCGAGCGGGCCGGGCTCGCCCGCGGGCTGCTCTCCTACTACTTCGACGGCAAACGGCTGCTCATGCAGTCCGCGACCCACCGGATGATGCACCAGACGCTCTCGGCCGCACTGGACGAGCTGGCCCCCGACGCGGGCCCGGAGGCCCGGCTGGCCCTGGCCATCGACGCGGTGCTCGGCCTGGCCATGGACCACCCGCGGGTGATGCGCTCGCACCTGGCGCTGATCCTCGACCCGGACACCGGCGCCTTCGTCCAGGACCCCGAGCAGCAGCGGCTGGGCGCCATCCTCCAGGAACTGCTGCGCGACTGGGGGGCGCCGGACCCGGTGGCCGAGCACGCGGTGCTGCGCAGCGCGCTGATGGGCGGCTGCATAGGCGTGCTGCTGCCCGGGGCGGAGCTGCCGCTGGCCCCGATCCGCGCCGACCTGTTCCGCCGTTACGACCTGCCCTGGCGGCTGGGCCGCCCGCCGCAGCCCCTGCCCCCGGAACGGGAGCGGCCGCCGGCCCGCGGCTGACCCGCGGCGGCCGGCGGCCGCTCCCCCGTCGTGCTCGGGTCGCCGGCCGGTCTCCCGGCCGGCTCCCGGCCGGCGCTCAGCGTTCCTTCAGGATCGAGGCCAGCAGATCGATGGTGCGCTCGGGCGTGAGACTGTCCACGCAGAGCCGCTCCATGACCTGGATGTAGGCGTCCACGTCGTCGCGCTTGTCCAGGTACAGCGCACTGGTCAGCTGCTCCAGGTAGACCACGTCGGCGAGGTCCTGCTCGGGGAAGCGCAGGATGGTGAACGCACCGGACTCACCGGCGTGGGCGCCGAAGCGGAACGGCATGACCTGGATGACGACGTTGGCCTGCTCGGCGGCGTCGATCAGGTACTGGACCTGGCCGCGCATCACCTTGGGCCCGCCGACCGGCCGGCGCAGCGCGGCCTCGTCGATGACCGCCCAGAGCCGCGGGCTGTTGCCCTCGGTGAGCAGCTTCTGACGGCGCATGCGCAGGCTGACCCGGCGCTCGACCTCCTCCTCGCTGATCACCGGCCGGCTCTGGCCGAAGACCGCCCGTGCGTACTCCTCGGACTGGAGCAGGCCGGGGACGAACTGGACCTCGTAGGTACGGATGAGGGCAGCGGCCTCCTCCAGGCCGACGTAGGTCTGGAACCAGCCCGGCAGGACGTCGTTGAAGCTGTGCCACCAGCCCGACTTGTTCGCCTCGCGGACCAGGCCGAGCAGGGCCTCGCGTTCGAGGCCGTCGTCCACGCCGTAGAGGCTGAGCAGGTCGGCGACGTCACGTTCCTTGAAGCTGACCCGGCCGAGTTCCATGCGGCTGATCTTGGACTCGGAGGCGCGGATCGCGTAGCCCGCGTCCTCGCGGGTGATGCCGCGCGTCTCGCGGAGCCGGCGCAGCTGGGAGCCGAGGAGGATCCGGCGGACCATCGAGCCGCCGCCCGGCTGAACTGTGGTCATGTGGTCCTAACCTCCACCTAGGGCAAACAGCGCACAGTCTGCCATCAGATGAGCGCTCACGGTGCCGATACTGACGGATGTTCCTATCAGTTCCGCACTCCGCACACCAGGATGCACGTGCATCCGGCGCTTGCATATGCCATTTGAACGACTGCACGTGAATCGACTCTTGCATCTGCAGTGAGCGCAGAGCACGATGGTGCACGTGCACCTGCACACCCCTGGCAATCCCGCGGGCTCCGCGTCGACCCCACGCGCGATTCCGTGCACCGGCCCGGCAGCGCCCCCGCGCCTCCGGGCCCTCGTGCGCGCGCGCCTGGTCGAGGGGCGGCCGCGCGGCCGAGCGAGTCGGAGGTGACCGGCATGACCCCGGCGGGTCCAGCCGTGTCCGCCCCCTTATGGGAGGAGCTCTTCATGAGCACCGGAACGGCCTTGGCAGTCGACCCCCTTGTGGTCACCTGTACGCTCGCTCCCCGCTATGAGGCTGTCAGAACCGCGCGCGACTTCGCCAGGACCGCCCTGCAGCGGTGGGGGCTGGGCGAACTCTTCGACGACGTCGCGCTGGTGGCATCGGAGCTGGTGACCAACGCGCTGCGGCACGCCATCGGCGCGTGTCCCGGCGCGGCGGACGACTACGACTTTCCCGCGCAGCCGGCGGTGGAGAGCCGGCTGCCGATCCGAATAAGCCTCGTGCACCGCGCGCCCCAGGTGGTCTGCGCGGTGAGCGACCCCAGCAGTACCGGCCCGGTGGCCCGGGAGGCGGACTTCGTGGCGGAGTCCGGCCGGGGACTGCACCTGGTCGACTCGTTCAGCCACTCCTGGGGCTGGCACCCGCTGGGCAGCGGCAAGGTCGTCTGGGCCCTGTTCGAGGCGGAGGAGGCCCAGCGGCCGGCCCCCGTCCCGGTGGCGGAGTTCGGCGGACGGCACCGGCGCTCGGCCTGAGCGACCGACGGTGAACCGGGGAGCCGGGGAACCGAAGGACCAGGGAACCACCACAGCACGGCGAACGGCACCCCGGCAGCGGCGACCGGCGACCCTCGGGCAGCGGGCACCGGCAGCCCCCGGCGGTGGCGCCCCTCCTCCGATCCGCGTGCGGCGGCTCGGCACGGCGGCGGCGCAGCGGGAGCCGTGACGTTCCCGGCCCGCCCGGCGGCACGGATCCCGGGCGGAGGTACGGACGGACCCGGCCCGGAAGGGGATTCCGGACCAGGGCTTCCAGGGCTCTCAGGACTTCCGGGGCTTCCGGGGACCCCCGGGGCTCCGGACAAAGACAAAGGCCGTCGTGGTGTCAGCACCCACGACGGCCCCCCGATTGGTGAAGCCGGCGGCCGGTCAGACCGCCAGGTGGTCGAACTCCCCGTCCTTCGCCCCCAGGAGCAGCGCGGCGATCTCGGCCCGGGTGTAGATGAGCGCCGGACCGTCCGGGAAGCGCGAGTTGCGCATCGCCACCTCGCCGCCCGGGAGGGCGGCGAACTCGACGCAGTTGCCCTGCGAGTTGCTGTGCAGGCTCTTCTGCCAGACCACGCCCTCCAGGTCGGTCGCGGCCATCCCGTTGTACGTGTCGTACGTGTCGTGCGTGTCGTGCATAGAAATCTCCCGAAGAGCTCCGGAGTGGGTCGTTCAGCTCGGCGCCCCGGCCCCGGCCGAACGGACGGGCCGGCCCCGTACCGGCCCGGCACAACGCCTCACTTGACGTGATGATAGCTCCAGTGCACGTGCATCAGCACGGGACGTTGCAGGTGCACGGCCTTTTCGACACCGAACCGGAACTCTTCACGCGGCACCCGCCTGACGGTACGTAAACGGACAAAGCTGACTGAATCGGCAAGGGGCCGATAACCGCCCGTAGGCGGCCACCCGCCGATTGTTGATCTTCGAACGCCGGGAGTCGCTCTTCCGTGACCCTCCGTCAGGCCGCGCGGGCGCTGTGAGACATCTCACGCGCGGGAGCGGCAACGCGGTTCCCGTTCCGGCGCATCTGAAGGGGTACCGGGAGAACTCCCGCCCCGGGGCCGGTTATGTCCGGTTTTCACGGCGGACCCCCCGTCCGGTTCGGCAGCCGACTGCGGAGCGGGTGGAGCGATGTCCTACGATCTCCGCCATGAGCACCGCAGCCATCCCGGGCGCGCCACTGCCCGTCCGCACTCCAGGCTCCCGTGCGCGGGGGCGCCACCGCCGTCCCGAGCGCCCCGAGATCCCGGCCGGTTCCCCGGCCCTGCTGCTCGCCGTCCCCGCGGCCGCCGGACCGGACTCCCGGTCCGTCGTCGAGGAGCTGCTGTCCATTGTCCGCAGCGAGCAGAACGGCGTCCGGACCGTCGCCGGGTACCTCCCCTCCGGTGGCACCGACGGCGAGGCGGACGGCGAGCGCACCGTCGCCGAGCTGCTGACCGAGGCCGCCCAGGCCGGACTGCCCGCGCCGGTCGTGGTGCCGCTGGTGCCCGGTCCGCACGACTTCCTCCCCGCGCTGCACGGGCTCGCCGCCGAGTTCGGCGCCCCCGTCACCGACGCGCTGGGCCCGCACCCGCTGCTCGCCGAGGCCGTGCACGTCCGCCTCTCCGAGGCCGGGCTGGCCCGCGCCGACCGGGCCCGGCTGTTCGCCATCGCGACCGCCGCCGACGGCGTGGTGCTCACCACCGTCGGCGGGCAGGCCGCGGCCGACGCCGCCGGCATCACCGGCATGCTGCTGGCCGCCCGGCTCGCCGTGCCGGTCGTCGCCGCCGCGCTGGACGTGCCCGGCTCGGTCGCCGACGCCGTCGCCCACCTCAAGGAGATGGGTGCCCAGAACCCGGCGCTGGCCCCGCTGGTGATCGGCCCGGAGGCGGACGCCGAGCTGCTCGCCACCGCGGCCGAGGAGTCCGGCTGCCCGTCGGCCGCGCCGGTGGGCGCGTACCAGGCGGTCGGCCAGCTGGTCGCCTCCACCTACCTGGCCGCGCTGCCGGCCGTCGACGCCGAGGCCCTGGCCGGGGAGGCCGGCGCCGCGGCGGAGGACGGCCCGCGCGCCGGCGGGCGGCACGCCGCCCAGTAGCCCCGCTCGCCCGCAGGGCCCGGAACGGACGCACCGTTCCGGGCCCTGCGGCGTTCCCGGGAGACGGCTCCGGCGGCCGGCCGGGGGCGGGCGGCGGCGTCCGTCCTCCCCCGGCCGGCGCAGCAGGACGTTCCCCGGGGCGGTGCGGCCGGCGGTGCGGCCGGCGCTCGTCGCCGCCGAACTCCCCCGGGGGCGCCCGGGATGACGGCGGCTCCGCTGACGGCCCGGATGCTGACGAGGGCGCAGGCGGCGGCGAAGCCCCTCCCTGGCCGGGCGTGCCGGTGCCGCCCCTTCCCGCCGACTCCCCCGGACGCGCTTCTCGTCGCCCCCGACGGGAGGCGCAGGAGGGCGGACGCGGCCGCCGCCGGGGCCGGGGGCCCGGGTGCCGCCGGGCGAACGGCGCGGGAGCCTCTCGCCGCGGATCGCCGCGAGGGCGGCGGCGACGGTGGGCCGGCGCAGGAGGGCCCGGCGGATCGGGTTCGGGTGAGCCGGAGGTCGGTTCGGGCGTGATGTCCGCTCTGTGACGCTTTGCCCGGCGACGCGCTCCGCGCGGCCGGACGTCCGGACGGGGCGCCCGCCCCCTCGTCGACGCCCGCCGGTGCGCAGCCCTTCCCCCGGGGCGGCTGCGGCGCTCCGGCGCGGCGCCGGCGTCCTGAGGCGCAGGCAGGTGCGTTGGCCGCGACCGGCGTTGCGGGAAACCGGTCATTTCCGATCATGAAGGACAGCCGGCAGGCGCCCTTTCCGCACACCGTGACGAGCGTCACACATGTTTGCGGTTTGAACGCGCCTCTGCTTAACGTGCTCCCCGTTCGTGGCCACACGGACCCAGCACGTCCGCGACGCCGAGTCCTGCCGTCGGGCGTGCTGGCAGCGCAATGCACCACGGCAGGAGCGGGGGAACCACAGGTAGTTCGCCCAGGACCGGTCCACGGACCGGCCCCGGGCTAGGGGTGAAGCCGCGTCCACAGCGCGGCCGGGCAACTCCAGCCCGAATCCGACAGCTCACCTCGCAGGCGTGGGAGAGGACCGCGTCTTCATGCTGCCCACCAACGGCACCCGACTGTCCGGCCGTACCCGTCGCGCGATCGCCGCCCTCGGCGTCGCGGGCATCGGCCTCACCATCCCCTGCCTCACCGCCGGCACCGCCTCGGCCGCCTCCGTCGCCACCTGGGACAAGGTCGCCCAGTGCGAGAGCGGCGGCAACTGGAGCATCAACACCGGCAACGGCTTCTACGGCGGCCTCCAGTTCACCAACTCGACCTGGGCCGCGTTCGGCGGCACCGCGTTCGCCGCGCGTGCCGACCTCGCCACCAAGGACCAGCAGATCGCGACCGCCGAGAAGGTCCTGGCCGTGCAGGGCCCCGGCGCCTGGCCGGTCTGCTCGGTCCAGGCCGGTCTCACCAAGGGCGGCACCCCGGCCGCGGTGGACACCTCTGCCGCCGCCAAGCCGGCCGCCCCTGCCCCGGCCCAGACCCCGGCCGCCAAGCCGGCCGCCAAGCCCGCCGAGAAGCCCGCCGCGCAGCAGCAGGCCGCCGAGCCCGCCGCCACCCCGCAGACGGCCCGGGGCGACCGGCAGTGGCGCCCGCAGGCCGGTCAGCAGGGCGCCCAGCAGGCCTCCCGGGACTACACCGTGGTCGCCGGCGACTGGCTGTCCACCATCGCCGACCGCAACCAGGTCCAGGGCGGCTGGCAGCGGCTCTACGAGCTCAACCGCGCCACCCTGACCGACGGCCCGCACGCCATCTACCCGGGCCAGCACCTGACCCTCGGCGAGCGCGCCGCCGGCCAGGGCTTCGACTGGTTCAACCGCGACCAGGGCGGCGCGCAGGGCCAGAACCGGCCCCAGGCCCAGGCCCCGGCCGGCAAGCCGGCGAGCAAGCCCGCCGCGCAGGCCGAGACCCCGGCCACCGCCCCGGCGGCCCCGGCCGCCAGCGGCAGCATGGCCGCCGCCGTCGCCTTCGCCCAGTCGAAGGTCGGTCAGGCCTACGTCTACGGCGGCACCGGCAACGGCGGCTGGGACTGCTCCGGCCTGACCCAGGCCGCGCTGCGCGCCGCGGGCATCTCCGTCCCGCGCGTCGCCGCCGACCAGGCCGCCGCCTCCACCCATGTCCCGCTGGACTCCCTCAAGCCCGGCGACCTGCTGTTCTGGTCCAACAACGGAAAGGACTCCGGCGTCTACCACGTCGCGCTCTACATCGGCGACGGCACGTACGTCGAGGCCGCCAACCCGAGCTCGGGCGTGCGCGTCCAGACGGTCGCCAACTGGGCCCCGGACTTCGCCGGCCGGGTCTGATCCCCTCGCGCCGCCGCCCCCGGGGAGAGTCCGGTCGCTCCTCCCCGGGGGCGGCGGCGTGCCCGCACGGGGCCGGACGCCGGACGGCCATGGTCAAACCGGGGTCGCGACGGGCATGCTGCTGCCCTGCACCCGAGAAGGAGTCACCATGGCCCAGGTCACCGTCTCGCTCGACGCCAACCTCGCG
The DNA here is from genome assembly GCF_043080305.1 of Kitasatospora sp. NPDC015120. Lineage (NCBI taxonomy): Bacteria > Bacillati > Actinomycetota > Actinomycetes > Kitasatosporales > Streptomycetaceae > Kitasatospora > Kitasatospora sp. NPDC015120. The sequence continues at coordinate 537,920 of NZ_JBIBVJ010000004.1, read as the reverse complement.
ATCGACGTGATGATGCTCTCCGGCACCAAGAGCCCGCAGGACGCCGTCGAACTGATCCTCCGCGACTACCTGGAGCGGGGCCGGCGCACCGAGACCCGCACCGGTGACGCCGCCGACGGCCACCGGGTCACCCAGGACCGCCCGACCGTCCAGGAGGGCTGAGCGGGAACGCCGCGGGGCCCGGGAGCAGTGCGCTCCCGGGCCCCGCGGCGTCGGGCCTCAGCGCGCCCGGGCGCCGGTCGAGCCGCGCATCACCAGCTCCGGCCGGAACATGAACTCCCCGCGCTGCGCGGCGTTCCCGCCGACCTCCTCCAGCAGCGCGTCCACCGCCGCGGTGGCCATCGCCTCCACCGGCTGGCGGACGGTGGTCAGCGGCGGCTCGGTGAAGGCGATCAGCGGCGAGTCGTCGAAGCCGACCACCGAGACGTCCTGCGGCACCGCCAGGCCCCGCTGGCGGACCGCACGGATCGCGCCGAGCGCCATCATGTCGCTGCCGCAGACGATCGCCGTGCAGCCCTTGTCGAGCAGCGCCCCGGCCGCCGCGTGCCCGCCCTCGACGCTGAACAGCGTGTGGTGGACCAGCTCCCCGGCCTCCTGCGCGCCGAGCCCCAGCACCTCCCGCACGGCCGCGGTGAAACCCTCGATCTTGCGCAGCACCGGCACGTAGCGCCGCTGGCCGACGGCCAGGCCGATCCGCTCGTGGCCGAGTCCGGCCAGGTGCTGGACGGCCATCCACATCGCGGCCCGGTCGTCCGGCGAGATGAACGGCGCGTCGATGCGCTCGCTGTAGCCGTTGATCAGCACGAACGGCACCCCGCGCCCGGCCAGCCGGGTGTACCGGTCGTGGTCGGCGGTGGAGTCGGCGTGCAGGCCGGAGACGAAGACGATGCCCGCCACGCCCCGGTCGACCAGCATCTCGACGAGTTCGTCCTCGGTGGAGCCGCCCGGGGTCTGGGTGCAGAGCACCGGGGTGAAGCCGTGCCGGCTCAGCACCTGCTCGATCACCTGGGCCAGTGCCGGGAAGATCGGGTTGCTCAGCTCCGGGGTGACCAGTCCGATCAGCCCGGCGCTGCGCCGGCGCAGCCGGGTCGGCCGCTCGTAGCCGAGCACGTCCAGGGCCGCCAGCACGGTCTGCCGGGTGGTGGCCGAGACGTTGGCCTTGCCGTTGAGCACGCGGGAGACGGTGGCTTCGCTGACCCCCGCCTGCGCCGCGATGTCTGAGAGTCGCGCCGTAGTCACGGTCCCAGAGCCTATTGCAACCACGTCAGACCGCCCACCAGTCGGTGCTGTCGGCGGCGAGCACCGCCTCGCCGTCCGTCACGTCCGGGCCGGCGCCGGCGGAGGTGAGCAGCAGCCGGCCGGGGGCCGGTATCCGGACCGGGGCGCCGGTGGTGTTGACGGTGCAGACGAAGGAGCCGCGGCGGAACGCCAGGGTGCCCTCGGGGGCGGGGAGCCACTGGACGTCGGTGCCGGCGCCGAGGTCGGGGTGCGCCTTGCGGACGGCCAGTGCCGAGCGGTAGAGCTCCAGGGTGGAGGTCGGGTCGCCGGTCTGCGCCTCGACGCTGAGGGCGGCCCATTCGGCGGGCTGCGGCAGCCAGGACGGTCCGCCGGCGGTGGGGCCGAAGCCGTAGGGGGCCTCGGTGCCGGACCACGGGATCGGGACGCGGCAGCCGTCGCGGTAGCCGTCCTGGCCGGCCTTGCGGAAGTACGACGGGTCCTGGCGGACCTCGTCGGGCAGGTCGGTGACGTCCGGCAGGCCGAGCTCCTCGCCCTGGTAGACGTAGGCGGAGCCGGGCAGGGCGAGCATCAGCAGGGTGGCAGCGCGGGCGCGGCGCAGGCCGAGTCCGCGGTCGCCGGGGGTGCGGATCTGGGTGCCCAGGCCCGGCGGGTTGGCGAACCGGGTGGCGTGCCGGGTGACGTCGTGGTTGGAGAGCACCCAGGTGGTGGGGGCGTCGACGGGGCGCATCGAGTCGAGCGAGAGGTCGATCACGGCGCGCAGGTCGGCGGCGTCCCAGGAGGTGCCGAGGTACTGGAAGTTGAAGGCCTGGTGCAGTTCGTCGGGGCGCACGTAGTTGGCGGTGCGCTGGACGGTCGGGGTCCAGGCCTCGGCGACGCCGATCCGCTGTCCCGGGTACTCGTCGAGGATCCTGCGCCAGGAGCGGTAGATGGCGTGCACGCCGTCCTGGTCGAAGAAGGGCATGACGTCGTTGCCGAGCAGCCTGAGCTGGTCGGCGCCGCCGAGGTCGGGCAGGCCGGGGGCCTTGACCAGGCCGTGGGCGACATCGATGCGGAAGCCGTCGACGCCCATGTCCAGCCAGAAGCGCAGGATGGAGCGGAACTCGTCGGCGACGGCCGGGCTGTCCCAGTTGAAGTCGGGCTGCTCGGGGGCGAACAGGTGCAGGTACCAGTCGCCGGGGGTGCCGTCCGGGTTCCTGGTGCGGGTCCAGGCCGGGCCGCCGAAGATGGACTCCCAGTCGTTGGGCGGCAGTTCGCCGTGGGCGCCCTTGCCGGGGCGGAAGTGGTAGCGCTCGCGCAGCGGGGAGCCGGGGCCCTCGCGCAGGGCGCGCTTGAACCACTCGTGCTGGTCGGAGGAGTGGTTGGGGACGAGGTCCACGATGATCCGCAGGCCCAGCCGGTGGGCGTCGCGGATCAGCGTGTCGGCGTCCAGCAGGGTGCCGAACACCGGGTCCACGGCCCGGTAGTCGGCGACGTCGTAGCCGGCGTCGGCCTGCGGGGAGGCGTAGAACGGCGAGAGCCAGACGGCGTCCACGCCGAGGTCGCGCAGGTAGGGCAGGCGGCTGCGGATGCCGGGCAGGTCGCCCATGCCGTCGCCGTTGGAGTCGGCGAAGCTGCGCGGGTACACCTGGTAGATGACCGCGTCCCGCCACCAGCCTCTGTCCGCGGCGGCACTGCCCTCGTGAGCGGTGGCGTCGTCGGCGGGCCGGGGGGTGTCGGCCAGGTTCTGGGTCATGGACGGTATCCCTTGGGGAGTGTGGCGGGCGGAGCGGTCGGGCCTCGGCGCGGGAGGCCGGTCAGGACTTCGAGGCGCCGGCGGTCAGGCCGGTCACCAGGTGGCGCTGCACCAGGTAGAAGAGGGCCGAGGAGGGGATCGCGATCAGCACGGCGGTCGCGGCCATCAGGTTCCACTGGGCGTCGTGCTCGCTGACGAAGGTCTGGAGTCCGACGGCGAGGGTGTACTTGTCGGAGCTGAGCATGAAGGTGGAGGCGAAGGCGACCTCGGCCCAGGCGGTGAGGAAGGAGTAGAACGCGGCGACCGCCAGGCCCGGGCGGGCGAGCGGCAGCACCAGCCGCCAGAAGGTGCCGAACGGGGTGAGCCCGTCGACCCGGCCGGCCTCGTCGATCTCCACCGGGACGGTGTCGAAGTAGCCCTTCATCAGCCAGGCGCAGTAGGGCACGGTGGTGGTCGAGTAGACCAGGACCAGGCCGAGGTAGCTGTCCAGCAGGCCGAGCTGGGACAGGATCGTGTACATCGGCACGATCAGCACCGCGATCGGGAACATCTGGGTGACCAGCAGCGACCACATGAGCGGCCGGTGGCCGGGGAAGCGCATCCGGGAGACGGCGTAGCCGGTGGAGGCGGCGATCAGCACGCCGAAGACGGTGGTGACGCCGGAGACCAGGAAGGCGTTGCCGAACCAGGTGAAGAAGTCGGTGTCGAACAGCACCGTCGCGTAGTTCGAGAGGGTCAGCTTGCCGAGGATCTCGCCGGGGTGCAGGTAGTCGGTCTTGTCCGGGCCGAACGAGACGTAGAGGATCCACGTCACCGGGAACAGCGCGATCAGGCTGGCCAGGATCAGCGCGCCGTGCATCAGGGTCGTGGCGAGCGGGCCGGTCCCGCCGCGGGGGCGGACCTTGGCCGGCCGGGCGGCGGGGGCCGCGGACCGGGCGGCGAGGGGGGTGGGCCGGTCGGTGGTGGTGCTCATCGGGGTGCCTCCTTCGTGGTCGCGTGGTGGGCCGGGGTCAGCCGTTCGCCCGCTCGTTGCGGGCGAGCCAGCGGCGGTAGAAGGCGGTGAAGACGATCAGGATGGAGAGCAGGATGACGCCGTAGGCGGCGGACTGCGCGTAGTCCCGGGGCTGCTGGCCGAAGCCGAGCCGGTAGGCCCAGGTGACCAGCAGCTGGGCGTCGGGGGCGCCGTTGCCGAACAGCAGGAAGATGACGGCGAACTGGTTGAACGTCCAGATGATGCCGAGCAGGACGACGGTCGAGGAGACGGTGCGCAGGCCGGGCAGGGTGACGTGGCGGAACCGTTGCCAGGCGGTGGCGCCGTCCATCTCGGCGGCCTCGTACAGCTCGGCGGGGATCGACTGGAGGCCGCCGAGCAGCGAGATCATCATGAACGGCACGCCGACCCAGGTGTTGACCATGACGGCGGCGGCCTTCTGCGCGGTCGGGTCGTCCAGCCAGCCGGGTTCGGGCAGGTGCAGCGCGGCGAGCAGGCCGTTGACGGCGCCGCCGTCGGCGAGCATCAGCCGCCAGGAGAAGACGGTGACGAAGGTGGGCACGGCCCAGGGCAGGATGAGCAGCATCCGGTAGACGGCGCGCCCGCGCAGCTTCTGGTTGAGCAGCAGGGCCAGGCCGAGGCCGATGGTGTAGTGGAGGCCGACGCAGAGCGCGGTCCAGGCGATGGTCCAGACGAAGTGCGACCAGAAGCGGTCGTAGGAGCCGGGGCCCCACAGGATGTCGGCGTAGTTGTCGAAGCCGACGAAGTGGTGGCTCGCCGGGATCTCGTTGGCGCCGATCCTGCGGGCGACGTTGAGGCTGTTGGCGTCGGTGAGGGTGAGCCAGAAGCCCTCGGCGAGCGGGTAGAGCACCAGGACGCCGAGCACGAGCACGACCGGCGCGATCATCGCGTAGGCGTACCAGTGCCTGGCGTACGAGCGCTTGACGCGTTCCATCAGGCCCGGACGCGGCTCGCGCTGCCGGCTGCCCTTGCCGGTGACGCCCTGCACGGCGACTGACATTGTTCGACACCTTCTCGGGGGAGGTCCGCCGCCTCGCTTCGGCGACTGCTGTGACGGGTCCGGCCGTCCGGTCCGCCGGGGGAACGGCGGACCGGACGGCTGGGGAGGGACTACTTGGCGAAGCCCGGGAGGAGCTTGGCGTAGTCCGTGGCGACGGTGTTCAGGCCGTCCTGGGTCGCGGTGCCCTGGACGATCTTGCCGAGGTTGGTGCCCAGCGAGGCGAACAGCGAGCTGTACTCGGGCAGTTCGGGGCGCGGCTCGGCGCTCGACAGGACCGCCTGGAAGCCGGCGATGCCGGGGTCGGCCTTGACCTCGGGGGTGAAGGCGTCCTCGCGGGTCGGCAGGGTGGAGTTCTTCTGCGCGATGAAGGCCTGGCTCTCGGCCGAGGTCATGAAGGCGGCGAACTTCTCGGCGGCGGCCTTGTGGGCCTTGTCGGCACCGGCGTAGACGGAGATGTTGTGGCCGCCGGTCGGGGCGCCGCCCTTGCCGGCGGAGCCGCCCGGGACCGGGGCGATGCCGAGGTTGGCCTTGTCGGCGAAGGCGGAGCCCTTGTAGATGTTGGTGATCTCCCAGGGGCCCTGGACGATCGCCGCGACCTTGCCGCTGGTGAAGGCGTCCATCATGTGCGCGTAGGCGTCGGTGGTGACGTCGGCCTTGGCGGTGCCGGGCGCGGTGAACAGGGACTTGTAGGTCTCGATCGCCTTGACGGCCTGCGGCCCGGCGACGGTGATCCTCCTGCCCTTGGGGTCGACGGTGTCGGTGCCCTCGCCGAACAGGAACGGCATGGCGTAGTAGCCGTCGGCGGCCTTCAGCCAGAAGCCGTCGACGCCGGCCTTCTCCTTGACCGCGGCGGCGGCGGTCTTGAGCTCGTCCCAGGTGGTGGGGGCGGCGGTGATGCCGGCCTTGGCGAAGAGCTCCTTGTTGTAGAGCAGGCCGAGGGTGTCGGTGACCAGCGGCACGCCGTAGAGCTTGCCCTCGTAGCCGGCCTGCTGGATCAGGCTGGGCCGGAACTTGGCGGTGTCGGCGGCGGCCGGGGTGCCGTCCAGCGGCTCCAGGTAGCCGGCCTTGGCGAACGCGGCGGTCCAGCCGACCTCGGAGCGGAACACGTCCGGAGCGCCCTTGGCGCCCATCGCGGTCTGGAGCTTGTTCTGCGCCTGGTCGAAGGGCACGTTGACGAAGTCGACCTTGATGTCCGGGTTGGCGGCCTCGAACTTCTTGACGAGCTCCTGGTAGTTCGGCGCCTCGTTGGTGGCGTTCGAGGTGTCCCAGTAGGTGAGGGTGACCGGCCCGTCGGCCTTGCCGTCGGAGCTGGAGCCGCTGCTGCCACAGGCAGCCATCGAGACCGCGAGGGCCACAACGAGGGCAGAGGCCGCGATGCCACGCCGCATGAGAACTCCTTGGAGGGTGGGGGTGCCCGGAATGACCGGAGACAGGCGCATAATGGCTGCCTTGCCTCGCGCCGACCGCACCGTTGCTGCCGCCGGGCCCGGGAGGAAGTTAACAGCGGGGCAACAGTCGCGGAAAGCCCTTGCAGAAAGTTTCTGCAAGAAACGGCGATCGTTACATCCACGTGTCCTCGGCGTGGCCGAACGGTCGTCAATGACCGGCACTTCGCCATATTTTGTCCGGTTCGCCCCGGTCGGCCGTCGCCGCCGGGGCCCACCCTCCGTGGTGAAAGGCTCTTGCAGCGCCCCCGTCAGCCGGTGGTTCCGAGCCGCAGCACGGTGGTCGAACGGAACTCCTCGCCCGGGCGCAGCTCGGTGCTCGGGAAGGCCGGGTGGTGCGGGGAGTCCGGGAAGTGCTGGGTCTCCAGCGCGATCCCCGCGAACGGCCCGTACGGCACCCCGCGCGCGCCGGTGACCCGGCCCTGGAAGGTGTTGGCGGTGTAGACCTGGATGCCGGGCTCGGTGGTCAGCACCTCCAGGGTGCGGCCGCTGGACGGGTCCTCCAGCAGTGCCGCCCGGGCCGGGGTGCCGTCCGCCGGACGCGGCCGCAGCACCCAGTTGTGGTCGTACCCGCCGGGTCCGGTCAGCTGCGGGTGGGCGTCGTGCAGCGCCTTGCCGACCGGCCGGGCGGTGGTGAAGTCGAACGGCGTCCCGGTCACCGGCTCGATCCGGCCGTAGGGGATCTGCCGCTCGTCGGCGGGGGTGTAGCCGTCGGCGTCCAGGGTGAGAAGGTGGCCGAGGACGTCCCCGGAGCCCTCGCCCGCCAGGTTGACGTACGCGTGGTTGGTGAGGTTGACCACGGTCGGCGCGGTGGTCACCGCCCGGTAGCGGATCGCCAGCTCGCCGCCCGGGTCGAGGGTGTAGTCGACGGTGACGTCCAGGGCGCCCGGGAAGCCCTGGTCGCCGTCGGGGCTGTGCAGCGCGAGCCGGACGCCGCCGGGCACCTCCTCGGCCGTCCAGATCCGGTGCGCGAAGCCGTCGGGGCCGCCGTGCAGGGTGACCCCGCCGCCGGTCGGGGCGAGCTGGTGCTCCTCGCCGTCGACGGTGATGCTGCTGCCGGCGATCCGGTTGGCGTACCGGCCGACCACGGTGCCGTAGTGGCGGGCCGGGCCGAGGATGTCGGCGAGCCGGTCGGTGGAGAGCAGCACCTGGGCGGGGCGGCCGTCGCGGTCGGGGGCGACCAGGGTGTGCAGGGTGGCGCCGAGGGTGAGCACGCTCGCCTCGTACGCTCCGGCGCGCAACGTCCACCGCTCGATCGCGGCGCCCGCGCCCGAGGGTTCGAAGGGCTCGCGCCGCACGCTGGTGGTCTGCGGCCCGTTCGCCGGGGGCGTCGCCATGGCCTGCTCCTCACTGGCGGGCCACGGGAGCGCGCCCGCCCTTTCGCCGGGGTGCCGGGCCCCGTATGGGCCCGGGTCGGCGTCAGCCTAGTCAGCGGGGACGGCGCGGGGGCGCTCATCGCCTGCCCGCGCGCCGTCCGGTGCGCCGTGCGCTGCGGCCGGGACGACGGCCGGGCGTGTCGGCCGTGGGGCCCGCCCGGCCGCCGGGGCCGGTCAGCGGCCGGCGCCGAACCCGCCCTCGTCCCCGTGCGCTCCGCCCCGCCGGTCCACCGGGTCGGAGCCGTCGCGCTGGGCGGGCGGCAGGCCGAGCGCCGCGGCCAGGCCGTCGGGGCCGCTGCCCGCCTTGCGGTAGACGGCGGCCAGCCGGCGGTTGACCAGGTTGAGCGGGAGGGCCAGGTGGTCGGCGATGCGCTGCGGCGGGATGCCCCGCACGGCCAGCTCGGCGACGTCCCACTCCGGCTGGCTGAGCGTCTCGCGCACGTCGCCGAGCCGGTTGGGCCGCAGGCCGTAGTTGGCCAGCTCGCGCCGGGCCCGGTCGACCAGACCGTCGGCCGCGCAGTGCTGGGCGAGCTCGATGCCCTGGTAGAGGTGCTCCTGGGCGTCCTCCAGCCGGCCGACCCGGCGCAGCGCGGCTCCGAGGTCGACCAGGGCGACGGCGTGCTCGTAGCCCGCCGGCGACTGGCCGAGGTGGGTGACCGCCCGCTCCAGCAGCTCGACCGCCTGCTGGCCGTCCTCGATCTGGGCATGGAGCCGCAGCGCGGTGCCGATCGCCGAGGCGGTGCCGAACCGCTCCGCGTCGACGACCGAGCGGCGGGCGTACGCGCGGGCCCGCTCCGGCTCGTCCGCGGCGAGCGCGATGGCCAGGTGTCCGGCCCAGGGCGCCCAGACCGTGTTGTGCCAGCCCCGGACGTCCAGCTGGGTGCCGGCCTCGGTGAGCGCGGCGGCCGCGCCGGCGGGCCGTCCGACGGCGAGCAGCAGCTTGCCGTACAGCGAGGCGGCGTCGGGCAGCACCATCGCGGTGGCGTGGTACGGCGGGTGGAAGCCGAACTCCAGGGCGAGTTCCCAGGCCTCCTGGCTGCGGCCGCGGGCGATCAGGGTGTCGATCAGCACGCCGACCGCGTCCCAGGCGAGCGGCAGCTTGGCGCTGATCCGCTCGGACAGCCGCAGCGCCCGGCGCAGGAAGTCCTCGGCCTCGGCGAGCAGGCCGCGCCGGAACCGGGCCAGTCCCATCAGGAAGTAGGCGAAGCCCCGGTGGGCGCCGCTCCAGCCCGCCACCTCGAACTGGACGATGGCGTCCGAGAAGAGCCGCTCGGCCTGGGCGATGCGGTCGTTGTAGGTGTAGGACAGGCCGAGCGTGGCGGGCAGTTCGAAGCCCCAGGTGTTGTCGGTCCAGCCGAGGCCCTTGGGCAGCCGGCCGTTGTCCAGCACGTCGTCGGCGTGCCGCAGCACCTCGGCCGAGGGTTCGCCGCGCAGGGTGAGGTCCCAGGCCCGCAGCGCCAGGACCGCCCGGTCGGCCGCCTCGCGCCCGGTGAGGCTGTCGCACAGCGCGCCGAGCCGGGCGGAGCGGGCCGGCCCGTCCTCCTCGGACTTGCGGTAGGCGTGCCACATGAAGGACGCGGCCTCCAGCCGCAGCCGGCCCGCCGGATCCCCGACGGTGCGCTCCGCCTCGTCCTGGCAGACCAGCGCGGCCTGGCGCAGCTCGCCGCTGTGCGCGAGCACTTCGGAGAGCCGGAAGGTGGCGTCGACCCGCAGCGAGGGGCGCAGCGGTCCCTCGTCCGGGTCGAGCGCGAGCTTCAGCTGGTTGACGGTGGCGACGGGGTCGGTGAGCAGGGCGGAACAGCCCAGCTCGTACAGCACCTCGGCGCGGTCCTGGTCGTCCGGCGGTTCGGCGAGCGCGCGGTGCAGACAGCGCTGGGCGGCCTCGGGCGCGCCGATCAGCAGGTGTTCGGAGGCGGCCCGGCGCAGTTTGCGCACGGTGCGGTCGTCGCCCTCGCCCGCGAAGGTCTCCACCAGGTGGCGGGAGGCGGCGAGCAGGCCGAGCCCGGCGTTCTCGATCTCGGCGGCGGCCACGCCGTGCATGCCGGTGCGGGTGGCTTCGGGCATGGTGTTGTAGATCGAGCTGGCGATCAGCGGGTGGACGAATTCGAGGTTGCCGTTGGGGGTCTTGGTGAGGACGCGCTGCTTGCGCAGTTCCTTGATGGACTCGCGGGCGCCCTCGGCGCTCTGGGCGGAGATCCGGGTGGCGAGTTCGGGCTGGATGTCGGTGCCGAGCATCGCGGCGGCCCAGGCGAAGCGCAGGGTGGCGGCGCCGAGCCGGTCCAGCCAGGACTTGAGGGTCATCCCGGTGGCGTCGACGGCGAGTTCGCGCAGTTGCTGGGAGTTCTCCTCGACCGGCTCCAGCTCCTGGTCGCGGACCTGGTCGAGGAGGGCGACGACCTCGAAGGGGTTGCCGTTGACGACGTTCCAGAACTCGTAGCAGAAGGCGTCCTCGGCCTGGTCGCCGAGTTCGGCGCGGATCATGTCGGTGACCGCGACCAGGGAGAGCCGGCTCAGCTCGTGCCGGCGGGTGGCCAGCGCGGTGACCGCGCGCTGGTGCTCCTGGGACTCCTGCTGCCAGTCGGCGGTGTCGTCGCGGTAGGCGAAGACCAGCAGGACGGGCAGCTCGCGCGCCCGGACGGCGAACTGCGCCAGCCAGCCGAGCGATTCGGGGTCGGACCAGTGCAGGTCGTCGACGATCATCACCAGCGGGGCGCGCCGCGGGGCGAGCTGGGTGAGGACGAAGTCGAGGCCGTCGCGCACGCCCTGCGGGTCGAGGCGGCGGGCGCCCTTCCTGGGCTGCTTGAGGCCCATCGCGGGGCCGACGACCTCTTCCCAGGTACCCATCACCTGGCTGAACTCGCCCGGTTCCAGGCTGCCGAGCACCGGCTGGAGGAGCTGGCGCAGGACGTGGTAGGGCTCCTTGAACTGGCGTTCGCCGCCGCGGGCGAACAGCACGGTCGCGCCGGGGCGCAGTTTGGCGATCCGGCGGACCTCGTGCAGCAGGCTGGTCTTGCCGATGCCGGGCCGGCCGGAGAAGGTGAGCAGCTCGCCGATCTCGGTGCCGCCGGCCGCGAAGTCGCGGCAGAGCTTGTCCACCGCGGCCTCGGCGGAGCGGAGTTCGGAGTCGCGGTCGCGCAGCCTGATGCGATGGGGGGCGCCTTCGGCCTCCCGCGCGCCGGGCTTCGCCTCCGCCCGGAATTCCCTGTCCCGCTCGGTCACCGTCGTGCCTCCGCCTCGCCGATCCCTGCTCGTGGAGCCGAGGTTAGCGCCGCAGGGGGCCTGGTGGAGTGTATTCACGCAGGCGAGGGGCGAGTTGAAGGGTTTGGAAGACCTGCCGAGGGCAATTGCCGTATATCCCTAACGTCGGATCATTGCATCAGATACTCTACGCCCCGCATGCCAAGTTGATCATGCCATGACCATACTTACCTTGCCGGCAGCGCCACCCCAACTCCCCCGCCGACGCCCGCATTACCCCTCAGCACCCCCACCCTTCGCAGCTCCGGGAGTCCGATGTCTGACGACACCTCACTTCAGATTCCGTTCCCGCACCGTCGCAGCGACCACGGGCCGTACGCCACCGAACTGCACCGCGCCTGGCTGACCCGCCATCCGCTGCTGCCCGACCCGGCCCACCCGTCCTACGCCCACTGGGACGTGGTGGACCTCGCCGCGCTCGGCTACCCCGACGCCGGACCCGACGAACTGGCGCTCGCCGCCGACCTCATGGGCTTCTACTTCCTCTTCGACGACCAGTTCGACGGCCCGCTCGGCCGCCGCCCCGCCGAGGTGGCGCCGATCTGCGACCGGCTGGTGGCCGTCCTGCACGGAGCGTCGCCCGACCGCGGCTCGCCCGTGGAGACCGCTTTCGCCGACCTGTGGGAGCGCAGCGTCCAGGGCATGCCGGCGCGCTGGCAGGCGCGGGCCGCCTACAACTGGGAGTACTACCTCGCCTCCCACCCCGCCGAGGCGGCCGGGCGGATCAGCCCCAACCCGCCGGACCGGGCCGGGTACCAGGTGCTGCGGCGCGGCACCGCCGCGATGGAGACCATCTTCGACATGATCGAGCGGCTCGGCCACTTCGAGGTGCCACCGGCCGTGCTGCACCATCCGGTGCTGCGTCAGCTGCGCCAGCTCGCCGCCGACATCCCCTCGCTGACCAACGACGTGCGCTCGTTCCCGCTGGAGGCGCCGCGCGGCGACGTCAACAACCTGGTGATGATCGTGCGCCGGGAGCGGGACTGCTCGGCCGAGGAGGCGTGCGCCGTGGTGATGGCCGAGGCGCAGCTGATGGTCGAGCGCTCCCGGGAGCTGTACGAGGGACTGCCCGAGGTCCACCGGGAGCTCGGCCTGGCCCGGGTCGAGCGGATCGTCGCCCAGCGCTACGCCGACGGGCTGGTCACCTGGCTGGCCGGCTACCTGAGCTGGGAACGCCGCACCGGCCGCTACCAGCGGGCCTGACCCGGCCCGCCCGGGGCCGGGGGGAGCGCGCCACCCTGCGTCGACCGGGGCCGCACGGACCGTAGCCGAACCGGCCGCTCGCCGGTTAGGGTGCAACCCGGCGGACGCCCCGGCACGGGGCGCCCGACCCGCGTGTGTGTCCGTACCCTCCGCCGGGCCGCCCCCTGCGCGGCCCGGCGCACCGCTCCGGCCCGCGTGGCCGGAGCGGTGCCCCGACAGCGCGAGGAGGCACCAGAGCATGCCGGTCTACCAGCCCCCCGGGCAGCCCGGATCCATCGTCGGCTACCGCCCCCGTTACGAGCACTGGATCGGCGGCCGGTGGACGCCGCCGGTCCTCGGCCGCTACTTCGAGAACCCCAGCCCGGTCACCGGCGAGGTCTTCACCGAGGTCGCCCGCGGCACCGCCGAGGACATCGAGGCCGCGCTGGACGCCGCCCACGCCGCCGCCCCGGCCTGGGGCCGCACCCCGCCCGCCGAGCGCGCCCAGGTGCTGCTGCGGATCGCCGACCGGATCGAGCAGAACCTCGAAGCCCTCGCCGTCGCGGAGAGCTGGGAGAACGGCAAGCCGGTGCGCGAGACGCTGGGCGCCGACCTGCCGCTGGCCGTCGACCAGCTGCGCTACTTCGCCGGCGCGCTGCGCGCCCAGGAGGGCGGCGTCTCGCAGCTGGACGAGGACACCGTGGCCTACCACTTCCACGAGCCGCTGGGCGTGGTCGGCCAGATCATCCCGTGGAACTTCCCGATCCTGATGGCGGTCTGGAAGCTCGCCCCGGCGCTGGCGGCCGGCAACGCGGTCGTGCTCAAGCCCGCCGAGCAGACCCCGGCCTCCGTGCTGCTGCTGGCCGAACTGACCGCCGACCTGCTGCCGCCGGGCGTGCTCAACGTCGTCAACGGCTTCGGCCTGGAGGCCGGGCGCCCGCTCGCCTCCAGCGACCGGATCCGCAAGATCGCCTTCACCGGCGAGACCACCACCGGCCGGCTGATCGCGCAGTACGCGAGCGGCAACCTCATCCCGGTCTCGCTGGAGCTCGGCGGCAAGAGCCCCAACCTGTTCTTCGCCGACGTCGCGGCCGAACAGGACGCCTTCTACGACAAGACCGTCGAGGGCTTCGCGATGTTCGCCCTCAACCAGGGCGAGGTCTGCACCTGCCCCAGCCGGGCCCTGATCGAGTCCTCGGTGTACGACCGGCTGCTCGCCGACGGCCTGGACCGGGTGCGCGCGATGCGCCAGGGCAACCCGCTGGACACCGAGACCCAGATCGGCGCCCAGGCCAGCGAGGAGCAGCTGCGCAAGGTCCTCTCCTACGTCGAGATCGGCCAGGCCGAGGGCGCCAAGGTGCTCGCCGGCGGCGAGCGGGCCGACCTGGGCGGCGCGCTGTCCGGCGGCTACTACGTCACGCCGACGGTCTTCGAGGGCGTCAACGGGATGCGGATCTTCCAGGAGGAGATCTTCGGCCCCGTCGTCGCGGTGACCCGCTTCGAGGACTTCGACGACGCGGTCACGCTCGCCAACGACACCCTCTACGGACTCGGCGCCGGCGTCTGGACCCGCAACGGCACCACCGCCTACCGGGCGGGCCGCGCCATCCAGGCCGGCCGGGTCTGGACCAACTGCTACCACGCCTACCCGGCGCACGCCGCGTTCGGCGGGTACAAGAACTCCGGCATCGGCCGGGAGGGCCACAAGGCCGTCCTGGAGCACTACCAGCAGACCAAGAACCTGCTCGTCAGCTACTCCCCGCAGGCCACCGGCCTGTTCTAGGCACCGCCGCACGACCCCGGAACGCGGGGCGGGAAGCCGGGCCGGCCGGCTTCCCGCCCCGTACGCCACTCCCCGTGGCCCGGTCGGGGACCCCAGGGGGGTGAATCGCCCGTAGCGGGATCCAAGCACAGTCGGCCCCCGGAAATCCCCGACTCGCCGCCGACATGCGCGGCGCGTGCCCGCCGAGGTCCTAAACAGGAGTCCCGACCCGCTTCGACTCCTGGGAGACCGGATGACCATCGCCCCCGCCAGACTCTCCGACCCGACCGTGCGCGCCGCCGTCACCGCGATCAACGCCGGCGACCGGCAGGCCTTCGTCGACCTGCTCGCCCCGGACGCGACCATGTCCGACGACGGCTCCGAGCGCGACCTCCAGGACTGGATCGACCGGGAGATCTTCACCGTCCACGGCCACATGGAGGTCCGCTCCGAGTCCGACGGCGGCCGGGCCCTGGTCGCCGACTACCGCAACGAGACCTGGGGCGAGATGCGCACCGCCTGGCGGTTCACCGTCGAGGACGGCCGGATCAGCCACTTCGCGACCGGCCAGGCCTGACCCGGCCGCGCCCGGGCCCGCGCCCGGCCCGGCCCGGCCCCCGCTCAGGCCGCCCCCAGGCACTCCCGCACCGCCCGGATCAGCGCGCGGGAGCGGATGTCCCCGGTGACGCCGGGCTGCATGCCGTTGGTGACATAGCCGAAGCCGATCCCGAGCTCCGGGTCGGCGAAGCCCAGCGAGCCGCCCCGGCCCGGGTGGCCGAAGCTCGCCGGCGAGGCCATCGGCGACGTCGGGCCGTGCCGGAAGAAGCCCAGCCCGAAGGTGGAACCGACGATCAGCACCCGGTCCGGGCCGCTGACCACCGGCCCGACCGCGCGGGCCAGCATCCCGGGCCCGAGCAGCGGCGGCAGCTCCCCGCCGCCGCTGCCGTGCCGGTCGGCCGCGCCGATCAGCGCCGCGTAGAACCGGGCCACCGAGCGCGCCGTGCCGATCCCGCCCGCGCCGGGGATCTCCGCCGCCTGCACCGCCGGGTCGTTGAGGTCCACCCCGGGCCGCACCGAGGCGAACGCCCGGGCGGTCAGCGAGGACGGGTCCTGGTAGGCGTCCCGCACGGACTGCTTGGGGCGCAGCCGCAGCCCGCTCGGGCCGGTCCGGGCGGCCGCCGGCGCGGGCAGGTCGACCAGCCGGCCCACCCGGGGCGCGGCACCGGCCGGCAGGCCGATCCACAGGTCGAGGCCGAGCGGACGGGCGATCTCCTCGGCGAAGTACTGGCCGACGGTGCGCCCGCTCACCCGGCGCACCACCTCGCCGACCAGCCAGCCGAAGGTGTACGGGTGGTAGCCGTGCGCCGTGCCGGGCTCCCAGGCGGGCGCCTGGGCGGCCACCGCGGCCGCCGCCCGCTCCCAGGTGAGCACGTCCTCCAGGCGCAGCGGCACGTCCAGCGCCGGCACCCCGGCCTGGTGCGACAGAAGCCAGCTCACCGGCACCCCGCCCTTGCCGGCCGCCCCGAACTCCGGCCAGTAGGAGACCACCGGGGCGTCCAGGTCGAGCTGCCCGCGCTCGGCGAGCAGCAGCGCGGTGGTCGCGGTCAGGCCCTTGGTGACCGAGCGCAGCACCTGCGCGGTGTCCGCCGTCCAGGGCACGGCCGGCTCGGGCCGCCCGCCGACCTCCGGCCGGGCGTCGCCGCCCCAGAGGTCCACCACCTTGCGGCCGCGCACGTACAGCGCGAAGGCCGCGCCGAGCTCCCCGTACTCGCGGAAGTTGCGTGCGAAGGCCTCCCGCACCGGTTCGAAGCCCCCGGCCGTCTCGCCCCAGATCTCCACCACCGCGCGTGCCGTCCCTCGTCCGTCCGTCCGTGAATCGCCCGGAAACCCTAACCTGTCGGTCATGAGCGAGCCTGCGCAGAGCGATCCCGCCGATGAGCTGCTGGACGTCGTCGACGAGCACGACCGGGTCACCGGGACCGCACCGCGCGGGGAGGTGTACCGGCTCGGGCTGACCCACCGGTGCGTCTTCGTCCTGGTCCGCGACCCGGCCGGGCGGATCTTCGTGCACCGGCGCACCGACACCAAACTGTTCGCCCCGGGCGCGCACGACATGTTCGTCGGCGGCGTGGTGGGCGCCGGGGAGACCTACGAGCGGGCCGCCGTCCGGGAGGCGGAGGAGGAACTGGGCGTCACCGGGATCGCCCCGCGCCCGCTGTTCCGCTTCCTGTACCGCGGCGACGGCCTCGCCTGGTGGTCCGACGTGCACGAGGCCGAGTGGGACGGCCCGGTCCGCCCGCAGGAGTCCGAGGTGGCCTGGCACGCCTGGCTCACCCCGGCCGAGCTGGCCGCCCGGCTGGAGCGCGACGTCTTCGTCCCCGACGGGCGGGAGGCCTACCGCCGCTACGTGGAGCACCGGCGGAGCCGAGCGGGCGGATAGGGTGACGCGCATGGCATCCCGCACGCCGTCGGCCCCCTCCCCCGCGTCCGCGCCCGCCCCCGGGCGCGGCGGACGCCCGGAGCCCGCCGGCCGTCCGCGCCGGCGGCTGAGCGTGGACGAGCGGCGCGAGCAGCTGATCGCGGTGGCGCTGGAGCTGTTCAGCCACCGCCCGCCGGAGGAGGTGTCGATCGACGACATCGCCGCCGCCGCGGGTGCCTCCCGGCCGCTGGTCTACCACTACTTCCCGGGCAAGCAGGCGATCTACGAGGAGTCGCTGCGCCGGGCCGGCCGGGAGCTGGCGGCCCGGTTCGAGGAGCCGGCCGAGGGCCCGCTCTCCGAACGGCTGTACCGGGTGATGGGCCGTTACCTGGACTTCGTGCAGAGCCACGGCCCCGGCTTCGCGGCGCTGCTGCGCGGCGGTTCGGTGACGGCCAGCACCAACACCTCGGCGGTGATCGACGAGGTCCGCCAGGCGGCACACGACCAGATCCTCGGCCACCTGGCGCTGCCCTCCCCCAGCCCGGGGCTGCGGCTGACCGTCCGGGCCTGGATCGCCAACGCCGAGATCACCTCGCTGGAGTGGCTGGCCGACCGCTCGGTGCCGCTGGAGGACCTCCAGCTGCACCTGGTGCAGGAGTTCGTGGCGGCGCTCACCCTGACCGCCGCCCGGGAGCCCGCGCTGGCCGCCGAGCTGGCCGGCTTCTTCGCCGACGAACGCCCGGACGGCCCGACCGGGCGGCTGGTGCGCGACCTGGCGGGCCTGCTGGCCGTCCCCGGCCTGGCCGGCGCCCTCACCGCCCTCACCGCCCCGGCCGCCGCCCCCGGCCCCGCCGCGGGAGGGGCCGGGCAGGCCGGGCGGGCCGGGGCTCCGGACGCGGGCTGACGCCGGGCGGCCGGTTCTGCCCCGTCGGCGCCCTCTGATAGGAATGTGCACGGACCTGACGGCCCGCCGGTCATCCCCGGGCCGCGGTCCAGGGACCAGCGAACGCACAGCGAACGGAGCGGGGGGCTCAACAGGTGACCCAGGACGGCCAGTTCAGCGCGGAGGCCAGCCCCTTCGCAGCCGCGGAGCGGGTCTCCGCGACCCTCGGCAGCCTCACCGACGCGCTCCTCGGCGCCCGGACCTCGCGCCACCCCGCGGCCGCGCTGACCGTGCTGCGGGCGGGCGCCCACCCGGCGGCCGACGCCCTGTTCCACCTGCCGCTGGCGCCCAACGGCCCGGTGCACACCGCCGTCGACCGGCTCGGCACCGTGGTCACGGCCGGCACCGCCCGCCCGGGCACCGGCGCCGCGCTGGCCCCGCTGGTGGGCGGCGCGCTGCTGGCCCGCTACGGCACCGCCGGCCCGGTCCGCGGCGCGGCGGCCGGCTCCACCGGGGCGCCCACCGCCGAGCACCTCGGCCTGCCGGTGACCGGCGAGCCCGCCGACCCCAAGCTCCGCCCCGCCTTCGCCGCGCCGCTGGCCGCGCTGGCCGACGGCCGGCAGACCCGTCAACCGGTCGAACTGCCCACCGGCGCGGGCGCCGAGGTGCGCCTGGTCGTCCCGCCGGGCTTCCATGCGCTCACCTCGCCGGACGGCCCGCCCGGGGTCTCCGCCCGGACGGTCCGCACCGGCCCGGTGGACGGCATCCCGGCCGGAGCCGGGGTCGCCCCGGCCACCGCCGCGGCCGCCGCCGGGCTGACCGCGCACCTGGCCGAGACCGCCGAGGAGCTGTTCAGCGGCGCCGGCCCGGCCGAGCGCCGCGACTTCGCGCTGATCGCCGCCGCCCTGACGGACACCGTCACCGCGTCCGGCACCGTGTACGCGGGCCTCGGCGCCTTCCACCTGGACGGCCGGCCGACCGACGCCACCCTGGTCGTCTCGCTGGCCCGCCACCCGCTGCCGATCACCGGGCTCGCCACCGAGCTGGCCACCGTGCGCCGGCACGCCGAGGTCTGGACGGTGCTGCTGCCCGCCGGACCGGCCGCCGTCCTGGTCGAGGCCCGCAGCGTCCCGGTGCCGGGCCCGCTGGCCGCCGACGGGACGCGCCGCTGGGCGGTCACCTCGGTGGTGGAGGCGTTCGTCCCGCTGCCGGACGGCGTCTCGGTGCTCTGCGTGCAGCTGACCACCGCCCAGCCGCAGGACTGGGAGCTGTACACGGACGTCTTCGCCGAGCTGCTGAAGAGCGTGCAGTTCGGCTGGGACGGCGTGCCCGCCACCCCGCCCGCCGCCGCGCCGGCCACCACCGCGCCCGCGCCCGTGCCCGTGCCCTCCACCATCGCGCCCGCCCCGGCCGCCGTGCCCGTGCCCGTCCCGGCCGAGCCCGTCGCGCCCCCGGCGCCGCCCGCGCCACCGGCACCCCCCGGGCCGCCGGTGGCCGAGGAGCACGCCACGCCGGTGCGCGTCCCGCCGGCCGGCTTCAACCCCTTCGCGCCCGTCGCCGACCCGACCCCGGCCCAGCCGATCCTGGTGCCCGACGACGCCGCCGGGCCGCCCGCCCCGCCCAAGGGCACTCCGGTGACGGTCCCGCCGCCGGACTTCGACCCCTTCGGCATCCTCGGCACCCCCGCCGCCGAACCGGCGGCCCCGCAGGCCCCCGAACCGCCCAAGGGGACCCCCGTGGCGGTGCCCCCGCCGGACTTCGACCCCTTCGGCATCCTCGGCACCCCGGCCGCCGAACCGCTGCCGGCCCCCGCCGCCCAGCCCGCCGCCGCCCCGGCCACCGACCCGTTCGGCACGGTGACCGCCGCCGACCTGCCCGGCGACCCGTTCGGCACCACCCTCCCGGCGCCCCGGCCCGCGGCCGTCCCGCCGCCGCCCAGCACCCCGCCGGCCGTCCCCGCCACCGCCGGCCCCGCCAAGGGCACTCCGGTGATGGTCCCGCCGCCGGACTTCGACCCCTTCGCCCCGCAGCCCGAGGACACCCCGGCCCCGCCGCCGCCCGCCGCCGCCCCGGAGCACGACCCCTTCGGTTGAGGGCCGCCGTCCGCGGCCCCGCCACCCCCCGACCGCCCCGGCGACGCCCGTCGCCGGGGCGGTCGCCGTCTGCCGCCCGGTCATGTCCACGATCCACAAGTGGTACAGACCTATTGCCAGTTCTCCATCGGCTCCCTACCCTCGGCACAGGATCCTCCGTGGCACCCCGACGGCCCGAGGACCGGTTCCGCGCCGCCCCCATGGCCCGGAGCGCGCCGCTCCACGCACCTGACACCTCCCCACGGGTTACGGGGGGTCCGGGCCTGCCCCGGGACCCCAGGACAGGAGCCACATCCATGCACAAACGTCGGATCAGCCTGCCGCTGCTCGCGGCCGGCACCCTGCTCGTCCCCCTGCTCGGTGCCGCCCTGCCCGCCACCCTGGCCCACGCCGCCGCCGGGCCGGCCGCGCAGGCGGCCGCCGGGTCCCTGACCGCGAGCCTGACCAAGGGCAGCGACTGGGGCAGCGGCTACGAGGGCAGCTACACCATCACCAACGGCACCAGTGCCGCGGTCAACGGCTGGACCCTGGAGTTCGACCTGCCCAGCGGCAACACCGTCGCGGGCCTGTGGAACGCCTCCTACACCACCTCGGCCTCCCACGTCACGGTGAAGAACCCCGGCTGGGCCTCGACCCTGCCGGCCGGCGGCACCTACAACGTCGGCTTCAACATCGCCTACTCGGGCAGCTACCAGCCGCTGGCGAACTGCAAGCTGAACGGCAAGCCGTGCGACGGCAGCGGTGACGACCTGACCCCGCCGACCGTTCCGGGCGCCCTGAAGTCCGGCACCGTCACCCAGACCACCGCGGCGCTCTCCTGGACGGCGAGCACCGACAACGTCGGCGTCACCGGGTACGACGTGTACCGGGACGGCACGAAGGTGGCCACCACCGACGGCGCCACCACCGCCGTCACCGTGCAGGGCCTGACCGGCGGCACCACCTACCAGTTCACCGTCCAGGCCTTCGACGCGGCGGGCAACCGCTCCGCGGCGGCCGGCCCGGTGAGCGTCACCACCCCGCCGCCGATCGAGGACAAGGAGGCGCCGACCACGCCGGGCACCCCGGCCGTCACCGGCTCGGACTCCAGCTCGGTCTCGCTGAGCTGGACGGCCAGCACCGACAACGTCGGCGTCACCGCCTACGACATCACCGCGAGCAACGGCGTGGTGACCACCGTCACCAGCCCCTCCGGCACCGTCGGCGGCCTCGCCCCGGACACCGAGTACACCTTCACCGTGAAGGCCCGCGACGCGGCCGGCAACGTCTCCCCGGCCTCCGGCGCGGTGACCGCCCGCACCAAGAAGGGCGGCACCGGCGGCGCGCTGAAGATCGGCTACTTCACCCAGTGGAGCATCTACGCCCGCGGCTACAGCGTGAAGCAGCTCGACACCTCGGGCTCGGCCGGCCGGCTCTCGGTGATCAACTACGCCTTCGCCAACATCCACCCGAGCACCAAGCAGTGCTTCATCACCAACAAGGCGGCCGGGCCGGACAACGACCCGAACGCGGGCGACGGCGCCGGTGACGCCTGGGCCGACTTCGGCAAGGGCTGGGACGCCGGCAACTCGGTGGCCGGCACCACCGACACCTGGGACCAGAAGCTGGCCGGCAACTTCAACCAGCTGAAGCAACTCAAGGCCAAGTACCCCAACCTCAAGATCCAGATCTCCCTGGGCGGCTGGTCCTACAGCAAGTGGTTCTCCGACGCGGCGGCCACCGACGCCTCCCGCAAGGCGCTGGTCAGCTCCTGCATCGACATGTACATCAAGGGCAACCTGCCGGTGATCGACGGCCGCGGCGGCGCGGGCAGCGCGGCCGGCATCTTCGACGGCATCGACCTCGACTGGGAGTGGCCGAACTCCGACGGGCACACCGGGAACATCTTCCGGCCCGCCGACAAGGCCAACTACACCCTGCTGGCCCAGGAGTTCCGCCGCCAGCTGGACGCCCTCGGCGCCACCACCAACAAGCACTACACGCTGAGCGCCTTCCTCCCGGCCGACCCGGCGAAGGTCACCGCGGGCATCGACATCCCGGGCCTGTTCGGCGCCTTCGACTTCGCCACCATCCAGGGCTACGACTACCACGGCGGCTGGGAGATGGTCACCAACCAGCAGTCCGGCATCAAGGTCGCCGCCGGTGACCCGA
This sequence comes from Kitasatospora sp. NPDC015120, assembly GCF_043080305.1. Lineage (NCBI taxonomy): Bacteria > Bacillati > Actinomycetota > Actinomycetes > Kitasatosporales > Streptomycetaceae > Kitasatospora > Kitasatospora sp. NPDC015120. The sequence continues at coordinate 516,368 of NZ_JBIBVJ010000004.1, read as the reverse complement.
ACCCGCCGGCCCGCCAGTTCAGCTCCGAGGTCGCGATCGCCGCGTACGTCGACGGCGGCGCCCCCAAGAGCAAGCTCACCCTCGGCATCCCGTTCTACGGGCGCGGCTGGACGGGCGTGCCGCGCGGCACCACCAACGGCCTCTTCCAGACCGCGACGGGCCCCGGCCCGGGCACCTACGAGGCGGGCTTCGAGGACTACAAGAAGCTCAAGGAGATGGCCACCAGCGGCGGTTACACCGTCTACCGGGACCCGGTGGCCGGCCACGCCTACATCTACAACGGGACCGTCTTCTACACCTACGACGACCCGACCGAGATCGCCCGCAAGACCGCCTGGATCAAGTCCCAGGGGCTGGCCGGCGCGATGGTCTGGGCCTTCGACGGCGACACCCCGAACGGCGAGCTGATGGCCGCGGTGGACAACGGCCTGAAGTAACGGCCTGAGGCGACGCCCCGGAGCAACCGCCCCGGGGCAACCGCCCGGAAACGGCCCCGCTGCTCCGCCACCTGGCCCGTCACGCGCTCACCGCGCGCGGCGGGCCAGGTGCACGACGTCCGGCACCCCGCGGGCCACCGCGACCTCCCGCGTCGTCACGTCCGTGAAGCCGGCCGCCCGCAGCGCCTCCTCGAAGGCCCCGGACGGCCGGGCGCTCCACACCGCCAGCACCCCGCCCGGCTCAAGACGACGCCGCAGCCGCTCCAGCCCGTCCGGGCCGTACAGCCCGGCGTTGGCGTCGGTGACCGTCCAGTCCGGCCCGTTGTCGATGTCCAGGCAGAGCGCGTGGTAGCGGGCGCCGTCGGCGCCGGCCAGGTACTCCAGCAGATCGGTGTGCAGCACCTCCACCCGCGGATCGTCCAGCGCGCCGCCCGAGAAGGCCGCCAGCGGGCCGTCGCGGTGCCACTCGATGATCGCGCCCTCGCGCTCCACCACGGCGATCCGCCCCCAGCGCGGCTCGGCCGCCGCGTGGGCGAGCGAGAAGCCGACGCCGAGCCCGCCGATCAGCACGGAGGGCCCCGCGGGCGCGGCGGTCCGCTCCAGTGCGTCCAGCGCCGCCCCGACCAGCAGCCGCTCCGAGCGGCCGTCGGCGGTGTCCATCAGGAAGCAGCCGTTGGCGATGATCTCGTAGGTGGCACCCCGCCGCCGCAGCGCCACCTCCCCGTAGGGGCCCTCGCGGCGGTCGAGCATGACGACGGCCGCGGAGCCGTCCCGGGCGGGCAGTGCGGTCGACATGCGGTGGCTTCCTCCGCGGTGCTCGGGAACACGGGTGCAGGGGTGGTCCGGCCGGCCGGACCACCCGCCCGACAATAGTCCAGCCCCTGCCCGGCCGCCCGCCGTTTACCGGGTGGCCAGCACCCCGGCGTAGGAGACCCCGGCGACCATCACCCAGGAGCCGAGCCCGAGCAGCGCGATCCGGCCGCCGGTGCGCACCAGGGTCGGCAGGTGGACGGCGCTGCCGAGCCCGAACAGCGCGGCCGCGAGCAGCAGTTCCTGGGCGTCCCCGGCGAGCACGAGGGCCCGCTCGGGCAGGACCCCGGTGGTGCGCAGCACGATCATGGCCAGGAAGCCGGCGACGAACAGCGGCACCAGCGGCGGCCGGCGGCCGGCCGTCGGCGTGGTGCCGGCGCGCCGGTGCGAGCGCCGTGCGGCCACCGCGACCCCGGCGACCAGCGGTGCGAGCAGGACCACCCGCATCAGCTTGACCAGCACCGCTTCGCGCAGTGCGCCCGCCCCGCCGCTCTGCGCGGTGGCGACCACCTGGCCGACGTCGTGCACACTGGCGCCGACCCACCGGCCGAAGCCGTCCGGGTCCAGGCCGAGCGGGTGCTGGAGCAGCGGCAGCACGCCGATGGCCAGGGTGCCGCAGAGGGTGACCAGGGCGACCGAGGCGGCGACGTCCTCCTCCTCGCTGCCGGCGGCCTGGCTGACCGCGCCGATCGCGGAGGCGCCGCAGATCGAGTAGCCGGTGGCGACCAGCAGCGGCTGGTCGCCGGGCAGGCCGAGCCGGCGCCCGAGCCAGAGGGTGCCGGTGAAGGTGGCGGCGACCACGGCGAGCACCATCGCGACGGTCGCCCAGCCGAGGCCGAGCACGTCGTCGAGGCTGAGTTTGAGGCCGAGCAGCACGATGCCCAGGCGCATCAGCCGTTTGCCGGCGGTGGAGAGCCCGGGCCGGGCGGCGCCGCGCACCAGCGGCCGCAGGCCGGGCAGGTGGGCGGCGGCGACGCCGAGCACCACGGCGGCGGTGAGCCCGGGCACGGCCGGGACGGCGCGGTGGACGGCGAGCGCGGCGGCGACGCCGAGCGCGGCGAGCAGCAGGCCGGGGGCGTTACCGCCGAGCGGGGGCAGGGTGCGGGTGCGCGCCGGCCGGACCGCGCGCTCCCGGAGGGTCAGTGCCATCGGGGGTTCACCGCTGTTCGGCGGCGGGCAGCCGGTAGACCCGCCGGATGCTGGTGCCGAGCCGGGCGACGTCGGCGCCGTACACGTGGATGGAGATGGCGGTGGTGGCGCAGGCGTTGCGCACCAGGTGGATGTCGCCGGGCGGGGCGAAGGCGGAGACGGTGCCGGCCGGGCCGACCACGTGCTCGGTCTCGACGAGGTGGGCGGTGCGGCCGTCGGAGACCAGCCGGTAGCGGGTCTCGCTCTCCTGTCCCTGGTGGACGCCGGCCACGCACCAGGAGACGTGGTCGTGGACCGGGGTCCGCTGGCCGGGCAGCCAGACCAGGGCGACGACGGAGAAGGAGCCGTCGCTCTCGGCGTGCAGGACGTGCTGGCGGTAGCGCTCGGGGTCGCCCTCGCGCTGGTCGGCGGTGAGCAGTTCGCCGTCGCCGAGGTGCGGGGCGAGCCGTTCGCCGACCAGGTAGGCGGTGAGTTCGGGGGGCAGGCCGCGGTCCACGACCGCGCGGATCTCGCCGACGAGGGCGGTCATGCACTCGGTGAGCCGGCCGCCGCCGACCGTGGCAGACGTCGTCATGGGAGCAGGTTCGCCGCCGCCGACCCATCACGTCCAAGGAGGGTTCTTTCGCTCTTCCCCCATCACCGCTTATCGATGAGCGGCGCTCAGCAGCCCACCCGCGCCGCGGCGGCCTGCCGCAGGTGGTCCAGGACGAGCGCGGTCGCCGGAATCCGCCGGTGCTCGCGGAGCACGTACGCGCTGACCTCGCGCCGCAGGTGCGGTTCGACGGCCCGGCCGGTGACCTTGCGGTGGCACATGAAGGAGAGCACCAGGGCGGGCATCAGCGCGATCCCGACCCCGGCGGCCACCAGGCTCTGCACGGCGAGGTTGTCGTCGGTGGAGAACACGATGTCCGGGGCGAAGCCCTCTTCGGCGCAGACCTGCAGCAGGTTGGCCCGGCAGCGCGGGCAGCCGGCGATCCAGCGCTCGCCGTCGAGGTCGGCCAGCCGGACGGCGTGCCGGCGCCCGAGGGGGTGGCCGACCGGCAGCAGCACGGTCAGCAGGTCCTCCATCAGCGGGATCTCGTCCAGCCCCTCCGGCACCGCGGCGGGCGCTCCCGGGTAGCGGAAGGCGAGCGCGATGTCGCACTCCCCGCGCAGCAGCCGCTGCACCGAGTCCGGCGGTTCGGCCTCCAGGAGTTCGACCCGCACCCCGGGGTGCTCGGCGAGCAGCCTGGCCATGGTCTCCGGTATCAGGGTGGCGTTGGCGCTGGGGAAGGCGCAGACCCGGACGCGTCCGGCGCGCAGCCGGCCGAGCGCGGCCAGGTGCTGCTGGGCGGCGGAGAGGCTGCCGAGGATCTGCTCGGCGTGCCGGGCGAGGGCCTCGCCGGCCTCGGTGAGCCGCAGCCCGCGCCCGGCCCGGGTGAACAGCGGCAGGCCGACGGTGCGTTCCAGGGCCTTCATCTGCTGGGTGATGGCGGGCTGGGTGTAGCCGAGTTCGCGGGCGGCCGCCGAGTAGGAGCCGGCCCGCACGACCTCGTGGAAGGTCCTGATGTGCCGTGAGTCGAACACCGGCTCCACTGTCCCTCCGCCCGGCCGTCGTGTCGCTGTCCGTCGTGCCCCATGGGTGGTGCCCCGCGGGTCGTGCACGCCGTTCCCCGTGCACGCCGGTTCGTCGTGCACGCCCGGAAATCATAAGCAGAGTTTGGAGGTACCGAGCCAGACCCCGGCTGCACCTATGGTTCACCGCTGAACCGGCCGTCCCCGTGGGCCCCGTGCGGTCACGTCCGGGCGGACGGCGGGACGCCCATCGACACCTCGGCCGGCGCCACCGGGGCGCCGCCGCGCGTGCTCGGGCTGCGCCGGCTGCGCCGCTCGACCCAGTGGGCGAACCAGGAGAGCAGCAGGCACATGCCGATGTAGACCGGCGCGATCACCATGACCACCGGGATGAACGGCAGGTCGTAGTCGAGGTTGGTGGCGATCAGCTTGCCGGCGTGCAGGAACTCCTCGTAGGTGATCAGGAAGCCCAGCGAGGTGTCCTTGAGCGCCACCACCAGCTGGCTGATGATCGCCGGCAGCATCGCCCGCGCGGCCTGCGGCACCAGCACGCACGCCATCACCTGGGACTTGCGCATGCCGAGCGCGCAGGCGGCCTCCCACTGGCCCTTGGGCACCGCCAGCACCCCGGCCCGGAAGACCTCGGCGAGCACCGAGCCGTTGTAGAGCACCAGCCCGGCCACCAGTGCCCAGAGCGGGGCGGCCTTGAGGGCGACGAAGATGAAGAAGATCATCACCAGCACGGGCATGGCCCGGAAGAACTCCACCACGAGGGTGGACGCCCAGCGCACCACCCGGTGGTCGGACAGCCGCCCCACCGCGAGCAGCGCGCCGAACGGCAGGGCGAGGAGCACCGTCCAGCCGAAGGCCTTGAGGGTGTTGGCGAGCCCGCTCAGCAGCAGGTCCTGGACGCCCTGGTACTGGAAGGCGGTCCACTTGGCCGCGGTGAACTGGTGGGTGTGGAAGAGCATGTAGACGATCCAGCCGAGCAGCGCGGCGATCGCCAGCAGCGCGATCCCGCCGTACAGCCGGTGCCGGGCGAGCGCCTTCGGGCCGGGGACGTCGTAGAGCGCCGAGGATTCCGCCGTCATCGTGACACCGCCAGTCGTCGTTCCAGGAGGTTGAACACGGCGCTGACGGCCAGGGTGATGATCAGGTAGCCCACGGCGATCCAGACGAAGGTCCACACGATGCTGTAGCCCAGCTCGTTGATGGTCCGGTAGGTGCCGAGCAGTTCGGTGACGCTGAACGAGCCGGCGATCGCCGTGTTCTTCGCCAGGGCGATCATCACACTGCCGAGCGGGGCCACCACCGAGCGGTACGCCTGCGGCAGCACCACCAGCCCCATCGTCTGGCCGAAGGTCATGCCCAGGCTGCGCGCCGCCTCGCCCTGCCCGACCGGCACGGTGTTGACGCCCGAGCGCATGGCCTCGCAGACGAACGCGGAGGTGTAGCAGCCGAGCGCGAGCACCGCGAAGGTGAAGAACGGCAGGGTGATGTCGAACCGCGGCAGGCCCAGCACCACGATGAAGAACAGCAGGGTCAGCGGGGTGTTGCGCAACAGGGTCACCCAGGTGGTGCCGAACGCGCGCAGCGGGCGCACCGGCGAGACCCGGAAGCTCGCCATCAGCACCCCGAGCGCCAGCGCCAGCACGGCGCTCACCGCGAACAGCGAGAGGGTGCCGAGGAAGCCGTCCCAGTAGGTCGACCAGTTGTCGGTCAGCGTCTTCACAGCCCGGCCCTTCCTCAGTACCGGTCGATCGGCGGCGGGGCGGGCGCGGGCACCCCGGACAGGCCGAGGGTCGCGTCGTAGGCCTTCTTCCAGTCGCCGTTCTGCTCGTGGTGCGCCAGCGCGTCGTTGAGCGCGCCGCGCAGCACGGTGTCGTTCTTCGGCGTGCCGATCCCGTACGGCTCCTGGGAGAACGGCTGTCCGACCACCTTGAGCTCGTCCGGCACCTTGGCCGCGTAGCCCATGAGGATGGTGTTGTCCGTGGTGACGGTGTCCACCTGGGAGGTGATCAGGTTGTCCACGCAGGCCGAGTAGGTGTCGTAGCCGATCAGGTGCGCCTTCGGGTACTGCTTCTGGATCCGCTGGTACGGGGTGGAGCCGGCCGCCGAGCAGACCTTCCTGCCGTCCAGGTCCTGCGGCCCGGTGATGTCCTTGTTGTTCCGGCGCACCAGCAGCGACTGCCCGGCCAGGAAGTACGGCCCGGCGAAGCCGACCAGCTTCTTGCGGTTGTCGTTGATGGTGTAGGTGCCGACGTAGTAGTCGACCTGGCCGTTCTGCAGCGCGGTCTCGCGGTTGGCGGAGGCGATGGTCCTGAACTCGATCCGGTCCGGGCCGAAGCCGAGGTCGGCGGCGAGCATCTTGGCGATCTCGATGTCGAAGCCGGAGTACTCCCCGGTGGCCGGGTTCTTCTGGCCCAGGTAGGGCTGGTCCTCCTTGGCACCGACCACCAGGTGCCCGCGGCCGCGGGCGGCGTCCAGGGTCGGCGAGCCGCTCACCGGCGCGCCGGCGGCCACCTGGTAGGTGGGCAGGGCGCTGGGCTGCGGCCCCTTGGGGGGCGGGGTGCCGGGCTTGCCGCAGCCGGAGAGCAGGAGGGCCGGCAGCAGGGCCGCGGCCGCGAGGGGCACGATCTTCTTCACGGGCCGGGCCTCAGTGCTTCAGGATCTTGGAGAGGAAGTCCCGGGCCCGTTCGCTCTCCGGGGCGCCGAAGAACTCCTCCGGGGCGCGGTCCTCGACGATCCGTCCGTCGGCCATGAAGACCACCCGGTTGGCGGAGGCCCGGGCGAAGCCCATCTCATGGGTGACGACGACCATCGTCATGCCCTCGTGCGCCAGCCGGCGCATCACGTCCAGCACCTCGTTGATCATCTCGGGGTCGAGCGCCGAGGTCGGCTCGTCGAAGAGCAGCGCCTTGGGGTCCATCGCCAGCGCCCGGGCGATCGCGACGCGCTGCTGCTGGCCGCCGGAGAGCTGGGCCGGGTACTTGTCCGCCTGCGCGGCCAGCCCGACCCGCTCCAGCAGCGCCCGGGACTTGGCGTCCGCCTCCGCCCTGGAGCGTCCGCGCACCTTCACCTGCGCCAGCGAGACGTTCTGCAGCACCGTCTTGTGGGCGAACAGGTTGAAGGACTGGAACACCATCCCGACCTCGGCGCGCAGCCGGGCCAGCCCCTTGCCCTCCTCGGGCAGGGGCCGGCCGTCGATCAGGATGGAGCCCGACTCCACCGGTTCCAGCCGGTTGATGGCCCGGCAGAGCGTGGACTTCCCGGAGCCGGAGGGGCCGATCACCACCACGACCTCGCCCCGGCCGACGGTCAGCTCGATGTCCTGCAGCACGTGCAGGGCGCCGAAGTGCTTGTTGACGCCGCGTAACTCGATCAGCGGCGTGAAGCCGCCGGTCCCGGGTGCGGCGGGTGGCTCGGCCGCGGCGGTCACTTCCCGCGCCGCCCCTTCAGCAGCCAGCCGAGCGCCACGCCGGCGATCAGCGTGGCGAGCAGGGCGATCCAGAGCGGAGCGGTCACGGTGAACACCCAGAACTGGATCTTCACCTTGTCGAGGTTGGCGAACAGGAACCAGACCGCGAGGACGACGATGACGCCGATCCCGATGTAGCGGGTGGGAATCCCACCGATCTCACTGCGCCTGGTACCCGAGGAGTCCGAAATCTTGGTCACCCGAACATTCTGAGGCCGAATGAGGGCATTTGCCCGGATACGCGGCCGGGGGTGTCCCACACGGGGCGATTTCGCCCCGCGCGGGTTCACCCTTCGTCACCGTCCGTCGGCCCCTGCCAGGTCTCGTCGGCGTTCGTCAGTGATCACCGGTGTTCCTCGGTGTGCGTCGGTGTTCCTCAGGGTTCGTCCCGCCAGGAGCGCCAGAGCGCCGCGTACGGGCCGCCCGCCGCCACCAGCTCGGGATGGCTGCCGTACTCGCTGATCCGCCCGCCCTCGACCACCGCGATCACGTCCGCGTCGTGGGCGGTGTGCAGCCGGTGCGCGATGGCGATCACCGTCCGGCCCTCCAGCACCCGGGCGAGCGAACGCTCCAGGTGCCGGGCGGCCCTCGGGTCCAGCAACGAGGTGGCCTCGTCCAGCACGAGGGTGTGCGGATCGGCCAGCACCAGCCGGGCCAGCGCCAGCTGCTGGGCCTGCGGCGGGGTCAGGGCGGTGCCGCCGGAGCCGACCTCGGTGTCCAGCCCGGCCGGCAGCCCGTCCACCCAGCCCCCGGCGTCCACCGCGTCCAGGGCCCGGCGCAGCTCGGCGTCGTCGGCGCCCGGCGCGGCCAGCCGCAGGTTGTCGCGCAGCGTCCCGACGAAGACGTGGTGTTCCTGATTGACCAGCGCGACCTCGGCACGCACCCGCTCGGCCGGCATCCGCGACAGCGCCGCCCCGCCGAGGGTCACGCTGCCCCGACCGGGCGCATAGATCCCGGCCAGCAGCCGGCCCAGGGTGGACTTACCCGCCCCGGACGGCCCGACCAGCGCCACCCGGCTGCCGGGCGCGACGTCCAGGCTGATGCCGTGCAGCACGTCGGCGCCCTCCCGGTAGCCGAAGCCCACGTCCCGCGCCTCGACCCGCCGCCCGCTCGGGCGCACCCCGTCCTCGCCCTCCGCCCGCGGCACCTCGTGCACCCCGACCAGCCGGGCCAGCGAGGCCTCGCCGATCTGCAGTTCGTCGCACCAGCGCAGGATCCGGTCGACCGGCGACACCAGGGCCTGGGCGTAGAGCACCCCGGTGGTCAGCTGACCCACGGTGACCGAGCCCCGCAGGGCGAGCAGCCCGCCGAGCACCAGCGGACCGAGCACGGCCAGGGTGTACGCCACGTCGATGGTCGGGAACCAGAGCGAGCGCAGCCAGAGGGTGTACCGCTCCCAGGCGATCCACTGCGCCAGCTTGCGGTCGGTCAGCCGCAGCCGCCGCCCGCCCAGCCGCAGCGCCTCGACCGTCCGTCCGGCGTCGACCGTCTCGGCCAGGACGGAGTTCGCCGCCGCGTACCCCGCCGACTCCTTGTGGTAGGACTGCGGGGCGCGCCGGAAGTACCAGCGGGAGGAGGCCAGCAGCAGCGGCAGGCCGATCAGCGAGGTGAGGGCGAGCAGCGGCGACGTGACCACCAGCGCGCCGAACACCAGCACCAGCGAGACGACCGCCACGGCCAGCTCCGGCACCGCCTCGCGCACCGACTTGTCCAGCCGGTCGATGTCGGTGGTGCCCCGGGAGACCAGGTCCCCCGTCCCGGCCCGCTCCAGGACGCCGGTCGGCAGCGCCACCGAGCGGACCAGGAAGTCCTCCCGCAGGTCGGCCAGCACCCGTTCGCCGAGCACCGCGCCGCGCAGCCGCGACCCCCAGGTGAAGGCGGACTGCACCGCGAGCGCGAGCAGGTACCACGCCACGGCGACCGTGATGGCGGACTCCGTGGTGCCGGTGGCGAGCGACTCGACGAGCGTGCCGAGCACCCAGGGGCCGACCAGGCCGGCCACCGTGGCCACCGCGTGCAGCCCGACCACCGCCGAGAAGGCCCCGCGGTGACGCCGGGCCAGGACCCGCAGATAGCCGCGCACGGCGGCCGGGGAGCCGACCGGCAGGGTGGTGGCCGGTCCCTGCTCGTGGTGGACGGGGGGCTTCATGCCTCACTCCTCGGCTCGGTCCGGGTGGTGGCGGCCCGCGCCGCCCGGTCCCCCGCCGGTACCGGTTCCTCGGCGCGGGTGACCACCGCGCGGTAGGCCGGCTCACCGCGCATCAGCTCACGGTGCACGCCGCACGCGGCCACCCGGCCGTCCCGGATCAGCACCACCCGGTCCGCCCGGTCGAGCAGCAGCGGGCTGGTGGCGAAGACCACCGTGGTGCGCCCCTCGCGGTTCTTCCGCAGCCCGGCGGCGATCCGGGACTCGGTGTGCGCGTCGACCGCGCTGGTCGGCTCGTCCAGCACGAGCACCGGCGGGTCGGCGAGCAGCGAACGGGCCAGCGCCAGCCGCTGCCGCTGGCCGCCCGACAGCGACCGCCCCCGCTCGGTGATCTCCGCCGCCATCACGTCCCGCGCGTCGGCTGCCGCTGCCGGTGCCGGTTCCGTGGCGCCCTGCGGGCCCGCCGGCCGCGAGCCGTCCGCCAGGGCGTCGAGGACGTCCTGCGCGCGGGCGGCGGCGAGCGCCTCCCACGGGTCGACCCGGCCGGAGGCGGGGATGTCGAACAGCGCCGCCAGGGTGCCGGAGAGCAGCACCGGTTCCTTGTCGTGCACCAGCACGGCGGCCCGCGCCTCGGCCCGCGGGACGGCGTCCAGCTCGGTGCCGCCGAGCCGCACGGAGGGCTCCGGGCGCGCGTCGTCGTCCACCGGGACGTGCCCGCCGAGCCGTTCGGCGAGCGCGCCGGCGAAGTCCGGGTCGCCGCAGACCACGGCGGTCAGTTCACCGGCCCGGGCGGTCAGCCCGGTTGCGGGGTCGAACAGGTCGGAGCGCGCCGGGTCGGCGAGCGAGCCGGTCCCGGTGCCCTCCGTCCGGGCCAGTGCGAGCACCCGCACGGCGCGCCCGGCGGAGACCCGGGCCACGCTCCAGGCGTGTGCCGCCTCGCCGAGGACCCGCAGCGGCGCGGCGAGGAACACGGTGGCGCCGTAGACCGCCACCAGGGTGCCGGCCGAGAGCCGCCCGTCGGCCGCGAGGCGGGCGCCGTACCAGGTGACGCCGACCACGAAGAGCCCGGGCAGCAGCACCTGCTGGGCGTGCATCAGGGACCAGATCCGGGCCGAGCGGACGGCCGCGCCGCGGACCTTCTGGGACGCCGCCCGGTAGCGGTCGAGGAAGAGCTCCTCGCCGCCGATGCCGCGCAGCACCCGCAGCCCGGCCACCGTGTCGGCGGCGAGCTCGGTGGCCCTGCCGCCGAGGGCGCGCTGCTCGGTGTAGCGGCGTTCGAGCGGTCCGAGCAGCGGCCAGACCGCGGCGGCGAGCACGGGCACCCCGAGCAGGACCGCCAGCCCGAGCACCGGTTCGACGGCCAGCACCGCGACGCCGACCGCCAGCCAGACGGCGACCGACCCGCGCACCCGGGCGACGAGTTCGACGTACCAGCCGATCTTCTCGACGTCCCCGCTGCCGACCGCGACGATCTCGCCGGTGGCGATCCGCCGGGACAGCCCGGAGCCGAGGTCGGAGGCCTGCCGGGCGACCAGCTGGCGGACCTGGCTGACGGCGTGGATCCAGTTCCAGACCGCCTGACGGTGCAGCAGCACGGTGGCGAGCGCGGAGAGCGCGACCAGGGCGAGGGCGAGCCCGCCGGCCCGCCACAGGGCGCCGGCGTCGCCGTCGACGACGGCCTGGACGCCGAGGCCGACCAGCACCGGAAGGGCGGCCTGGGAGCCCATCTCCAGCAGCGACCAGCAGGTGGCGAGCACCTGGCCGCGCCGCTGGCCGCGTTGGAGCCAGCGCAGGAAGGCGAGCGGGGAGGAGAGGTCGGGGAGGCCGGGATCGGCCAGGGGGAGGGTTTTGAGCGGCATGACGCTCCGTTGCGGGGCGGTGCGGGCGGAGGGTGCGGAGGACGGCCGGTAGGGTCACGGCCGTGGGTCGTCAGGAGGTCATGGCAGTGAGCGTGCCAACTCGGATGTGACCTGCGCAACAGGTTTTCCCGGCACCCGGCCGACGTCGTAGTGTTATGCGCGCGCCGGTAGGAAGCGTCAGAAAATTTTCCCGGACGGGGAACATTTCCGGCCACCGCACCGGTTGCCCATCGGAACGACACGCGACCAGGAGAGGGCACCCCTTCCGTGAGCACCATCCCCACTGTCACGCTGAACGACGGCACCCGGATCCCGCAGCTCGGCTTCGGGGTCTGGCAGGTGCCGGACGCGGAGGCCACCGCCGCCGTCCGTGCCGCGATCGAGGCCGGCTACCGCTCGATCGACACCGCCGCGATCTACGAGAACGAGTCCGGCACCGGCAAGGCGATCGCCGAGGCCCTGGCCGGCGGTGTCGCCCGCGAGGACCTCTACATCACCACCAAGCTGTGGAACTCCGGCACCCGCGACTGGTCCGGCGAGCAGGGCCGTGACGCGGTGCTGCGCGAGTTCGACGCCTCGCTGGACCGGCTCGGCCTGGACTACCTCGACCTCTACCTCATCCACTGGCCGCGCCCGATGCACGGCAGCTACCTCAACGTCTGGAAGGCGCTGGAGCAGCTGAAGGCCGACGGCCGGGTGCGCTCGGTCGGCGTCTCCAACTTCGGCACCGAGCAGCTCGCCCGGATCGCCGAGGAGTCCTCGCTCCTCCCGGCGCTCAACCAGGTCGAGCTGCACCCGTACTTCCCGCAGGAGGAGCTGCGCGCCTTCCACGCGCGGCACGGCATCGCCACCGAGGCGTGGAGCCCGCTCGGCCAGGGCAAGGAGCTGCTCTCCGAGCCGGAGCTGGCCCGGATCGCCGCCAAGCACGGCCGCACCGTCGCCCAGGTGGTGCTCCGCTGGCACCTGCAGAACGGCGTCATCGCGATCCCGAAGTCGGTCACCCCGTCGCGGATCAAGGAGAACCTGGACGTCACCGGCTTCGAGCTGGACGCCGAGGACCTCGCCGCGATCGCCGGTGTCGCCACCGGCACCCGGATCGGCCCGGACCCGCAGGAGTTCGACTGGAACTGACCGGACCGGCGGCCCCGGCCGCCTGACCGCACGTCAACGGTGAAGGCCGCCCTCCCCGTGCGGGGAGGGCGGCCTTCACCGTGTTGACCCCGCGACGGCCGTCACCGGCCGCGAGAGCCGCCACCGGCCCGGGCGGAGCCGGTGGCACATTGATGAATCGTTTTGGCTGACGGTCGCGACGTTCCGGCTAGAGCCGGGCCGCCTTGGCGATCAGCGCGAGCGCGGCCTCGTGCTCCTCCTCCTCCAGCGGCGCCAGCAGCAGCTGCTGGACCTGGGCGACGCCCGCGGCCGAGCGGTGCAACAGGTCCTGTCCCGCCGGTGAGAGCGAGAGCAGGTTGCGCCGTCCGTCCGAGGGGTCGCGCCGGCGCTGGACCAGGCCGCGCCGGACCAGCCGGCTGACCATCTCGGCCATCGTGGCCTTGTCCAGCGAGGCCAGCTCGCCCACCGTGCGCTGGTCGGCGCCCGGCTCCAGTTCGAGGGCGTCCAGCACCGCGTACTGCGGCGCCGTCAGCTCCGAACCGACGTGCTCCGACCAGAGCTTGGTGTGCACCTGCTGGCTCACCCGGATCAGGTAGCCGATCGCCCGCTGGGCGTCCAGCATCGGCCGCGCGTCCGTGAGGACGGCGACCTGGGCCGGCTCCAGTCTGGCTATCTTGGCCATCACCCGGACGATCTCCAGCTGCTCCTCCGGAGTGAGCGGCTCGAAGAGCGTGCGCTGCACGCGGACCACTCCGCCGGTGGCCTCGCGGACAGCCTGGGCGCCGCTCTGCGAGAGAGCGAGCAACTTGCGCCGGCCGTCGGCCGGGTCTCGGCGCCGCAGCACCAGGCCGCGCCGGACCAGCCGGGCGACCATCTCGGCCATCGTGGCCTTGTCGAGCGAGGCACGCTCGCCGACCGTGCGCTGGTCAGCGCCCGGTTCGAGGGCGAGAACCAGCAGGACCGCGAACTGCGGAGCCGTGAGATCGGCTCCGACGTGTTCGGACCACAGACGGGTGTGGACCTGCTGTGCAACGCGGATGAGGTGTCCGGGCGACTGCTGCAGTCGCGCGGACACGCGGGTCGTCGGGATCTCCCCCAGCACCATGTATCCGTCCCGATGTCACACCCGGTGTGTGTGGGACACCCGGGTGGGGCAGTAACGGCGAGTGGGCGTCCCGCTGTTCGGGAGGGCGCTCCAGCCGTGCAGCCGGTGGCTGCTGGCGGACACTATACAAACGGCGGGCCCTCGCTGGCAGGCAGGGGCGGATAGTAGACGCAGGTTCGGCAACATTGGCATATTTACGCGCCGCGCCGACCCGCCGGTAACCCGTTCGCAGGAGAAAGCCGACCGGTCGGTCCTTACCCACCGTCACCTGCGCCTTCACCCTGGCCGAGCCCCCTACCCGCCGGTAGGGTGTGGCCACCGGGACGGACGTGACCTCCGGAGCAGCCCCCCGGCTGCCGGTTCCCCCCGAGTGCTTCCTGGGAGTTTCCTGGGTTCCCCGGCCGGGGTCCGGACGGCCGGCGGTCCGGCTCCGGAGCGCGACCGGCCCCGGACCGCGGCCGCACCGGCGGGCTGCAACACCTCTCCACCTGCAACTGACCTGCAACAACGCCCGATTGTTTCCGAGAGAGACGAGACCGAGCATGACCGAGCAGACCACCACCCCCCGGGTCGCCGTCGTCACCGGCGCCGCGCGCGGACTGGGCGCGGCCACCGCCGTGCGCCTGGCCGCCGACGGCTACGCCGTGGCCGTCCTCGACCTGGAGGAGTCGGCCGGCCGGGAGACCGTCGAGCGGATCACCGCCGCCGGCGGCCGCGCGCTGGCCGTCGGCGCCGACGTCTCGGACGCCGGCCAGGTCCAGGCCGCCGTCGAGCGGATCGCCGGCGAGCTCGGCGCCCCGGTGGTCCTCGTCAACAACGCGGGCGTGCTGCGCGACAACCTGATCTTCAAGATGACCGAATCGGATTGGGACACGGTCATGAACGTGCACCTGCGCGGCGCGTTCCTGATGACCCGGGCGGTCCAGAAGTACATGGTGGACGCCGGTTTCGGACGCATCGTCAACCTGTCCTCCTCGTCCGCCCAGGGCAACCGCGGCCAGGCCAACTACTCCGCCGCCAAGGCCGGTCTGCAGGGCTTCACCAAGACCCTGGCCATCGAGCTCGGCAAGTTCGGCATCACCGCCAACGCGGTCGCCCCCGGCTTCATCGCCACCGACATGACGGCCGCCACCGCCGCCCGGGTCGGCATGGACTTCGAGGACTTCAAGGCCGCCGCCGCCACCCGGATCCCGGTCCAGCGGGTCGGGGTGCCGGAGGACGTCGCCCACGCCATCTCGTTCTTCGCCTCCGAGGGCGCCGGCTTCGTCTCCGGACAGGTGGTCTACGTGGCGGGCGGCCCCCTCGACTGAGGCACCGGACCTACACAGGGTTACCACGGGGTGGGAACCGGCGCGGCCGGTCTCCCGCCCCGTTCTTTTTGCCCGAACTTGGGGAAAAGCACACGAACCCCTTACGGACATTCGATCCGAAAACGTCTATTGATCGTCCTGAAACGGACCTTCGGCGATCGGAGAACGGCTTTGCCGGGGAATTCCGAATGGAACCGGGAATCACGCTGCGTTGCTGGGTAGGGTCACCGCCGTGCCAGCGCCGAGTGAACCGCCGGAGCACCCGACCACCCGCCGCGACCACCCGCGCGCCGGCCCCGGCGGGCCCGCCCGGCCGCCGCTGGGCCGGCGCCAGGCCGCGCTGCTGGGGCTGGCCGCGCTCGGCTACCTGCTGGTCGCCGCGGCCGTCCTGCTCGACACCTCACTGGTCGACCTGGACTGGAGGATACGGCTGTACCGGCCCTACGAGCACTGGCCCGGCCTGCAACCGCTGCTGGACAACTGGGTGGTGGCCGGCCAGCGCGGACCCTCCGCGCTCGCGGCGTTCACCTGGCTCGGCTGGCGCGCCCGCCGGCTGGGCCGGATCCGGCCCCTGCTGGTGATGGGCACCGCCCTGCTGCTGCTCAACCTCACCGTCGGCGGGGTCAAGATCGTCACCGGCCGGCTCGGCCCGCACTACGCCCGGTACGTCGGCTCGCCCGAGCTCTTCTCCGGCGGCACCATCTTCCCGTCCGGCCACACCGCGAACGCCGTGGTCACCTGGGGCGTGCTGGCCTACCTGGCGGTGCGCTGGCGGCGCACCGGCGCCCTGCTCGCGGGCGCCACCGCCTGGTCGGTCGGCCTCACCACCGTCTACCTGGGCACCCACTGGGCCACCGACGTGCTGGCCGGCTGGGCCGCCGGACTGCTCGTCCTGCTCTCGCTCCCGCTGCTGGAGCCCCTGGTGCTCGCCGCCGAACGCCGGCTCGCCCGGCACCGGGGAGCACGACGGCGCCGGGCCGAGCGGCGGGCGGCCGGACGGCGCCGGGCCGAGCGGCGGGCAGGCGGGCAGCAGGCGGCCGGGCAGCGGGCGGCCGGGCGCCGGGGAGCTATCCCTCCCAGCTGCGCACCACCAACCCGTCGCGCACCGCGAGGTTGAGCCGGCCCTCCCGGTGGTCCATGGTCATCGCCGCCCCCTGGGGCAGTACCCGTACCGAGGCCCAGCCGTGCCGGCGCGCCAGCTCCTCGGCCCGTTCGACCCGCAGCCCCGCGTAGCCCTCCGCGTCCGTGTCCGTCATCGCCCCTCCCCGGCTCGCCCAGACGTACGCTGGAATCGTAGACCGACCGCACCGTGGACCGGCCCGACGCGACGGGCCGGGGGAACCGGGAGGTGACCGCGGATGCCCGCCACCACCCCGCGGCGGTGGCGCAGCGGCTCCGAGCCCGCCACCGCCCGCAGCGACCTCAAGCTGCGCTACCTGCTCTCGCTGACCTTCACCCCGCTGTTCGCGCTGGCCACCGCGGCCTTCGCGGTCTGGGCCGCCAACGCCCCCGCGTTCGGCGCGCCGAGCCGCGGCACCCTCACCGGCTTCGCCGTGGCCTGCGGGATCCTCACCCTGTTCGCCGTCGTCGATCTCGTCATCGTCGTCCGGCGCCGCCGGACCGAGCTCTGACGCGGTGTCTCCCGCGGGGTGGGAAGCCGGCGCCCGGCCTCCCACCCCGCGCACGCTCCGCGCGCCGGGCTCTCAGCGGTTGCCGACCGCCTGCTTCACCAGCGTCCGCCCGAAGTCCCACATCAGGCCGCTCCCCCGGTGGGCGTCCTCCATCACCTCGGTGAAGGCCGTGATGAAGCGGTCGACGTCCCGCTCGGTGATGATCAGCGGCGGGATCAGCTTGATCACCTCCAGGTGGTCGCCGGACACCTGGGTGAGGATCCGGTGGCGCTGGAGCAGGGGGACGACCACCATCTGGGCGAAGAGCCCCTTGCGGGCCGCCTGGAGCGCGGTCCAGCCGGTCCGCAGCTTCAGCGACTTCGGCCGGCCGAACTCGATGCCGATCATCAGCCCGCGCCCGCGCACCTCGGCGAGCAGCTCGTAACGGTCGACCAGCTCGGTCAGCCGCTCGCGGAAGTGGTCGCCCACCTTGCGGGCGTTCTCCACCACCCGCTCGTCCCGGATGACCTCCAGGGTCGCCAGGCCCGCCGCCATCGCCTGCGCGTTGGAGCCGAAGCTGGCCGAGTGCACCAGCACCCGGTCCATCGAGGAGTACACCTTCTCGAAGATCCAGCCCTTGCCGAGGGTCGCCCCGACGGGGACGTAGCCGCCGGACAGCGCCTTGGCCGCGCAGACCAGGTCCGGTAGCACGCCGTCCTCGTGCTGGTAGGCGAAGAAGTCGCCGGTGCGTCCGATGCCGGTCTGCACCTCGTCGCAGATCAGCAGCGCCTTGTGGTCGTGCAGCAGCTCCTGGGCGGCGCGCAGCCAGCCGGGCGGGGCGGCCTGCACGCCCTTGCCCTGGATCGGCTCGACGATCAGCGCGGCGACGTCGCCGCGCTTGAGCTCCTTGGCCAGGGCGGTGAGGTCGCCGAGCGGGATCGCGGTGTCCGGCAGCAGCGGGTCGAAGCCCTTGCGGAACCCGCTCTCGCCGTTCACCGAGAGCGAGCCGGTGGTCAGCCCGTGGAAGGCGTGGTCCGCGTAGAGGATCCGCTTGCGGCCGGTGGCGTACCGGGCGAACTTCAGCGCCGTCTCCACCGCCTCGGTGCCGCTGTTGCCGAAGAACACCCGGTCGAGCCCGGGCGCGTGGGAGAGCAGGCGCTCGGCGAGCAGGCCGGGCAGCGGCGAGCAGTCGAAGCGGACCAGGTCCGGCAGGTCGAGGTCCATCACCTGCTGGACGGCCGAGCGGACCACCGGGTGGTGGCGGCCGAGCGCGAAGATGCCGAAGCCGGCCAGCATGTCGAGGTACTCGTTGCCCTCGGCGTCGTAGAAGTACTGCCCCTGGGCTCGTTCGTAGTACTTGTCGAAGCCGATCGTGTGCAGCATCCGGGTGAGCTGCGGGTTCAGGTAGCGGCTCTGCAACGCGTACCGCTCGCCCCCGCGCTCGGCGAGCAGGGCGGCCAGGTCGAAGCGCGGCCCGGCCTGCCCCGCGCCGCCGGACCGGCCGGCGCGGTCGGCGCGGTCGGGGAGGTCGGCACGGTCGGCGGGCGCGGAGGGGCCGGTGCGGTCGAGGCGGTCGGTGCGGTCGGGGTCAGCCGGCATGGTGCTGGTTCGCTCCTCGGTTCGGAAGTCCCCGGTCCGGTCGTCCCCGGTCCGGGAGCAGGTGCTTGGCGAAGGCGGCGGTCTGGGCGGCGACCCCGGTGCCGGTCAGCCCGGCCTCCTCCAGGATCTCGCCGCGCGCGGCGTGCCCGAGGAACTCCTGCGGCAGGCCCAGCACCCGCACCGGGACGTCCACGTCCGCGTCCCGCAGCGCCTGGGCGACGGCCGCCCCGACGCCGCCGGCCCGGCCGTTGTCCTCGACGGTGACCACCAGCCGGTGTCCGGCGGCGAGGGCCGGCAACGCGGGGTCGACCGGCTTGACCCAGCGCGGGTCGACGACGGTCGCGGTGAACCCCTCGGCGAGCAGCAGCCGGGCCGCGTCCAGCGCGGCGCCGGCCATGCTGCCGACGGCGACCAGCAGGATCTCCGGCAGCTCCCCGGTGCGCAGCAGGACGTCCACGCCGCCGATCCGCTCGACGGCGGGCACGGCCGGGCCGACGGTGCCCTTGGGGAAGCGGACCACGGTCGGGGCGTCCTCGACCTCGACGGCCTCGCGCAGCTGGGCGCGCAGCTGGTCGGCGTCGCGCGGGGCGGCGAGCCGCAGGCCGGGGACGACCTGGAGGATGGACATGTCCCACATGCCGTTGTGCGAGGCGCCGTCGTTGCCGGTGACGCCGGAGCGGTCGAGCACGAAGGTGACGCCCAGCCTGTGCAGGGCGACGTCCATCAGCACCTGGTCGAAGGCGCGGTTGAGGAAGGTCGCGTACACCGCCACCACCGGGTGCAGGCCGCCGGTGGCCAGGCCGGCCGCGCTGGCGACGGCGTGCTGCTCGGCGATGCCGACGTCGAAGGTCCGCCCGGGGTGGGCCTTGGCGAAGCCGGCCAGGCCGACCGGCTGGAGCATCGCCGCGGTGATGGCCACCACGTCCGGCCGCTCGGCGCCGAGGGCGAGCAGTTCCTCGCCGAACACCGAGGTCCAGGAGACGCCCTCGGCGGGCGAGATCGGCAGGCAGGTGTAGGGGTCGATCGGGTTGACGGCGTGGAAGCGGTCGGCCTCGTCCTGTTCGGCGGGCCGGTAGCCGCGGCCCTTGACGGTGAGGCAGTGCACGATGACCGGGCCGCCGAATCCGCGCGCCTTGGTGAGCGCGGACTCCAGGGCGGTGAGGTCGTGGCCGTCGATCGGGCCGAGGTACTTGAGGCCGAGGTCCTCGAACATGCCCTGCGGGGCGAAGGCGTCCTTGAAGCCCTTCTTGGCGCCGTGCAGCGCGCCGAAGATCGGCTGGCCGACCACGGGGGTGCGCTGGAGCGCGTCCTTGCCCCAGGACAGGAAGCGCTCGTAGCCCTGGGTGGTGCGCAGCGCGGCCAGGTGGTTGGCCAGGCCGCCGATGGTGGGCGAGTAGGAGCGCTCGTTGTCGTTGACGACGATGACCAGCGGCCGGTCCTTGGCGGCGGCGATGTTGTTGAGCGCCTCCCAGGCGAGGCCGCCGGTGAGGGCGCCGTCGCCGATCACGGCCACCACCTGGTCGTCGCTGCCGCGCAGCTGGTTGGCCTTGGCCAGGCCGTCGGCGTAGGAGAGCGCGGTGGAGGCGTGCGAGTTCTCGACGAGGTCGTGCTCGGACTCGGCGCGGGACGGGTAGCCCGACAGGCCGCCCCTGCTGCGCAGCCGGGAGAAGTCCTGGCGGCCGGTGAGCAGTTTGTGGACGTAGCTCTGGTGGCCGGTGTCCCAGACGATCCGGTCGCGCGGGGAGTCGAAGACCCGGTGCAGGGCGATGGTCAGTTCGACGACGCCGAGGTTGGGCCCGAGGTGGCCGCCGGTGCGGGTGACGGCGTCGATCAGAAAGTCGCGGATCTCGTCGGCGAGCCGGGGCAGCTCGGCGGCCGGGAGGGTCCGCAGGTCCGCCGGGGATCTGACGCTGGAGAGCAGTGACATGGCTTTCACCTCACGACGGAGCGGTGCGGTGGTGCCCCGCCGTGGCCGCGCCGCGCGGGGTGGTCCGGCCCGGGTCGGCGGCCGGGGTCGGACGGGGGCGGGCGGCGGGGTGCGCCGCCCGCCGGCGGGTGCGTCAGCGGCTCCGGCTGGAGCCGACGGTCTCGGTGATCGCCCGCAGGGACTCCTTGAGGGAGCCCATGGTGGCGAGGACGGCGGTCGGCTCGTAGCCGCAGTGCGCCATGCAGTTCTCGCAGCGGGCGTCCTTGCCGCGGCCGTACTTGTCCCAGTCGGTCTTCTCGATCAGCTCGCGGTAGGTCGGCACGTAGCCGTCGGCCATCAGGTAGCAGGGCCGCTGCCAGCCGAACAGCGAGTAGTTGGGGATGCCCCAGGCGGTGCACTCGAAGTCGACCCGGCCCTCCAGGAAGTCCAGGAAGAGCGGGCTGTGGTTGAGCCGCCAGCGCCGCCGGTTGCCGCCGGCGAAGGTCTTGCGGAACAGCTCGCGGGTCTGGTCGACGCCGAGGAAGTGCTCCTGGTCGGGTGCCTTCTCGTAGGCGAACGCCGGGGAGATCATCATCTCGTCGACCTTGAGGTCGTCGTTGAGGTAGTCGAGCACGTCGATGATGGTCTGCGGGGTGTCGGTGTTGAAGAAGGTGGAGTTGGTGGTCACCCGGAAGCCGCGCCGCTTGGCCTCCTTGATCGCCTCCACCGCCTCGTCGAAGGTGCCCTCCTTGGCCACCGAGGCGTCGTGCCGCTCGCGCAGCCCGTCGATGTGCACGGTGAAGGTGAAGTACGGCGAGGGCTTGAACTTGTCCAGCTTCTTGCGCAGCAGCAGCGCGTTGGTGCAGAGGAACACGTACTTGCGGCGCTCGACCAGCTGCCGGACGATCTCGTCGATCTGCGGATGCATCAGCGGCTCGCCGCCGGCGATCGAGACCATCGGGGCGCCCGACTCCAGCACCGCGCCGACCGCCTGGGCGACCGGCATCCGCTGCTTCAGCACGCCCGCCGGGTGCTGGATCTTGCCGCACCCCTCGCAGGCCAGGTTGCAGGCGAAGAGCGGTTCCAGTTCGACGATCAGCGGGAATTTGTCGCGTCGCTTCAGCTTCTGCTGCATGAGGTAGGTGCCGACCCGCACGGTCTGGCGCAGCGGCATGGCCATGGCTAGCTCGCCTCCTGGGGGAGCGTCGAGGATGTGGGGTGGTTCAGGGCGGCGGGCGCGGGGCGGCCGCGCGGCCGGTCGTTGCGCAGGTGCCAGTCGACCAGGGCGGGCACCGTGGAGCGCAGCGTCCGCCAGGCGCGGACGCCGGCCGGCAGGGTGCCCGGGCGCAGCAGCTCGCGTTCGGGCGTGTCGACCACGACCCGCAGGACGGCCGCGGGCAGGCCCGGGCGCAGCTCGTGCAGGGCCGCCAGTACGGCGGCGGCCTCCATGTCGACGGCGAGCGCGCCCTGGAGGTGCAGGGCGCGCCGCTCCAGGCCGCGCACCACGTGGTCGGCGGTGTGGTGCACGCCGGTGTGCGCGGTCAGGCCGCGCACGGTGAGGGCCCGGGTGAGCGCCGGGCCGGAGTCGACGGCGAAGTGGTTGCCCTCGGCATCGCGCACGCCGTCGGCAACGATCACGTCACCGGGTGTTATTCCCGGCGCGACGGCGGCGCCGAAGCCGGCCACCACGACGGCGCCGTAGCCGCCCGGGGCGGCGGTGAGCAGCCTTCTGACGGCGAGTGAGGCCCGCCGCCGGCCGACGCCGGTGCGCACCACGACGGGCGGGCCGCCCGACCCGCCGCGCCAGTCCCCTCCGCGCAGGGCCCAGACCTCGGGGCCGAGCGCGCAGAGGACCAGCAGCGGGGAAGCGTTCACCGGGACGCCCCGATCGCCGCCGCGCCGCCGGCCGGGCGTCCGGTGGCGGGGCTGCCGTGCAGGTAGCGGCCGAGCGCGGTGACCGGGAACACCAGCCGGTAGAGGTGGTAGTTGATGGAGAAGTCCCACGGGAACCCGGTGCCGGTGAACTGGGGTTCGTCCCAGGTGCCCTCGGGCAGCTGGGTGCGCACCAGCCAGTCCACGCCGCGCTCCACCGCCGGGTTGGCCCGGCCGTCGGGGCCCTCGCCGGCCGCGAGCAGCGCCATCAGCGCCCAGGCGGTCTGCGAGGCGGTGGAGTCGCCGCGCCCGGCCCACCGTGCCGGGTCGTCGTAGGAGCGCATGTCCTCGCCCCAGCCGCCGTCGGCGTTCTGCCGGTCCTCCAGCCAGCGCACGGCCCGGCGGACCGCCGGGTGCTCCGCCGGGACGCCGGCCGCGACCAGGGCGGGCAGCACCGAGCCGGTGCCGTAGATGTAGTTGGTGCCCCAGCGGCCGAACCAGGAGCCGTCCGCCTCCTGGTTGCGCAGCAGCCACTCGACGCCGCGCCGGGTGCGCGGGTCGTGCGCCCGGCCGACCTCGGCGAGCATCTCCACGACGTGCGCGGTGACGTCCGCGGACGGCGGGTCGACGACCTCGCCGAAGTCGCAGAACGGCAGCTTGTTCGGCAGGGTGCTGGTGTTGTCGACGTCGAAGGCGCCCCAGGCGCCGTTCTTGGACTGCATGCCGAGGTTCCACCGCACGGCGCGGTCGACGGAGCCGGCCACCTTGGCCGGGTCCGGGTGGGCCACCCGGCGCAGCGCGAGCACCACCTCGGCGGTGTCGTCGATGTCCGGGTAGGTGTCGTTCTCGAACTCGAACGCCCAGCCTCCGGGGGCGAGCGAGGGGCGCTGGACGGACCAGTCGCCGCGTTTGGTGATCTCCTCGCCGAGCATCCAGTCGACGGCGGAGACCAGCGCCGGGTGGTCGGCCGGCAGCCCGGCGTCGACCAGGGCGATGGTGGCCAGGCAGGTGTCCCAGACCGGGGACTGGCAGGCCTCCAGCCAGCGCCGGCCGTCGGGGGTGTGCACGGTGAAGCGGTCGAAGGAGGCGAGCCCGGCCCGCATCACGGGGTGGTCGAGCTCGTAGCCCTCCAGGTGCAGGGCGATCAGGGAGTAGACGGCGGGCGGCTGGATCCCGCCCCAGCAGCCGTCGGCCTCCTGGCGCTCGACGATCCAGCGGCAGGCCTGGGAGAGCGCGAGGCGGCGCAGTGGGCGCAGGGCGCGCCGGTGGTAGGCGTGCAGGACCTTGTCGAGGCGTTCGAACAGGCCGTCCCAGCTGGTGACCGGGGCGAGCGGCCGGGTGGGGTACGGGTCGTCCGGGTCGGTGTGCAGCTCGGTGAGCGGGAAGGGGGCCGGACGCACCGGGCGGTGCGCGGAGACGATGGTCAGCGGGACGATGGTCTGGCGGGCCCAGCAGCCGAAGGCGTAGATGTTCAGCGGGAGCCACTTCGGCAGGAACATGATCTCCGGCGGCATCTCCGGCAGCCGGTCCCAGGGCCACCAGCCGAAGAGCGCCAGCCAGATCCGGGTGAACACCCGGGCGGCGGCGATGCCGCCGGCGGAGCGGATCCAGCGGGCGGCGGCCAGCATGTGCGGGGCGTTGGGGTCGTCGCCCGCGAGCTTCAGGGCGACGTAGGCCTCGACGGTGGTGGAGAGCTCCGCCGGGCCGCCGTGGAAGGTGGACCAGGTGCCGTCCTCGCGCTGCTGGGAGCGGATCCACTCGGCGGTGGCCTTGGTCTGTTCCTCGGTGCGGATCCCGAGGAACTGCCGGAGCAGTAAGTCCTCGGCGTCCATGGTGACGTTGGTTTCGAGGTCGCCCTTCCACCAGCCCTCGGAGCTCTGCAGGGAGAGCAGGTGCGTGGTGGCGCGGCTCAGCGCCTCCTCGGCGGAGGCGGCCCCGTCCTGTTG
Source organism: Kitasatospora sp. NPDC015120 (assembly GCF_043080305.1). Classification (NCBI taxonomy): domain Bacteria; kingdom Bacillati; phylum Actinomycetota; class Actinomycetes; order Kitasatosporales; family Streptomycetaceae; genus Kitasatospora; species Kitasatospora sp. NPDC015120. The sequence goes on along the minus strand of NZ_JBIBVJ010000004.1, from coordinate 492,477 downwards.
CTCGGTCCGGCCGGCCGGGGCGTCCGGGGCGGATCCTTCGGGCTGCCACCGCCCGGCGCTCAGCAGCGCCGGGGGGAGGCCGCCCACCGCGACCGGCTCGGAATCGTACTCAGGGTCGAGCCGGCCGTCCGCGGTTGCTGTCAACGTAACGTCACCTCTCTCGTACCACCACGAATTCGGCGAGTGCGACGAAGTGCTGGCGCACCACGTCGGCCATGGGCACCTCGTCCAGGGCGGCGAGGGCAGTCGTGTGCTGGCGGCGGGCTTCCTCCTGGGTCCAGGCGCGGCCGCCGGCCTTCTCGATCAGCAGGGCGCGCGCGGCCAGTTCGGTCTCGCTCTCCTCGCCGCGTCCCTTGGGGTCGGCGAGCTGTTCGGCCAGTTCGCGGGAGGCCTGGCCGCCCTCGGCGAGGGCGGCGGCGACCGGCAGGGACTTCTTGCGCTGGCGCAGGTCGCCCCAGTGCGGCTTGCCGGTGACCTCGGTGGCGCCCCAGATGCCGAGCAGGTCGTCCACGGCCTGGAAGGCCAGGCCGAGGTGCTCGCCGAAGCGCTGGAGGGAGTCGGAGGCCCGGTCGTCGGCGCCGGCCAGGACGGCGCCCAGCGCGGAGGCGGCGGAGAGCAGGGCCGCGGTCTTGCCGCCCTCCATCTCCAGGCACTCGGCGACGGTGACGGTGTCCCGCTGCTCGAAGGCGACGTCCATGGCCTGGCCGTCGATCAGCCGGCGGCTGGCGGTGGTGAGCAGGCGCACGGCCCGTGCGGCGTCGGTGGCGCTCGCGCCGCCGGTGGAGGCGGCGTCGAGCAGCACCTCCGTACCGAGCGTCGCCAGCGCGTCACCGACCAGGATCGCCTGGGCCGGGCCGAAGACCGTCCAGGCGGTGGCCCGGTGGCGCCGGGTCTCGTCACCGTCCATCAGATCATCATGGAGCAGGGAGAAGTTGTGCACCAGTTCAACAGCGACCCCGCCGGGCACGCCCGCCTCCGCCGGCGCTCCGGCGGCCTGGGCCGACAGCAGCGCCAGGGCCGGCCGGACGGCCTTGCCGCCGTCCCCGGCGGCCGGCGTGCCGTCCCGGTCGATCCAGCCGAAGTGGTAGGCCGCGACGGTGTCCATGGGTGCCGCCAGACGGGCGACGGCGGCCCTCAGCGGCGGGGTGCAGAGCGCGCGGGTGCGGTTGAGCAGCTCCGGCACCGAGACCGGTTCGGCATGCGCCGTACCTCCGACGGCCCTGCCGATGCGTGACTCCACGTACGTTCCCTCTCCCTGGTGGTGCCTGGCCGCGTGGGACGGCCGGACGCTGGCGGTGGTGGTGCGGCCGGTGCGGCCGCGGCCGGCGAGGACGCTCCCGCCGCCGGGACCGAACGGGTGAACGCCGGCTCTCGCGGGCTCGCCGCGGTCCCCGGCAAGCGGGGCGCCGGTCACCGCGGCCACCTCCCGTCGCCGCGGTCCGACGGCCGGGGCCGGCCGGCGGCGGCGAGCACCGCGTCGACCGCGGCGTGACCGCTGCGCACGGCCCCCTCCATCGTGGCGGGCCAGCCGGTCGCCGTCCACGCGCCGGCCAGCACCAGGCCGGGGACGGCGGTGCGCGGGCCGGGCCGCAGCGCGGCCGTGCCCGGGGCCGGGTCGAAGGTGGCGGTGCGCTCCCGGGTGACGAAGAAGTCCAGCACTCCGGCCCCGCCCGCGGCGGGCAGCAGCCGGGCCAGCTCCGGCAGGTAGCGGCGGCGCAGCTCGGCCACCGGCAGGTCGATCTCGTCCTGCACGGCGGACTGCGACAGCGCCAGGTACTGGGCGCCGGGGTGGGCCGCACCGAGCGCGGTGCCGGCCAGGCCGGAGTGCGCGGTGCGGTCGAAGACCCACTGGACGGGCGAGCCGAGCGCGGCGAAGAACGGCTTGCGCAGCACCCGGCGGTCGTAGATCACGTGGACGTTGAGGATCGGCGCGGTGCCGAGGCCGGCCAGCCGGTCCTGGTCCGCGATCGCGTCCGGCGGCAGCAGGGCCGCCGCGGTGTCCTGGGCGCCGGCCAGCACCACGGTGTCGGCGGCGAGCGGCTCGCCGACGCCCTCCAGCCGGACGGCGTGCTGCGGGACGGCCGGCTTGAGCTCGCTCACCCGGGCGCGCAGCAGCACCTTCACGCCCGCGCGTTCCAGCTCGGCGAGCGCCCGGTCGTGGTGGATCGCGCCGAGCGGGACGGTGGCCGCGCCGATGTCGCTGGCGCCCGGGTCGGAGAGCAGCCCGGTCTTGAACACCATGGCGGCGAGCGCCAGCGACACCTGGTCGGCCCGGGCGTTCAGGGTGGCCACGCCGACGAGGTCCCACAGCGCGGCGAGGGTGCGCTCGTTCTGGCCCTGGCGGCGCAGCCAGTCGCCGAAGGAGACCGCGTCCAGCGCCGGGTCGGCGAGGTCGAGCCGGCGCAGCGCCAGGGCGCCGCGGACCACCCTGGCCCGGTCGGCCGGGCCCAGGTGCGGGTAGCGGGCCAGGCTGCCGGCCAGGTGCAGCGGCACCGGCAGGGCGGCGCGCTCCAGCCGGCCGAGGGTGCGCACCGGCGCGTCGGCGGGCCCGGAGACGGCCAGCACGGGCACCTCCAGGCGGTCCTGGAGGTGCACCAGCCGGTTGGCGCCGAGCCGGTCCAGCAGGCCCCGGTAGGCGGTGCAGCAGCGCAGGTGGACGTGCTGGCCGTTGTCGACGGTCAGCTCGCCGCGCTGGAAGGAGAAGGCCAGGCCGCCCAGCCGGGGACGGCCCTCGGCGAGGGTCACCCGGTGGCCCGCCTCGGCCAGCCGCAGGGCGGCGGTGATGCCCGCGAGGCCACCGCCGACCACGACGGCGGCCGGGCGCGCGGCGTCGGCTCGCCCGGTCATCGGCTCTCCCCCTCGCGTCCCGCGCCCGGTCCGGTCATGGCCGGAGCGCCCGTGGTCAATGCGCTCGGACCCGGGACCACTGCGGTCGGATCCGGCACGGCCTTCAACAGGGCTCTACCCAGAAGTGATTCCCCGCTGACACAGCGTGACAGAACTGTGGTAAGAATCAAGAACGCCCCCCGGCGAGCCCGGAAAGCGCCACGTACGCCTTCTCCCAGCCCGGCAGCGACACCCGGCCGCGCAGCACCGACTCCGGGTCGGCGGCCATCCGGGCGAGCAGCCGGTGGTAGATGCCCGCCATCGCGGCGGTGCAGGCCCGGCTGCGGCGGTCCAGCATCGGCAGCAGCCGCAGGCCCTCCTCGAAGGCCGCCTGGGCGCGGGCCGCCTCGAAGGCGATCAGGCCGGTGAAGTCGGCGCCGACCGGCGGCCGGGGCCGGGCGAACCCCTCCTGGCAGCCGAACCGGACGAGGTCCTCGGTCGGCAGGTAGGTGCGGCCGTTCAGGGCGTCCTCGCGCAGGTCGCGCAGGATGTTGGTGAGCTGGAGCGCCAGGCCGAGGGTGTCGGCGTAGCGCGCGCCGCGCTCGGGGTCGTCGCAGCCGTACACGCCGAGCGACAGCCGCCCGATCGCCCCGGCCACGCACCGGCAGTAGACCTTGAGCTCCTCGTACGTCTGGTACTCGGCGCCCTTGAGGTCCATCTCGACCCCGTCGATCAGCTCGTCGAAGCCGCCGAGCGGGATCGGGAAGCGCCGGGCCGCGTCCGCCAGCGCGACCTTGACGGGGTCGGTGTCGTCCTCCGCGACGGAGCCGGCCCGGATCTCGTCCAGCAGCTCGCGGGTGCGCAGCAGGGCCTCGGCCTTGCGGTCGTCCGGGAGGTCGCCGTCGCCGATGTCGTCCACCCGGCGGGCGAGCGCGTACAGGGCCGACATGGCCAGCCGCTTCGGCTCCGGCAGCAGCCTGATGCCGTAGCTGAAGTTGCGGGCCTGCAGCCCGGTCACTGCCTCGCAGTACCGGTACGCCGCCATGACCGGCGCCGACGCCAGTGGTGATGCCGCCACTCGGGCGTTCACCTTCCCTTCGCGAAGATGGCCGCCGCCTTCGCTGCGAGGCGGCGCTTGTCCGGCTTCGCCTGCTGGGCGAGCACGTCGTACCCGGCGTCCTCGACGGCCGCCAGGGCCGCGTAGCCGCCCGCGGTGAATCCCGCCAGGAGCAGTCGAAGCCTCCCCCGAACCGTACCTACCAATGGCGCACCGCGGTCGAGCAGGGTGCGGGCACGGTCCGCCTGGAAGGCGATCAGGCGGCGCACGGCGGGACCGGCGCTCGGCGCGGCGAGGTCCTCCTCGGTGACGCCGAACCGCCGGAGGTCCTCGGCGGGCAGGTAGATCCGGCCCCGGGCGAGGTCCTCGGCGACGTCCTGGAGGTGCTCGACGATCTGCAGGGCGGTGCAGACGGCGTCGGACATCGCGATCCGCTCGGGGGTGGAGACGCCGGCGATGGCCAGCACCAGACGGCCGACCGGGTCGGCGGAGAGCGTGCAGTAGCCGCGGAGGTCCTCGTAGGTGGCGTAGCGGTCGGTCGTCTGGTCGACCCGGTTGGCCCGGATCAGCCGGCGGAACGGCTCGGGGGTGAGGCCGTGGCGGTCGACCAGCGGGACCAGCGGGCGCATCAGCGGGTGGCGGGGGGCCTCGGCCCCGGCGGGGGCGAGGGCCGTCTCGAAGACCCGGTCGAGGTCGCGCTCCAGGCCGTCCAGCAGGGCGAGCCGGAAGGCGGTCTCCTCGGCGCCGGGCCGGTGCGGTCCGGCGGGAGCGGTCCCGTCCGCGGGGGCGTCCGCGGGGGCCGGGGGCGGGGCGGGCACGCCGAGCAGTGCGGCGGTGCCGGCCGGGTCGGCGAGGTCGCCGTCCCCGGCGTCGTCGACCAGCCGGGCGAAGCCGTAGACCGTCATGAGGTCGTCGCGCCACGCGGAGGGCAGGAAGAACGGGGCGACCGGGAAGTTCTCCGCGTCCGCCTTGGCGAGGGTCGCCGCTCCCGCGGGACCTTCCACCGGACGACCGCCTCCGGGCGGGGACTCACTGTTGGGCTGGGCCGAAGCCGACACTGCTGTCACTCCCCCGTTCTACACCGCTCCGGTGACGGGCCCGAGTCGGACACGCGTCCGATCACGGGAGTCACGTCCGGCACACCACCCCCGCGCTTACAGCCTGACACCAACGGCCGCGCCGGAGAAGGGCGCCTCACCCGGCGCACGGGGCGCTCACCCGGGCGGCGGCGGGCCACCCGGGGCACGACGGGGCGGGCCGGGGGGCGCACGAACGACGGCGGGGCCGGTCCCGGACGTCCTCCGGTCACCGGCCCCGCCGTGCGGTCCCTGGTGGTCCTGCGCGCCGCTACGGCCGCTCGCCGCGCTCGTAGCGGCGGACGACCTCCTCGGTCGGCCCGTCCATGACGAGCTCGCCGGCCTCGATCCAGATGGTCCGCTCGCAGGTCTCGCGGATCGACGCGTTGTCGTGGCTGACCAGGAAGACCGTACCGGCCTCCTCGCGCAGCTCCGTGATCCGCTTCTTGCTGCGCTTCTGGAAGGCCTGGTCGCCGGTGGCGAGCGCCTCGTCGATGAGCAGCACGTCGTGGGTCTTGGCCGCGGCGATCGCGAAGCGCAGGCGGGCGCCCATGCCGGAGGAGTAGGTGCGCATCGGCAGGGAGATGAAGTCGCCCTTCTCGTTGATGCCCGAGAAGTCGACGATGTCCTGGTAGCGGCGCTTCACGTCGGTCGGCGACATGCCCATGGCGAGGCAGCCGAGGACGACGTTGCGCTCACCCGTCAGCTCGTTCATCAGCGCGGCGTTGACGCCGAGCAGCGAGGGCTGGCCGTTGGTGTAGATCCCGCCCTTCTCGGTCGGCAGCAGGCCCGCGATGGCCGCCAGCATGGTCGACTTGCCGGAGCCGTTGGAGCCGATCAGGCCGATCGCCTCGCCCTTGTAGGCGGTGAAGCTGACGCCCTTCACCGCGTGCACCTCGCGGACGCCGGAGGCGCGCTTGCGGCTGATGATCCGGCTGAGCGCCGAGGTGGCGCTGCCCTTGCCGGAGCCGGCGCCGTGCACCCGGTAGACGATGTGCACGTCGTCCACGACCACGGTGGGCTCGCGGGCGACGTCCGCGTCGAACAGCTTGCGGCGCGGGGCGGCGTCCTTCAGGCCCTTGGTCAGATCGGTCCCTCGCACATCGGTGTCAGCCACGGCCGTACTCCTCCTCAGCCTTCCAGAAGAAGACGTATCCGATGACCAGCATGCCCACACCCCAGGCGATCCCGTACTTCCACTGGTGCGGCGGGAACTCCAGGAACTGCTGCTGGTGCTTGTTGTAGATGATCGGCGCGAGCGCGTGGCGGACCAGGTCGATGTAGACGGAGGCCGGGTTGAGCTCCATCACCTTCTGCCAGAACTCCGGCCACTCCTTGATCTTGTCGGAGATGCTGTACATCACACCGGACAGGAACAGCCAGGCGCGCATCGCGAACGGGATCAGCTGGGAGATGTCGCTGGTCTTGGCACCGATCCGGGCGAAGATCAGGGCGACACCGGTGTTGAACATCGACTGCAGCACCAGCGCCGGGACCACCAGGATCCAGGTCCGGCCGGGCTCGATGCCGTTCAGCAGCACCACGGCGAACAGCACGACCATCGAGATCAGCAGCTGCTGGAGCTGGATCACGGTGAAGGCGACCGGCAGCGAGGCGCGCGGGAAGTGCAGCGCCCGGATCAGCCCGAGGTTGTCCGAGATCGCCCGGGTGCCGGACTGCACGGCGTTCTGGGTGAACTGGAAGATGAAGACACCGATGCAGAGCCAGGCGACGTAGTACGGGTTGTCGTCCTTGTTGCTCAGGATCTCGCCGAAGACCAGGTAGAACACCGCGCAGTTCAGCAGCGGCGTCACGACCTGCCAGATCTGGCCGAGCTTGGCGTCGGTGTACTGGGCCACCAGGCGCGCGGTGGCGAAGGCCCAGATGAAGTGACGGCGGGCCCAGAGCTGCTTGGTGTAGGCGAACAGGCCGGGCCGTCTGCCGCTGACCGTCAGACCGTACTTGTCCGCAAGCTGCTTGGGGGTCAGGCCCGCGTCCGCCCCCCTCGGGGCTGAGAGGCTGACGGGTTCACTCACTGTCGACACATTCGTCCTTCGCGCGGGATCGTCGGGCGGGCCGGCCGGCGGGGGCCGCCGGCCTTGCGCCGAGGGGGATCCACTCGGATATCGGGGGGAGTGCGGCCGGTGTGTGGCCACCGGCCGTGGCGACCGTCCTACCGTACGGTCGCCTGGCGGATCAGATGACCGGCGGCCGGCCCAGCCGGGTCAGGCGCCACACGGTACGCCATCGCATGGGCCGCCGCGCACCGCAGGGTTCGCGCCAGCCCGCCTTGAACCCGCCCAGCCAGGCCTTCAGCGCCTCCGGGGAGGGGCGGCGGGCCAGCGTGAGCAGGAACCAGGTTCCCAGGTAAAGAGGCACCAACAGGGCCGGAAGGTTCCGCCTCGCGAGCCAAACCCTGTTCCGGGCCACGTTGTGGAAGTACGTGGCGTGCCGGGCGGGCGAGGTGGTGGGGTGGTGGAGCACCACGTCGGCCCGGTAGTCGATGGCCCAGCCGGCGTCCAGCGCGCGCCAGGCGAGGTCGGTCTCCTCGTGCGCGTAGAAGAACTCGGCGGGCAGCTGCCCGGCGTTCTCGAACACGGCGCAGCGCACCGCGCTCGCGCCGCCCAGGAAGGTCGTCACCCGGGAGGAGCGCAGCGGGTCGCTGGCGCGCAGCCGGGGCACGTGGCGGCGCTGGGTGACGCCGGTGTCCGGGTCGGCGATCCGGAAGCTCACGATGCCGAGCTCCGGGTCGCCGGCGAAGGCCTCGCGCAGCAGCCGGGCCGCGTCGGTGCCGGGGAGCCGGCCGTCGTCGTCCAGGAACAGCACCGCGTCGACGTCCCGGCCGTTGGGGCCGAACAGCTCGATGCCGGCGTTGCGCCCGCCCGGGATGCCGAGGTTCTCGGGCAGCTCGACGGTGCGCACGCCCTCGGGGAGCGGGGGCATCGGGGCGCCGTTGGCGACCACGGCCAGCTCGACGGGCGGGCCCTGCTGGGCGCGGACCGACTCGATCAGCGCGGTCAGCTCGGCCGGGCGGTTGCCCATGGTGATGATCACAGCGCCGAGCCGGAAGGCGTCGGCGCCGGCGGCGCTGGTCGGCACGGTGCTCCCCGTCGTCTCGGTCCTCTTCACGGCGCTCCCCTCCACGGCGCTCCCCTCCACGGCGCTCCCCTCCACCCGGCTCACCGGAGCCTGCTCGACAGGACGATGCTCAGCAGGTGCAGCACGGTCTGCAGCATGGCGATCGAGGCCAGCACGACCACCGCGATCCGGGTGAAGAACAGACCGCCGTGGGCGAGGTCGGCGACGCCCGCCGCCAGGATGAACAGCGAGGCCTCGACCGCGCCGACCAGCCGGTGGAACTTGAGGAGCGAGGCCGCCCGGCGGGCCCTGGCGACACCGGCCGAACGCGGCACCGAGGCGCTGTCCTCGACGGCCGTCATGCCGCTGCGGGCGCGGGCGACGTCGACCAGGTCGGTCTCCGACTTGATCAGGATCGCGCCGAGCGCGGCCAGGGTGCCGAGGAACGCCCACTCCCAGTGCGCGGCGCCCCCCTCGCGGTGCAGCAGGTCGGTGGCGCGCAGGCCGAGGCCGGTCAGCAGGGCCGCCTCGGACATGTAGTGGCCGACCCGGTCCAGGTAGACGCCGGTCAGCGAGGTCTGCCGGCGCCAGCGCGCCACCTCGCCGTCCACGCAGTCCAGCAGCAGGTACACCTGGATCAGCAGGGCCGCCAGCACGGCGCCCGCGATCCCCGGGACGACCAGCGCGGCGCCGGCCAGGATGCCGGTCAGCATCATCAGGTACGTCAGGCCGTTGGGCGTGATCGCCGTCACGGTGGACAGCACCCGGGTGATCCGCAGCGAGATCTTCCGCATGTAGAGTCGGCCGGCCCAGTGCTCGGCGCTCCGGCGCTGGAGCATGCCCTCCGGGTGGATCACCGCGCGCAGTTCCTCGATCGAGGGCCGGCGGGTCAGGTCGACCGGCGGCGGAGCGGCCTCCGCGGCGGAGCGGTCAGCTGTTGACGGCTTGGACATAGTCGGCGTACGCGTCCCTGATTGCGGAAGGGGAGAGGTCGAGGTGCTCAAGGATGGTGAAGCGGCCCGGCCGGGTGTTCGGAGCGTAGTGCACCGCCTTGGTGAACTCCGCCTCGGTGAAGCCGATCTGAGCGGCGGTCACCGGCAGCCCGTGGTGCGCCAGACGCTCCACGATCAGGCCGGTCAGCTCGCGCTCGCCCCGCAGGAAGCTGGCGAAGGCGGCCCCGAGGCCGACCTGCTCGCCGTGCTGGGCGGACCGCTTGGGGTACAGCACGTCCAGGGCATGGGAGATCTCGTGGCAGGCGCCCGACGAGGGCCGGGTGCTGCCCGCGATGTTCATCGCGATGCCGGACAGTACCAGTGCCTCCGCGAGGGCCGTGAGGAAGCCCCGGTCCTGGAGGTTGCCCGGGTGGCGCAGCAGGTTCTCGCCGGCCGAGCGGGCCATCGCGACGGCCAGGCCGTCCACCGGCTCGCCGGTCTCGGCGTGCGACAGCTCCCAGTCGGCGCAGGCCGAGATGTTGGAGACGATGTCGCCGATGCCGGCCGCGACGAAGCGCGGCGGGGCGCCCAGGATCACGTCCAGGTCGATCACGATGCCGATCGGGCTGGGCACCCCGTAGGAGCCGCGCCCGCCGACGTTGTCGAGGGTGGAGACGGGCGAGCAGATGCCGTCGTGGGCCAGGTTGGTGGGGACGGAGACCAGCGGCAGGCCGATCCGCGCGGCGGCGTACTTGGCCACGTCGATGATCTTGCCGCCGCCCAGGGCGACGACGGTGTCGTAGTGGCCGCCGTGCACGCCGCCGCGGATCTCGTCCGCCAGCCGGACGGCGCTGTCGAGGCTGCCGTCCTCGACGCTGTACCAGTCGGCGCCGGGCAGCGCCGGCTCCAGCCGGGCGCGCAGCAGCGAGCCCGAGCCGTTGCTGATCGCCACCGCGATCCGGCCGGAGGCGGACAGCCGCTGGTCGGCGAGGATGCCGCCGAGCGCGTCCAGCGCGCCCGGGCGGATCTCCACGAAGACCGGCGACGGGACCAGCCGGGTCAGTACTGGCACGCGATCTCCCGCGCCTTCGCCAGGTCGTCGTGGTTGTCGACCTCGACCCAGGAGACCTCGCCGATCGGCTGGACGTCGATCCGCAGGCCGCGGTCGACCATCTCCTGGTAGCCGTCCTCGTAGTACAGCTGCGGGTCGCGCTCGTAGGTGGCGCGCAGCGCGTCGGCGAGGTCGGCCGCGGCGGAGGGGTTGATCACGGTGACGCCGATGTACTCGCCGGTGGCCTCGGACGGGTCCATCAGCTTGGTGATGCGGCGCATGCCGGCGGTGGGGTGGACGACCACCTTCATCTCCTCGTCGGCGAGCCGCTTCACCGTGTCGAGGGCGAGCAGGATGCCGGGCTCGCGCCCCTCGGCGGCCAGCCGGGCGTTGCCCTCCAGCATGGTGCGCTGGACCGAGACCGGGTGGACGGTGTCGCCGTTGGCGAGCAGCAGGCCCTCGGTGAAGAGGTCACGGGCGCACCAGAGGGAGTAGGCGTTGTTCCACTCCTCGGCCTTGTCGTTCTCGACCAGGGTCAGCTTCACCCCGTACGTGCGCTCCAGGGCGTCCTTGCGCTCCTCGACCGCCTCCTTGCGGTAGCCGACGACGATCGCCGCCTCGCGCAGGCCGACCTCGGCGAAGTTGCCGAGGGTGAGGTCCAGGACGGTCCGCTCGCCGTCGACCGGCACCAGCGCCTTGGGCAGGGTGTCGGTGTACGGGCGCAGTCGGCGGCCGGCGCCGGCTGCGAGAACGAGGCCGATCATGCGGGGTCTCCTGATCCGTCGTGCGGTGCGCGGCCGCGCGCGGCTACCGGGAGTCTCCGGGTGACCGGCGATGGCGCGCCGGGGCCGCCGAGATGCGGCCGCGGTGTCCTATGTGATGGTAGGCGACCACGGCGACCAGCCCGAACGCGGCCGGAGCGTCGAACACAGATCGAACACATCTCGAACAGACCTGCGAGCGCGGCGCCCGTCCCCGGCCACCGGAGGCCGCCATCGCGCCGGGTTGTGCGTGGGACCTCTGCGCGGTGCCACCCGTACGGCAGACTGGGGCGCGACGCCACCGGTGCGAGCCGTGGTTGCTCCTCGTGCTCCCGACGTGCTCCCGAAGCTGCCGAAAGAGGCCTCATGCCCCAGAGCCTGCCGACCGACCGCCCGACCCACCTCGACCCGCAGGCCGGTCCCGGCACCGACGCCGGTCCGGACGCCGGTGCGGACGCCGGGCTCGCCAACGCGCTCGACACCGGGGTGGACACCGGCCTCGACGTCGAGACCGACGTGGACACCGCCGCGCGGTCCGCCGGCGCGCCGCAGGAGATCCTGCTGGAGCTGGTGGACGACGAGGGCGTCACCATCGGCACCGGCGAGAAGCTCTGGGCCCACCAGCAGCCCGGCCGGCTGCACCGGGCGTTCTCGGTGTTCCTCTTCGACCGGCAGGGCCGGCTGCTGCTGCAGCGCCGGGCGCTCGGCAAGTACCACTCCCCCGGCGTCTGGTCGAACACCGCCTGCGGTCACCCCTACCCCGGCGAGCAGCCGTTCGTGGCCGCCGCCCGGCGCACCGCCGAGGAGCTGGGCGTCGCCCCGGCGCTGCTCTGCGAGGCGGGCACGGTCCGCTACGACCTGCCGGACGAGGCGTCCGGGCTGATCGAGCGCGAGTGGAACCACCTGTTCGTGGGCCTGGTCACCGGGCCGGTGCGGCCGGCCCCGGAGGAGGTGGACGACTACGCCTTCGTGACCGCCGAGGAGCTGCGCGCGCTGCAGGAGGAGCGGCCGTTCTCGGTGTGGTTCCGGACCGTCTTCGAGGCCGCCCTGCCGGGGATCCGCGAGATCGCCGGGAACACCTGGTAGGTCCCGCCGGGCAGCCCCCCATTCAGGCGCGGTCCCCCCGGGGGAGCGGCAGCGAGGCCCAGATCACCTTGCCGCCCTCCCCCGCCTTCTCCACGTCGCAGACCCCGCCGGCCTGCAGCGTGACGCTCTTCACCAGCAGCAGCCCGCGCCCGCCGGTCCGCCCGGCGTCGGCCGCCAGCGCCTTCGGCCGGTACGGGTCGCCGTCCTGGACGGCGACCCGTACCCAGCCGCCGCGCACCGCCAGCTCGGTGGTCACCTCCGGCGACAGCTCGGCGGCGTGCGTCACGGCGTTGCCGACCAGCTCGGAGACGATCAGCAGCAGGTCGTCCACCAGCTCCTGGTAGCGGATCTCCGCCAGCCCCTGGGCCAGCAGCCGGTCGCGCACCGCGTGCCGGGTGCGCGGCACCGACGCCTCCTCGGCCGGCACGGTGAACCGCCACACCCCCTCGACGGGCCCGCCGCGTGCCGCCGCCTCGTCCTCGCTGATCCGCTCCACGTCCAGCCGTCCTTCGTCCGCGACCCTGGAATCAGGCGTTCCGCTCACGGCGCCCTCGGTCCACAGAGGCTAGGAGAGCGGCCCCCGGGCCCGGGGCACCGTCGACAACTTGCCCGTGTCGGACCACCTCCGCGCGTTCCCGACTGTTCACCGTCCACAAGTCGACCGTTTACCGCCGTCGAACCACCGCTTCGCGCACACCTGCGAGCCGTCCCCCGGACCCCCACCATCCCCACCGGGGAAACGCAGGTGAGAAGCACTCCGAAACCCTGGTAATGTTCTCTCTGTCGCCGAGGGGGCGCGCAGAAATCCCCCGAAGCACACACCCCGTCCGGGTGGCGGAATGGCAGACGCGCTAGCTTGAGGTGCTAGTGCCCTTTATCGGGCGTGGGGGTTCAAGTCCCCCCTCGGACACCATGGATTCCCCGTGGGAACTCGAAAGAGCTCCCACGGGGAATTTCCTTTTCCCGGCCATATTCCGGCCGGTTCCGGACCCGTTGCGGCCGCCTTCCCGCCGCTTTCCGGGCGCCCGCCCCGGCCCCGGCCACCCCCGCAGGCGACACCCCCGGCCACCCCCGCAGGCGTCGGCGCGGCATACCGCCAACAGCGTGATGGTGCGGGCACGGGATGACAACGATCAGGTGTTTTCGCTCGCATTTGAGGCTGATCTGAGGTTTCGCCCGATTTCGCCGTTTAGGCTGTCTCCGTTTGTCCGGAAAACCGCGTGACACCATGAGACAGAGGACCGATACGGTGAGTGAACCCGAGTCGACGACGGCATCCCATCAGCACTACCGCCGCTCGCTCGGCACGATCAGCCTCACCGCCGTGGGTCTGGGGTCGATCATCGGGTCCGGCTGGCTCTTCGGGGCCGAGCGGGCGGCACGGCTGGCCGGGCCGGCGTCGATCGTCGCCTGGGTGATCGGGGCGGCCGTCGCGCTGACCATCGCGCTCACCTACAGCGAGCTCGGGTCGATGTTCCCCAAGGCCGGCGGCATGGTCCGGTACGGGCAGTACTCGCACGGGTCGCTGGCCGGGTACCTGGCCGCCTGGGCCAACTGGATCGCCATCGTCTCGGTCATCCCCGGCGAGGCGACCGCCTCGGTGCAGTACATGAGCTCCTGGGACTTCGGGTGGGCCAGAGGGCTCTACGACGGGCAGGAGCTGTCGGTCAGCGGTGTGGCGCTGGCCAGCGTGCTGCTGCTGGTGTACTTCGCGCTGAACTGGTTCGCGATCACGCTGTTCGCGAAGACCAACACCGCGATCACCGTCTTCAAGGTCGTCGTCCCCACGCTCACCGCCGGCGCCCTGCTGTTCGCGCACTTCGACACCGGGCACTTCACCGATCACGGCGGCTTCGCCCCGAACGGCTGGAGCGCGGTCTTCACGGCGGTGGCCGTGTCCGGCATCGTCTGGGCGTTCAACGGCTTCCAGTCCCCGCTCAACCTGGCCGGCGAGGCCCGCAACCCCGGCAAGTCGCTGCCCAAGGCCGTGATCGGCTCGATCCTGATCGCCCTGGTGATCTACGTCGCGCTGCAGATCGCCTTCCTCGGCGCCGTCCCGACCGCGGACCTGGCCGACGGCTGGAGCGGCCTCGGCTACACCTCCCCGCTCGCCGACCTGGCCATCGCCTGGGGCCTGAACTGGCTCGCGCTGCTGCTGTACGCGGACGCCTTCGTCTCCCCCAGCGGCACCGGCATGATCTACGCCGCCACCACCTCCCGGATGATCCACGGCGTCCAGGAGAACGGCCACCTGCCGTCCGTCTTCGGCAGGGTCGACCCCAGGACCGGCATCCCGCGCCCGGCGCTGGTGCTCAACCTGGTCGTCGCCTTCGGCTTCCTCGCGGTCTTCCGTGGCTGGGGCTCGCTCGCCGAGATCGTCTCGGTGGCCACCGTCATCTCCTACATCACCGGCCCGGTCGCCGTGATGGCGCTGCGCCGCCTGGCACCCGAGCTGCCGCGCCCGGTCCGGCTGCGCGCGATGCCGGTGATCGCCCCGGTCGCCATGGTCTTCGGCTCGCTGGTGCTCTACTGGGCCCGCTGGCCGCTCACCGGCAAGGTCATCCTGCTGATGGCCGCCGGCCTGCCGATCTGGGCCTGGTACGAGCTGCGCAAGCCGTTCTCCGAGCTGAAGCCGCACCTGAAGGCGGGCGCCTGGATGATCGCCTACCTCTTCGTGATGGCCGGCGTCTCCTGGGCCGGCTCCGCCGACTTCGGCGGCCACGGCTACCTGCCGGAGGGCTGGGACCTCCTCGTCGTCGCCGTGATCGGCCTCGCCTTCTACGCCTGGGGCCTGCGCAGCGCCTGGCCCAACCCCACCCTCGCCGCGGTCAAGCGCGAACTCCTGGACACCGACGGCGCGCCCAGGCCCGCCCCGGAGGGGGCCGCGGTTCCCCAGGCCTGACCGCCACCGCACAGGGGAAAGCGCCGGCCGGGCGTCGTCCGGCCGGCGCTTTCCTCTGCGGGTTCAGGGGGGGCAGCCGTACGTATTTCGTTGGTCAGGGGGCAATAGTTTCATCATCTTCCATTCAGCCGGGGGCGGCTGCCAGCATCGGCGGACCGTCACCGCCTGAGGGAGATGCCGATGAACCGCCCCCGTCCTCTGCGTTGTCTGGCCGCGCTGGCGCTGGTGGCGCTGGCCGCCACCGCCTGCGGGCGATCCGACCAGGGTTCCGCCGCCGCACCGGGTGCGGGCGGCGGGGCCGCGGACACCGCCGGGAAGAGCTCGGCCGAGCTGGTGCCCGGAAAGTACAAGCAGGCCGGTGTGCTGAGAGTGGCGACCGCCGTCGGATACCCGCCGATGGAGATGTACAAGCCCGGCACCACCGAGCTGACCGGCGTCGACCCGGACCTCGCCGCGGCGATCGCGGCGAAGCTCGGGCTGAAGCTGGAGATGACCAACGCCTCGTTCGACGGGCTGATCCCGGGCCTCCAGGCCGGCCGGTTCGATCTGGTGATGTCCTCGATGACCGACAGCGAGCAGCGGCGCCAGGCCGTGGACTTCGTCGACTACTTCCGCACCGGCGGGGTCGTCATGACCACCAAGGACAATCCGCTGGGCATCAAGTCCCTGGAGGACCTCTGCGGCAAGCAGGTGGTGCTGGCCAAGGGCAGCTCCAACCTGGAGATCGGCGAGCAGCAGAACGGCAAGTGCGCCGAGAAGATGACCATCTCGCAGAGCGAGGACGCGCCGACCGGGCTGCTGCAGCTGGACAGCGGGCGGGCCGTCGCCACCATCGTGGACTACCCGGTGGCGCAGATGTTCGCGCAGAAGAACACCGCGTACCAGGTGCTGCCGGAGCAGTACGGGACGGCGCCGTGGGGCATCGCGGTGGCGAAGAAGGAGAGCGGGCTGCGCGACGCGGTGCAGCGGGCGCTCCAGGAGCTGATCGACTCGGGTGAGTACCGCAAGGTGCTCGACACCTACGAGGTCGGCGGCAGCGCGGTCACCAAGGCCACCGTCAACACGGTCGGGCAGTGAGTGCGATGGCGGGTGACGGCATGGGAGGGGCCACGGCGACCGCGCCCGTGGCGAAGGTGACCGAGGACGACCTCGCGCTGCGGGTCACCGGGCGGCCCCGGCCCGGCCGGTGGGTGGCCGTCCTGGTGGCGTCGTTCGTGGCGGTCTGGCTGGCGTACACGATCATCGTCAATCCCAACCTGCATTGGGACATCATCGCGAAGTACCAGTTCGACGGGGTGATCCTGGAGGGCCTGTGGGTCACCGTCCAGCTGACCCTCATCTCGCAGGTGGCCGGCATCGTGATCGGTGTGCTGGCGGCGGTGATGCAGCTGTCGGACAGCCCGGTGCTGCGGGCCACGGCCGGCGCGTACACCTGGTTCTTCCGCGGGACGCCGCTGCTGGTGCAGCTGATCTTCTGGTTCAACCTCGCGCTGCTGATCCCCGAGATCAGCATCGGGATCCCGTTCGACGGGCCGAAGCTGGTCAGCTGGCAGACGAACTCGCTGATCACCGGCTTCGTGGCGGCGCTGCTGGGCCTGTCGATCAACGAGGGCGCCTACATGTCGGAGATCGTCCGGGCCGGCATCCAGAGCGTCGACCCCGGGCAGCGGGAGGCCGCGGCGGCCCTGGGCATGTCCAACCGGCAGATCCTCGTCCGGGTGGTGCTGCCGCAGGCGATGCGGGTGATCATCCCGCCGTTCGGGAACCAGTTCATCTCGATGCTGAAGACCACCTCGCTGGTCTCGGTGATCGCGGGCGCCGACCTGATGACGGTCTCGCAGCACCTGTACCTGGCGAACTTCGAGGTCATCGCGCTGCTGGTGGTGGCGTCGATCTGGTACCTGGTGCTGACGACCATCGCGAGCGTCGCGCAGCACGCCGTGGAGCGGAGGTTCAACCCCGGGGCCCAGCCGGCGCGACCGGCGCTGGGGCAGCGGGTGCTGCGCAACCTGCGGCCCGGCGCGGGGAAGAGGGGCGCGAAGACGGACGTGAAGACGGACGTGAGGACCGGTGTGACGACGAAGGGGGCGGCGAAGTGACGGTGGCGACGGACGAGGTGATCCTCTCGGCGCGCGGCGTGCGGAAGCGGTTCGGCGAGCTGGAGGTGCTGCGCGGGATCGACCTGGAGGTGCGGTGCGGGGAGGTGCTCTGCGTGATCGGGCCCTCCGGCTCCGGCAAGTCCACCCTGCTGCGCTGCTTCAACCACCTGGAGAAGATCGACGCCGGGCGGATCGCCGTCAACGGCGAGCTGATCGGCTACGAGCCGGCCGGCTCCGGCGGCACCACATTGCGCGAGCGGCGGCCCAAGGACATCCAGCGCCAGCGCGAGCGGATCGGCATGGTGTTCCAGCGCTTCCACCTCTTCCCGCACCGCACGGCGGTGCAGAACGTGATGGAGGGACCGGTCGCCGTCCAGGGCCGCGGCCGGGCCGGGGCCGAACGGCAGGCCCGTGAGCTGCTGCACCGGGTCGGCCTCGCCGACCGGGCCGACCACTACCCCGGCCAGCTGTCCGGCGGGCAGCAGCAGCGGGTGGCGATCGCCCGGGCGCTGGCCATGGAGCCGACGCTGATGCTGTTCGACGAGCCCACCTCCGCGCTCGACCCCGAACTCGTCGGGGAGGTGCTGGGCGTGATGCGCGACCTGGCCCGCAGCGGGATGACCATGATCGTGGTCACCCATGAGATGGGCTTCGCCCGCGAGGTCGCCGACCGGGTCGTCTTCATGGACCAGGGCGCGGTCGTCGAGGCCGGACGCCCGGACGAGTTCTTCACCGCCCCGCGCCACGAGCGCACCCGGGCCTTCCTGGCGACGGTGCTGTGATGGCGGCCGTGGAACTCCTGGTGCGCGGCGGCCTGCTGGTGGACGGCACCGGCGCGCCGGCGCGGCCCGCCGACCTCGCGGTGGCGGACGGGCGGGTCACCGTGCTGCCGCCCGGGGGCGGTGCGGGCGCGGCCGGCGACCACCGGGTGCCGGTCATCGACGCGACCGGACTGGTCGTCACCCCCGGGTTCGTCGACGTGCACACGCACTCCGACGCGCTCGCCGCCGTCGGCGGGCCGGACCCGGCGCAGGGCGCCGCCCCCGGGGACACCGCGTGGGACGCCCTGGAGGAGCTGCGGCTCGCCCCGCTCCTCCAGGGCGTGACCACCGAGATCAGCGGCAACTGCGGCAGCAGTCTCTTCCCCTGCCTGCCCGAACGGCTCCCGGAGCTGGCCGAGCACCTGCGGGTGACCTTCGGCATCGGCCCGGTCGGCCCGGCCGAGGACTTCGCCGCCTTCGCCGCCGCCCAGCGGCCCGCCCTGCGCCGCAACCACCTGGCCTCGCTGGTCGGCCACGGCACGCTGCGCGCCGGGGTGATGGGCTTCGCCGACCGCCCGCCGCGGCCGGACGAACTGGCCGCGATGTGCGAGCTGCTCGACCGGGCCCTCGCCGAGGGCGCGGCCGGGTTCTCCACCGGACTGATCTACCCGCCCGGCACGTACGCCGACACCGCGGAGATCGTGGAGCTCGCCCGCGTCGCGGCCCGGCACGGCAAGCCGTACGTCACCCATCTGCGGGACGAGATGTCCCAGGTGGAGAAGGCCCTGGAGGAGGCGCTGGAGATCGCCGAACGCTCCGGCGCGCCGCTGCAGGTCTCCCACCACAAGACGGCCGGCCGGCACGCCTGGGGCGCCACCCTGCGCACCCTGCCCCGGCTGGAGCAGGCCCGGGCGGACGGCCTCGACGTGCTGTGCGACGTCTACCCCTACACCGCGGGCAGTACGGTGCTGCACGCGATGCTGCCGCCGTGGGCCAGCGAGGGCGGGATCGGCGCGCTGCTGGAGCGGCTGCGCCGCCCGGAGGTGCGCGAGCGGATCCGGGCGGACATCGCGGGCGGCGTGGACGGCTGGGAGAACACCGTCGGCAACGGCGGCTGGGACCTCATCGCGGTCGCCGCCGCCCCGGCCCGCCGCGCGGCGGAGGGCCACCGGATCGCCGGGCTGGCGGCCGCGAGCGGCGCCGACCCGGTCGACTACGTCTGCGACCTGCTGCTCGACTCCCAGGGGGAGGTGACCATCATCAGCCACTCGATGCGCGAGGACGACGTCCGCCGGGTGCTGGCCAGCCCGCTGTCGATGATCGGCTCGGACGGCGTGCCCAAGCCCGGGCGGCCGCACCCGCGCTGGGCGGGCAGCTTCGCCCGGGTCCTCGGCCACTACGGCCGGGACGAGGGGCTGCTGTCGCTGGAGAGCGCGGTGCACAAGATGACCGGGCTGCCGGCGCAGCGGTTCCGGCTCACCGGGCGCGGGGTGGTCCGCGACGGTGCGGTGGCGGACCTGGTGGTGCTGGACCCCGGGGCCGTGCGGGACGCGGCCACCTTCGAGCGGCCGCTGCTGCCGCCGCAGGGGGTGGCGGCGGTGCTGGTCGCCGGGCAGGTCGCGGTGCGCGACGGGCGGGCGACGGACGCCCGGGCCGGAGAGGTGGTACGGGTCCGATGATCCTGGCGCAGGTGGCGGCCGCCGCACGGTCGGCGGCCGCACTGCCGATGACCCTGGCGGTCGCGGCGGTGGACGTGGACGCGGACCTCGACGCGGAGCCGGTGCCCGGCACCGGCGGGGAACCGGCCGGGGGCCGGGGCGCGAGCTGTGGCACGGGTCACGGCCGGGGTTCGGTCGGGGTGGACGACACGGTGGTGCTGCCGGTCGCCAGTGCCTCCAAGCTCCTGCTGCTCGCCGAGGTGGCGCGCCGGCTGGACGCCGGGGAGCTGCGGGCGGACGCGGTGGTGCCGATCGAGGACGAGGACGTGACCGGGGGCACCGGGCTGCTGCGCCGGCTCTCGCGCACGGGTGCGGGCGCGGCGGGGGGCGCGGGCGGGAACGCGTGCGGCTGGACCGTCGAGGACCTGGCCTGGCTGACCGCCTCGGTCAGCGACAACACGGCCACCAACGCGCTGCTGCGCACGGTCGGCCTGCCCGCCACCGAACGGCTCGCCCGGGACCTCGGGCTGGCGGACCTGACCCTGCATGACCGGGTCCGGGACGTCCGCGGGCCCGGGGTGCCGCCGGTGTTCGCCACCGGGACGGCCCGGGACCTCGCGCGGCTGGTCGCGCTGGCCGTGCGGGGCGACCTCGTCTCGCCCGGCGCGTCGGCGCGGCTGCTGGAGTGGATGCGCTCCAACACCGACCACGGTCTGGTGCCGGCGCTCGTCCAGCACGACCCGTACGCGGAGTGCTTCCCCGACCCGCTGCCCGGCGGCCTGCTGGTCGCCAACAAGACCGGGACCGACACCGGGGTGCGGGCCGACGCCGGGGTGCTGGTCGGCACCCGGCGGGTGGCGTACGCGGTGATCGCGCACTGGGACGTGGCGCTCGGGCCGAGCACGGAGCGGGCGGCGGTGCACGCCATCCGCGAGGTCGGGCGGGCGCTCGCGGCGGGCGCGCAGCGCGGTGAGCCGGCGACCTGCGCGCTGGTGCGGCAGCCGGGCGGGTGAGCGCGGGAGCCCGGGCCCGGTGGTGAGCGGCCGCCGGGGTGGTCAGGACCACTGGAGTTCGAGCAGTGACCTGACCTCCCCGGCGGCCGCGCGCAGTTCGCCGAGGAAGGCGCGGACGGCGGGGTTGCGGTTGGTGGCCCGGGTGGCCACGCCGACCCGGCGGTGCAGCTGGGGGTGGTCCAGGCGGCAGACGTGCACGCCGGCGGTGTCGGCGAGGCCGAGGGCCGGGATCAGGGCGACGCCCATGCCGGCCCGGGCGAGGTTGATCGTCACCTGGTAGTGGTCGCTGCGGCAGCGCACCCGGGGGCGGAACCCCTCGGCGGCGCAGGCGCGTTCCAGCACCGGTTCGCCGGTCGAACCGCCGTGGGTGCCGATCCAGCTCTCGCCGTCGAGCTCGGCGAGCCGGACCAGGGCCCGCCGACCCAGCCGGTGGCGCAGCGGCACGATCAGCAACTGCGGCTCTTCGAAGTAGAGTTGGACCTCGGCCACGCCCTGGCGGCTCGCCTGCCGGATCCACGGGTCGAGCGGGTGCTCGAAGACCACCGCCGCGTCCAGGCGGCCGGCCTCCAGGTCAGGGAGCAGTTCGTGCGGCTGGCCCATGATGAGTTCGAGCTCGACCTGCGGGTGGCGGGCGGAGAACGCGGTGAGCGCGCGGGGCAGCAGGTCGAGGCCGGCCGAGGCGAAGAAGCCGAGGCGCAGCACACCCGCGGTGCCCTCGGAGTGGGCGCGCAGGTCGTCCTGGGCGACGGCCATGAGGTCGGCGATCGCCTGGGCGTGCTCGGCCAGGCGGACGCCCGCCGGGGTCAGCCGCAGGGACTGCGGCTGGCGTTCGACCAGCGCGACGCCCAGCTCCTGTTCGAGGCGGGCGAGCTGGTGGGAGACGGCGGAGGGGCTGAGGTGGAGCGCCTGCGCCGCGGCCACGATGGTGCCCCGGCGGGCGATCTCCAGCAGGACGAGCAGACGGGCGCTGTTCAGCATCGGGCCAGGGTAGGTCATCGTGGCTGGTCAGGGGCGGAGGGCGGCTCGGCGGGCCGCCGGGCCGCGTCCTCGGCGCGGGGGTCCCCGGCGCAGGGTCACCGGCGCTGGGGTCCTCGGCGCAGGGTCACCGGCGCTGGGGTCCTCGGCGCGGGAGGTTCGGTGCGGGAAGCAGCAGAGCAGAGCAGACCGGTCCACCTGGTCCGTCGGGAGAGCTCGCGACGGGTGGACCGGTCTGCGGACGGCCGCCGGATCAGGCCGCCGGGGCGGGGGCGGCAGCAGCGGCGGCGGGGGCCGGGGCGGGGCCGTCGGCGTCGAGGCGGAGGAGGTCCTCCTCGGTCTCCCGGCGCACCACCACCCTGGCGTCGCCGTCCCGGACGAAGACCACGGCCGGGCGCGGCAGCTTGTTGTAGTTCGAGGCCATCGCGTACCCGTAGGCGCCGGTGACCGGGGTGGCGAGCACGTCGCCGATCCGCAGGCCGGCCGGGAGGGCGGCGTCGTCGACGATGACGTCGCCGCTCTCGCAGTGCTTGCCGACCAGCCGGACGCGCAGCGGCCGCGGCTCCTGGGGGCAGCGCGGCAGGAAGGCCTCGTAGCGCGCGCCGTACAGGGCGGGGCGGAGGTTGTCGCTCATCCCGCCGTCGACGCTCACATACGTCCGGACGCCGGCGATCCGCTTGACCGTGCCCACCTCGTAGAGGGTCATTCCGGCCCGCGCGGTGATCGAACGCCCCGGCTCGACGCCGACCTCGCCCGTCCAGCCGGCCCCGCGGACGGCCGCGCGCACCCGGTCCGCCCACACCGCGAAGGACGGTGCGCTCTGGCCCGCGAGGTACGCCACGCCGAGTCCGCCGCCCACCGTCAGCCGGGCGACCCCGGTGTCCACCGCGAACCGGGCCACGGCGGCGGCGCCGTCGGCGAGCTCGGCCGGGTCCAGGACCTGCGAGCCGACGTGGGCGTGGACGCCCTCCAGCCGGATCGCCGGGGAGGCCGCGGCCCGGCGGACGGCGGCCTCGGCGGCGCCGTCGGCGAGGCCGAAGCCGAACTTGGAGTCGTGCCCGCCGGTCCGGATCGCCTCGTGGGCCCCCGCGGCGACCCCCGGTGCCACCCGCAGCTGGACGCGGGCCGGCGGCAGGCCCTCCTCGGCGACCAGGCGCTCGATCCGGTCCAGTTCGTCGAAGCTGTCGACGACGACGTGCCGCAGTCCGGCGGTGAGGGCGGTGCGCAGTTCGGCCGCGCTCTTGTTGTTGCCGTGCAGCACGATCCGGTCCGGGGCGACCCCGGCGTGCAGGGCGGTGCGCAGTTCGCCGCCGGAGGCGACGTCCAGCAGCAGGCCCTCCTCGGCGGCGAGCCGGGCCATCGCGGTGCAGAGGAAGGCCTTCGAGGCGTAGGCGACGTTGTCCGGGCCGAAGGCGGCGACGGCCTCGCGGCAGCGGCGGCGCAGGTGCTCCTCGTCGTAGACGAAGAGCGGGGTGCCGAACCGGCGGGCGAGTTCGGTCAGCGGCACGCCGCCGACGGCCAGCCCGGCGGGGCCCGCCCCGGCGGTGAGCGGCAGCAGCCCGGCGTCGACGGGCGGCGCGGCGGCGGGCTGGAGATCGGCGGACCGGACGTCGGCGGACGACGCGGCGGCGGGCGAGACAGGCGACACGGATTCCTCCCGGCGGGCTGGTTCGCCTGCCATCCTCGGCCGGGCGGGAGGAGTCGGAAAAGCGCATTCTTCCGACCCTGAGCGGTACCGCTTTCGATGCTCCGCCGTCAGCACGCCCCCGCGCCCGGGCACGGCGGCGCGCCGGCCGCGCAAATCCCGCCGACGGGGTTTGCGCGGCCGGCGGCCGAGGGGCTGGAGCGTCAGCCGCGCCGGGCGCGGCGGATGGCGGAGGTGACCACGGGCGGCAGCAGGTCGCCCACCGCCCGCTTGGCGACATTGGCCGGACGGCGGCGCTCGGCGGCGCGGGCCCGGCGCTCGGCGAGGGCGCGGACGGCCTCGTCGCGCTCGCGCTCGGCGGCGCGCAGGGCCTCCTCGGCGGCCCGCGCGCGCTCGCGGCGCTCGGCCTCGACGGCCAGCCGGGCGTGGTGGCGGGAGAGCCGGAACGGCTCGGCGCCCTCGTCGCTGCCGCTGATCCGGACCAGCCGGTGCCCGGCGAGCGTCTCGGTGGTGATGTCGCAGTGGGGCAGGGTGCCGCGGCGGGCCAGCAGGTCGAGCTGGGCGGGCTCGGGGTCGCCCCAGGTGCCGTAGAACTTGCTGTCGGTGAGCACGACCGGCCGCAGGCCGTGGTTGAACACCGCCTCCCAGGTGGCGGCGGCGACGCCCGGGGTGTGCGCCGAGCGGTAGTCGTCCAGCACCACGATCCCCTCCGGGGCGAGCGCGGTCCGGGCCACCTGGAGGTCGCCGGCGACGTGCTCGTAGAGGTGCGAGGCGTCGATGTGGATGAACCGGAACGCGGCGGGCGGGATACGGCCGTCGGCCAGCGTCGAGGTGGTGGCCTGGATGATCTCCGGCAGCCGGTCGTGGAAGGAGAGGTAGTTGGTCTCGAAGGCGGTGCGGGTCAGCGTCCTGCGGTAGGAGTAGTCCATCTCGGCGGCGTTCTCGTCGTCCGGCGCGTCGGAGTCGAAGAGGTCGCAGACCGTGAAGGTCTCGGCCGGCTGGAGGTGCGCCCCGATGACGATCGCACTGCGGCCCAGGTAGGCGCCCATCTCCAGGAGGTCCCCGGTGAAGCCCGCCTTCTCCTGGCGGCCGAGGAACCAGTCGAAGAGGTGACGGTCGTGGTCCCAGAACCAACCGGGCACGTCGTCGAGCACCGCCGGCTCCGCCGGCTGCTGGTCGGCACTGCGTGCGGCGTCGTTCACGAGGCGGCTCCTAAGACGGTACGAACGACCATGGGCAGGATCTCCGGGCTCGGAGGGGCCGGTCCCCGGCGGCCGGCGGCCGGCGGTCCTCGCCGGTACCGGGCCAGGGCGGGGTGGTGCCCGGGCGCGTGGACAGGACCCGGCCTGCCGCCAACCGTAGTCCGGCACGCCCGAGTGCGCTGCAATCTACTCGCCACCGAGCGGAGTTGGGCGGACTCGTGACGAAGAATTCCGCCGCCCGGCCATTTGTGGGCGTACTTGACGGATCCGCGGCGAACGGCCTGCGGTTCGTCCATACTGCAACCGGGCCACCCGATTTGTCATCATCAGAGGAGATGACCTTCACCCGGTCGGCGTCCCCGGGGAGGGCCGGTCCGGCACCGACCGGGCCCGGGAGCGGCCCGGTCCTTGCACCCCCGGTGCGCGCGCCGTTGACTGGTCCGGGGCCGGCCGTACGGAGGGCCGGCGGGGATCGCGGGGGCCAGTGGAAGCCAGTGGAAACGGCACGAAGGGGCAGCACATGGCGGGCGAGACGGACCGGGCCGAGGGGTACGCCGAGTACACCGATCAGTACGTCGACGGCGCCT
Source organism: Kitasatospora sp. NPDC015120 (assembly GCF_043080305.1). NCBI lineage: Bacteria > Bacillati > Actinomycetota > Actinomycetes > Kitasatosporales > Streptomycetaceae > Kitasatospora > Kitasatospora sp. NPDC015120. Next base: position 467,768 of record NZ_JBIBVJ010000004.1, on the reverse strand, counting down.
GGCGGCCCGCCCTGGACCAGGGGTCGATCCCGGTGCTCGACCCGGCGACCGAGCGCCTGCTCGCCACCGTCCCGGCCGGCGGCGCGGCGGACGTCGACGCCGCCGTCGCGGCGGCCCGCCGGGCGGCCCGCGCCTGGGGCACGACCACCGTCGCCGAGCGGCTGGTGCCGCTGACCCGGCTGCGGGACGGCCTGGCCGCGCACCAGGAGGAGATCGCCGCCACCGTGTCGGCCGAGCTGGGCGCGCCGATCGGCTTCGCGACCTCGGTGCAGGCCACGCTGCCGCTGACGGTCACCGAGTCGTACCTGGAGCTGCTGGCCGGGTACCCGTTCGAGGAGCGGATCGGCCACTCGGTGGTGCACGCCGAGCCCGCCGGGGTGGTCGCGGCGATCACGCCGTGGAACTACCCGCTGCACCAGATCGCCGCCAAGGTGGTGCCCGCCCTGGGGGCCGGCTGCCCGGTGGTGCTCAAGCCCGCCGAGGACACGCCGCTGGTGGCCCGGCTGTTCGCCCGGCTGGTGGACGCGGCGGGCTTCCCCGCCGGGGTGTTCAACCTGGTGACCGGGACCGGCGCGGTGGCGGGCGCGGCACTGGCGGCCCATCCGGACGTGGACGTGGTGTCGTTCACCGGTTCGACGGCGGTCGGGCGGACGGTCGCCGAGACGGCCGGGCGCGGCATCAAGCGAGTGGCCCTGGAGCTGGGCGGCAAGTCCGCCAACGTGGTGCTGCCGGGCGCCGACCTGGCCCGCGCGGTGAAGGCCAACGTCGCCAACGTGTGCGCCAACTCCGGCCAGACCTGCAGCGCGTGGAGCAGGCTGCTGGTCCACCGCGACCAGTACGAGGAGGCCGTGGCGCTCGCCGCGAAGGCGGCCGACGGTTACGTCCCGGGCGACCCTGCGGACCCGGGCACCCGGATCGGGCCGGTGGTCAACGCCCGCCAGCGCGAGCGGGTGCGCGGCTACATCAACGGCGCGCTCGCCGAGGGCGCGCGCCTGGCGGCCGGCGGCGCCGAGGCCCCGGACGGGCTGACGACCGGGTTCTACGTGCGGCCGACGGTGCTCGCCGACGTCACCCCGGACATGACGGTGGCCCAGGAGGAGGTGTTCGGGCCGGTGCTGGCGGTCCTGGCGTACGAGGACGAGGACCACGCCGTCGACCTGGCCAACGGCACCGAGTACGGCCTGGCCGGCGGGGTCTGGGCGGCCGACACCGACACCGCCGCCCGCTTCGCCCGCCGCCTGGACGCCGGCCAGGTCCACCTCAACGGCGCCCGCTTCAACCCCCTGGCACCGTTCGGCGGTTACAAGAACTCGGGCCTCGGCCGCGAGCTGGGCCGCCACGGCCTGGAGGAGTTCCTGCAGTACAAGTCGCTCCAGTACTGACACCCCAGGAGTAGTGACCTACGTCTCCCCCGAGCGGCACCACGCTGGGCAGCCTCCGCGATCGCGCATCCACAGAATGGGGCTCTCGCCGCGCCCGCGTAGGACTCAGCAGAAGGGGACGAACATGCAAACGGGCACACCCGCTGGACCGGGCCACCGACCGGTGACCCGGTCCACCACCCCGTTGACCTCGTCCACCATCGAAGTCATCGGCGAACTACAGCGCACCGATGCCAAGGCCGCCGGGATCGGAGCGACCTCGGCGGCCGGTCTCACCACCGCTGCCGCCCTCTGCAGGACGCTGCCGCCCTTGACCTGGACTACGACCGCGATCGTCGCCGTCGCCGTCACCGCCCTGGCCGGCGCACTCGGGCTGGCTCTGGTCGCCGTCCGGCCGCACCTCAAGCACGGGCAGCACCTCGCCGTCTCTTACCTCGACTTCGCCCGCCTCACGCCCGACCAAGTGCTCGAAGCGGTCGCCACGCACCACAACGCCGACGCACTGGACGCTTCGCACGCGCAGAGGCTGGTGGCACTGTCCCGCCTCGCCCGCCGCAAGTACCGGCTCCTTCGTCTCTCGGTGGACCTCCTGTGCGGCGGGCTGGCCCTCGGCGCGACAGTCATCACCCTCTCCTTGCCGAGCCACTGACGGCCGGTCAACCACGTACCATCGTTCCGCGCCCCCGACTGTCTGTGGACAGCAGCACCAGCCCGGCCTTGGCGCGGGTCCGGACCGCATCACGGGAGGCCACGATGCCGACGTCCCACCGAGAGGCCCTCGGCAAGAACCACTGGGAGACGCTCCGGGAGCTCACGCCGATCCGCTTCCGCCCCGCGCAGAGCGAGCTCCTGCGGCAGAACCAGGCCGGCACCTGCGTGATGCTCCTGGAGACCGGGAGGGTGATGGTGACCGCGACCGGGCCACTCGGCCGGGAGCAACTGATCGCCGTCCGCGAGAGCGGCGAGATCCTGGGCGAGATGGCCGTGTTGACGGACATCAAGCGCAGCGCGACCGTACGGACCCTCACCTCCTGCCAGATCCATGTCATCCCCGCCGACGAGTTTCGCGCCTTCGTGGCCGAGCACGGGCTCCTCCAGCCGCTGCTCCAGCACTCCTACGGCCGGATCCGCGAGTCCGAGCAGAGCAGGCTGGAGCTGGCCACCGGTTCGGTCGCGCTCCGGCTCGCCTGCCTCCTGACGAGGCTTGCGGGGACGGCATCCGCCGACGCCCCGGCGCGGATCAGCCTGGGCCAGGAGGCCTTCGCCCAGTTGATCGGCGCCTCGCGCAACGCAGTCGGGAACGCGTTGAAGGAATGGCGTGACCGCGGCTGGCTCACGACGACGCCCAGTGGCGGAATCACCGTCACCGACATCGCCGCGTTGTACGACCACGCGACCACTCCGTAACTCGGGGCCGCCGCCGGTCCCGACCGCGTGGCACAGCTCACCCGCCGCATGCCCAGCAATGGGCAGCGCGGTCGCTCGGTCAGCGGTGATGATCGAGTCATGGTCACCGAGTGACCTGGATCTCCGACCGGAACGGAACACCACCATGGCCCAGCAGACCGCCGCGAACTCTCGCGACCTTCCCCCCGACGTCGCGCTCTTCGTGGTCGACATCGTCGGCTACAGCAAGGTCCACGAGACCGGGATGCCGAAGCTGCGGTCCGCGCTCGACAACGCGCTCGCGGAGTCGTTCGACCAAAGCGGCCTCTCCGACGAGTGGGCGGACCGGGCCACCGCCCGCGACACGGGCGACGGGTGGATCAAGATCCTGCCGGCCGCCCACGTGGCACAGCTCGTGGATCCGGGCATCGCCCTCCTGGAGGAGGCGCTGCACCGGCACCACTGGCAGCGTCGCGCCTCGGCTCCCGTGCTTCGCACCAGGGTGAGTGTTCATCTGGGGCCGCTGTCCGCGGACTACCGGGGCGACGCGATCAACGATGCCTGCAGGCTGGTCGACAGCGATGCGGTACGGGCCGCGGCCGAAGTCGCGGCCGCGCACGAGTCGTTCACGGCGGCGATCCTTTCGGACGAGGTGTACCGCCGGGTCGTCGCGGCCCGCCGTACCGTCCACCTGTCTGAGCGGGACTTCCTCGAAGTGTCCGCCACGGTACGGCACAAGCAGTTCAGCCGCACCGCATGGGTGCACGTCCCCCGGCTCTCCCCCGCCGTGCTGACGGTCGGCGAGCCGGGGCCCGATCCCGTATCGCCCGCTCCGCCTTCCCCGGGAGGCGCGATCCACATCGCAGGGAACGTCGGAACGGTAGCCAACTCGATCGGGGCCATGACCGTCGGAGACATCAACTTCGCATGACAGAGCACGCCCTGGAACGCCAGCTGGCCTTCCTGCCCGCGCCGAAGAGGGGCACACCGCACGGCCCTGCGCCGAGCCCCGACCAGGTGGTCGCCTCGACCGCCGTCGCGGAAGCCGTGCCCGGTGGTAATGGGACGTTCCACGTCGGCAATGCGGGTGTCGCCGCCTGGCACATCGGCACCGTGGTCCAGGAGGTGCGGCGGGACCTCCTGTGGGCCAGGCCGCTCAACCGGGGGGAGATCCTCGGCTCCCGCACCTTTGCGCGCCCGGCCGGCTGGAACGGCGCATGGGATCAGGGGTGGGCCGCCCTCGCCGACCCCGACATCCGGGTGATCATCGTCGTGTCGCCACGGGGTTTCGGTTCGACCACCTTCGCCCACCAGTTGCTGGCCGCTCGGACGCCGGGGCGGATGCCACTCGTCCAGCTCGAACCGGACTGGCCTCGCCCTCAGGTCGAGAAGCTCCACCTCGAACCCTTCCATGCCTATCAACTCGATCTCAAGAACCCGGAGAAGGACCGGCCCTCCCAGGCGTTTCTGACGGACCTGGCGAAGAAGGTGGAGAAGCTGAGGTCCGACAGGTCGCTCTGGGTCCTCACCGTGGCCGCCGAACTGTGGGCGAGCCATTGGGCCTGGTCGGCGCCAGGTGTCCAGGTCATCGAACTCCGGTCGCCACCGGAGCCCCAGGCCGTCGTGGAGAACGCGCTCGCCGCTTCCGGGCATCCCTGGCTCACCGAGTACGTCCGGACGCCGGCCGCCCGAATGCAGTTGTCGGCGGTCCGGGATGCCGTCCAGGCCGTCCAGGTCGCTTCCTCGGTCATCGGCCAGTGGCGGGAGTACCGCCATGAACGGCCGCTGGAGGCCCACGCCATCGCGGTGAGCCGCCCGGTCGAGACCGGCCGACCGCCGGGCAACGGTCTCGACACCGATCTCCGGCAGCGAATCGAGAACGCGCTTGGGGACTGGCGCGCTGAGTTGGACGAGACCTTCGCCGGGGGCGGCGCCGGAAGGACGCTGTCACTGGAGGACCGTTGCCTCCTGCTCTCGCTCGCCGTGCATCGCCGCGCGCCCGCGGCGGTGATCTACAGGGACGCGCGGCTGCTGGAGAAGTTGATCGCCGAGTCCGACCGCACCACGCCGCCGACCAACCTCGGACGGGTTTTCGCGGGCCGGGGGCTGCGCCAGCGGCTCACCGACCTACAGGCCGACGTGAACTCCCAGGACGTCGTCGACTTCCACCGCCCCGGATTCGACGGCGCCGTCCTCGGCTACGTCTGGGATAATTACGAGGGCATGCGTCCGGTGCTGCTGCGCTGGCTCGTGGAAATCGCTCCGCCGGGCAATCGTCGCTCCGACCTGGGCATCGCCTCGCTCACTGCCCTGGCCGTCCGGCACCAGGATCCAGCGGTACTGACGGACATCCGCGATGCCGCTTCGGGCCTCGGCCGGCCGGACGTGTGCGCTGAGGTCATGTCCCACGCCCTGCGGGCCGAGCGCATGGAGTGGGCCGTCTGGGCCAGGCTCTACGACTGGGCAGACCACCGGGCGGAGACACAGCTCCTCGTCGTGGCCGTGGCCGACCGCGTTCTGGCCGACCCCGAAGGCACACCGACCGCCCGCCGCAAGGCCGTCACCCGGCTTCGCCGGGTCGCATCGACCTCGAAGGACGTATCGGTGCTCCGCGCGGTCCACGAAACCTATCGACAGCTGGGCGCCGAAGAATCCGGACGGGATCTGCTGCTGTCCGAGGTGGTGCTGTGGAAGCTCGAACGAAAGGCTCCGCTGCCCGGAAAGATCGCGCTGCTGGCCCTGGCGATGGATCAGCACACGACGGACCACGCGCTGCCCTGGCTGCTCCGCATCGACAACCAGGAGGTACGACCCGCCGTGGAGGACGGACTGCGTGAGCTGCTGTCGGACCCGGCCTTCGAAGCCGATGCGGTGGAGGCGATCGCCAGGTGGCTGCAGACCGCCGCCGGCGACCTGTCGGCATACCGGGTGGTCCTCAAACACGCGGTGCCGCTGCTGCGAGGCCGCCCGTCGCGGACCGCGGGTGTCCATCTGATGCGCAGTATCGAGGGACTGGTCCTGCCCGACGGCACCAGTGTCGGGGACGACGTGTGGGACGCGCTCTCGGCCGTGCCCTGACGGCGTGACGGCCCTCTGGCCGTCACGCCGCGGGCCAGGGTCAGGCCAGGTCGACGCCCGGGTAGAGCGGGAAGCCGGAGAGCAGGTCGGCGGCGCGCTTGGCGATGCCCTCGGCGACCGCCGGGTCCAGGGTGTACTGGGCCTTGGACGGCGCGCCGGAGGCGGTGAGGGCCGGGGTGGTGGCGCGCAGCACGGTGTCGATGAGGGCCGCGATCTCGTCCATCTCGGCGGTGCCGAGGCCGCGGGTGGTGAGCGCCGGGGTGCCGATCCGCACGCCGGAGGTGTACCAGGCGCCGTTCGGGTCCTGCGGGACGGAGTTGCGGTTGGTGACGACGCCGGAGTCGAGCAGCGCGGCCTCGGCCTGGCGGCCGGTCAGGCCGTGGCCGGAGACGTCGGCGAGCACCAGGTGGTTGTCGGTGCCGCCGGTGACGAGCGTGCCGCCGCGGCGCAGCAGGCCCTCGGCGAGCGCCTGCGCGTTGTCGACGACCTGCCGGGCGTAGGTGCGGAACTCGGGGCGGCGGGCCTCCGCGAAGGCGACCGCCTTGGCGGCCATGACGTGCGAGAGCGGGCCGCCGAGGACCAGCGGGCAGCCGCGGTCGACGTGCTCGGCGAGTTCGGAGGTGCACAGCACCGCGCCGCCGCGCGGGCCGCGCAGCGACTTGTGGGTGGTCGTGGTGACGATGTCGGCATGCGGCACCGGGTCAAAGTCGCCGGTGAGCACCTTGCCCGCGACCAGGCCGGCGAAGTGCGCCATGTCGACCATCAGGGTGGCGCCGACCTCGTCGGCGATCTCGCGCATCCGGGCGAAGTCCACCAGCCGCGGGTAGGCGGAGTAGCCGGCCACCAGGATCAGCGGGCGGAACTCGCGGGCGGTGGCGCGCAGCGCGTCGTAGTCGATCAGGCCGGTGGCCGGGTCGGTGCCGTAGCTGCGCTGCTCGAACATCTTGCCGGAGATGTTGGGGCGGAAGCCGTGGGTGAGGTGGCCGCCGGTGTCCAGGGACATGCCGAGCATGCGCTGGTTGCCCAGCTCCCGGCGCAGTTCGGCCCAGTCCTGCTCGGTGAGGTCGTTGACGTTGCGGACCTTGGCGCGCTCCAGGGCGGGGCTCTCGACCCGCTGGGAGAGGACGGCCCAGAAGGCGGTGAGGTTGGCGTCGATACCGGAGTGCGGCTGGACGTAGGCGTGGTCGGCGCCGAAGAGGGCGCGGGCGTGCTCGGCGGCGAGGGTCTCGACGGTGTCGACGTTGCGGCAGCCGGCGTAGAAGCGGCGGCCGGCGGTGCCCTCGGCGTACTTGTCGCTGAGCCAGTTGCCCATGGCGAGCAGGACGGCCGGGGAGGCGTAGTTCTCGCTGGCGATGAGCTTGAGCGAGGCGCGCTGGTCGTCGATCTCCTGGCCGATGGCGGCGGCGATCCGCGGCTCGACCTCGCGGACCACGTCGAGGGCGGAGCGGAAGGCGGTGTTGGCGGCGGGGGTGGCGGCCGTGTGCGGCTGCGGGGCCATGGCGGTCTCCTGGTGGGGAGGTCGGGGGGCCCAGGCGCTCGGCAACTGCGTCGTGATCCGGCACGGGGCCGCTTCCCGATGGTCGATTCCATCCGTGCGCGCCAGTCGCGGCCCGCCGGAATCGTACCAATGCCGGACGGCCTGTGGCGGACATCTCACCATACGGGACGGCAGCGGACATGACATGCACTTTGCCCGGCTATGTCCGTTCTCCTGCTACGGCAGTATTGCGACGGAATGAAGCCGTCACAATTCCCGAAACAAAGGGCCCGAACCACTCCCGGACCACCTTCGGAATGATTTGCGAAACCCCCCTCCGGTCCGATCTGATGACGCCTGCCGGCCCTCCGGGAAACCCCCGGAAGGACCGGCCGGAAATGCACGTCGACGCACCCTCACCCACGGGGCGGCACAGAATTCGGGGAGTACGCCTCTCATGGCAGTGGTCGAACAAGTCGCAGCGCCGGACGCCCCGGCACCGCCCCCGGCGCCCGCCCCGGCGGGACTGCTGCGCCGCGTGTGCCGCGACCGCACCGGAGCCGTCGCGCTCGGCGTGGTCCTCCTGTTCCTGCTGCTCGCCCTGGCGGCCCCGCTGATCGCCGCGCTGTACGGCAAGAACCCCACCGAGCACTACGGCCAGAACACGCCCGGCCTGCTCAGCGACGGCGGCCTGCCCGTCGCGCCGAACGGCGGCATCTCCGGGGAGTTCTGGTTCGGCCTGGAGCCCGGCCTGGGGCGCGACGTGTTCACCCAGCTGCTGTACGGCATCCGCACCTCGCTGCTGATCGCCTTCGTCTCGGCCGCCGTCACCACCACCCTCGGGGTGCTGGCCGGTGTCGCGGTCGGCTACCTCGGCGGGATCACCGACCGGCTCTTCGGCTTCCTGTCGAACGTCCTGCTGGCCTTCCCGACGCTGCTCCTGCTGCTCGCGCTCAGCCCGGTGGTGCAGTCCCGGCTGGTCGATCCGGGCACCGCGGAACCGGAGTGGATGCAGTTCCTGGTGCTCGTCCTGGTCTTCTCCGCGTTCGGCTGGATTCCGCTGGCGCTTTCCCTGCGCGCCACCGTCCGGTCGCTGCGCGAAAGGGATTTCGTGCAGTCCGCCCGGGCCCTCGGGGCGAGCGGATTCCACATCGTCCTGCGCGAACTCCTGCCGAACGTCCGGGCGCAGCTGCTGGTGCACGCCACCATGGCGGTGCCGGCCTTCGTCGCCTCCGAGGCGGTGCTGTCCTTCCTCGGCGTGGGCGTCAACGAGCCGGTCCCGGACTGGGGCCGGATGATCTCCCGCGGCTCCGAGGTCTTCCAGGCCGACCCGACGTACATGGTCTTCCCCGGCGCCGCGCTGCTGCTCTTCGTGCTCGCCTTCAACCTGCTCGGCGACGCCGTCCGGGACGCCCTGGACCCGCGCGCCGCCCGCTGAGGCCCCACGCCACCGTCCCCCGTTCCACCCGTTCCCTCCGTTCCCTCCGTTCCACCCTTTCACCCGACCCGCCCCGGAGCCCCGGGGCAAGGAGAGATTCGCCATGCGCTGGATCAGACCGTCCCTCGCCGTCCTCGCGACCGCCCTGCTGGCGACCTCCTGCTCGGCCGGCGCCGGCACCGGCTCCTCCGGCGCCACCGGCGCGGCCAAGGACACCTCGCCGCTGACCGCCGCGCTCGGCACCGAGCAGGAGAGCGCAGGCCCGGCCCCCGCCGTCGCCGGTGCCCGCCCGGGCGGCACGGTGAACGTCTACAACGCCACCGACTTCCGCCACCTCGACCCGCAGAAGGTGTACGCGGGCGCCACCTACAACACCTCGCTGCTCTGGGGCCGCCAGCTGACCCAGTACCAGGTGGTGGACGGCAAGGCCAAGCTGGTCGGCGATCTCGCCACCGACACCGGCACCCCCGGCGACGGCGGCCGCACCTGGACGTACCGGCTGAAGGAGGGCGTGGCCTGGGAGGACGGCCAGCCGATCACCTCCCAGCAGGTGAAGTACGGCATCGAGCGCTCCTTCGGCAAGGGCTACGAGGTCGGCCCGCCGTACTGGCCGCAGTGGCTCACCGGCGAGGCCAGCTACGAGGACGCCCGCAAGAAGTACGGCGGCCCGCAGGACGGCGACCTCGCCGCGATCGAGACCCCGGACGAGCGCACCGTCGTCTTCCACTTCCCGCAGCCGCAGGCCGACGTGCCGTACATGGCCGCGCAGTCCTCCTCCTCGCCGGTGCGCCAGGACAAGGACACCGGCACCGACTACGACCGCCAGCCGTTCGCCACCGGGCCGTACCGGATCGTCGAGCACGTCCAGAACACCCGGCTGGTGCTGGAGCGCAACCCGCACTGGAAGCCGGAGACCGACCCGATCCGCAGCCAGTACCCGGAGAAGTTCGTCTTCACCTTCGGGAAGGAGGCGCTGAACATCAACCAGGAGATCCTCTCCGGGCGCGACGGCGGCGAGAACGCCACCACCGCGGCGACCGTGCTCTCCCCTGAGCTGTACCAGACCGTGGACACCGACCCGAAGGCCAAGGACCTGGTCGTCTCCGGCCGCCAGGGCGCCTTCGTCACCTATCTGATGGTCAACAACGAGCGGGTCGCCGACGTCGAGGTCCGCAAGGCCCTCAACCTCGCCTACCCGCGCCAGCAGGCCCGCCAGGTCCAGGGCGGCACCCGGGCCGGCGAGCTCGCCACCACGCTCAGCTCCCCCGCCCTGGTCGACTGGCAGAAGTACGACCTGGACCCGGCGAAGCCGGAGGGCGACCCGGAGGCGGCCAAGTCCGCGCTCGCCAGGGCCAAGCAGGCACCCGGCCCGCTCACCTACGCCTACGCCAACACGCCCAACGGGCAGCGGGTCGCCCAGGTGCTGGTCGACGGCTTCGCCAAGGCCGGCCTCACGGTCGTGCCCAAGCCGGTCGACCCCAAGGCGCTGCTGGACGAGGTGCACCGCGCCGACTCCCCGTACGACCTGTGGGAGGAGACCAGCTCGGTCGACTGGCCGACGCCCTCCACCCTGATCCCGTTCTCCTTCGACGGCCGCGCCGGCACCGACCTCAACTCCGCCCGCTACCGCAACCCCGCGGTGGACAAGGAGATCGACCGGATCAACCAGATCGGCGAGCCGCACGCCAAGGCCAAGGAGCTGTACGCCCTGGAGCAGACCGTGATGAAGGACCTGCCGGTCCTGCCGTTCACCTACCCCACGGTCAACCAGCTGCGCGGCTCCAACGTCGGCGGCGCGTTCATCCACCCGATCTACGGGACGGTCAGCCTCGCCTGGCTCTACCTGAAGTCCTGACCCGCCCGAACTCACCGGACGGTCCCGCCGCGCGCCTCCCCCGGGAACGCGCGCGGCGGGGCCGCCGCCCCGACGCCCACCGAACCCGGACCGGCCACCATGCTCTCCTTCGCCCTGCGGCGGATCCTCCAGGCGCTCGCCGTCCTGGCCGCGGTCTCCGCCGCCGCCTTCGCCCTCTTCTACGCCGGCCCCGCCGACCCCGCCCGGGCCGCCTGCGGCCCGCGCTGCGACACCGGCCAGGTCGCGGCGGTCCGCACGAGCATGGGCCTGGACCAGCCGCTGCTCGCCCAGTACGCCGACTACCTCACCGGGATCGTCGCCGGCCGGGACATCCAGGACGTCGACGGCTCCACGATCCACTGCGAGGCGCCCTGCCTCGGCTACTCCTACCGGCTGCACCAGCCGGTCACCGAGGCGCTGGCCGACCACCTGCCGGTCACCGTGTCGCTGGCGGCGGGCGCGCTCGCCGTGCTGGTCCTGTTCGGGCTCGGCACCGGCTTCGTCACCGCGCTGCGGCACGGCACCCGGACGGACAAACTGCTCTCCGGCTTCACCCTGGTCGGCGCGAGCGTGCAGATCTACTTCCTCGGGTACGTCGCCCAGTGGGGGCTGGTCTACACCACCGGGCTGCTGCCGCTGCCCTCCTACACCCCGCCGGCCACCGACCCGGCCGCCTGGGCCGGCGGGCTGCTGCTGCCCTGGATCGTCCTCGGCTTCGTCAACTCGGCGGTGTTCGCCCGGCTGTCGCGCTCCCAGCTGCTGGAGACGATGAACGAGGAGTACGTCCGCACGGCCCGCGGCAAGGGCCTCGGGCGGCTGCGCGCCCACCTCAAGTACACCTCGCGCGGGGCGGCCGGGCCGCTGGTCCAGCTGCTCGGCCTGGAGGCGGGGGCGCTGCTCGGCGGCGCGGTGATCACCGAGACGGTGTTCGGGCTGAACGGCGTCGGCCGCTTCGCCATCGAGGCCGTCGAGGGCCAGGACCTGCCGGCCGTGGTCGGCGCCGTCCTGCTGGCCGCCTGCTTCGTCGTGCTGTTCGTCGCGCTGGCCGACCTCGTGGTGGCCTGGCTCGATCCGCGCATCCGCCTCGGCTGACCGTCCCCGTCCCGCTCTGGAGCCCTCCCCGTGACCACCTCCACCTCCCCCGCCCCCGCCTCCGGGCCGGACGCCGAGCCGGTGCTCAGCGTCCGGGACCTGCGCGTCGGCTTCGCCGACCCGCGCGGCGGCGCCCCGGTCGCCGCCGTGCGCGGCCTCTCCTTCGACCTCGCCCGCGGCGAGGTGCTCGGCCTGGTCGGCGAGTCCGGCTCCGGCAAGTCCGCCACCGGGCTCGCCGTGCTCGGCCTGCACGACCCGCGCACCACCACCGTCACCGGCTCGATCCGGCTGGCCGGGCAGGAGCTGGTGGGCGCCGGGGAGTCCGCGCTGCGGCGGGTGCGCGGCGGCCGGGCGGCCCTGGTCTTCCAGGACGCCCTCACCTCGCTCAGCCCCTTCCACGGCGTCGGCGCGCAGCTCGCCGAGATGTACCGGCTGCACCACCCCGGCGCGGGCCGCGCCGAGGCCCGCCGGCGGGCGGCGGCGATGCTCGACCGGGTCGGCATCCCGGCCGCCCGGGTGCGCGACTACCCGCACCAGTTCTCCGGCGGCATGCGCCAGCGCGTGATGATCGCGATGGCGCTGATGAACGACCCCGACGTGCTGATCGCCGACGAGCCGACCACCGCGCTCGACGCCCGTGTCCAGCGCCAGGTGCTGGACCTGCTGGGCGAGCTGCAGCGCGAGCACGGCACCGCCGTGCTGCTGGTCAGCCATGACCTCGGGGTGGTCGCCGGCATCACGGACCGCACGCTCGTGCTGCGCGACGGCCGGCCGGTGGAGAGCGCGCCGACCGCCGCCCTGCTGGCCGCGCCCCGCGAGCCGTACACCCGGGCCCTGGTGGGGGCCGCGCTCACCCTGGACTCCGTCCCGGGCACGCCGCTGCCGACCGTCGACGACCCCTCGCCCGCGCCCCGGGCCGCCGTCCGCCCCGAACCGGCCGCGGCGCCGTCCGGCCGCTGGCTGGCCGAGGTCGAGGACCTCTCCGTGCACTTCCCCGGCCGCCGCGGCCGCCTCCCGCTCCCGGGGCGCGGACGGCCCGAACCGGTCCGGGCGGTGGAGGGCGTCAGCCTGCGCATCGCGCCCGGCGAGACGCTCGGCCTGGTCGGCGAGTCCGGCTCCGGGAAGTCCACCACCTCCCGGGTGCTGGCCGGCCTCCAGCCCGCCACCTCCGGCACCGTGCGCTACGACGGCGTGGACGCCACCGCGCCCGGCCGGGCCCTGCGGCGCCGGCTCGCCAAGGAGGTCCAGCTGGTCTTCCAGGACCCGTACTCCTCGCTCAACCCGCGCCGCACCGTCGCCCAGACACTGGACACCCCGCTGCGGCTGCACACCGCGCTGGACGCCGGGCAGCGGCGCGAGCGCTCCGCCGAGCTGCTGGAACAGGTCGGCCTGCCCGCCGCCCACCTGGACCGCTACCCGCACGAGTTCTCCGGCGGCCAGCGCCAGCGGATCGGGATCGCCCGGGCGCTCGCCCCCGAACCGCGGCTGATCATCGCCGACGAACCGGTCTCCGCCCTGGACGTCTCGGTCCAGGCCCAGGTGCTCAACCTGCTGATGGAGCTGCGCGAACGCCTCGGCGTGGCCTTCCTGTTCGTCTCGCACGACCTCGCGGTGGTCCGCCACTTCTGCGACCGCGTCGCCGTGATGCACCGCGGCCGGCTGGTGGAGTCCGCCGACCGCGACCGGCTCTTCGCCGCCCCGCACACCGCGTACACCCGCGAGCTGCTCGCCGCCGCCCGCTGAGCGGCGGGCAGGGGGCGGCGGGCAGGGGGCGGCGGGCGGACGGCAGGCGGTGTCGCTCCCCCGTCCGCGCGGACGCTGCGCCTACGATCGGTCACCGACCGTGCGTGCACGGCCACCCGTCCCCCGTCCCCGGAGAAGGGGTCTTCCGATGACCACGCTCGTCCGCCGATCCGTCACCCTGGTCGCGCTCGTCGGCCGCCTCAATCCCGCGGCCCTGGACGGACTGATCCCCCACGAGGCGGGCCACGGCGTCCTGGACGGCCTCCTGGCGGCCCGCGCCGAGGACGGCGGCGAGGCGGCCGGGCTGAACCCGCAGCCGCTGCCGCCCGTCGCCGCCGCGCTGCGGCTGTCCGTCGCCCGCACCGTCACCGCCGTGGCCAACGCCGCCATCACCGCGCAGGTCTCCGGCGGCGACGCCCGGCAGGTGCTCGCCGAGGTGGGCGACGACTGGTGCGGCACCCCGCACGGGCGGATTCCCTGGCCCCGGCACTGGCCGCTGCCCTGGCCGCCGACCGGCCCGCTGCCGATCGACGCCGGCTACGCCACCCCGGCCGTCCAGGCGCAGGCCGCGCTCGCCTTCCAGGGCTACGCCAACGGTGTCTCGGACGGGCAACTCCAGGAGGTGTTCGGCGAGTTGGCCGAGAGGCTGGCGGACGCGGCGCTCCAGAACGCGGGCTGAACGGCGGCCCCGGGAGCCGGCCGGGTGCCACTTCGCGGCTTCGGCTGCGCACCCGGCACCCGGCGGGTTAGCGTGCTGCGTCCGACCGTTGTGACTGCTTCTGTTGTGATTGCCGGGACCGACCAGCCGGGGGATGACGGGTGTCCGAGGAACTGCTGCTCGCCAGGATCAACCACGGGTTCGACCACCTCGACGCCGACGGGGACGGCCTGCTCACCGAGCACGACCACGTCCTGATGGGCCGTGCGGTGGCCCGGTCGCTGGGCCACGCGGAGGGGTCGGCCACCGAACAGCGGATCGTCGCCGCCTACCTGGCCATCTGGCGCGACCTGCACGTCTCCCACCTGCCGGTCGGCACCACGGCGATCAGCCGCCGCCAGTTCGTCGCCTCGACCCGCGCGCTCGCCGACGACCCGGTGGCCGCGCGGACCGTCTTCGGGGCGCTCGCCGAGGCGTTCCTCGCCGTCGCCGACGTGGACGGCAGCGGCACGGTGGACGCGGGCGAGTTCTTCGTCTTCCAGCGCGGCCACTTCTCCGCACTCTCCCGCGACGACGCGGACGAGGCCTTCCACCGCCTCGACCTGGACGGCGACGGCACCCTCTCCGCCGAGGAGTTCATCTCCGGCCTCATCGAGTTCTGGACCGGCCGCACCCCCGACGCCCCCGGCCACTGGTGGGCCGGCCGCCCGCCCTACCTCGCCTGACGGCCCGCCGCTCGACCGCAGCCCCGGGAGCCGCGCAGCGGGCGGGGGGTGGTACCGGCGGAGAAGCGTGGCCGGGCCCGGCCGGGTGCGGCGTGCACCGCCCGCAAGGAACCGCCCGCAGGTCCAGCACCACCCCACCGCGCACACCACGCCCGCCGCGCACGTCAGCCGCCCGGCGCTCGCCCTCGGCCCGTACACCGTGCCGGCCGAGCGGATCCGCGGGGACATCCTCGCCCGCACCCACCGCACGCCTCCGGCCCTGCGCGGGGCCCGGGGCCGGATGGTTCCGCCGGCCGCCCGGCGGAGCGCGTGGCACTCCCCGGTCCCCCGGCGGTTCCGGGCGGGACCTAGGCTGGCCCGCATGCTCCTGTGGATCAACGGACCGTTCGGCGGCGGCAAGACCCAGGTGTCGCACGAGCTGCGGCGGCGGCTGCCGGGCAGTGTCGTCTGCGACCCCGAGGAGGTCGGCTTCGGCCTCCACCGGATGACCCCCAAGCCGCTGCGCGGGGACTTCCAGGACCTGCCGGCCTGGCGCCAGGGGGTGTTCGAGGTGCTGGATCGCACGCTCGCCCGCCACCGGGGCACGGTGATCGTCCCGATGACGGTCACCGAGCCCGCGTACTTCGACGAGACCGTCGGCCGGCTGCGCGAACGCGGCCACGACGTCCGGCACTTCGCGTTGCTCGCGGAGCGCGCGGAGGTGCTGCGGCGGCTGCGCGAGCGCGGCTTCGGGCGCGCCGTGCAGCTGGTCGCCGGGAAGCAGGCGCCGTTGCGCCGGGAGTCCTTCGCGGTCTCCCGGCTGGACCACTGCCTGGAGCGGCTGAGCGGCGCCGGGTTCGGCGAGCACGTGCACACCGACCACCTGACCGTCGCCGAGGTCGCCGACCACCTCGCCGCCTCCGCCGGTCTGGCCCTCGCCCCCGACACCGACGGCCCGCTGCGCGCCCGGCTGCGGCGCGCCGCGGTCGGCGCGCGCCACATCCGCCTCGGCTGAGCCCGCCCGGTTCAGCCCGCCGGGACGGTGCGGGCGACCAGGGTGTCGACGAGGGCCGGGAGGTTCTCCGGTCCGAGCACGTCGGGCAGGGTGAGGTGCTCGACGAGCAGGCCGGTCATCGCGAGATAGAGGACGACGACGGTCTCGCGGTCGCCGGGGAAGCCCTCGTCCAGGTGGTAGGCGATGTTGGCCTCCAGCTCCTGCCGGACGGTGGCGGTGAGCCGGGCCCGCACCTCGGGGCGGCGGGTGGCCTCCAGGCGCAGTTCCAGCATCGCGAGGTAGCCGGAGCGGTCGGCGTCGATGCGGCGCAGCAGGTCGTGCATCAGGGCGGTGACCAGGGCCCGGTCGCGGGGCGCGTGCAGCAGTGCCCCGATGACCGCCGGGTCCGGGGTGAGCCGGTGGTGGATGTGCCGGGCGGTGTGGTCGAGCAAGTCGTCGCGGTCGGCGAAGTAGTGGGACGCGGTGCCGGCCGGCACGCCCCCGGTGGCGATCGGCGCCGGAGTGCCGCTGTTCCGCGCGGACTTCGCCCCGCACGCGTTCGCGCTCACCGACACCCGCGTCTTCCCCAACGGGGTCGTCGTGCGGACCTACGAGCGGACGGGCGCGCCGACGAACGGCTGACGCTCACCACCAGGCAGACGCCCGCGACCACGATCGCCCCGCCCAGCACGGTGGGACCGGTCAGCGGCTCGGCCAGCACCAGCCAGCCCAGCAGCACGGCCACCACCGGGTTCACATAGGCGTAGGTGGCGACCAGGGTCAGCGGCGCGGAACGCAGCAGCCAGGCGTACGCGGTGAAGGCGACCAGCGAGCCGAACACCACCAGGAAGCCCAGCGCCAGCCAGGAGCGGGCGGAGATGTCGCCGGGGTGCAGGCCGTGCTGCTCCCCGCGGAGCAGTCCGATCAGCGCGTTGCCGAGGCCGCCGGCGAGCATCTGGTAGGCGCTGGAGGCCAGGACGTTGCCGGGCATCCGGATGCGCTTGGCCGCGAAGGAGCCGGACGCCCAGGTCAGGGTGCCGCAGAGGATCGCGACCACCCCGGCGGGCGCGATGTCCCCGCCGATCGCGGGGGCGGAGAGCACGGCCAGGCCGGCCAGCCCGAGCAGCACCCCGCCCAGTTCGGCCGGCCTCGGCCGGTCACCGCCCGCCGCCGTCAGCAGCACCATCCACAGCGGCACGGCGGCGACCAGCAGCGCGGCGAGGCCGGAGGGGATCCAGGTCTCGCCGAGCACCACCAGCCCGTTGCCGCCGGTCAGCAGCAGGCCGCCGACCAGGGCGGCGGAGCCCAGCTGCCGCAGGTCCGCCCGCAGCCCGGCGCGGCCGTGGCGGACGGCCACGAACCCGGCGAGCAGCGCTCCGGCGGTCAGGAAGCGCGCGGCGGCGGAGAGGAAGGAGGGCATGGTCTCGACCGCGATCCGGATCGCCAGGTACGTCGAACCCCACACCACGTAGACGATGGCGAGCGCCACCCACACGCCCGCCCCGAGCCGGCCGGTGGCGGGCGCGGCCCCCGCCGCCACCGGGGCGTCGGCGGGCGCGGCCGGGGTGCGCTCGGCGCGAGCTGTCATGGGTGTCCCCCTTGGACGGTACTGGCAGGTGCACCCGCCATGACACCGCATCGGCCGCCCCCCGCGCCAGTGGGTATCACCGGTCGGGGAGCATCGACCGTCGACCGGCCCCCGTCCAGGAGGAACCCCTCGTGCCCGAGCACCCCGCCACCCTGCCCTTCTTCGTCTACGGGACCCTGCTCACCGGGGAGCGCAACCACGCCGCCTTCCTGGCCGGCCGGTGCGCCGGGGTGCGGGCGGCGGTGCTGGAGGGCGCGGCGCTGCACGCGGGACCGGGCTTCCCGTACGCCGTGCCGGACCCCGCGCCGGGGCGGCGGATCACCGGCGAACTGGTCACCGTCCGCCCGGAGGCCTACCGGCGGACGCTCGCGGCGCTGGACCGGCTGGAGGACTGCCGGCCGGACGGCCTCGGCACGTACGTGCGCGAGCGGCGCGCCGTCCGTACGGCGGACGGCGCGCCGGCGGAGGCCTGGGTGTACCTGGCCGGACCGGCGGTCGCCGCCCGGCTGCGCGCGCACCCGGCGCCGATCGCCTCCGGCGACTGGCGCCGGTACGGCCGGGACCACGGCTGAGGGCGCGGGCCCAGCTGGACCCGCACCCCCGGCGCCGGCCCGTCAGTCCTTGCCGACGCCCTTGGCGACCCGGTCGCCCAGCGCCTTGTCGACATTGCGCCAGTACTGCACGGCCCGCTCCAGCACCGGAGCGCTCACCCCGCCCTGGAGGTGGTTGACGATGTTGGAGACCAGCCGGTCGCGCGCCGCGTCGTCCAGCACCTCCCGCACCATGGTGCCCGCCTGCCCCCAGTCGTCGTCCTCGGCGTGCAGCGAGTACGCCTCGCGCACCATGTCGCCCGAGCTCTGCCAGCCGGCCGCCGGGTCGTCGTACACCTTGGGGTCCGCGGCCGGCCCGCCGTAGGAGTTCGGCGCGTAGGGCGCCGCCGTCCGGGCCGGGTCGAAGCGCATCGGCCCGTCCTTGGCGTAGGAGTGCACCGGCACGTGCGGCCGGTTCGGCGGCAGCTGGGCGTAGTTGGGCCCGATCCGGTACCGGTGGGTGTCCGGGTAGGAGAAGATCCGGCCGAGCAGCATCTTGTCCGGCGAGACGCTGATGCCCGGCACCAGGTTGGCCGGCTCGAAGGCGGCCTGCTCGATGTGGACGAAGTAGTCCTCGGGGTTGCGGTTCAGCGTCAGCGTCCCGACCGGGATCAGCGGGTAGTCGCCGTGCGGCCAGACCTTGGTCAGGTCGAACGGGTTGAACCGGTAGCCGGGCGCGTCGTCGAACGGCATCACCTGCACGTACAGCGTCCAGGACGGCGGGTTGCCGCCCTCGATGGCCTGCCAGAGGTCCTCGCGGTGCAGGTCCGGGTCGGAGCCGGCCAGCCGGTCGGCCTCCGCCTGGGTGAGGAAGTCGATGCCCTGGTCGGTCTTGAAGTGGTACTTCACCCAGAACCGCTCGCCGCTCGCGTTGTACCAGAGATAGGTGTGCGAACCGTAGCCGTTCATGTGCCGGTACGACTTCGGGATGCCGCGGTCGCCCATCAGCCAGGTGACCTGGTGCGCGGACTCCGGCGAGAGCGTCCAGAAGTCCCACTGCATGTCGTGGTCGCGCAGACCGTTGTCGGGGCGGCGCTTCTGGGAGCGGATGAAGTCCTGGAACTTGATGGTGTCGCGGACGAAGAAGACCGGCGTGTTGTTGCCGACCAGGTCGTAGTTGCCGTCCTCGGTGTAGAACTTCAGCGCGAAGCCGCGCGGGTCGCGCCAGGTGTCCGGGCTGCCCTGCTCACCGGCCACGGTCGAGAAGCGGGCCAGCATCTCGGTCCGCCTGCCCGGCTGGAAGAGGGTCGCCCGGGTGTACCGGCTGACGTCCTCCGTCGTCTTGAAGACGCCGTACGCCCCGGCCCCCTTGGCGTGCACCACCCGCTCCGGCACCCGCTCCCGGTTGAACTGGGCCATCTTCTCGATCAGGTAGTGGTCGTGGAGCAGGATCGGGCCGTCCCTGCCCACCGTGAGCGAGTTCTCGTCGCTCGGCACCGGGACGCCGGCGTTGTTGGTGGTGTACGGGACCGCTGACTCGGACATGGTGTCCTCCGTTGCGTGCTGAGGCCCCCCGGAGGTGTTCCCGGCACGACGCTAACCCCGGGCGTCCGGGCCCGCACCCTGGCTGACGGCCCGCCGCGGACCGCCAGGTAGGCTGCCCACGCCCCCGTCCACGACCCGCCCCAGGAGCCCGCCGGTGCCCCAGCAGTCACCCCCGATCACCGTCGTCGGGATCGGGGCCGACGGCTGGCCCGGCCTCGGCGGCGCCGCCCGCGCCGCGCTGCGGGAGGCCGGCGCCGTGATCGGCGGCCCCCGCCAGCTCGCCCTGCTGCCCGCCGACGAGGTCACCGCCGAACGGGTGCCCTGGCCGTCCCCGCTGCGGCCCGCCGTGGCCGGACTGCTCGACCGCCACGCCGGGCGCCCGCTCGCCGTGCTGGCCAGCGGCGATCCGATGTTCTACGGCATCGGCCGCACCCTCGCCGAGACCGCCGGGCCCGACCGGCTGCGCGTCCTGCCGCACCCCTCCTCCGTCGCGTACGCCTGCGCCCGGCTCGGCTGGCCGCTGGAGTCCACCGAGGTGGTCAGCCTGGTCGGCCGCCCGCTCGACACCCTGCGGCTCGCCCTCAACCCCGGGCGCCGGCTGCTGGTGCTCAGCGCCGGCGCCGACACCCCCGCCGCCGTCGCCGCACTGCTCACCGGGGCCGGCCACGGCGGCGCCCGGCTGCGCGTCCTCGAACAGCTCGGCGGCCCCGGCGAACGGCGGCTGGACGGCCCCGCCGACGGCTGGCCGTACCCGCCCGGCGACCCGCTCAACGTCATCGCCGTCGACCTGCCCGCCGACGCCCCCCGCGTCCCCGTCGTCCCCGGGCTGCCCGACGGCGCCTACGAGAGCGACGGCCAGCTGACCAAGCGGCACGTGCGCGCCGCTACCCTCGCCACCCTGGCCCCCGTCCCCGGCGAACTGCTCTGGGACGTCGGCGGCGGCTCCGGCTCGATCGCGGTCGAATGGCTGCGCGCCCACCGCGACAACCGGGCCGTCACCGTGGAGCGCGACCCGGTCCGCGCCGCGCGGATCGCCCGCAACGCCGCCGCCCTCGGCGTGCCCCGGCTGCGGGTGGTCACCGGCGCCGCACCAGACGCGCTCGCCGGCCTGCCCGCCCCGGACGCGGTGTTCGTCGGCGGCGGACTCACCGCGCCCGGCCTGCTGGACGCCTGCTGGGCCGCGCTGGCGCCCGGCGGCCGGCTGGTCGCCAACACGGTGACCCTGGAGTCGGAGGCGCTGCTCACCACCTGGTACCGCCGGCACGGCGGCGAGCTGCTGCGGCTCGCCGTGGCGCACGCCGTCGCGGTCGGCGGCTTCACCGGCTGGCGCCAGGCGATGCCGGTCACCCAGTGGTCCGCCGTCAAGCCCGCCGCCGCGCCCCTCACCCCTCAGGAGAACGCCTCGTGACCGTCCACTTCATCGGGGCCGGCCCCGGCGCCGCCGACCTCATCACCCTGCGCGGCCAGCGGATCCTCGCCCGCGCCGAGGTCTGCCTGTACGCCGGCAGCCTGGTGCCGCGCGAACTGCTGGCCGAGTGCCCGCCCGGCGCCCGGCTGGTCGACACCGCCAACCTCACCCTCGACGAGATCACCGCCGAGCTGGTCCGGGCGCACGCCGCCGGGCAGGACGTCGCCCGGCTGCACTCCGGCGACCCGTCGGTGTTCAGCGCCGTCGCCGAGCAGATGCGCCGGCTGGACGCGGCCGGGGTGCCCTACGAGGTGGTGCCCGGCGTGCCCGCCTTCGCCGCCGCCGCGGCCGCGCTCAAGCGCGAACTGACCGTGCCGACCGTCGGCCAGACCGTCATCCTCACCCGGATCGCCAAGCGCGCCACCCCGATGCCGGAGGGCGAGGACCTCGCGACCCTCGGCCGCAGCGGCGCCCTGCTGGTGCTGCACCTGGCCGCCGGGTACATCGACGACGTGGTCGAGCAGCTGCTCCCGCACTACGGGGCCGACTGCCCCGCGGCCGTGGTCGCGATGGCCAGCCGGCCCGAGGAGCTGGTGCTGCGCGGCACCGTCGGCGACATCGCCGGACAGGTGAAGGCCGCGGGCGTGGTCCGCACCGCGGTGATCATCGTCGGGCGGACGCTGGGCGCCGGGCAGTTCCGCGACAGCCACCTCTACTCCGCGGACCGCGAGCGCCCGCACCAGCCCTGCGGCGCGTGAGCGGGTGACGGCGCACGTCCTGCTGCTCGGCGGCACCACCGAGGCGCGGGCCCTGGCCGCCGCGCTGGCCGCCGAACGCCCCGCCCTGCGGGTCACCAGCTCGCTCGCCGGGCGGGTCGCCGAGCCCCGGCTGCCCGCCGGCGAGGTGCGGATCGGCGGCTTCGGCGGCCCCGGGGGGCTCGCCGCGTGGCTGCGCGCCGAACGGGTGGACGCCGTGGTGGACGCCACCCACCCGTTCGCCGCCGCGATGTCGCGCAACGCCGCCGAGGCCGCCGCCGCCACCGGCGTGCCGCTGCTCGCCCTGCGCCGCCCCGGCTGGACACCGGTGCCGGGCGACCGCTGGCACCGCGTCGCCTCGCTGGACGCCGCCGCCGCGCTGCTGCCGTCCCTCGGCCGGAGGGTGCTGCTCACCAGCGGCCGGCAGGGCATCGCCGCCTTCGCCCGCCTCGACGGCCTGCACGTCGTCGCCCGCTCGGTCGACCCGCCCGAGCCGCCGCTGCCCGCCTCGCTGACCGTCCTGCTCGACCGCGGCCCGTTCACCCTGGACGGCGAGCGGGCGGTGCTGCGCGAGCACCGGATCGACGTCGTGGTCACCAAGGACAGCGGCGGCGCGGCCACCGCGCCCAAGCTCACCGCGGCGCGCGAACTCGGCCTGCCCGTGGTGGTCGTGGACCGCCCGCCGGCGCCGGCCGGCGTCCCGGTCGCGCCGAGTGTCGAGGCCGCCCTGGACTGGCTCGCCGCCCGGTAATCCCCGTGCCGGCCGGAGCCGCACCTGCCACCATGTCCCGATGACCGACGCCTACGCCCTCGCCGACGCCGCCCGCACCGAGATCCCCCGCTTCGGCGACGAACGCGCCACCCTGACCGCCTACCTGGACTACCAGCGCGACACCTTCGCGATGAAGTGCGCCGGGCTGAGCGCCGAGCAGCTGCGCGCCCGCCCGCTGCTCCCCTCCACGCTCTCCCTGCTCGGCCTGGCCCGCCACCTCGCCGAGGTCGAGCGCAGCTGGTTCCGCAACGGCCTCGCCGACGAGGCCCGCCCCGGCTTCTGGAAGCACCCGGACGGCAGCTTCGCCGAGTTCGACGTCGACGACGCCGACCCCGGCGAAGCCTTCACGATCTGGCGCGGCGAGTGCGCCCACGCCCGGGAACTCGTCGCCGCCGCACCGTCGCTGGACGTGCCCGGGTACCTTCGGCCCTCCGGCGAGCAGAGCTGGTCGCTGCGCTGGATCCTCCTCCACATGATCGAGGAGTACGCCCGCCACAACGGCCACGCCGACCTGCTGCGCGAGCGCCTCGACGGCCGCACCGGCGAATGACCGCCCGGGCCGCCGGACCGCCCGGCGGATGAACGCCGGTGCCCGGCCCCGGGGTTCCGGGGCCGGGCACGGTGGCGCGCCCGAGGGCGGGCGGGGGCTCAGATGTCGCGGAAGGTCTCGATCTGGGCGCCCACGGAGTTGAGGCGCTCGGCGAGGTCCTCGTAGCCGCGGTTGATGACGTAGACGTTGCGGAGCACCGAGGTGCCCTTGGCGGCGAGCATCGCGAGCAGGATGACGACGGCGGGGCGCAGCGCGGGCGGGCAGACCATCTCGGCGGCGCGCCAGCGGGTGGGGCCCTGGACGAGCACGCGGTGCGGGTCGAGGAGCTTGATGTCCGCGCCGAGCCGGGTGAGTTCGGTGAGGTAGATGGCGCGGTTGTCGTAGACCCAGTCGTGGATCATCGTGGTGCCGTGGGCGGCCGCGGCGATGGCGGCGAAGAACGGCACGTTGTCGATGTTGATGCCGGGGAAGGGCATCGGGTGGATGGTGTCGATCGGCGCGGTGAGCTTGGAGGGGCGCACGGTGAGGTCGACGAGCCGGGTGCGGCCGTTGTGGGCCGGGTACTCGGGGGTGCGGTCGTAGTCGAGGCCCATGCCCTCCAGCACGGCGAGCTCGATCTCCAGGAACTCGATCGGCACCCGGCGGATGGTCAGCTCGGAGGAGGTGACCACGGCGGCGGCCAGCAGGCTCATTGCCTCGACCGGGTCCTCGGCCGGGGTGTAGTCGACGTCACAGGTGATCTCGGGGACGCCGTGCACGGTGAGGGTGGTGGTGCCGATGCCCTCGATCCGCACGCCCAGCTTCTCCAGGAAGAAGCAGAGGTCCTGGACCATGTAGTTGGGCGAGGCGTTGCGGATGACGCTGACGCCGTCGTGGCGGGCGGCGGCGAGCAGGGCGTTCTCGGTGACGGTGTCGCCGCGCTCGGTCAGCACGATCGGACGGTCCAGCGGGACGCCGGGCTGGACGGAGGCGTGGTAGGCGCCGCCCGTGGTGGCGACCTCCAGGCCGAACCGGCGCAGCGCGGTGAGGTGCGGCTGGACGGTGCGGGTGCCGAGGTCGCAGCCGCCGGCGTACGGGATGGCGAAGGAGTCGGCGCGGTGCATCAGCGGGCCGAGGAACATCAGCACGCTGCGGGTGCGGCGGGCGGCCTCGACGTCCATGCCGGCGAGGTCGAGCTCGGCGGGCGGGGTGAGTTCGAGGTCACGGCCGTCGTTGGTCCAGCGGCTCCTGACGCCGATGCTGGTGAGCACTTCGAGGATGCGGTAGACCTCCTCGATGCGGGCGACGCTGCGCAGCGTGGTGCGGCCGGTGGTCAGCAGCGAGGCGCAGAGGATGGCCACGCAGGCGTTCTTGCTGCTGCGGACGTCGATCGCGCCGGAGAGGGTGGTGCCGCCGGCGACCCTCAGGTGCATCGGGCCGGCGTAGCCGAGGGAGACGATCTCGCTGTCGAGCGCTTCGCCGATGCGGGCGATCATCTCAAGGCTGACGTTCTGCTTGCCCTGTTCGATGCGGTTGACCGCGCTCTGGCTGGTGCCGAGGGCGTCGCCGAGCTGGGCCTGGGACCAGCCGCGGTGCTGACGCGCGGTACGGATGAGGGTGCCGATACGGGTGAGGTAGTCGCCTGTCACTCGCCAGACCATATCTCATGACTGAGATAGCGCCAGAACCGACCCCGGGCGTGGCGCGACTTTTGTCCGTTTCTCACCCCGTATGCGCGTCAGATCTTCACATCACGGCGGCGTTCCCGGGACACGCCCGGGACGAAAGCCGGCCGCGACCGCGGGCCGTTCACGGCCCCAGCGGCTCCGCCCGGCCGACGATCGTGCCGGCCCGGTCGATGCAGAGGACGTCCACCGCGACCGGGGAGCCGACCAGCACCCCGAGCGCGGTGGCCCTCGCCGCCTCGGCCACCAGATCGCCCAGCGGCACCCCGGCCGCCCGGCAGAGCTGGATCGCCTCCAGCGCGGTGTTGGCCGCCGCGACCGCCGCCGTCAGCTCCTCGTCCGCGCCGCCCGCGCGGGCGAGCCGGGCCAAGTAGCCCTTGTCGACCTGGGAGCGCGCCGAGTGCAGGTCGAGGTGGCCGGCGGCGAGCTTGGAGAGCTTGGCGAAGCCGCCGGCGATGGTCAGCCGCGGCACCGGGTGGCGCTTGAGGTACTTGAGCACCGCGCCCGCGAAGTCGCCCATGTCGAGCAGCGCGTCCTCGGGCAGGCCGTGCACGGCGACGGCCGCCTTCTCCGAGGTCGAGCCGGTGCAGCCGGCCACGTGGGTGCGCCCGGCGGCCCGCGCCACGTCCACCCCGCGCCGGATCGAGTCGATCCACGCGGAGCAGGAGTAGGGGACGACCACACCGGTGGTGCCGAGGATGGAGAGGCCGCCGAGGATGCCGAGCCGGGGGTTCCAGGTGGAGCGGGCGATCTCCTCGCCGTGGTCGACGGAGAGCTCCACCACGACGTCCCCGCTGGCGCCGTACGCGGCCGCCACCTCGGCGACCACCTCCCGGATCAGCTGCCGGGGCACCGGGTTGACGGCCGGCTCGCCGACCGGCAGCGGCAGCCCGGGCTTGGTGACGGTGCCCACCCCGGGCCCGGCCCGGAACACCACGCCCGTGCCGGGCCCGCCCGCCCACACCGTGGCGCGCACCAGCGCGCCGTGGGTCACGTCGGGGTCGTCCCCCGCGTCCTTCACCACCCCGGCCATCGCCCGGCGCCCCGCCGCCCCCTCGGTGATCCCCTCGACCGCGAGCGCGAACGCCGGCCGCTGCCCCTTCGGCAGCACGATCTCCACCGGGTCCGGGAACTCCCCGGTGAGCAGCGCCCGGTACGCCGCCTTGGCCGCCGCCGTGGCACACGCCCCGGTCGTCCAGCCGTGCCGCAGCCCACTGCTCCTCAGCTGCCCGGCCCGCCCACCGACCTCACCCATGCCGCACCGTTCCCTGACTCCGACTACCGATCGAGACCCTACGGCCCCCGGCCAGGATCCACCACGACCGGCCCGGGGCCCGGGGTCCGGTGCGGAGGGCCGGGCGGCCTTCCGCACCGGGTGGTCAGGCCTCCGGGTAGCGGCGGGGGGTCCAGGTGACGTCCGGGTGCGGGGCGCGGGAGACGTGCTGCGTCTGGGAGGAGCCGACGAGCAGGATGGTGCGCATGTCGACCTCGGCCGGGTCGAGGTCGGCCAGGCGGACGGTGCGCACCCGTTCGGTGGGGCCGCCGACGTCGCGGGCCATCACCACCGGCGTGCCGGGGGCCCGGTACTCCAGCAGCAGGTCACGGGCGCGGCCGACCTGAGTGGTGCGGGACTTGGAGCCCGGGTTGTAGAGGGCGAGCACGAGGTCCGCCCCGGCCGCGGCGCGCAGGCGGGCGGCGACGACCTCCCAGGGCTTGAGGCGGTCGGAGAGCGAGACCACCGCGTAGTCGTGGCCGAGCGGGGCGCCGGCCCGGGAGGCGGCCGCGTGGGCGGCGGTCATGCCGGGCACGATCCGCACCGGGACCTCCCGGTACTCCTCCTCGCAGGCGACCTCCAGGACGGCGGTGGCCATCGCGAAGACGCCCGGGTCGCCGGAGGAGACCACCACCACCCGGTGGCCGCGGCGGGCCAGGTCGAGGGCGAACTCGGCGCGCTCGGACTCCACCTTGTTGTCGGAGCCGTGCCGCGCCTGGCCCGGGCGCACCGGCACCCGGTCCAGGTAGGTGGTGTAGCCGACCAGGTCGGTGGCGGCGGCCAGCGCGCCGCGCGCCTCGGGGGTGAGCCAGAGCGGGCCGGCCGGGCCGGTGCCGACGACGGTGACGCTCCCCGGCCCGCCGAGGTCGGGCGCCGGGGGCTCCAGCGGGGCGACCTTGCTGGGCAGCACGGCCACCGAGAAGTACGGGACGCCCTCCGGGTCGACCGAGGCCAGCGGCGCCGTCCGCTCGCCCGCCATGAACGCCCGCTCGACGTACTGGGCGTCGGCCAGCCGGCCGGCCCGCTCCAGGGCGCGGCGCACGGTGGGGAAGGTGCGGCCGAGCTTCATGACGACGGCGGAGTCGGCGGCGGCCAGCCGCGCGGTCAGCTCCTCCTCGGGCAGCGTGCCGGGGATGACGGTGAGCGTCTCCTCGGCCTCGGTGAGCGGCTGCCCGAGCCGGGCCGCGGCCGCGCTGACCGAGGTGACGCCGGGCACCACCTCGGTCGGGTAGCGGTGCGCCAGGCGCTTGTGCATGTGCTGGTAGGAGCCGTAGAAGAACGGGTCGCCCTCGGCGAGCACCACGACGTCGCGGCCGGCGTCCAGGTGGGCGGCCAGCCGGGCGGCGGCCTCCTCGTAGAAGTCGTCCAGCGCGCCCCGGTAGCCGCCGGGGTGGTCGGTGGTCTCGACGGTGACCGGGTAGACCAGCGGCTCCTCGATCTGATCGCCCGTCAGGTAACGCTCGGCGATGGACCGGGCGATGGACCGGCCGTGGCGGGCGCTGTGGTACGCCACCACGTCGGCCTTGCCGATGAGCTCGGCGGCACGGACGGTCACCAGGGAGGGGTCACCCGGGCCGAGGCCCACTCCGTAGAGCCGGCCGGCCTGCGGACCGTTCTGCTGATGCTCCGTCATTCTTCCTCGCTCGCAATCGCGTTGATCGCGGCGGCGGCCATCGCGCTACCGCCGCGCCGGCCGCGGACCACCAGGTGCTCCAGGCCGGCCGGGTGCACGGCGAGCGCCTCCTTGGACTCGGCCGCGCCGATGAAGCCGACCGGCACGCCGATCACCGCGGCCGGGCGCGGGGCGCCGGCCTCGATCAGCTCCAGCAGGCGGAAGAGCGAGGTCGGCGCGTTGCCGACGGCGACCACGGCGCCCTCCAGGCGGGGCAGCCACAGCTCCATCGCGGCGGCGCTGCGGGTGTTGCCCATCGCCCGGGCCAGCTCGGGCACCGACGGGTCGGTGAGGGTGCAGATCACCTCGTTGTCGGCGGGCAGCCGCTTGCGGGTGACGCCGCTGGCGACCATGTTGACGTCGCACAGGATCGGCGCACCGGCGTGCAGGGCGGCGCGCGCGGAGGCGACCACGCCGGGCGAGTACACCAGGTCCTCGACCAGGTCGACCATGCCGCAGGCGTGGATCATCCGCACCGCGACCTGGGCGACGTCCGCGGGCAGCGCGGCGAGGTCGGCCTCGGCCCGGATGGTGGCAAAGGACTGGCGGTAGATGGACGCGCCGTCCTTCTCGTACTCGATCACGTGGTGGTCCTCCGGGCCGCGGCGACCGCCGCGGCCATCTCCTCGTTCGTCACTTCCACGGCGGTTCCCCGCCCCGGCGGCCCGCCTTCGACCGCCACCCGGTACCCCTGCCCGGTCGCCAGCACGTCCACCCGGCGTCCGGCCGGGTGGCCGCAGCGGCGCTCGCAGCCCGACCAGTGCACCGGCAGGCCGCCGGCGCCGCCGGGCGCGCCGTCCAGTGCCCGGGCGGCGTCGGCCCGGACGTCGGCCAGGGACTTCGCGCAGCCCGGCAGCCCGGTGCAGGCGCTCGCGCCGTCCCAGGCCGTCCCGGACGCGGTCCGGAAACCGGCCGCCGCGAGCCGCGCCAGCCGTCCGGCGGGCGCGCCGGGCAGCACCGCGCCGCGCCACGGGGTGAGCCGCAGCTCGCCCTCGGCGGCCCCGGCCAGGATCCGCCACTGCCCGGCCGTGGCCAGGCCGAACCGCAGCCCGACGTGCAGCCCGGCGTGCGGCCCGGCCGGCGGGCCGCCCCCGGGCAGAGCGCCCAGCGGCGGGCGGGTCCCGGGCAGCACCGGCATCGGCAGCGGCCCGGGCGGCAGCAGACCGGGCACCTCGCGCAGGTGCCAGGCCCGCACCCCGGCGGCGCGCTGCGCCTCCAGGAACTCGCGGGCGGCCTCCAGGGCCGCGCACGGCGCCTGGCCGGCGGGCACCGGCCGCACGGTGGCGGCCCGGCCGAGGCGCAGCAGGGCGGTGCCGTCCGGGCCTGCGATCAATGTCACATCGGCGTCCAGCGCGGCGACGTCGCCGCTGCCGTCGTCCAGGGCGAACAGGAACTTGCCGGACAGGGCGGTCGCCCAGGGGCTGGCGCACAGGGCGAGGTCGAGCGAGCGCGCCCAGGCCCGCACGTCGGCGAGGCCGGTGGCGGGGCCGGGCGAGGCGACGATGTTGCGGACCCGCTCGTGGGTGTCGGAGGGCAGCAGGCCGGTGGCGCGCAGCCGCCCGCCGAGTACGCCGCCGCAGTCCGAAGCCAGGCCGCGCAGCTGGAGGTTGCCGCGTGAGGTGATCTCCAGCCGGCCGTCGCCGAGTTCCTCCGCCGCGTCGGCCAGCGCGAGGGCCTGAGCGGGCGTCAGCAGTCCGCCGGGCAGCCGGACCCGGGCCAGGGCGCCGTCGTCGGCGGTGTGCAGACGAAGGGCCCCCGGGCAGGCGTCCGCCCGCGCCCGGTCGGGCACGGCGGCGCCCGGCGCGGCGGCGTCGGGTTCGGGAGACATGGCGGCGAGCATACAGATGATCCGATGGGTTGCCGCCGTACCGTCGCTCACACCTCCGGCCCCGCCCGGCGCCCCCGTCACCTGCACTCCCCCGGTGCGGCCGCACCCCGTACGATGCTCGCGGACGGTCCCCGCGGACCGTCCGACGCCAGCGACGGCGCAGGGGAGGAAACCGGTGCGAACCCGGTGCGGTCCCGCCACTGTGACCGCGGTTCACCGGGCCTGCCGGTGGAGCGCGGGAGCCAGGAACTCCTGCCGTCCTCCACCGGCCCGGGGCGCGGACCCCGAGGAAGGCTCGAACGCCATGCGCCGCCGCATGCCCGCGACCCCGCGGTCGCCCGTGCCCACGCCCGTGCCCCTGCACACGCGCCCGCCCGCCGCCGGGCGCCCGAAGCCGCCGTCGACGCTCTTCGCTCCGGCCCTGCTTCCTTCGTCAGTCGCTTGTCACCCATCACTGTCAACGCCGGCGCGCCCTTCGGCTCGGGGCGGCTCCGAGGCCGGGAGGGCCTTCGCATGATCCTGCTGCTGTCGACGTCCGACACCGACCTGCTGAGCGCCCGTGCCTCCGAGGGGCCGGTCCGCTACCGGCTCGGCAACCCCGCCCGCCTGGCGCCCGAGGAGCTGCCCGCCCTGCTGGAGGGCACCGACCTCGTCGTGGTCCGTCTGCTCGGCGGCCGCCGGGCCTGGCAGGAGGGCCTGGACGCGCTGCTCGCCGGCCCCCGCCCGGTGGTCGTGCTGACCGGCGAACAGGCCCCCGACGCCCAGCTGATGGAGCTGTCCACCGTCCCGGCCGGCATCGCCGCCGAGGCCCACGCCTACCTGGCGCACGGCGGCGCGGCCAACCTCGCCGAGCTCGCCGCGTTCCTCTCCGACACCGTGCTGCTCACCGGCCACGGCTTCGCCCCGCCCGCCTCCGCCCCGGCCTGGGGCCCGCTGGAGCGCACGGCCCGCACGGACGCCGGCCCGACCGTCGCGGTGCTCTACTACCGGGCCCACCACATGAGCGGCAACACCGCGTTCGTGGAGACCCTCTGCCGGGCGATCGAGGACCGGGGCGCGCAGGCCCGTGCGTACTACTGCGCCTCGCTGCGCGGCGCCGAGCCGGAGCTGCTGGCCGCCCTCGGCGGGGCCGACGCGATCGTCACCACCGTGCTCGCCGCCGGCGGCACCCGCCCGGCCGACGCGCAGGCCGGCGGCGACGAGGAGGCCTGGGACGCCGGCGCGCTGGCCGCGCTGGACCGGCCGATCCTCCAGGCGCTCTGCCTGACCTGGTCGCGCGCCCAGTGGGAGGCCAGCGACGACGGCCTGTCCCCGCTGGACACCGCCACCCAGATCGCGGTGCCGGAGTTCGACGGCCGGCTGATCACCGTCCCGTTCTCCTTCAAGGAGCTGGACGAGGACGGCCTGACTGTCTACGCCGCCGACGAGGAGCGCGCCGCCCGGGTCGCCGGCGTCGCCGTCGCGCACGCCCGGCTGCGGCACGTCCCGGCCGCCGAGCGCCGGCTCGCCCTGGTGCTCTCCGCGTACCCGACCAAGCACGCCCGGGTCGGCAACGCCGTCGGCCTGGACACCCCGGCGAGCGCCGTGCGGCTGCTGACCGCGCTGCGCGCGGAGGGCATGGACCTCGGCAGCGACCTGCCGGGCCTGGACACCGACGGCGAGCACGATCACGAGGGCGACGCGCTGATCCACGCGCTGATCGCGGCCGGCGGCTACGACCAGGACTGGCTGACCGAGGACCAGCTGGCCCGCAACCCCGTGCGCATCCCCGCCGCCGACTACCGCCGCTGGTACGCCACCCTGCCCGAGGGCCTGCGCACCCAGGTCGAGGAGCACTGGGGCCCGGCCCCCGGCGAGCTGTACGTCGACCGCTCGCAGAACCCGGACGGCGACATCGTGCTCGCCGCGATCCGCTCCGGGAACCTGCTGGTGCTCATCCAGCCGCCGCGCGGCTTCGGCGAGAACCCGGTCGCGATCTACCACGACCCGGACCTCCCGCCGTCCCACCACTACCTGGCCGCCTACCGCTGGATCGCCGCCGCGGAGGCCGACGGCGGCTTCGGCGCGCACGCCGTGGTCCACCTCGGCAAGCACGGCAACCTGGAGTGGCTGCCCGGCAAGACCGCCGCGCTGTCCGCCGAGTGCGGCCCGGACGCGGTGCTCGGCGACCTGCCGCTGGTCTACCCGTTCCTGGTCAACGACCCCGGCGAGGGCACCCAGGCCAAGCGCCGCGCCCACGCCACCCTGGTCGACCACCTGGTGCCGCCGATGGCCCGCGCCGACTCCTACGGCGACATCGCCCGCCTGGAGCAGCTGCTCGACGAACACTCCTCGATCGCCGCGATGGACCCGGCCAAGCTGCCCGCGATCCGCGCCCAGATCTGGACCCTGATCCAGGCCGCCAAGCTGGACCACGACCTCGGCCTGGCAGAGCGCCCGGAGGACGACGGCTTCGACGACTTCCTGCTGCACGTCGACGGCTGGCTCTGCGAGATCAAGGACGCCCAGATCCGCGACGGCCTGCACGTCCTCGGCCAGGCGCCGGCCGGCACCGACCGGGTCAACATCGTGCTCGCCATCCTGCGCGCCCGGCAGATCTGGGGCGGCGTCAGCGCGCTGCCCGGCCTGCGCGAGGCGCTCGGCCTGGACGAGGCCGCGCTCACCCTCGGCGCCACCGACGCGGCCGAGGCGAAGGCCCGCGAGCTGGTCGAGGCGATGGAGGCGGCCGACTGGGCGCCCGAGGCCGCCGCGAAGGCCGCCGAGGGCCTGCCGGACGCGGTGCGCGAGGTGCTGGAGTTCGCCGCCGTCCAGGTGGTGCCGCGACTGGCCGCCACCACCGACGAGCTGGACGCCGTGCTGCACGCGCTGCGCGGCGGCTTCGTCCCGGCCGGCCCGTCCGGCTCCCCGCTGCGCGGGCTGGTCAACGTGCTGCCGACCGGCCGCAACTTCTACTCCGTCGACCCCAAGGCGGTGCCCAGCAAGCTCGCCTGGGAGACCGGGCAGGCGCTCGCCGCCTCGCTGGTCGAGCGCTACCGGGCCGACAACGACGGCGCCTACCCGCCGTCGGTGGGCCTGTCGCTCTGGGGCACCAGCGCGATGCGCACCGCCGGCGACGACATCGCCGAGGCGTTCGCGCTGCTCGGCGTGCGCCCGGTCTGGGACGACGCCTCGCGCCGGGTCACCGGCCTGGAGGTGGTGGCCCTGGAGGAGCTGGGGCGCCCGCGCATCGACGTCACGCTGCGGATCTCCGGTTTCTTCCGGGACGCCTTCCCGCACGTCGTCGCCCTGCTGGACGACGCGGTGCGCCTGGCCGCCGCCCAGGAGGAGGCCGACGCCGACAACTACGTGCGCGCCCACGTGCAGGCCGACCTCGCGGTGCACGGCGACGAGCGCAAGGCCACCGTACGCGTCTTCGGCTCCCGCCCCGGCACCTACGGCGCGGGTCTGCTCCAGCTGATCGACAGCCGCGACTGGCGCACCGACGCCGACCTCGCCGAGGTGTACACGGTCTGGGGCGGCTACGCCTACGGGCGCGGGCTGGACGGCCGGCCGGCCCGCGAGGAGATGGAGACCGCGTACAGGCGGATCACCGTCGCCGCGAAGAACACCGACACCCGCGAGCACGACATCGCCGACTCGGACGACTACTTCCAGTACCACGGCGGCATGGTGGCCACCGTGCGCGCGCTCACCGGCAGGGCGCCGACCGCCTACATCGGCGACTCGACCCGCCCGGAGACCGTCCGCACCCGCACCCTGACCGAGGAGGCGGCCCGGGTCTTCCGCGCCCGGGTGGTCAACCCGCGCTGGATCGAGGCGATGCGCCGGCACGGCTACAAGGGCGCCTTCGAGATGGCCGCGACCGTCGACTACCTCTTCGGCTACGACGCCACCACCGGCGTGGTCGCGGACTGGATGTACGAGAAGCTCACCCAGGAGTACGTGCTGGACCCGGTCAACCGGGAGTTCCTGGCCGGCGCCAACCCGTGGGCGCTGCACGGGATCAGCGAGCGGCTGCTGGAGGCGGCGAGCCGGGGGCTGTGGGAGCGGCCGGATCCGGAGCTCATCGAGCAGTTGCAGGCGGCGTTCCTGGAGACCGAGGGGGACCTGGAGGGCGAGGAGGGCTGACCCGCCGTCGGCCGTTGAGCCGTCCGGGTGATCGAGGGGCTGGTGACGGGGGCGCGCCAAGCGGACAATACGGGGCATGCCGCGCCCTTCCCTGCTCACCGACCCCGACGGCCCCTCCGGCCCGCTCGCCCCGGCTGCCGCCGCCGTCCCCTCCCGCCCCGGGCGGGCCGCCGCCCGCTACCGGCCCCGGCTGGCGGCGCTCGCCGCCGGGGCCCTGCCGGTGCTCGCCTTCCCCGCGCCCGGGGTGGCGGCGCTCGCCTGGGTCGCGCTCGTCCCCGGCCTGCTGCTGATGCAGCGCGCGCCGGGGGCGCGCGAGGCGGCGGTGCGCGGCTGGTGGTTCGGCGCCGGGTTCATCCTGACCGGGATGTCCTGGCTGCTGTCCTCCGTCGGGCCCGCCCTGCCGCTGATCGCCGTGGTGTTCGGGTCGCTGCAGGCCGGGGTGGGCGTCGCGGTGTGGCGGCTGCTGCGCCCGCCGCTGACGGTCCGCCGGGCGCTGCTCGCGCCGCCGGTGGTCGCGGCGGTCTGGCTGACCACCGAGTACGCACGCTCCTGGCCCGCGCTGGGCGGGCCGTGGGCGCTGCTCGGTGCCACCCAGTGGCAGCACCCGGCCGTCCTGGCGCTGGCCTCGGCGGGCGGGATCTGGCTGGTCAGCGCCGCCGTGGTGGCGGTCAACACCGCCGTGCTGGTGCTGCTCACCGCCGTCGACCCGCGCCCCCGGGCGGCGGCCGCGCTGCTCGCGGCGGCGGCGCTGGCGGCCGGGCCGCTGCTGTTCGCGCTGCGCCCGGCGCCTGCGGCCCCCGCCGCCGGTGAGCCGCGGGAGGTGCGGATCGCGCTGGTCCAGCCCGGCATCGTCGAGGATCCGCAGGCCCGCTTCGAGGCCAGTGCCCGCGCCACCGCCGCCCTGGTCGGGCAGCAGCCGGTGGACCTGGTGGTCTGGGGCGAGTCCAGCACCACCGCCGACCTCGACCGCGACCCGGCGGCGCTCGGCCGGCTGCGCGCGCTGTCCGCCGCGACCGGCGCCGGACTGTTGGCGGGCGAGGACGCCCGCAAGGCGGACGGGCGGATCTCCAAGGACGCCGTGCTGGTGTCGCCGGACGGCGTGGCCGACCGGTACCGGAAGATCCGGCTGGTGCCGTTCGGCGAGTACATCCCGCTGCGCCCGGTGCTCGGCTGGATCGCCGGGGTCAGCCGGGCGGCGGGCGAGAACCGGGCGCCCGGCAGCGCTCAGCACCTGCTGCCGGCCGTGGACCGCTCGGGACGGCCGCTGCCGGTGGGCGCGCTGGTCTGCTTCGAGTCGGCGTTCCCCGACATGGCCCGCACGGCGGCCCGGGACGGCGCCCGGGTGCTGGTCTACCAGTCGTCGACCTCGACCTTCCAGCGGAGCTGGGCGCCCGAGCAGCACGTCTCGCTGGCCGCGATCCGGGCCGCCGAGACCGGGCGGCCCGCCGTGCAGGCCTCGCTCACCGGGGTGTCGGCCGCCTTCGACGCGCAGGGGCGGGAGCTGGCGCGGCTGGGCACGGACGACACCGGCGCGCTGGTGGTGGACCTGCCGCTGACCGCGCCCGCCACGTCCA
Organism: Kitasatospora sp. NPDC015120; assembly: GCF_043080305.1. Classification (NCBI taxonomy): domain Bacteria; kingdom Bacillati; phylum Actinomycetota; class Actinomycetes; order Kitasatosporales; family Streptomycetaceae; genus Kitasatospora; species Kitasatospora sp. NPDC015120. The sequence continues at coordinate 432,674 of NZ_JBIBVJ010000004.1, read as the reverse complement.
CCTGGTACCTGCGGGTGGGGGACGCGGTGCCGCTGACCGCCGTCCTGGTGACGGCCGGGGCCGCGGCGGCGGCCGTGCGCCGGCGTCAGCCCGCTCCCCTGGTCGCCGAGCGGAAGTAGAGGCCGAACGCCGCGCCCACCGGGTCGCGCAGCACGGCGGTCCGCAGCCCGCCGCCCGGCAGGTCGGCGGGCGCCACCAGCACGGTCGCGCCGAGGTTGCCGGCCCGGAACGCCGAGACGTCCACGTCGGCGACCGAGAAGTACGGCAGCCAGTGCGGCGGCACCTGCGGCGGGAAGTCCTCGCCCATGGCCAGCATGCCGCCGAAGTCGCCGTCGGCCAGACCCCACTGGCTGTACGGTCCGGCGGGGCCGGCCGTCCAGCCGAACACCGCCGGGTAGAACGCGCGGGCGCCGTCCGGGTCCCGGGTGAGCAGTTCCACCCAGCCGAGCGCGCCGGGCACGTTCAGCACCTCGGCGCCGCGCAGCCGGCCCGCCTGCCAGATCCCGAACACCGCGCCGGACGGGTCGGCCGCGATCGCGAACCGGCCGTGGTCCAGCGCGTCCGTCGGCCGCACGACCAGGGTGCCGCCCGCCTCCACCACCCGGCGGGCGGCGGCGTCGGCCTCCTCGACCAGGAAGGAGACGCTCCAGGCGGTGGGCCGGCCCTCGCCGTAGAGCGGGGCGACGGAGGCGGCCACCGCCCCGTCCAGCCTCATGAACGTGTAGCCGCCGGCCTCGGGGCGCTCGTCGGGCTCCGGCTGCCAGCCGAACAGTTCGCCGTAGAACCGCTGCGCCGCCGCCGGGTCGGCACTGCCGTGCTCGACCCAGCACGGGCCGCCGGTGGTCACCGTCCGCTGCTTCATCGCGCCCCTCCCTCAGCCGATCTCCAGGACGACCTTGCCGCGCGCGTGCCCCGACTCGACGAGGGCGACGGCCTCGGCGGCGCGGGTCAGCGGGTAGCGGCCGGCGATGTGGGGGTCCAGCTCGCCCGAGGCCACGAGTTCGGCCAGCGCGGCGAGGGTCCCGGGGCTGGTGGAGCGGGTGAGGTAGCGCCCGCCGAGTTCCTCGGCGGTGGTCGGGTCGGCGGTGGACACCAGCCGGGAGCGGTCCTCCAGGGTCACCGCGGCGGCGCGGGCGTCGTCCCCGCCGACCAGGTCGAGCAGGCCGTCCACGCCGTCCGGCGCGGCCGCCCGGATCCGGTCGGCGACGCCCTCGCCGTAGCGGATCTGCACCGCGCCCAGCGACTCGACGTACCCGCGGTTGGCGTCGCCCGCCGTGCCGATGACCCGGACGCCGCGGCTGCGGGCGATCTGGGCGGCCACGCTGCCGACGCCGCCGGCGATGCCGAGGATCAGCAGGGTCTGCCCGGCGCCCACGCCGACGTCGCGCACCGCGTCGTCGGCGGTCGCGGCCGCCACGGGCAGGGTCGCGGCCTGGTCGAAGCCGACCTTGGCCGGCTTCACCGCGCTCGACGCGGCGGCCAGCAGCGTCTGCTCGGCGAACGCGCCGGCCGCCGCGATGCCGAACACCTCGTCGCCCGGGGTGAACCCGGTGACGCCGGGCCCGACCCGTTCGACCACCCCGGCCGCCTCGGTGCCCATGACGGCGGGCAGCTCGCGCACCTGGCCGAGCCAGCCCCGGCGGATCTTCCAGTCGACCGGGTTCACCCCGGCCGCGCGGACGGCCACCGCCAGCTGGCCGAGGCCGGGCTCCAGCACCGGCCGGTCCAGGAACTCCTGCATCTGCGGCCCGCCGTAGTCGACGAACCCGAACGCCTTGGGCATCCCCGCTCCACTCTCCGCTCGACGGCCCCCGCCCCAGCATGGGGGCGGGAGCCGTCGGGAGGCGGTTCCTACTGGTCCGAACGGGCGCCCGCCCGGACGACCGGGATCCAGAGCTCGGCCCCGGCCTCCTCGCCGCCCGGCCGGACGTCCACCCGCAGGATCTCCGGCCCGCGCCGGAACTCGTACGGGTTGGACGGGAACCACTGGGTGAAGACGTCCCGCCACATCTCCTGCAACGCCCGCGGGTACGCCCCGGTGGTGGCGAACACCGCCCAGGTGCCGGCCGGGACCTCGCGGACGTCCAGGCCCTGCGGCACCTCGGCACCGGTGCCGGTCACCACCGCGTGGTAGTAGTCCAGCGGGACGCCCTCCTCCCGGCTGTCCGAGAAGAACTCGGTGGCCGCGACGATCCCCGCCGGCTCCTGGTCCGACAGGGACGCGATCCGGTCGGTCTCCTCCCGGCCGAGGCCCTTGACGAACGCGGCGATCGCCGGATTGACCCCCTCGTGGACCAGGGGGACCCGCGCCCGCCGGCCCACGATCCGGAAGGCCTGCCGTTCGACGACCCGGTACTCCATGCTGCTGCTCCCTTCGATGACGAGGCGGAAGGACATCCGGGGCTGGGAGACGAGCACCGCGCCCGAGCGCCGGGCCTCGCCGGGGCCGACCCCGTGCATCGCCCGGAACGCCCGGGCGAACGCCTCGCCCGAGCCGTAGCCGTGGCGGACCGCCACGTCGAGCAGCGTCCGCTCCCCGGCCAGCACCTCCGCCCCGGCCAGGGTGAGCCGGCGCCGGCGCAGGTACTCCGACAGCGGCATCCCGGCGAGCGCCGAGAACAGCCGCCGGAAGTGGTACTCCGAGGTGACCGCGATCCGCGCCAGTTCGGCCGCGTCGACCGTGTCGTCGAGGTGCTCCTCGATGTACTCCATCGCCTGGTTCAGCCGGTCCAGCACCGTTCCCCGCCCCCGTCCTTCCTTCTGACGCCTTCACCGTAGGCAGCCGCCGCCCGCCCGGACCCGACATCCCGTGCCCGCTCCGGTCGGGTGGCCGGGGGCGTGTCCCGCGGCCACGGCACGGCGCCTCCCCGGCCGGAGCGGTCCGCTCCGGCCGGGGAGGCGCGGTGGTGACCCGGGGTCAGATCAGGCCCTGCGCCAGCATCGCGTCCGCCACCAGCTCGAAGCCGGCGATGTTGGCACCCAGCACGTAGTCCCCGGGACGGCCGTACTTCTCCGCGGTGGTGTAGCAGGCGGCGTGGATGTTCCGCATGATCGCGGCCAGCCGCTCCTCGGTCCGCTCGAAGGACCACACGTCGCGCGAGGCGTTCTGCTGCATCTCCAGCGCGCTGGTGGCGACACCGCCCGCGTTGGCCGCCTTGCCCGGCCCGAAGGCCACCCCGGCCTCCAGGAAGACCCGGACCGCCTCCGGGGTGGCCGGCATGTTGGCGCCCTCGGCGACCGCCCGCACCCCACCGCGGACCAGCGCCAGCGCGTCCGACTCGTCCAGCTCGTTCTGGGTCGCGCAGGGCAGCGCCACGTCCACCGGGACGCTCCAGACGCCGGTGCCCTCCTGGTAGCGGACGTGGCTGCCGCGCTGCTCCGCGTACTCGGTGAGCCGGCCGCGCCGGACCTCCTTGATCTCCTTCAGCAGGTCGAGGTCGATGCCCTTCTCGTCCACCACGAAGCCGGTGGAGTCGGAGGCCGTCACCACGGTCGCGCCGAGCTGCTGGGCCTTCTCGATCGCGTAGAGCGCGACGTTGCCGGAGCCGGAGACGGAGACCCGCAGGCCGTCCAGCTCCTCACCGCGGGCGCGCAGCATCTCCTGGGTGAAGAGCACGCAGCCGTAGCCGGTGGCCTCGGTGCGGGCCTGCGAGCCGCCCCAGCCGATGCCCTTCCCGGTCAGCACGCCCGACTCGTAGCGGTTGGTGATGCGCTTGTACTGGCCGAACAGGTAGCCGATCTCCCGGCCGCCGACGCCGATGTCCCCGGCCGGGACGTCGGTGTGCTCGCCCAGGTGGCGGTGCAGCTCGGTCATGAAGGACTGACAGAAGCGCATGATCTCGGCGTCCGACCGGCCCTTGGGGTCGAAGTCGGAGCCGCCCTTGCCGCCGCCGATGGCGAGGCCGGTCAGCGCGTTCTTGAAGATCTGCTCGAAGCCCAGGAACTTCACGATCCCGAGGTTCACCGAGGGGTGGAAGCGCAGGCCGCCCTTGTACGGGCCGAGCGCGCTGTTGAACTCCACCCGGAAGCCGCGGTTGACGTGGATCCGGCCCTGGTCGTCGGTCCACGGCACGCGGAAGATCACCTGGCGCTCGGGCTCGACGATGCGCTCCACGATGCGGGCGTCGGCCAGCTCGGGCCGGCGCTCCAGGACGGGGCCGAGGGTCTCCACGACCTCGTGCACCGCCTGGTGGAACTCGGGCTCACCGGGGTTGCGGCGGAGCACCTCGGCGTAGAGCGACTCAATGGCGGGGTTCCCGGCGTCGTGGGACGCAGCGGGCACGGGGGTAGCCGACATCTTCTGAGGACCTTCCATGGTCTGAAGCGACAGACAGGGCGCCTCCCCCGTCGTCCCGGGGGAAAGGCACCGGCGGTCCCCTCGCCATTGAGGGCGTCACGGCGCATTGAACACCAGCGCGGCAACTCCTGGACCGCTCGCGCGCGCACAGTCTCTCACTGCCACCCCCCGTTTGTCCGCCCCTACCCCCTCGGTTTCCGTCCGGCAACCCGTTCGTGAGCTGCACCGACCCTTCGGGGACCCCCTTCGGGAAGGTTGTTCAAATTGGAACTACCTAGTACCGTCAGCAGTCGAGCCCCACCCGAACCGCCCGTCACGAAAGGCCCCCGCCATGCCGCAGGTGCAGCCGCCGCAGCAGCAGACCGATTCCCCGCGGGCCGACGGCGCCGCGCGGGTGCGGGCGCGGGTGCGGATCCCGCTGGTGTTCCCGGACGGGTACCGGGCGCAGGCGGAGGCCGTCACCTTCCACGGGCTGGCCGACGGGGCGGAGCACCTGGCGCTGGCGCTCGGCACGGTGGACGACGGCGCGACCCCGCTGGTGCGGCTGCACTCGGAGTGCCTGACCGGGGACGTGTTCGGCTCCGCCCGGTGCGACTGCGGGCCGCAGCTGCGCGAGGCCGTCGAGCGGATCGCCGACGCCGGCGGGTACCTGCTGTACCTGCGGCAGGAGGGGCGCGGCATCGGGCTGTACAACAAGCTCGACGCCTACGCCCTCCAGGACGCCGGGCTGGACACCTACGACGCCAACACCGCGCTCGGGCTGCCGGAGGACGGGCGCGACTACACCGCCGCCGCGCAGATGCTCGGGGCGCTCGGCGTCGGCGGCGTCGAGCTGCTCAGCAACAACCCCGACAAGGCCGCCCAGCTGGCCGCGCTCGGCGTCGCGGTGGAGCGCCGGGTGCCGACCGGTGTGCACGTCTCGGAGAGCAACGTCCGCTACCTGCGGGCCAAGGCGGAGCGCACCGGGCACTCGATCGAGCTGTCCCGGCTGGTGGGCTGAGCGGCCGGGTGCCCGTCACGGCCGCCGGGCGCTTCATCCGGCGAGCGGGCGCCCGCGCGGCTCCTCGGTGATCCGGCGGACGATCTCGGACGGGCGCACCGGGCGCCCGAAGTGCCAGCCCTGCGCCCAGTCGCAGCCGATGACGCGCAGCCGCTCGGCGTCCCGTCCGGTCTCCACGCCCTCGGCGGTGACGGTCAGTCCGAGGGCGTGCGCCATCGACACCAGGCCGCTGACGATCCGCCAGCCGGTCCCCTCGTCCTTGGCCGGGTCGTGCAGGTCGCCGACGAAGGAGCCGGCGATCTTCAGCCCGGAGACCGGCAGGTCCCTCAGGTAGGCGAGGTTGGACCAGCCGGTGCCGAAGTCGTCCACGGCGAGCGAGACGCCGAGGCCGACCAGCCCGTGCAGGGTGCGCAGCGCCTCGTCCTCCGGGCCGACCACGGTGGACTCGGTGATCTCCAGCTGGAGCCGGGACGGGTCGAGGCCGGTGGCGTCGAGGATCCGGCCGAGGTCGCCGACCAGGGCGGCGCTGCGGGCCTGCCGCACCGCCAGGTTGACGTTGAGCTGGGGCGCGGCGTCGCCGAACCGCTTGATCCAGTCGGCGGCCTGGCCGCAGGCCTGCTCCAGCACCCAGCGGCCGAGCGGCATGATCAGCCCGGTCTCCTCGGCGGTGGTGACGAACTCGTCCGGGCCGAGCACGCCGAGCTGCGGGTGGCGCCAGCGCACCAGCGCCTCGACGGCGGCGAGCCGGCCGTCGGCGAGCGCGTAGAGCGGCTGGTAGTCGATGAAGAACTCGCCGCGGTCGAGGGCGGCGGGCATCCGCACCGAGACGGCGTAGCGGGAGACGGCGCGGGCGTTCTCCTTGGGGTCGAAGAGCGTCCAGCGGCCCCGGCCGGCCTCCTTGGCGCGGTAGAGCGTGAGGTCGGCGGCGCGGACGGCGGCGCCGGGGGTGGTGGTGGACACCCGCCGTTCCAGGACACCGACGCTGGCGCCGACGGCCAGTTTGTGGTCACCGATCAGGACCGGCCCGGCGAGCGCCTTCAGCACGGTCTTGGCGGCGGCGACCGCCTCCTGCTCACCGCGGCTGTTCTCCAGCAGGACGACGAACTCGTCGCCGCCGAGCCGGGCGACCAGGTGGCCGAGCGGGCCGAGCGCGGCCTTCAGCCGGGCGGCGACGGCGCACAGCAGCTGGTCGCCGGTGTCGTGGCCGAGGCTGTCGTTGACCACCTTGAAGCCGTCGAGGTCGACGTAGCAGAGGCCGAACCGGGCGCCCGGGTCCGGGTCCTCGAAGAGCTTCTCCAGCCGTTCGAAGAACGCGGCCCGGTTGGGCAGTCCGGTCAGCGGGTCGTGGGTGGCCTGGTGGCGCAGCCGCTCCTGGAGCCGGTAGCGGTCGGTGACGTCCTCCAGCATGGCGACCTGGTACACCGGGCGGCCGTCGTCGTCGCGGATCAGCGAGACCGTCAGATGGGTCCAGACGATCTCGCCGTCCTGCCGGTAGTACGGCTTGTCGAACTGGAAGTACTCGCGCTTGCCGCTGATCAGCTCCTCGTAGGCCTCCCAGACGCCGTCGGTGTCCTCGGGGTGGACGAGGTCGCCGACCCGGCGGCCGATCATGTCGTCCGGGCCGGCGCCGAAGAGGTCCTGCAGGGCCTTGTTGGCGGCGAGGATGTTGCCGTCGGTGTCGCCGATGCCGATGCCGATGGCGGCGCTCTCGAACAGCGCGCGGAAGCGGGCCTCGGAGGCCCGCAGAGCCTTCTCGGCCTCCTTGCGGGCGAGGTCGGCGGCGGTGCGGATGGCCTCCTGCTCGCGCAGGGTGCGCTCGCGCAGCGCGGCCGCCCAGCCGGCCGCGAAGGCGCCGCTCAGGGCGGGGCCGCGGCCGTCGGCGGCGGGGTGGCGCTGGAGCAGTTCGACCGCCCGGGCGAGCACCACCGGGTCGGTGAACTGGGCCTCGACCAGTTCGGCCCCGGCGGCGGCGGCCAGCCGCGGTTCGAAGGGCTGGTCGAGCTGGGCGCGGTGGAGCAGTCCTGCGGTGCGCGAGACGAGCCGGCCGAGCAGCCCGGGGTGGATCGCCGTGCCGTGGTCACCGGAGAGCAGCCGTGCCCAGTCCTCGTGGAACCGTTCGGCGCTGCTGCTCGGTTCCGGTGCCTCCGTCACGGACGGAACCCCACGCCCGCCACCCCGGCCATCCGCTCGGGGTGCTCGCCGACCGTCTCGGGCTGGTCCGGGCGCCACTGCGGCAGGTAGACGACGCCGGGCTCGACCAGGTCGAAGCCCTCGAACATCGCGGTGATCTGCTCGTGGGTGCGCATGGTCAGCGGGGTGGGCGTCATCCGGTAGAGCCGCTGGTGGTCCTCGGCCTGGTCGGGGCGGCCCTCCAGGGAGGCGTGCGAGAGGACCAGGGCGCTGCCCGGCGGGAGGGCGTCGCGGATCACCGCGATCAGCTTCCACGGGTCCTCGGCGTCCTGGACGAAGTGCATGACGGCGACCAGCAGCACGGCCACCGGCTCACCGGCGGCGAGCAGGGCGGTCACCTCGGGGCGGGACATCAGGTCCTCGACGTCCCGCACGTCGGCCTGCACGACGGAGCTGCCCGGGTCGTCCTCCAGCAGCAGGCGGCTGTGGGCGACGGCGACCGGGTCGCGGTCCACGTAGACGACCTGCGCCTCGGGGCGGATGGCGCGGGCGATCTCGTGGACGGCGCCGAAGCTGGGGATGCCGGAGCCGATGTCCAGGAAGCGGCCGATGCCGCGCTCGGCGGCGAACTGGACGGCGCGGCGCAGGAAGGCCCGGTTGGAGCGCATGATCTGCGGCAGTTCCGGCCACAGCTCGATGGCCTTGCGGGCCATCTCCCGGTCGACCTCGAAGTTGTGGGAGCCCCCGAGGTAGTAGTCGTAGACGCGTGCGGCGTTCGGTTTGTCCAGGTCCGTACCCTCCGGTACCCAGTTCGGTCGCCGCATCCTCAGGACTCCTTCGCTCCGGTTCCGGTGGACCAGCCACCGGATGGGGCAGCTGTGACTGATGAGACTACAAGCACAAAAGATCCTCCTCTGCACGCCGAACGCATGCAAGCGGAGTGCACCCTTCCTGCGGGCGCCGCCCCGGGCGTCCCGGTGCCCGCCGCTACAGTGCCCCCGTGGACCCCAACCACTACCGGTTCCAGGGGGTGTGGCGGCTGCCCGCACCGCCGCGGGAGGTGTTCGAGGCGCTCGCCGACGTGGCCGGCTACCCGCACTGGTGGCCGGAGGTCCGCGACGCCCGGCAGACCGGTCCCGACCGCGGCGAGGTGCTGGTCCGGGCGCTGCTCCCCTACCGGCTGGTCATCGGGCTCACCGCCGTCCGGCGCGATCCCGGCGCCGGGGTGCTGGAGGCCGCCATGCACGGGGACCTCACCGGCTGGTCGCGCTGGACGGTCACCGCGGACGGGGAGGGCGGGGCGCTGGCCCTGTTCGAGGAGGACACCCGCCCGGCCAGGCCGCTGCTGCGCCGCCTCGCACTGCCCGCCCGCCCGCTGTTCCGGGCCAACCACGCGGTGATGATGCGGCGCGGCCGGCGCGGCCTCGCGGCGCACCTGTCCGGGCGGGCGGCCGGGCGGGCCTGACCGGAGCCGGTGCGGTGGACGGAGGCCGGCGCCGCGTGCGGTGCGCGGAGCTCTGTGTGCGGTGCGCAGTGCGGTGCGCCCACCGTCCGGGCGGCCGGATCCATGCGCTCCGGCGGCCGGATTGCGACCCCGGCCGGCCCCGTTCACCCGTCCGCACCGTTCCCGCCTGCGACGGCCGGGCTTCACCGGATGTTTGTGCGGCGGCTCCGCATGGTCCGGGGCAGACTGGGCAAGGTAGTCCGGGCCGCACCCGTGTCCCGAGGATGGTGAAGTCCGGTGATACCCCTTCGACCGACCGACCCGACCGACCGGAAGGGCGCACAGCCGCACGCCGACGCGGTGAGCCCGCTCACCGAATCGGCCGCCCGCAGCCACATGGCGGGCGTCTGCTTCAAGATCGGCCCGCCCCGGCTGGTCGGCGTCGAGGTCGAGTCGTTCGTTCACGACGAACGATGTCCCGACCAGCCCGTCCCACCGGAACGGCTGAACGCCGCGCTGGACGCACTACCGCTCGGCGGCCCCGACGGGACTTCGCTCCCCTCCGGCTCCCGCCTCACCCTCGAACCCGGCGGCCAGGTCGAGCTCAGCTCCCCGCCCGCCGACAGCCTCACCGCCTGCGTCGCCGACACCCGGCGCGACCTCGGAGCCCTGCGGGCCGCCTTCGCCGCCCAGGGCCTGCGCCTGACCGGCACCGGCACCGACCCGCTGGCCCGCCCCCGCACGATGGTGCTGGACCATCCGCGCTACCTCGCGATGGAGCGCCACTTCGACGCGGCCGGCCCCTGGGGCCGGATCATGATGACCGGCACCGCCTCCCTCCAGGTCTGCCTGGACGCCGGGGCGGAGGACGGCCCGCACGCGCTGGAGCGCCGCTGGCTGCTCGCCCACCGGCTCGGCCCGGTGCTGGTCGCCGCCTTCGCCAACTCGCCGCTGCTGGACGGACGCCCCACCGGGCACCGCTCCACCCGGCAGACCGTCTGGTCCCGGATGGACCCCAGCCGCACGCTCGCCCCGGCGCCCGGCCGCGGCGACCCGCGCGAGGCCTGGGCCGACTACGTGCTGGACGCCGAGGTGCTCTGCGTACGCCGCCACGACGGCCTGCCCTGGACCGCGCCCGCCGGGCTGACCTTCGGCGACTGGCTGCGCGGCGGCGGCGAGCGCCCGCCCACCCTGGCCGACCTCGACTACCACCGCACCACCCTGTTCCCGCCGGTGCGCCCGCACGGCCACCTGGAACTGCGGATGATCGACGCCCAGCCGGGTGACGGCTGGGTCGTGCCGACCGCCCTGGTCACCGCGCTGCTGGACGACCCGCTCGCCGGCGACGCCGCACTCGCCGCGCTGGAACCGCTGCAGCCGCCCCGGGACGACCCCCGCCCGCCGCGCAGCGACCTCTGGCGCCGGGCCGCCGCCCTGGCCACCGCCGACCCCGGACTGCGCCGCGCCGCCCTCGCCTGCTTCGCCGCCGCCGACGCCGCGCTGGGCCGGCTGCCCGGCGCCGAACGGCTGCGCGCCACCGTCGCCGCCTACGCCGAGCGCTACCCCGCGCGCGGCCGCTGCCCGGCCGACGACCAGCTGGACGCCCTGCGCGCCGGCACCCGACGCACTCCCCCGGAGGAGGCCGCACCATGATCGACGACGCCCGCCAGGCCGGGGGCACTCCCCCGTCGAACCGCTCCTTGCCGGACGCCCCGGCCCCCGCCGCCCCGACGCCGGAGGCCTTGCGCGAGACGATCGCCGTCGAGCTGCTGGCCGCCCGCGCCCGCACCGCCGCGCTCACCGACTGCGTCGAGGAGCACGACCTCACCGCCCAGCACTCCCCGCTGATGTCCCCGCTGGTCTGGGACCTCGCGCACATCGGCAACCAGGAGGAGCTCTGGCTGCTGCGCAACGTCGGCGGCCGCGACCCGATGCATCCGGAGATCGACCCGCTCTACGACGCCTTCGAGCACCCCCGCGCCGAGCGGCCGAGCCTGCCGCTGCTGCCGCCCGCCGAGGCGCGCGCGTACGCGGGCGAGGTCCGCGGCCGGGTGCTCGACCTGCTCGCCGGCAGCCCGCTGGAGGGCCCGCCGCTGCTGGCCGCCGGGTTCGCCTTCGGCATGATCGCCCAGCACGAGCAGCAGCACGACGAGACCATGCTGATCACCCATCAGCTCCGCAAGGGCGAACCGGCGCTGGCCGCTCCCCCGCCGCCGCCCGCGCCGGCGGACGCCGCCACGCTGCCCGCCGAGGTGCTGATCCCGGCCGGCCCGTTCACCATGGGCACCGACACCGAGCCGTGGGCGCTGGACAACGAGCGCCCCGCCCACCGCGTCGACCTGCCCGCCTACCGGCTGGACACCACCCCGGTCACCAACGCCGCCTACCTGCGGTTCATCGCGGACGGCGGCTACGACGAGCCGCACTGGTGGACGCCCGAGGGCTGGGCGCACCGCAGGAACGCCGGGCTGACCGCGCCGCTGTTCTGGCAGCACGTGGACGGCCAGTGGCTGCGCCGCCGCTTCGGCGTGCTGGAGCCGGTGCCGCTCGACGAGCCGGTGCTGCACGTCAGCTGGTACGAGGCCGACGCCTACGCCCGCTGGGCCGGGCGGCGGCTGCCCACCGAGGCCGAGTGGGAGAAGGCCGCCCGGTACGACCCGGCCACCGGCCGCTCCCGGCGCTACCCGTGGGGCGACGGCGCGCCCGGGCCCGAGCACGCCAACCTGGGTCAGCGGCATCTGCGCCCGGCCCCGGCCGGCAGCTACCCCGAGGGCCGGTCCCCGCACGGGGTGCGGCAGTTGATGGGCGATGTGTGGGAGTGGACGGCCAGCGACTTCCGCCCCTACCCGGGCTTCCGGGCCTGGCCGTACCGGGAGTACTCGGAGGTGTTCTTCGGGCCGGAGCACAAGGTGCTGCGCGGCGGCTGCTTCGCGGTGGCGCCGGTCGCCTGCCGGGGCACCTTCCGCAACTGGGACTACCCGGTGCGCCGGCAGATCTTCGCTGGGTTCCGCACCGCCGCCGACGTCGATCCCGGCGCCGGCGGGCGGCCCCCCGCCGGCGCGGAGGCGGGCTGATGTGCCGCCACCTCGCCTACCTGGGCGGACCGGTCGCGCCCCGGGCCCTGCTGGTGGAGCCGGCCTCCGGGCTCTACCGGCAGTCCTGGGCGCCGCGCCTGCAGCAGTACGGCACGGTCAACGCGGACGGCTTCGGCCTCGGCTGGTACGCGGACGGCGACGAGGTGCCGGCCCGCTACCGCCGGGCCGGCCCGGTCTGGGCGGACGCCTCGTTCGCCGATCTCGCCCGGGTCCTGCGCACCCGGGCGCTGCTGGCGGCGGTCCGCTCGGCCACCGAGGGCTGCGCGGCGGGCGAGGAGGCGGCCGCGCCGTTCGCCGCCGGGCGCTGGCTGTTCAGCCACAACGGGGCGCTGGCCGGCTGGCCGGAGCGGACCGGCGCGCTCGCCGCGCTGCTGCCGCCGCAGGAGCTGCTGACCCTGGAGTCGCGCACCGACTCGGCCCTGCTCTGGGCGCTCGCGCTGCACCGGCTGCGCGCGGGCGCCGGGCTCGGCGAGGCGCTGGCCGACACCGTCGCGGAGACGGTCGCGCACACCACCGGGCGGATCAACCTGCTGCTCACCGACGGCCGGGAGATCGCCGCCACCACCTGGGGCGACACCCTGCACCACCGGACGGTGCCCGGACTCGGCGTGCTGGTCGCCTCCGAGCCCTCCGACGACCATCCCGACTGGACGGTCGTACCGGACCGGTCGCTGCTGCTGGCCGGCCCGGACGGGGTGACCGTCAAGCCGCTCTGAACGCGGCCCCGCGGCCCACCGCGGGCTCATGTCTCTTCATTTCCTGAACAGAGGACCCACCTGTCATGAGCACCTTCGATCTCACCCGGCTGCTGCCCGCCGACCACTTCAGCACCGCGCTGCGGCACGACGTCGAGACCGGGCTGACCGCCGAACCCAAGACGCTGCCGCCCAAGTGGTTCTACGACGCGCGGGGCAGCGAGCTGTTCGAGGAGATCACCCGGCTGCCGGAGTACTACCCGACCCGGGCCGAGCGGGCGATCCTCACCGCCCGGGCCGGCGAGATCGCCGCCGTCACCCGGGCCCGCACCCTGGTGGAGCTGGGCTCCGGTTCCTCCGAGAAGACCCGGCTGCTGCTGGACGCGCTGCGTGACCTCGGCACGCTGGAGGCGTACGTGCCGGTCGACGTCAGCGAGAGCGCGCTGACGGCGGCCGGCGAGGCGCTCGTCGCCGAGTACCCGGGCCTCGCGGTGCACGGCGTGCTGGCCGACTTCACCGCCGGGCCCGAGCTGCCGCCGACCGGGGGCCCGCGCCTGGTCGCCTTCCTCGGCGGCACCCTCGGCAACCTGCTGCCGGCCGAGCGGGCCGCGTTCCTGGGCGGCCTGCGCGCCGCGCTCGACCCGGGCGACTTCCTGCTGCTCGGCACCGACCTGGTGAAGGACCCGGCGGTGCTGGTCGCCGCCTACGACGACGCGGCCGGGGTGACCGCGGAGTTCAACCGGAACGTGCTCAACGTGCTCAACCGCGAGCTGGGCGCCGACTTCGACCCGGACGCCTTCGCGCACGTCGCGCTCTGGGACGCCGAGCGGGAGTGGATCGAGATGCGGCTGCGCTCGCTGGCCTCGCAGACCGTGAAGATCCCGGCGCTGGACCTGCCGGTGCACTTCGCCGAGGGCGAGGAGCTGCGCACCGAGGTGTCGGCGAAGTTCCGCCGGGAGCGGATCGCCGAGGAGCTGTCGGCGGCCGGCCTGCGGCCGGCGGCCTGGTGGACGGACGAGGAGGGCCGGTTCGGGCTCTCGCTGGCCCAGCCGGTCGCCCAGTCGCCCGCCCGGCCGGTCAACCGATCCGGCGGGGGCGCTTCCTAGGCCCGTCGGCCCCGCACCCTAGCGCCAAAGCGCCGGGGGCGGGGCCGAATCGTTCACTCCCTGCGGCGGCGCGCACCCCTCCGGTATCCCTTTGCGGCAGGAGGGATGTCCTTGATCTTCGACCGGCTTCGCACCCGTAGCTCGCGCCGATCCGCCGCCACCGGGCCCGGCGGCGCCTGCCCCTACTCGCACGCCCACGTCCACGGCCACCTGGTGCCCGAGGAGTCACCGGAGCCTGCTCCTGATCAGCCCGGCACCGGGCCGCACACGCTCAACGGCCCCCGGCCCTTCACCGATCCCCGGCAGGCCGCCGATTTCATCCGGCAGTTCCACGCCGAGCACCCCGCCGCCGGTGATCCGCAGCCCCGGATACGCACCGTCCTCGACGAGATCGACCGCACCGGCACCTACCAGCACACCCCCGCCGAACTCGCCCACGGCGCCAAGCTCGCCTGGCGCAACGCCGCCCGCTGCATCGGCCGGCTGTACTGGCGCAGCCTGGTGGTGCGCGACCTGCGCCACCTCTCCTCGGCCGACGACATCGCCGCCGAGTGCTTCGCCCACCTGCGCACCGCCACCAACGGCGGCCGGATCCGCCCGGTGATCTCGGTGTTCGCCCCCGACCGGCCCGGCCGTCCGGCCGCCCGGGTCCTCAACCAGCAACTGATCCGCTATGCCGGTCACCCCGGCCCGGACGGCCGGTGGACCGGCGACCCGGCCGGCGGGCAGCTCGCCGCCCGGGCCCGCGACCTCGGCTGGAAGGCCGGCGGGGAACCGTTCGAGGTGCTGCCACTGCTCGTCCAGGAACGGCCCGGCGAGCCGCCCGCCTGGTACGAGCTGCCCGAGGACACCACGCTGGAGGTCCGGCTCTCCCACCCCGCGCACCCGTGGTTCGCCGAGCTCGGCCTGCGCTGGTACGCGGTCCCGGCGATCAGTGACCTGACCCTGGAGATCGGCGGCGTGCGCTACCCCACCGCGCCGTTCAATGGCTGGTACATGGGCACCGAGATCGGCGCCCGCAACCTGGCCGACGCCGACCGCTACGACATGCTGGCCACCGTCGCCGGCCGGCTCGGCCTGGACACCTCCAGCGAGCGCACCCTCTGGCGGGACCGGGCGCTGGTGGAGCTGAACGTCGCGGTGCTGCACTCCTTCGAGCAGGCCGGGGTGACCATGGCCGACCACCACACCGAGTCCGAGCGGTTCCTGCGGCACATCGCGCAGGAGAAGCGGGCCGGCCGGCCGACGCCCGCCGACTGGAGCTGGATCGTGCCGCCGGTCTCGGGCGGGCTGACCCCCGTCTACCACCGGTACTACGACCCGGTGGACCCCGCGCTGCGCCCGGCGTTCGTGGCCCGCGAGCCCTGGTGAGCCTGCTGCCGCAACCGCTCGAAGCGCAGTTCCAGGCCGTCGAGGAGCGCGTCGAGGCCGGTCTCGAAGGCGCCCTCGTCGACGGCCGTCCGGTGCTCGGCGAGCCGGTGGGCCTCGCCGAGGTGCGGGTAGTCGGCCGCGTCGTAGACCCCGGCGTCCTCCGGGAAACCGGCCGCGAACGAGGCCAGCGCCGAGCCGGTGACGAAGTAGCGCATCAGCGCGCCGATCCTGGTCGCCTGCCCGCGCGGCCAGCCGGCCTCGACCAGGTGGCCGAAGACGGCGTCGGCCAGCCGCAGCGCGTTCGGCCGGCGGCCGGGGCCCTGGGCGAGCACCGGGACGATGTTGGGATGGGCGGCGAGCGCGGCCCGGTAGGAGCGGGCCCAGTCGCGCAGCGCCTGCGGCCAGGGCGCGCCGGCGGCGAACATCGACAGGTCGACCTCGCCCATCACGCCGTCCACCACCGCGTCCAGCAACGCGTCCTTGGTGGCGAAGTGGTTGTAGAGGGACGGCCCGCTCACCGAGAGCTCGGCGGCCAGCCGGCGGGTGGAGAGCGCGGTCAGCCCCTCCTCGTCGACCAGTCGCAGCGCGGCGGCGACGATGCGCTCGCGGTTGAGCAGGGGGGTGCGCGGGCGGGCCATCGGGCGCGGCTCCTCCGGTCGGGTGGGGATCTGGAGCGATTCTGGCAGGTGCCCCTTCCCAGCGCGGCCGGCCGGAGCTACAGTCCCCTCGTAAAACTTGCAGCGCTAGTTTACCTGGGGGCGCCCCGATGGACCTGGCACTCTCCGCGGAACAGGCCGCCGTCCGCGAGCTCGCGGCCGCCTTCACCGACCGCGAGATCGTGCCGCACGCCGCCGCGTGGGACCGCGCCGAGTCGGTCGACCGCGCGATCGTCCGCAAGCTGGGCGAGGTCGGCTTCCTCGGCCTGACCGTCCCCGAGGAGTACGGCGGCAGCGGCGGCGACCACCTCGCGTACTGCCTGGTCCTGGAGGAGCTGGGCCGGGGCGACTCCGCCGTGCGCGGCATCGTCTCGGTCTCGCTCGGCCTGGTCGCCAAGTCCGTCAACGCCTTCGGCACCGAGGAGCAGAAGCGGCACTGGCTGCCCCGGCTCACCTCCGGCGAGGCGCTCGGCTGCTTCGCCCTCACCGAACCCGGCACCGGCTCCGACGCCGCCAACCTCACCACCCGCGCCGTGCGCGACGGCGACGGCTGGCTGCTCAGCGGCGGCAAGACCTTCATCACCAACGGCACCTGGGCCGATGTCGCCCTCGTCTTCGCCCGCACCGGCGGACCGGGCCACCGGGGCATCACCGCCTTCCTGGTGCCCACCGGCCTGCCCGGCTTCACCCGCACCGAGATCCACGGCAAGCTCGGCCTGCGCGGCCAGGCCACCGCCGAGCTCGCCCTCGACGACGTCCGGGTGCCCGACGACGCCCGGCTCGGCGAGGTCGGCAAGGGCTTCACCGTCGCCATGGCCGCCCTCGCCAAGGGGCGGATGTCCGTCGCCGCCGGCTGCGTCGGCATCGCCCGGGCCTGCCTGGACGCCGCCGTCCGGTACGCCGGCGAGCGCGAGCAGTTCGGCGCGCCGATCGCCTCGCACCAGCTGGTGCAGCAGCTGCTCGCCGGGATCGCCGTGGACGTCGAGGCTGCCCGGCTGCTCACCTGGAAGGTCGCCGACCACATCGAACGCGGCCTGCCGTTCGCCACCGAGTCCTCCGTCGCCAAGCTGTTCGCGAGCGAGGCGGCGGTGCGGGCCGCCAACAACGCCCTCCAGGTGTTCGGCGGGTACGGCTTCATCGACGAGTACCCCGTCGGCAAGTACCTGCGCGACGCCCGGGTGATGACCCTCTACGAGGGCACCAGCCAGATCCACCAGCTGCTGATCGGGCGCGCGCTCACCGGCGTCAGCGCCTTCTGACCCACCGTCCCCCTTCACCACGAGGAGCCCGACGTCGTGCGTCCTGTCTACTTCGCCGCCGCCCGCCGCACACCCATCGGCCGGCTGCGCGGAGCGCTCGCCACGGTCCGCCCCGACGACCTCTCGGCCACCGTGCTGCGCGCCCTGCTCGCCGGACTGCCCACCCTCGACCCGGCCCGGATCGACGACGTCTACTGGGGCGCCGCCAACCAGGCCGGCGAGGACAACCGCAACGCCGCCCGGATGGCCGTCCTGCTCGCCGGACTGCCCGACAGCGTCCCCGGCGCCACCGTCAACCGGCTCTGCGCCTCCGGCCTGGAGGCGGTCACCATGGCCGCCCGGGCGATCGGCTCGGGCGAGGCGGACGTCGTGCTGGCCGGCGGCTGCGAGTCGATGACCCGCGCCCCCTTCGTCCTCCCCCGCCCCGACGAGGCGCTGCCGCACCGGATCGAGACCCACGACACCCGGCTCGGCTGGCGGCTCACCCACCCCCGGATGGCCGAACTGCACGGCGTGCTCTCCATGGGCGAGACCGCCGAGGAGGTGGCCGGCCGCTACGGCATCACCCGCGAGCAGCAGGACGCCTTCGCGCTGCGCAGCCACCGGCGGGCCGCCGCCGCCCGCAAGGACGGCCACTTCGACGCCGAGCTGGTCCCGGTCGAGCGGGCCGACGGGGTGACCGTCACCGCGGACGAGTCGATCCGCGAGGACACCAGCCTGGAGAAGCTGGGCCGCCTCAAGCCCGCCTTCCGCCCCGGCGGCACGGTGACGGCGGGCAACGCCTCGCCGATGAACGACGGCGCGGCCGGGCTCGTCCTGGTCAGCGAGGAGGCGCTGCACGCGTTCGGCCTGGAGCCGCTCGGCCGGTACGTGGCCGGCGCCTCGGCGGGCGTCCACCCGGACGTGATGGGCATCGGACCGGTGCCGGCCACCCGCAAGGCGCTCGCCCGGGCCGGCTGGTCGCTGGACCGGGTCGAGGAGGCCGAGCTGAACGAGGCCTTCGCCGCCCAGGTGCTGGCCTCCGTCGACCAGCTGGGGATCGACCCGGAGCTGGTCAATCCGACCGGCGGCGCGATCGCGCTCGGCCACCCGCTCGGCGGGTCCGGCGCCCGGATCCTCACCACCCTGCTGCACCGGATGCGCCGCACCGGCGGGCGCCGGGGCCTGGCCACCATGTGCGTGGGCGTCGGCCAGGGCACGGCGGTGCTGGTGGAGTCCGTCTGACGGGCCGCTCCGGCCCCGTCCGTTTTCCCACTCATGTGTCGAAGGAGCAGCAGTGACCCGATTCGCGGGCAAGGTCGCCGTCGTGACCGGCGGGGCGCAGGGCATCGGCGCGGCGACCGCGCGCCGGCTGGCCGAGGAGGGCGCGGCGGTGGCCGTCGTCGACCTCTCGGCCGAGCGGGCCGCCGGGACGGCCGGGGAGATCACCGCCAAGGGCGGCACGGCCCGGGCGTACGGCTGCGACGTGGCCGACTACGACGCCGTGGAGGAGGTGTTCGCCCGGATCGCCGAGGACCTCGGCGGTCTCCACATCCTGGTCAACAACGCCGGGATCACCCGGGACAACCTGTTCTTCAAGATGCCCAGGGCCGACTGGGACGCGGTGCTGACGGTCAATCTGACCAGCGCCTACAACTGCAGCCACGTGGCGCAGAAGTACATGGTGGCGCAGAGGTGGGGCAAGATCGTCTCGCTCAGCTCGCGCTCGGCGCTCGGCAACCGCGGCCAGGCGAACTACGCCGCCGCCAAGGCCGGGATCCAGGGCCTGACGGCGACCCTCGCCATCGAGCTCGGCCCGTTCAACATCAATGTGAACGCGGTCGCCCCCGGCTACATCGCCACCGCGATGACCGCCGCGACGGCCGCCCGGGTCGGCGCCACGGCCGAGGACCACCAGGTCGAGGTGGCCGCCCGCACGCCGCTGCGGCGGGTCGGGCAGCCGGAGGAGATCGCCTCGGTGGTCGCCTTCCTGGCGAGCGAGGACGCCTCGTACGTCAGCGGCCAGACGCTGTACGTCAACGGCGGAGCGCGCTGACACGTCGGGGATCCCTGACGGTCGGTCAGCAGACCGTCCCAGGTGGTGGGTTACCTTCACCTGGGACGGTCTTGACCTTTTTCGGTGGCCGGAGACGACCATGCCGACAGCATGAAATGACTATGGCATGATCATGCGGCGCTCGATGGGATGGCCGGACCGACCCGTCCGATCCCGGCCGGGCCCAGCGTCCCTAGGAGTCCCATGGGCAGCCCTCGCACCCTCCGCCGCGCCCTGGCCCTGCTCGCCGTCGCGGCCACCGCGCTCGCGGCCGGCACCGTCTCCACCGTCTCCACGGGTTCCGGCGGCGCCGGCACCACCGCCGCGCCGAGTGCCGCCGGCGTGCACGTCCGCCCCGCCTCGGCCGGCCGGGTGAGCGCCGTCGGCCGCACGGCGCCCCTGTCCACCTCGCAGTGCCTGGCCGAACTCGGCCTGCACTGCTACTCCCCGCTCCAGTACCGCGAGGCCTACAACCTCAACGCCCTCTACCGGGAGGGCGTCACCGGCAAGGGCCGCACCATCGTCATCGTCGACTCCTTCGGCTCCCCCACCATCCAGCACGACCTGGAGGTCTTCGACCGGCAGTGGGGCCTGCCGGACACCCGGGTCGAGGTGGTCAAGTGGGGTGACGTCCCGCCGTTCGACCCCGCCAACCCCGATCACACCGGCTGGGCCGGCGAGGCCACCCTCGACGTCGAGTACGCCCATGCCGTGGCACCGGACGCCCACATCATCCTGGTCGAGACCGGGGTCGCCGAGACCGAGGGCACCACCGGCCTGCCCGAGATGATGGACGCCGAGCGGGCCCTCATCCGCTCCGGCCGGGCCGACGTCATCTCGCAGAGCTTCGGCGCCACCGAGAACACCTTCCCCGGCTTCGACCAGGGCGACTTCCGCGCGCTGACCGACCTGCGCTACGCCTTCAAGGAGGCCGCCGCGCACGACGTCACCGTGCTCGCCTCCTCCGGCGACGCCGGCGCGACCGACTACCAGGAGAACGGCACCGACCTCTACCCGTACCGGGTCAGCTCCTGGCCGTCCTCCGACCCGCTGGTCACCTCCATCGGCGGTACCCAGCTCACCCTGGACGACGCCGGGAAGCGCACCGCGCCGGACAAGGTCTGGCACGACGCCTACGGCGCGGGCGGCGGCGGGGTCTCCGGCGTGTTCGAGCGACCGCTCTACCAGACGGGCGTCGCCCAGGTCACCGGCAACCACCGCGGCACCCCGGACATCAGCATGAGCGCGGCCGTCGACGGCGGCGCGTGGACGTACGAGTCCTACGACCCGGCCCGGGTGGGATGGCACCTCACCGGCGGCACCAGCGAGGCGGCGCCGGTCTTCTCCGGCGTGGTCGCCCTCGCCGACCAGCTCGCCGGCCGCCGCCTCGGCCAGCTCAACCGGCGCCTCTACGGCCTCGACCTGCTGCCCGGGCAGTGGAGCGGCCTGGTCGACGTGACCACCGGCGACAACTCGTGGGGCGGCGTCACGGGGTACCAGGCCACCCGGGGCTACGACCTCGCGAGCGGCCTCGGCACCATCGACGCCCACCGCTTCGTCCACGCCCTCGCCGGACGGTAGAGCAGAAGGCGGCCGCCCCCTGCGAGGGGGCGGCCGCCTTCCGTAATGCCGTCAGATCGCCTGTGCGAACTCCACGAAGGACCGCCAGGCGGCCGGGGAGAAGGCGAGGTGGGGGCCGGAGTTGTCCTTGGAATCACGCACCAACACCGACTCCGCCGCCTCGGCAACCTCGATGCAGTTGCCGCCCTCACCGCCACTGTGGCTGCTCTTGAACCACACCAGATCGCCGCTCATCGCTCTCCCAGCATCTTCTCGATCAAGGACAGGGAATCCTGCGGAGAGTGCGCCTGCGCCCTGAGGGTGCCGTACCGCACGTTCAGGAGGCGGACCTCCTCCGCATCCACGATGAGCCTACCGTTCATCTGGACTTCCATGTAGCCGGTCTGCGGGCGCCCCTTCGGGGTGATCAGGGTGAACGAACCGTCCATACCGGCGTTCTCGGCCCGGTCCATCGGCATGATCTGAAGCGTCACACCACGGGTGTTCGCGACCTCCAGGAACCGCGCCAGCTGCCCTCTGTGCACCTCCGGACCGCCGAGCCGCCGATGCAGGACACCCTCGTCGATTACCCAGCTGAAGACTGCACGGGGCCACCGGGCGAGAATCTCCTGCCGCGCCATCCGGGCCGCCACCCGGATCTCGACCAACTCCTCCGCCAGCAACGGCTGCCGCATGCGGAACACCGCCCGGGCGTAGTCCTCCGTCTGGAGCAGTCCCGGCGCCAGGTAGGAGCCCCACTCGTGGAGTTCGATGGCCGAGGTCTCCAGGCTGGCGTAGTTCCGGAACCACTCCGGGTGCCGCACTCGCGCCCTGGCCTTCGCCCGCTCGATGTCCTGCGCGATGACGAGCAGCAGCCCGCCGGCGTCCAGCACCCTTTCCGCCGCCTCCAGCAACTCCCGCTGCGGCGTCCGCTTCCCCTGCTCCACCGCGCCGATCAGGCTCTCGGTGTAGCCGACTTCCTTGGCGAACTCCTTCTGCGTCAACCCCGCCCGCTCGCGCAGCAGCTTGATCTGCCGACCGATCGCTCGCAGGAAATCCGACAACCCCGACAGGTCCTCGTCCAACTGCGGACGCGTCACGTCGCTGCTCTCGCCGCCACCCTGAACCTCATCCATTCCGGCCTCCCCTGTTCTCCACCACGCCGCACTGTCCGCACACGGGCAGGCACGCACCGTGCCCGCCGGATGCATCGTCAGCGTAGTCCGGGAGAAAGCCTGTTCCCCACGGTCCCGCAACTCCCCATGACCCACCTGGGCCGCCCTCCGCCTCCGAGGGCCGCCGTCCCGCCAGCCCCAGGGCGCCGTCCCGCCAGCCCAACTCCCGTGGCCCGTATGCTCTTCCACTCACACCACCCGGATTCGAGGAGCTGAGCGGCACACCCGGGCACGGGTTCGAGCCACACCTCGCGCACACTCCCACGCGCCGGGCGTGCACCACCGCGCCCCGCAACCGGGTTCCACACCCTCGGTGGAGACCGGGTCGTCGCCAGGCTGTATGATCGACCGTACGCGAACGGCCCTGGAGTCCGCGTGCGCCATGGGCTCCACGGCCAGGACAAGGGGGCGGTGCGTGGTGGATCCGTTGGGGCTTGGCGTCGTGTCGTGGTGGTGGCTCGCGATCCTGGCGACGGCGGCGTTCTGGGCGATCCTGGTGCCGGGAATGCCCACCCGCACACACCGGATCAGCACCGCGTTGGCACCACTGGCGATGGCACTCTTCGGGGTTGGCAGCTACCACGCGAAGCACATGGAAGCGGCCGCGGTGCTCGCCATGTATTCGTTCGCCGTGGCGTCCATCCCGGTGGGCATGATCGGCCACCGCCGTGAACTGGCACGGCGATTGACGGAGGCGCAGGAGAAGGGCGAGCCGGAGGACGAGGCGGCTCCGCCCGCCATGCTCGCGCAACTCCTCGCGTCGCTCGTCGTCTTCGGCGGCCTGGCGCTGTGGGTGACTCGATAGCCCGGTCCGTCCACGGTTCACCTGCCCGCGACAACCGGCGACAACCCTCCGCAGCCGACTCGCCCAGGAGCCGGACCGCAGGGGATCCAGCACTCATCAGGCAACGTTCGCCCTGGGTGGCCTGCGACGATGGCTCCATGGACGAGGAAGTCATTCCCATTCTTCGCGTCGAGAACGCTGCGGCGGCGGTGGCGTGGTACGAGCGGCTGGGCTTCGCCAAGCAGTGGGAGCACCGCTTCGAACCGGGGCTTCCCGCGTTCGTCGAGGTCGCCCGAGGCGGGGTGCGGTTGTTCTTGTCGGAGCACAAGGGCGACGCCCGCCCCGACACATTGGTCTACTTCCGCGTGCGTGATGTCGATGCCATCGCCTCCGAGTTCGATGTGCAGGCGAAAGACGTTCCGTGGGCGCGTGAGATCGAGCTTCGCGACCCTGACGGCAACCGGCTTCGGATCGGCACGCCGACGGAATGACGCTCGCCCGCAGCGCGCGGCAGGGAAGCTGTGCCGGCGGCTGAGCGAGTACGCGTCCGCGAGATCGATGACGACGAGGGGCAGCGCCTGCTGCGGATCATCCGTCGGCGCAGCAGTTCGGTGGTGACCTGGCGGCGGACCCGGACGGTGCTGCCGGTCAGCCCAGCGCCTGCCCCCCACCCGCCGCCCGGCAGGCCGCGAGGAGTGGGAAGTCGGACCGGCCGACTTCCCACTCCGTCGGTCGGTCGCCGTCGCGGCGAGGAAGGCCGCCTCGCCGTGCTTGAGGCGCAGGGCGCGTAGGGCCTGCCGCCGCGGGGGCTTCCCCCGTTCAGGTGGTTTGCCGTCTCGTCTCGCATCTTCAGGGCTGCTGCGGCGTTGCCCGGCTGTCCGGCCGATCTGCGGTCCGGCCCACTTGTCGCCGCAGGAGGCTGTCGACCGGAGTCGGCCGCGGCGATCACCAGGCGAAGGAGCCACCCATGGAAACCTTGTCCTCCGGCGTCTACCGCATCGTCAGCTGGCCCGGCGCCCTGGGCCCCGAGGCGCGCGTCCTCACCGCCGGGGAGGACGGTGTGACCGTGACGGCTCCGGGGGCTGCGCCGGAACGAGAGCAGGAGTTCTCGGTGGAGGTCAAGCCCGATGGTCTCTGCGCCATCCAGATTCCCGCCCGCCTGTTCCCCTCCCGCTCCCTGAGCTACCGGGAGGCGGAGAGCGGTGCGAGGGTGATCCTGGGGCCGGTGAGTGACTTCCCCACCCGCGAGTGGCGGATCACCCCGGCTCCGCAGCGCCCGCTGCCGGCACCCTTCCGCATCGATGTTCCCGATCACGATCTGATGATGACGATCTCGCCGAAGAAGATCTTCCCGCCCGAGATCGCGCTGGCGCCGTCCGACTGGGACCTCCAGAACTGCTGGGCGTTCCTGCCCGTCGAGACGGATTAGCCGCGTGACACCCGGGTGAGGACACCGCCCCCGTACGCAGGGCGTTCAGCGTCGGGGGCACCGGCAGACGCTGGAGCCGTCCACCGGCATGACGATGAAGAAGTCGGCCTCCGCTGTGTCCGTCGGCGGCAGGGGCTCACCCGTCCGCAGGGAGCGCTCGGCCTGGCGGCGCCGCCCTGCCACCGGGCCACGGCCTTCAGGCGGGGTCGGGACGGTCGGCGGCGAGGGCGGCGAGGTGGCGTTCGGCGGCGCGGAGCTTGCGGCCGTCCGGGCCCGGGAGGTGGGCGCGCAGTTCGATGATCTCCGGGGCGATCCGGAGCGCCTCCGTGCGGTCCGCGATCGCCCGCCAGCAGGCCTCGGCGTTGGTCGCGGCGTGCTGGGTCTCCGGGTGCTCGGCGCCCTGGGTGCGGAGCAGCGAGAGGGCGACCTCACGGTAGAGGTCGGCCGCCTCGGCCGGCCGCCCGGCGAGGCGGGAGACGTGGGCGCGGACCTGACGGACCTGCAGCACCGGGGCGGAGACCGGGCCGTGCTCGGCGATCGCCTCCAGTTCGAGGGCGAAGGCGAGGTCGGTGGCGGCCGCGTGGTCGCCCGCGTCGGCGCTGCGGACGATCCGGCCGATCACCTCGCGGTAGTCGGCGCGGGGCTCCGAGTGCTCGGGCTCGGGCGCGGCCTCGGGCGCGGGTGTGGCCTCGGGCGCGGGCTCGGGTGCGGCCTCCGGCTCGGGTGCGGCCTCCGGCTCCGGCTCGGGCGTGGTCTCCTCGGGCTCGGGGGCCGGGGGCTGCCAGGCGCCGGGCTTCACCAGGTCGACCGGGTGCGGCGGGAGCGGCGGGGTGGGCGGCACCCCGGGCTTCAGCAGGCTCACCGGCCCCTCGGGCACCGGCGCCGCTGCGACCGGGGCCGCGGCGGCGGGGGCGGCCGGCTTGTCCAGAGTGACGACCGGCCGGGGCACCGCGTCCTGCGGAGCGGCCTCCCCCGGGACGGCGTCGCGCGGCGGCTCGCCCCACGGCCGGTCGTCCGGCCAGACGGCGTCCTCCAGGGCCTCCGCCGGACGGGGCAGCACGGCGGCCGGGGCGTCGGCGAAGGGGCCTTCACCGCGCCGGGCGGTGTTGCGGAACACCGGGCGGTCCGGCGCGTGCGTGCTGAGCACGATCACGTCCGGGCGGAGCACCGAGTACACCTGCTGGCGCAGCTGTTCGGGGGCGAGCACCGCCTCGGCGCCCGGACGGCCGCCGTGCAGGGCCTCGATCAGCGCGCGGGTGAACGTGCCGATCTGCTCCGGATCGGGGCTGATCACGGCCCACAGCGGCAGGCCGTCCCCGAGCGGCGAGACGGTGCCCTGGGCGCCCTGGAGCAGCGGCCAGGCGTTCTGGTCGGCGCTCAGGTCGGCGATCACCAGGGTCTGCCAGTCCGCCGGGCGGTGCCGCAGTTCGGCGGCGATCGCCTGCCAGGCGAGGCCGTCCTGACGGATGCTGCCGGCCTTGGAGTCCCGCAGGGTGAGGTGGAGTTGGCCGCCGCGCTTGTCCGCGAGGAGGTGGCCGCCGAGGTGCACGAGCAGCGGCCCGGGGTGGCGGGCGGCGGCCCGCAGATGGGCGAGGACGGTGTGCGGGTCGCTGGCGCCGGGCAGGTGGACGGCGTCGACGGCGTCGGCGGCGAGCAGCACCTGCGGGGAGACGGCGGCGAGCATCGCGGAGAGCACCGGCGCCTGCGCCGGGCCGCCGCGTCCCCAGGTGCGGCGGCCGGAGGTGCCGTAGCCGCCCTCGACGACCAGGATCCGGCCGCGCGGCCCGCCGCCCAGGCCGCCGAAGACGGGCAACCCGTGCGCGGGCGTGGCGCCGGGGGCAGCGAACGGTGCCGGGCTGGGCATGCCGGTGACGGTCCATCCGGTGGACGGTGCGGGCGGACCGGGCACCGGCCCGGGGGCGGGTGGCGGCTCGTACAGGGCGGCGGGGCCGGGCGGGGGCTCCTCGTAGGCGTTGCGCGCCGACGGCGGTACGGCGTCCCGGGGCCCGGCGTCCGGTACGGGCTCGGGGCCTCCGGGAACCGCCCTCGTCTCCGCCATCTCCAGGTCACCGCCCCGCCCCGCCGCCCAGCGGCGTTCTGCTGCCTCGTACCCCGTGTGGTGCCTCTCACCACACCGTGTGCGCCACCCTACGAGATCGCGCCACACCCGATCCAGGCCGGGTCTGCGTTGCCCCCGACCTCCCCGCCCCCAGCACAGGAAGTCGGCGCCGCCGACTTCCCAATCCCCCACCCCCAGAACCACAGCCAGCACACCCAACCCCCGAGCCGAAACGTTTCACCACCAGCCCCACAAACCCAGAAAGCCGACCACACCGACCTCCCACCCCCGCACAACCACCACACCACAGCAACCCAGGACCAAACAGAAACGTTTCACCACCAGCCCCGCAACCACAGAAAGTCGGCCACACCGACTTCCCACTCCAACCCAACGCAGCCACAAAAGAGCGAGGCGGGAAGCCCCCTGGCAAGCGCCCCCCACGGGGCGGCCGGGCACAGGAAGTCGGGCCGGCCGACTTCTCACTCCACCCCTCGGCCGCGCTGCGGACAGAATCGGATTCCGCAGCGTAGGAGTGGGAAGTCGATGAGGCCGACTTCCCACTCCGGCACCGGTCAAGCGGACGGTTCCGGCCCGGTCGCGGCTGCTGCGGATGGGCGTTGGCCCTTCCGAGGGGCACCTGGCCGAATCATGGGCGCAGGAAGTCGACCAGGCCGACTTCCTGCGCCACGCAGCCAAGACGCCGAATCAGTTCAGCACCAAGCAGAAACGTTTCTTCAGCGGCCCGGCGAGCACAGGAAGTCGATCGGGCCGACTTCCTGCTCCGCGCCGGACGGGGATGAGGGGCCAGCGGAGCGCGAGGTTCGGGGCGCCGGGCTGTGGGCAGGCAGGACGCCGCCGCCCGGGAGGCGGCAACCGGGATGGTGGCGCAGGAAGTCGGACGGGCCGACTTCCTGCTCCGCGCAGCCAGGACCCCGGACTGGTTCGACACCAAACAGGAACGTTTCTTCAGCGGCCCGGCGAGCACAGGAAGTCGATCGGGCCGACTTTCTGCTCCGCGCCGGATGCGGATGGCGGGCCAGCGGGGGGCGAGGTTCGGGTGCTGGGGCGCCGCCGTCTGGGCGGGCGGGCGGCGGCGACCTGGGGCGGTGGAGCAGGAAGTCGATGGGGCCGACTTCCTGCGCTACGCAGCCAGGACCCCGGACCGGTTCGACACCAAGCAGAAACGTTTCTTCAGCGGCTCGGCGAGCGCAGGAAGTCGGATGGGCCGACTTCCTGCTCCGCACCGGATGCGAATGGGGGGCCAGCGGGGGGCGGGGTTCGGGGCGCTGAGGTGCCGCTGCCTGGGCGGGCGGGCGGCGGCAATGGGGGCGGTGGAGCAGGAAGTCGATGGGGCCGACTTTTGGCGCTGCGTCGGATGGGGATGGGGGGCCAGCGGGGGGCGGGGTTCGGGGCGCTGGGGTGCCGCCGCCCTGGCGGGCGGGCGGCGGCGACCGGGGGTGGTGGCGCAGGAAGTCGATGGGGTCGACTTCCTGGTGGGGGGTCAGGAGCCGGCGAGGAGGTCGCGGAGGAGGGCTACGGTGTCGGCGTCGAGGTCGCGGCCGGTGCGGCGGCTGAGGGCGTCCAGGCGGTTGACGGCGCGCAGGAGCTGGTCGCGGGCGCCGGCGGAGGCGTAGGCGTAGAACAGGTCGCGGTGGAGCAGTTCGACGTCCGGGGCGACGGCGAGGCCGCGGAAGACGGCGGCTTCGGCGCTGCGGTGGTCGCCGTACTGGAGGCGGCGGGCGGCGAGTTCGTGGGCGGTGTCGACGATCGCGGCGATCATGTCCTGCCGTTCGCTCTCGGCCCAGCCGTAGGAGGCGGGCGGGGCCTCGGCGAACGGGGCGCCGCGGACCAGGGCGAGGGCGTGGGCGAGGGCCGCGTCGGCGGTGGCGCTGGTGCTGCGCATGCCGCGCCGGTAGAGGCTGCGGAACTCGTCCCAGTCGCAGGTGACGGCGGGGGCGAAGGTGTAGCCCTCGGCCGTGTCGGTGGCCAGGAAGGGCCGGCCGTCCGGCGCGGTGCCCAGCCAGGCGGCCAGGTCGGCGAGCTTGCCGGGCAGCGGGCTGCGGCCGTCGGCGGTGGTGGGATGCGGGTCGAGGTGGGCCGCGCCGGGGTGCAGGTCGTGGTCCAGGGCGGTGTGGTCGGCGCCGGGGCGCAGGGCCAGGTAGGCGGCGAGTTCGGTGAGCCGGACGACCGCGCCGGGCTCGGCCGTGCCGCCGGTGCCGGAGACGTCGACCGGGCCGAGCAGCCGGATCCGGGGGGTGGCCCGGGTGGCGTGCGCCTCCGGGGAGCGGAGGATGGCGAGCAGGTCGTCGCTGTCGCTGCGGCCGGAGGCGGTGCGGGCGACCGGGGCGGTGGCGGCCGGGCCCGGCTCCGGGCGGGCGGGGACGCGCGGGTCGGCGGCCGTGGGCGCCGGGGCCGGGTCGTGCGTCGGCGCCGGTTCGGGCACCGGCTCGGGCTGCGGGGCGGGGGCCGGCTCGGGTGCGGGGACGGCGGCCGGGACGGGCGCGGCGTCGAGGGCGGGCGTCGGGTCCGGGACCACCGGGGCGACCGGGGCCACCGGGGCCACCGGGGCCACCGGCTGGACGGGGGCGACGGGCTCGACGGCGCCCGGCAGGCCGAGGTTCTGCGTGGTCTCGTCCCCGTCGAAGCCCTCCGGCACGGCCGGAACCACGGTCGGGACCGCGGCCGGAACCACGACCGGGACCGGGAACGCGGCCGCCGGCCCGGTCGGCACGGCGGAGCCGCCGGCCTGGCGGCCGAGCCCGTTGATCAGGTGCCGCGGGGCGGGCAGCGCCGCCGGCCCGGCGCCGGCGAACGGGCTGGCGCCGGTGCCGATCACCCGGGCCAGCAGGCGCGGCCCGGCCGCCCCCGGGCCGTCGTCGGAGTCCCCGTCCGGGTCGTCCCCGTCGTCCGGCCCGCCGAGGGCGGCGTCCAGCGCGGCGAGCGAGAAGCCCGCCGGGCCGTCCGAGCCCGGGCCGCTCGCGGCGCCGACGGCCGCGAGCACCGGCACCGGCAGGTCGGCCGGCTCCAGCTCCTCGCCGTCCAGGGTCCAGGCGGGGGCGGGGTGCTGGGTGGCGTCGTCGGCGGTCCGCAGCAGCTCGGTCACCTGCTCGTACTGACCGGTGGTCAGGCGCTGGAGCTCCAGGGTGACGTGCAGGCCGGGGATGGTGGCCTGGCCGGTGGCCGGCAGGGTCCAGCGGGCGACCGGACCGGTGCCGCGCTCGGGCGCCCGGGTGACCACGGCGACGCAGGTGCGGGGGCGGGCGTCGAGCAGCCGGCCCAGCTCGGCCGGGACCTCCCCGCCGGGCTGGTGGGCGCAGAGCACGATCTCGGGGACCCACGACTCGTCGGCCAGGCCGCGGCTGCGGGCGTCCCGGGGGCTGGCGGCCTCGGCGGCCACCAGCGTCGCGCGGGCCTTGGCGGTGCGCGGGCCGAGGGCGGCGAGCGCGCCCTCCAGGGTGGTGTGGCGGTGGATCCGCTCGGCGGCCGGGCCGCTGATCGGCACCTCCTCGGCGAGGTCGACCAGGTGCAGGTGGAGGCGGTCGGCGAGCGGGCTGTGGGCGAGTTCGAGGGCGAGGGTGCGCAGCACGTCGCGGGCGTCGTCCGGGTGGCCGGAGAGGTGCAGCAGCCGGACGGTCTCCAGGTCGGCGAGGACGACCGAGCCGTCGGCGGCCGAGCCGAGGGTGACCAGCGCCGGGTAGGGGGCGGCGGTCTTGCGGGCCTGGGACGGCGACAGGAGGCCGTCGGAGTCGGCGGCGCACCACCAGATGTCGGGCGTGTGGGCGGCGCGGAACGGCGCGATGGGGGCGGCGGCCCCGGAGAGGTGGAGCTCGACCGTGCGGCCGGGGGTGATCCGGGCGGCGACGATCGCGGGCAGCCGCTTGCCGCCGCGCACGGTGTTGCGGGCCATGCTGCGCAGGGCGCGGTCGAGCAGATCGAGCCCGGCGTCGTCCTGGCGGGCCTTCAGCTCGGCCTCGAAGGCGGCGGCGGGGGCGGCCGGCAGGGCGATGCGGTGCCGGGGGCGGCGGGCGCGCAGCTGGCCGCCGCGCTTGCGGGCGACGGCGCCGACCATGATCGCGGCGAGCAGCACTCCGACGGTGGACGCGGCGAGGGCGACGGTGTAGTCGTCGTCCGGGGCCTGCTCGGCGTGCGCGGCGGGCGCCTGGGCGTCACTGTGCGCGGCGGGCGCGGACGGCTGGGCGGGCGCCGGGGTCTGCGCGGGCGCGGACGGCTGCGCGGGGGCGGGAGTCTCGGCGGCGGGCGCCGGGGGCGCCTGGGTGTTCGGCGCGGGCGCCTGCTCGGGAGCGGGAGCGGGCACGGGAGCGGGCGCGGGCGCGGGAACCGGATCGGGGGCGGGAGCCGGAGCGGGCGCGGCCGCCCCGGGCAGGGTGAGCACCATGCCCGGCGCGACGACGTCCGGATCGGTGAGCCGCTCGCCGTCCGGCGCCTGGGCGCCCTTGTTGGCCTCGAACAGCTGGGGCCAGGCCTCGGCGTCCCCCATCGTCCGCTCGGCGATGGCCGAGAGGCTGTCGCCCTCCTTGACCGTGACGGTGCCGCCGCCCTGGGCCGTACCGGCCTGCGGCGTCGTGGCCGGCGCGGGCGCCGGGGCCTGGGCGGGCGCCTTCGCGTCGTCGGGCTTGGCGTCGCCCGGCATCAGCAGGTTCCAGCCGGGCTGGATCGGCCGGTCCGCGTCGAAGCGGGTGCCCGAATCGTCCATCGCCCGGCCGTCGTTGAGCTTGGCGATCTCCACCCACCGCTCGCCGGACCCCAGTTGGCGCTCGGCGATGGACCAGAGGCTGTCGGCGGGCCGGCTGTCGCGCACCGTGTAGGAGGCCTGCGGTTCGGCGGCGGGGGTGAGGGAGGGCGCGGCCTGCGCGGCCGTCAACGCGGCCCGCTGCGCGCCGGCCGCCACCTGGGCGGTCGCGGCGGTGGCCGTCTGGGGGTGCTCGGCGGTGGCGGCGAAGGCTCCGCCGGCCACCGGCAGCAGGGCGATGACGGCACCGACCAGGCCGGCCGCGGCCCGCTGGCTCCAGCCGAAGGCGGGGATCCGCCGGGCGACCCGGCCGCGCAGCTGCGCGGGGATCTCCAGCAGCACGGAGAGCGCGAAGCAGGCCCAGCCGATCCAGCCGACCACCACCAACAGCCACAGGAACAGCCGCCCGTCATCGGGGCTGGTCAGCAGCGCGCCGAGGCCGTCGGGGGCGAGTTCGCCCATGTCGAGCACCGCCCGGGTGCCGTACAGCAGCAGCGCGGGCACGCCGGCGAGCAGGCCGAGCAGGGTGATCAGGGCCGCGAGCGCGGAGAGCACGGCTCCGCCCCGGCCGCCGCCCGCCCGGCGGGGCGGCTTCGGTGCCGGCCGTCGGCCGGACGCGGGGGTGGTGGTGGGCACACCCCGGGCCGGACGCCCGGCACGGGTCTGGTCCTTGACGCGTGGCGCGGCCATCAGTCGGTCTCCGCTTCCTTGACTCCGTGGACGAGGGTGGCGCTCCCCTGGCCCGTGACCTTCCGCTTCGCGAGATCGCCCAGCAGGACGGGGCGGAACTCGGCCTCCACCGTGATCCGGACGGTGGCGCCGTCGTCCAGGAACTCCACCGTGCGGGCGCTCAGGCCGTACAGCCTGAGGTAGCTGTTGGCCGCCTCCTCGACGTACGCCCGCTTCACCTTGTAGCCCTGGCCCTGCAGCAGGGCGGCCTCGTCGAGCTGCTGACCGCCCACCCGGGCGGCCTCCTGGGCGTAGCCGTCGACCCGCTCCGCCAGCCGCAGCTTGCCGCCGGCGTCGATGACCAGCGCGATGACCAGCACCACGTAGCCCGCGCACATGGCGACGAAGATCGACAGCGCACCCCGGTCGGTGCGCCCGCCGAAGGGTCCGCCGAGCCGGGCGCGGCGGAACCGCCGCACCGCGCGTCCGCGTGCCATGGCGTTCCCTCCCCACCGGTCCGTCCGCCCTCCCCCGGGCGCCCTCCGCATGCGTCTCCCCCGCCCGACGGCTCCCCAATCCCCGTCCGGCCCGCTCGTCCTCACAACACCGTCACCACCCGCACCATGACCTGACACATCATCATCCCGCACACCGCTCACTGACCGCGGTAGCGGTCGACCACCGAGACGAACCGCCCGGTGAGGGTCTTCGAGAGCGGCACGCTCGGCCCGCCCACCAGATCGCCCAGGCCGACCTCGCACCGCACCGTCACCTCGACGGTCGCCAACGTCACCCCGTGGCTCACCAGTTCGCCGTGCCGGACGTCCACCTTGCTGCTGCGGCAGTGCACGCCCTGTTGCCGCAGCGCGTGCTCCGCCGCGGCCTTCGCCGCGCCGTCCATGCCGTCGACGCTGCGCGCCAGCGAGGCCGTCCGGGCCGCGGAGCGGGCCGCCGCCTCCACCGTGCCGCCGGCGGTCTGCACCCGGCCCGCCGCAACCGCGACCAGGATCAGGGCCACCACGGCGGGCGCGACGATCGCGGCCTCGATCGCGGCGCTGCCGCCGTCGCGCCCGCGCGCCGCCCGGCCGGACGGGCGCACGGCGATGCGGCGCGCCCACCCGGCCGGACGCCCGTCCGAACGCACGCCTGAACGCCCGGTCGCACGCCGGACCGCCCACCCGGCCGCCCGTGCGGGCCGCGACCGCCGCATGACGCTCACGGGGCCACCACCACCGGCGGAACGAACCGCTCGCGCGGGGCCTCGGCGAACTGGGTGACGGTCGGCGGCGTGATGAACGGCACGATGACCGGCGCCTTCACCTCCACGGTGACCCGGATCAGCACCGGCGAACTGCCGTCGGTGACGACCCGGTGGTCCGTGTTCCCCTGCCGGTCGAGGAAGTCGCCGGCCTGCCGGCGCGCCGCCTCGTTCTTCTGCTCGTCGCTCCGGTTCCCCTGCATCCGCCCCGCGTCCACGCCCTCGCGGGCAGCGCTCAGCGCGAGTTGGCGGTGGTACCACCACATCCCGGTCTGGGCGACGGCCAGGATCAGGATCAGGACGACCGGGAAGACGATGGCCAGGCTCAGGCTCATCGACCCCCGGTCGCCGCGGCGGAGGCGAGGACGGCGGGTCACGGGGTGGCCGCACCCCCGCCGGGGTAGGCCGGGTCCTGGTCGA
This sequence comes from Kitasatospora sp. NPDC015120, assembly GCF_043080305.1. Lineage (NCBI taxonomy): Bacteria > Bacillati > Actinomycetota > Actinomycetes > Kitasatosporales > Streptomycetaceae > Kitasatospora > Kitasatospora sp. NPDC015120. The sequence continues at coordinate 399,479 of NZ_JBIBVJ010000004.1, read as the reverse complement.
CCTTCTTGACGACCTTGTCCTTCAGGCTGACCAGGGCGACCGTCACCAGGCCGGCGATGAACACCAGCGCGATGACGGCGAGCGCGAGTTCGATGCTGATGGCGCCCTTGTCGCCGCGCGCCCGGGCGGCCTTGACCCGGCCCATCCGGAAGTGGAACAGCAGCAGGGCGAACTGGATCGGCAGCAGCATGGTGCCCGCCAATCGTCCGGCCAGCGACTTGAGCTGAGCGTTCATCAGGTGCTCCCAGGAGGTGTGGTGTGGTGACGGAGGCGCTGACCTCCGTGACGTGGCGGTTCAGTTGAGCATCTTGTAGAGCGCGGGGAAAATGATCAAGACGGTCATCAGCATGGTCAGCGCGGAGCCCGGCGCGACCATCCGCTCGCTGTCGGCGTTGGCCCGGGCGAGGTCCTCGGCCATCAACTCCCCGCGCAGGCCCTTGGCCCGGGCCCGCAGGGTGTCGTAGACGGCCGCTCCGTCGGTGCCGGAGATCCGCATGATGTCGGCCAGGTCCTGGAGCGGGGTGAGGCCCAACTCCACGGCCAGCGCGTCCAGTCCGGCCCACGGCGGCAGCCGGTCGGTGGCCGCCCGGTCCAGCGCGTCGCGGATCCGGCGGAACACCGCGCCGCGCCCGACCGCCGCGGCCCGGCGCAGCGCCTCGGCCGGGCCGAGGTCGGCGGCCCGTTCCATCGCGACCAGTTCCAGGTAGGCGGCGATGCCGTGCAGGTACTCGACCCGCGCCTCCTTGGCCTCGCCGCGCACGATCCCGTCCGGGACGAACCAGAGCAGCCCGGCCAGCAACGGCCCGACCACCAGCGGCAGGGCGAACGGCAGGTCGATGTCGAGCAGCAGCGCCGCCACCACCAGGTACGGCGGCAGCACCAGTCCGAGCAGGGCGAACAGCAGCTTGTGCGCCATGAACCGGGCCGGGGTGCGGCCGATCAGGGCGAGTTCCCGCTCGGGGACGCGCACCCCGCGCAGGGTGACGGAGCGCTCGCCGATCCGGTCGAACCAGCGCGGCCGCTCGTCCGGGTCGGGGGTGCGGTCGGCCGGGGTGCGGTGCAGCCGGTCCAGCGCCTGGCCCAGGTCGGGCGGCGCGGGCCGGAGTTCGGCGATCAGCATGGCGACGCCGCCGGCCGCCACGGCGCCGGCCAGCACGGACCAGGGGGAGATCATCGGACCTCCCCGAGCAGTCGCGCGCCGCCGTCGGCCCCGGCCGCGGAGCCGGGGTCCGGCCCGCCGCCCGCACCGTCCGCGCCCTCCGCGGCGCCCTGCCCGCGCCGGCGCCGCAGCGCCCGGCCGGGACGGCTGCGCCGGTCCATCTCCAGCAGCCGGGGCACCGGCGGGTACGAGGCCAGTGCGCGCATCCAGGCGATCACGCCGACGAACAGCGCGCAGACCACGCCGAGCACGACCTGTCCGAGCACCGTGCCGTACGGGCGGGTGTACTCGGTGTTGAACGAGCCCACCACCACGACGAGCAGGATGATGCCGACCAGCCAGCGGATGGTGGTGCGGTGCTTGGCCCGATCGGCCTCGATGGTGCGCCGCTGGCGGACCTCCTCGCGCACCGACTCCGCCATGTCGGACAGCGCCCGGGCCAGGCCGGGACCGCTGTCCCCCGCCCGCAGCAGCAGCGCGGCGAGCACCTTGTCGGCGGTGGCGTCGGCCATGCTGTCGGCGAACAGCCGCAGCGCCTCCTCCGGCCGCCAGCGGGCCTGCAGCCGGGCGGCCAGCTCGCCGACCTCGGCCTCGATCGGCGCGGGCGCGGTGCGCCGGCTGGTCACGATGGCCTGGTTGAGGCCGACGCCGAGCAGCAGCACGTCGGCGATCCGCTGGGTCCACTCGGACAGCGCCTCCAGCCGCTCGATCCGGTCGGTGTCGGAGCGGGTGGCGTCGAACAGCCAGGGCAGGCCGAACACCGCCAGCGGCACCAGCAGCACGCTCAGCGGGATGCCGGTGAACAGCCAGCCGAGCGGCGCCCCGATCAGCGCCAGCGGCAGCTGGATCCGGCGCAGCCGGGCGACCCGGTGCGAGGCGGTGCCGGGCGCGCCGTACCAGAAGACGTGCAGCCGGGAGGCCAGCGGATTGGGCTCGGGCGTCTCCTGCTCCTCGGCCGGCTCGCTGCCGCGCGCCCAGACCACCAGGACGACCAGGCCCGCCGCGACGGCCAGGCCGCAGAGCACGAAGAGCGGCATCATCGGGCCCCACCGCCGATCCGGAGCTGGAGCGGTGCGGCCCAGCTGCCGTACCGGGAGCCGAGCAGCGCGGCGTCGAAGCCGGCCCGGCGCAGGTCGTCCAGGCACTGCGGCGGGGTGTGCGGGACGGCGCGCGGCTCGCCGAGGTCGGGGCGCGGCCCGAAGACGGTGTTCAGCGCGGGCCGGCCGCTCTCGCCGAGGCCGGTGACCTCCAGCACGTGCGAGACGAAGCGGTGCCGGCGGCCGCCGACGGCGGTCTCGTCGACCATCGCCACGTGCACGATGAGGTCGACCGCGTTGGCGGTGAGCCGGTAGGCGAGCGCGTCGGTCATGTGCGAGCCGTACTCCAGGCAGAGTTCCGCGATCCGGTCGACGACCATGTGCGGCCCGCGCGCGTGCAGGGTGCACATCGAGCCGCCCTCGCCGTTGGTCATGACGCGCAGCATCGGGACGACCTCGCCGGAGCGGACCTCGCCGACGATGATCCGCGAGAGGGTCATCCGCAGCGCGGCCGGGATGAGGTCGCCGATGGTCAGTTCGCCCGCCGAACGCCCGTCCACCCGCTCGCCGTTGCCCTCGCGGGCCTCCATCGGGACGACCTGGCGCAGATGGCCGAGGGTGTGCAGCCAGAGCTCGAACTCCGACTCCAGGGTGCCGATCCGCTCGTCCGGCGGGATCTCGGCGGCCATCGCGCGCAGCAGGCTGGTCTTGCCGACGCCCTGGGTGCCGGTGATCATCACGTTCTTCCGGGCCCGGATGGCCGAGGCCAGGAAGGCGGCGAGGGTGGTGTCCAGGGTGCCGAGCCGGACCATCTCGGGCAGCGTCGCCGAGGCCACCCGGTGCCGGCGGATCGCCACGTACGGGCGGGGGGTGACCTCGGTGAGCGCCTGGAGGCGCATGCCGCCCTCCAGGCGCAGGGCGAGGGTGGGGCTGGCGGTGGACAGGGTGCGCTCGCCGCCGCCGTGCTGGCGGGCGAGGTCCTGGAGCAGCTCGACGAGTTCGGCGTCGCTGTCGGCGACCGGCGGGACCTGGCGCAGCGGCTGGTGGACCCGGGAGACCCAGACGTCGTCGCAGCCGTTGATCAGGATGTTCTCGATCTCCGGGTCGTCGAGGTAGGGCTGCAGCCGACCGGCCCGGAACAGCAGGTCGAAGACGGCCTCGGCGAGCGCGCGGTCCTGGTCCCGGGTGGGCGGGATGCCGTGGGTCTGCGCGTAGGCGTCGGACCAGCGGGCGACGGCCTCCTCGATCAGCGCGCGGCCGCGCTGGCGGCGGGTGGCGCGGTCGGGCTCGGTGCCGGAGCCCGCGGTCAGCCGGGTGATCTGCTGATGCAGCTCGGCGGCGACCTGGCGCTTGAGCTCGCGCGCGACCTGCGGGTCGACGGCCGGGCGGGTGCCGGCGCCGCGCAGGTCGAGCGAGGGCAGCTGGGAGGGGACGGCGGTGGGCGCGGCGCCGGGTGCCGTGGGCGCGGCGGGCGCAGCCGGGGGCTGGGCCTGCGGCGGGGCCGCGTGCGGCTGCGGCCGGCCGGCCGGGGCGACCCGGCCGGGCGCCACCGGGTGGACCGGACCGGGCAGCGGCGTCGTCCAGGGCAGCGCGGCCGGGTCGGCCGCGGGCTGCTGGTGCAGCGGGCTACCGCGCACGGAGCACCTCCCCGTCGACGGGCTCGTGGTGGGGCCGGGTGCCGGGGGACGGCTGCCCGGGGTACGGCTCTCCGGGGTACGGCTCTCCGGGGTACGGCTGCCCGGCGTGGGTCTGCGCGGGGTCGGCCGGTCCGGGGTACGGCTGGGCGTTCGGGTACGGCTGCGCCTGCTCCGGCGCGCCCGGGTACGAGGGGCCGCCGTGCCCGGGGAACGGCGCGGGGGCGGCCGGCTGCGGCGCCAGCCCGGCGAGCGGTGCCACCGGGCCGGTGGTGATCACCGGCGGCACCGGGCCGTACGGCTGCTGCGGGGTCTGCTGCGGCAGGTGGGGCTGGGCCTGCTGGGCCTGCGGGTACGACGGGGTGGGCGCCGGCTGCGGCGGCTCGACGCCCTGCCCGGGCTGGGCCGGGCGGGCGTAGTCGTACCCGGCGGCGCCGGCCCCGGGCGCGGCCTGGGCGGCCGGTGCGGTCTGAGCGGCCGGGGCCTGCGTGGTGGGCGCTCCCGCTGCTCCCGCTGCCCCCGCAGCTCCCGCCGGCCCCGCCGCGAGCTGCGCGGGCTGCGCCGGGGCGGGCGCGAGCCGCTGCCGCCGCCGGCGGACCGTCAGCTGGATCTCGTCCGCCGCCGAACGCGCCGTCCGCATCAGCTCCGAACGGACGAACCGCCGATCGGTGACGTCCCCGCCGTCCGAGAGCACCCGGGCGGTGCGCTGCGCGTGCGGCAGCACCCCGAGCACCGGCAGCCCGAACTCGCGGGAGACCTCCGCCCCCGAGTACGGCCCCTCGGCGATCAGCAGCAGACCGAGCGCGTCCGCGCCGGTGCCCGCCGTCGCGAGGTCCTCGGCGAGCGCGGTCAGCCGGGGCCGGACGGCGCTCAGCCCGCGCAGGGTGGTGCGCACCGTGGCGGCCACCACGTCGGCGCGCCGGGCCAGCACCGCGCTGGTGCCGCTCGCGCCGGAGCGGCCGAGGTCGAGGATCACGTCGTAGCCCTGCGGTTCCAGCGCGCGCAGCACCTCCACCAGCGGCTCCCAGGTGTAGGCGAGGCCCGGGGCCTGGACGGGGTCGGTGAGGCCGGGCAGCAGCAGGCGTTCGGCGGTGCCCTCGGGGGAGATGTCGATCAGCTGCTCCCAGAGGGCCTGGGCGAGCAGCCCGCGCCGGTCGGCCACGGCGAGGTTGCGCAGCCCGTAGACCGCCTCGACCCGGCCCTCCAGGGCGCCGGCCAGCACGGCGCCGCCGTCCGGGTCGCACTCGACGAGCAGGACGCGGCGGCCGGGCTGCAGCGGCCAGGCCAGCAGCAGCGCCAGCGCCGTCGTGGTCGCGCCGGGTGCCCCCGGAGCGCCGACCACCGCGATGACGGCCATGTCAGTTCCCACCCGCCCCGACCGGGGCACCGGACGCCGCCGGGCGGCCCGCGGCCGGGGTCCCGGCGGCGGCGCCCGCCGCACCTGCGGCGGGCGCGCCGGAGGCAGGAGCACCGGAGGCAGCGGCACCGGAGGCAGCGGCACCCGTGGCCGGCGCCCCGCTCGGGGCGGGAGCCCCGGCGGAGGGCGTGCCGGCGGCGGGCGTGCCGGCCGCGGGCGTGCCGGCCGCGGCGCGCGGCGCCACCACCACCTGGATCCGCCCGGTGGCGACCCAGGCGGCGAGCTTGCCCGCGTCCGCCTGGTCGACGACGGCGTCGAAGACCTGGCTGCCGTCGGTGTCCACCCGGCCGACCGTGTAGACGGTGGCGGCGAGCGTCTCGGCCCGCGCGCCGTCGGGGGTGTAGACGACGATCACCGGCTGGCCCGGCTGGAGCCGGGTGGCCGGCAGCTGGGTGCGCCGGGCCGAGACACCGACCAGCAGCTGCCCGGGGTTGAGGACGAGCGACTGCGCGAGGTCGGACTTGGTGAGCAGCCCGCCCTTGTGCAGGTCGGTGGTGGCCCGCATCCCGACCGCCTTGGCCCGGTCGCCGGCGTCCAGCGGCTTGAGCGCCGGGTCGCTGGCGATCCGGACGACCACCAGGTCGGACTCGGCCAGCACCTGCCCCCACGGCACGTCCCGGGCGAGCGCCAGCACCGCGACCCGCTGGCCGGTGCTGTTGTACAGCACCGCCCCACCGAGCCCGCCCGCGGCTATCAGGGCCACCGCCATCGCCAGCACGGCGGGGCGCCGGCGCCGCGCGCCGAGCGTCCGCCCGGGCGTGCGGGGCGCCCCGCGCCGCTGCTCCGGCGCGACCGCGGGGGCGGTCGCGGCGGGGGCCGCGGTCGCCGTGGCGGTCGCGCCGGGGCCGGGCGTGGCAACTGTACGGTTCTCCACCGGGGTTCGGCCTTCCTCGCGTTCGTTCGTTCGTCGGGGTTGCTGTGCGCTAGTTGAGGACCTGGACCTCGGCGACCCGGAACTCGACGTCCGCGGCGACCCGCACCTCGATCGGGTCGACCTTCGTCCCGTCGGACACGGTCACGTCGTTCATCCACACGACGTTGACCTTGCCGGTGAACCGGCCGTCCTTCTTGGTGCCGGAGCCGCTCTTGAAGACGTGGCCGCAGGTGGGTGACGGGCCGGCTCCGTACGTGGGGTCGTACGGGGTCCCGGCCGCGGCGGCGCCCTTGCAGGTCACGGTGGTCCCGTCACCGAGGTCCCACGTCACCGAGGCCACCCGGGGGGTGACCGTCACCGTCAGACCGCCCTCGGTGAGCGGCTTCGTCGGCGGCGCCTTGGCGTCCGCCAGCCAGAGCCAGACGTTCCCGCCCACCACCGGGTCGTTCTTGGGGGCGACCCCGAGCTCCGGGGGCACGAAGTGCAGCTTGTCCTCGACGTACCGGGCGGCCATCTGCGCCGGGTTCGGCGGCGGCGGGACGGGCGCCTGGGCGAGGACCGTGTCCTCCTTCCCGGTCAGTGAGCCGTCGGAGCTGCGGCAGTTCACCGTGTAGAGGTCCCCGTCCGCGGGGGTCTTCCCCTTCCAGCGCGGATCGCTCGCCGGCGGCTGGGGGTTGAGGCGCATGTAGTAGCAGCCGTCCACGGCGCTGAACCAGCCCAGCGCGGGGTCGTTGCACGCGAGCTGCATGCCGTTCCACTCGCAGATCTGCGGCCCCGAGGAACCGCCGCCGTTCCCGCCGCCGCCACTGCCCGTACCGGGCGTGGGCGTGCTGCCCGGATGGCCCGCGCCCGTGCAGATGGTGGCGACCTCGCAATGGGTGGCACCACCCGTCGGGGTGGGGTCCGCTGCCGCGGAGCCCATGGGTGCCACGAGCAATCCGGCGAACAACGGCGTGCCGATCACCCATCGCCGTACCGGTTTCAGCATGTGCGTCCCACCTCCCGCTTGAACTCGTTGACCAGCCAGCGCGTTTGGAACTGCCGCAGGGACACGGTCGCCACGTACCGGCCGAGCCGGTCGGGCGGATCCTTCACCGCGTGCGTGACGGCGTCGGCCTGGTGCCAGCCGGACACGTCCAGGCAGTCCTCGATCACGGCGGTGTTCGGATCGGCCGTCAGATCGACGGACTTCACCACCGCGGAGGTCCGCGGCTCGCCCGTCATCACCAGTTTGGCGTCCTGCAGCCGCTTGAGACTGACCAGCGCATCGGTCAGCGCCTGCCCGGAGGCGAAGGTACGGAAACGGGAGCCGTCCGAATCGGTCTTCCCGTACTCCTCCGCCTGCGCCTGCCACCAGTCCTGATAGGTGCTCAGGGCCAACCTCGCGGCCGCGCCTTCAGGCCCGTCGGTCGGCGCATTCCCGACGTTTGCCGAACCACCCGAAGGAGGGACCGCGGTCACCCCCGCCACCGTGGGCGCGCTCGTCCCCAGCCGATCGGTGGAACCGCCGGACCCGCCGCTCGCGCAGCCGGCCAGCAACAACGCCAGCACCAGCCCTCCGACCCCAACCGCCCCAGGGCGCAACACATTTCCGCGCTGCCGCATCGCCCCACCTCGTCGCAGCCGACCCCGGGTGTGGACCGGGGCCGCCAGAAGAATTCCGCCGTCCCGCCGGTGTTCCCCCGCGGGCATCGATTCTTCGCCAAACCGGCCCTTCACGGCAACACCCGGGGGCTCCTGACCTTACGCGGAAGGCGGATCCGTCGGGGCACTTTCCCGCCACAGCACGGCCAACAGTTCCTCGGAAAGCGACAATCCGACCAATGCCCCCCGAACCGCCGCCCGATTGCGCATCAGAAGGCGCCCGCCCTCCGGCGGGACGAGCAGGCGCACACCCGGCGCGTCGGGCTGGTTCGACGGCGCACCTGCGCCGCTCGCCTCGTGCGGGGCGCCACCGTCGAGCAGCGCGCCGACGGCCGGCTGCAGTTCGTGCGGTCCCACCGCCGCGGGCGCGCCCGGGACGCCCCGGCCCAGCACGGTGGTGAGCGCCTGGCTGAACGAGCCGGGGCCGCCCGGCAGGACGGCGTCCCGGCCGCGCCGGCCCGGGGTGTAGCGGCCGGGCGCGTGGCGGCCGATCCGGCCCCAGAGCGGGACGCGCGAATAGCTGAGCAGTTCACCCGCGCCGTCCTCGCCGCCGCCGCGCTCCAGCACCGCCCAGGTGTCCTTGTCGGCGACCGCGTCGACCAGCAGCAGCGCCTCCTCCTGGTCGCCGTGCACCATGGCGCTGACCACCCAGTCCCAGGCCAGCCCGCGCCGGTAGGCGTTGTCGGCGGTGGAGCCCGCCGTCACCAGGGCGAGCCGGCGCCCGCGCGGGTCGGCCACCAACTGGCCCACCAGGCAGACCAGCAGCCAGCGGCCCGGACGGGCGGCCGCCTCCCGGACGGCGGTGAGCATGGTGTTGGCGTCCGCGCCCGGCTCGACGACGGTGACCCGGCTGGCGCCCGCGCCGGCGTCGAAGCACATCCCCGGCAGGACCTCGGCCAGCAACCGGGCGCCCTCGGCCGCCTGCGCGGACCCGCCGAAGGCGCGGTCCGGCCCGCCGTCCGCCCCGATGACCACCAGATCGACCCCACGTGTCACCCGCACCGCCCCCTCCTGCCCGGCCCCGGACTCCCAGGGCCGCCGAACCGTTACGCCGTCCGCTCCGGCCCGCCGCGCAGGCCCTCCGCCGTCTCCGGCGGCGCCGTCCGGCTCCCGGCACGCCCGGCGCGCCCCGGTGCCACCGCCGGGCAGGCTACCGCCCCGTGCCGTCACCGTCGGGCCCCCGGCCGCGTTCCGGGGCCGGATTCCCGCACCCGGACGCCTCCGCCACGCCCGCCCGGCGGGCTTCCTCCGCCGTCCGTGCGCACCGCCGGCGCCCCTCCCGCGGCGCCGGAGGACGGCCGCAAGACCCTGTCGCCCAGGGACCATGGGCCCTGTCGGCCCGTGCGCGGGAGGGGGACCATCGGACCCATGGACCGTGACGACCCACTGGAGGAACTCGGCGCGGACACGTGCCTGCGCCTGCTCAGCACCGTGCCCGTCGGACGCGTGGTGTACACCGAGCACGCGCTGCCGGCCGTCCTGCCCGTCTCCTTCGAGGTCGCGCCGGACGGGCGCCTGCTGCTGGCCGTGCGCCGGGGCAGTGCAACCGCGCGCGGGTTGGACGGCACCGTCGTCGCCTTCCAGGCCGACCAGCTGGACCCGGTCACCCGCACCGGCTGGAGCGTGCTGGTGCACGGCCGGGCGGACGTCCTGCGCGACCCGGAGCAGGTCCGCCGCGCGCTGCGCTCGGGCCTGCGGCCGTGGGTGGGCGACCCGGACCCGATGGTCGTCTCCCTGGTGCCCGAACTGATCAGCGGCCGCCGGCTGACCGCGGCCGGCCGGCCCGTCCCGCACTGCTGAGGCCCGGTCCCCGCGCGCGGGGACCGGTGACGGCCGCGCGCCCCGGCGGGGGCCGTACCCGGGGCCCGGCGACGGCCGCGGCCGGCCGGCCACCGCCCCGGTGGTCCCCGGTCACGGGAACCCCCTGACAGGTGACCGGCGAGTAGGCATACTCGGCGGGGTTCGCAGCAGCACCGCGCACCGCCGACCGTCCCGCCTGCCCCAGGAGCGCCCCGTGACGACCTTCGCCTCCCTCGCCGAGCTGACCGCCGCCGTCGGCACCGAACTGGGCACCAGTCAGTGGCACACCGTCGACCAGGCCCGGATCGACCTGTTCGCCGAGGCGACCGGCGACCACCAGTGGATCCACGTCGACCCGCAGCGGGCGAAGGAGAGCCAGTTCGGCTCGACCATCGCGCACGGCTACCTCACGATGTCGATGATCCCGGTGCTGGCCAAGGAGTGCTACGGCGTCGAGGGCGTGCGGATGGCCCTCAACTACGGCTCGGAGAAGGTCCGCTTCCCCGCCCCGCTGCCGGTGGGCACGGCGATCCGGGCGAAGGCCGAGCTGGTCTCCGCCACCGAGGTCCCGGGGGGCGTGCAGGCGGTGGTCCGGTTCACCATCACCAGCGCGGAGAGCGCCAAGCCGCACTGCGTCGCCGAGACGATCACCCGTTTCTACGCCTGATCACGGGGGAAGGCCCCTGGTCGGCGGACGGCGGCCGCCGCTCGCCGGGTCCGGAAGGCCGAGCACGAGTAGTCTCCGACGAGACGGTCGTCGTACCGGGTCGGCGCTCCGGCCGGCGGTAGGCGGCCCCGGCATGCCAGCTCTCCTTCGCCGCCCCTGGAGGTGCCGTGCCCCGCCCAGCCGCCCCGTGGTACTCCCGCGCCCTCGGCCTCTCCTCGGCCCTGTCCTCGGCCCTGTCCTCGGCCCTGGCCTCCGCCGCGTCCGCCGCCGCGTCCGCCGCCCTCGGCACACCGCCCGGCCTGGCCGGACTGCCCCGGGCGGCCTGGCACCGGGTCCGCACGGACGCCTTCGGCGCCGAGCCGCGCGGCGAACGGCTGGCCCGGATCCACCGCTCCCGCCAGTTCACCGGCGGCGCCTTCCGCAACCCCGTGCCGACCCGCCGGCTGGTCTCCGCGCGCAGCCCGCTGGAGATCGCCCGCGCCCAGCTGGCGGCCGACCGCGCCCGGCGCACGCCGGCCGCCGCCGTACCGCTGCACCGGCTGCTCCCGGCCGACCTCGCCGCGCCGCCCGCCTCCGGGCTGCGGCTCACCTGGCTCGGCCACGCCACCGTGCTCGCCGAGATCGGCGGCCGCCGGGTGCTGTTCGACCCGGTCTGGGGCGAGCGCTGCTCACCGTTCTCCTGGACCGGCCCCAAGCGGCTCCACCCGGTGCCGCTGCCGCTCGCCGAACTCGGTCCGGTCGACGTGGTCGTCGTCTCCCACGACCACTACGACCACCTCGACATGGCCACGATCCGGGCGCTGACCGGCAGCGGCGCGGTCTTCGCGGTACCGCTCGGCGTCGGGGCGCACCTGGAGCACTGGGGGGTGCCGGCCGGCCGGATCGTCGAACTCGACTGGTGGGAGTCGGCCGAGGTGGCGGGCCTGACGCTGACCGCCACCCCCGCCCGCCACTACTGCAGCCGCGGCCCGCGCACCAGCCCGCTGTTCCTCTGGGCGTCCTGGGTGGTGGCCGGCGGCGGGCGCACGGTGTTCCACAGCGGGGACACCGGCTACTTCGCCGGCTTCGCCGAGATCGGCCGCCGGCTCGGCCCCTTCGACGCGACGATGATGCAGGTCGGCGCGTACAGCGACTTCTGGCCGGACGTCCACATGACGCCCGAGGAGGGCGTGCGGGCCCATCTGGACCTGCGCGGCGACCTGCTGCTGCCCATCCACTGGTGCACCTTCAACCTCGCCCCGCACCCGTGGGAGGAGCCCGCCGAACGGGTGGCCGCCGCCGCGCGGGCGCACGGCGCCCGGCTGGCGGTGCCCCGGCCCGGCAAGCCCTTCGAGCCGGCCGGGGCGCCCGCGCTGCGGCGCTGGTGGCGGGCGGTGGCCGCACCGCCCCGGGACGGCGCGCCGCTGGTGGTGCCGGACGGCGCGGCCGGTCAGGACGACGCGGACGACCGGGCCGCCGCCGACGGGTCGCGCCCCCGGGCGGCGGCCGGGGGCGGCGACGGCGTGCCGGTCTGAGGCGCTCAGGCGGGCCGCTTGGCGTGCTCGACGAGGTCGACGGTGGCGCGCGGGTCGTCGACCTCCACGATCAGCCGGCTGTAGCGCTCGTCGGCGAGCTCGATCACCACGGCCTTGGCGGGGTTCTTGACGTCCCAGAACACCCACTCGCCGCCCGAGCGGAAGGTCCCGGCGGTGATCACTCCCGGGAAGTGCGTGCCGCCGACCTTGATCCCCTTGGGCTCCCGGAGGATCCCGGGGTCGACGGTCGCGCCCCGGACGTTGCCGAGCGGGATCTCGATCCGGCTGCGGACCGCCCAGAGCCGGTCGAGGCCCTCGATCTCGACGACGAGGGTCTGGTCGGTGATGCTGACACGGGCCATGGAACTGTTTCCTCCCACTGGTGGATGATGTGCGGTGGAGCGGTGCTGACCGGGCGTCAGCCGAGGCGTTCGGCGAAGGCGAGCACGGCGTCGGCCGGCGGGCCGTCAAGGCCGGCGCGGGCGCGCAGCCGCAGGCCGAGGACGGTCGCGGCGAGCACCCCGGCGCCGTCGGCCCCGGCGCCGGTCACCTGCGCGACCGCGCCGTCCAGCGCGGCCATCCCCTCGGCGACCAGCGCCCCGGCCTCCGGGTCGCTCCCGGCCCGCTCCACGGCGGCCGACAGCAGCAACCCGGCCGCCGGGCCGCCGTCGAACGCGGCCACCGCCTGGGCCAGCAGCGCGGCGAGCCCCTCGGCCTCCCGGAGTGCCGCCGCGAGCGGCAGCACCTCCTCGTCGAGGTGGCGGCGCAGCGCGGCGAGGTAGAGCCCGCGTTTGCTCCCGAACACCTTGTAGAGGCTCCCCCGGTGCACACCGAGCCCGGTGACGAGATCGTCCACCGAGGTCCCCTCGTACCCGCGCACGGCGAACAACTCCGCCGCCGTGCGCACTGCCTGCTCCTCGTCGAAGGCGCGTGGTCTTCCCATGGGCAGGACTCTAGGAGTTGAAGAACGATCAGTCAAGAACGACCGTTCTCAAACCCCCGCCGCCACTCCGTGCGAAGCGCGAGGTGCGGAACCCGAGGCGCGGAAACCCGGGGCGCGGAACCCGGGCCGGGGTCAGGGGCCGGGATCAGGGGGTGGCGAGGAGGGCGTGGAGGGCGCGGGCCTCCTTGACGAGACGGCCGGTGCCGGAGCGGGCGGCGACGGCGGCGAGTCCGGGGACCGGGCCGCGGGCGGCGCTGCGCCGGGCGGTGTCGTTGGCGAGGGCGAGGAGGTCCGCGGTGCCGCGCGGGGACTCGCCGGTGAGCAGGGACGGGAGGGCGGCGGACAGCACGGACCAGACGGTGGCGTGGGCGCCGGTGTCGGCGGCGCTGGTCAGGGACCGGACGAGGCGGTTGGGCTTCACGGTGCCGAGCGCCACCAGCTCGCCCAGCTCCCGGCCGAGCAGGGCGCCGTCGAGGTCACCGCGGGCGGCGAGCACGAGCAGGGCGTCCACGGCGGCGGCGCGGTCCTCGGGGTGGCGGGCGCCCAGGCCGTAGGCGAGGGCGAGGTGGAGGGCGAGCCCGGCCGGGCCGCCGGCCTCGGCGAGCACGACCAGCATCCGGGCCGTGCCGCGCCGCTCGCGGTCGGCGCAGTCGGCGAACCGGTCCAGCCAGCGGGCGGCCAGCTCCTCGCGGTGGTGCGGGAGCATCGCGGCCCAGTGCACGGTGGGCTCCCGGAGCCAGTCGTCCGACCGGCGGACCCGGGCCACGCTGGGCTCGGTGCTCTCCAGCAGCACCCGGAAGTCGGCGGCCAGCCGCTCGTGCGCCGGGCCGGCCGGCCCGCCGGTGCCGCGCTGGGTGACCGCGATCCGCTTGAGGTCCTCCCACCAGCGCTCCCAGTAGCGCCGCTTGCTCTCGTAGCCGGCGCCGGGGGCGAAGAGCACCCGCTCCGAGCCCTGGGCCGGCAGGCCGCCCTCGTGCAGCCAGGCCGCCGCCCACCGGCCGGCCGCCGAGGTGAGCCGGCCGGCCGCCGCCCGGACCGCCGGGTCCGCCGTCGGGGCGACCCGCAGCAGCGCGGCGCTCAGGTCGGCCGGACCGGCCGCCGCGCCGAGCGCCTCGTAACGGGCGAGGCGCTCGACCAGCGTGCTCGCGGCGATCGCGCCGGTCGCGTCGGTCGGCGTGGCCAGCAGGAACGGCGGGGTGTCGGTGGTGACCCGCTCGGCGGCCTCGCAGATCCGGGCGGCCAGCACATTGCCGTACTCGGTGTTGTGGGTGCCGCGCAGCGGGTTGCGGCCCTTGCGGAAGACGGCGCCGGGCCGGTGCGGCTCGGCCTTCCCGGCGACCACGGCGGCCAGGTACAGCACCTCGCCCGGGCCGCAGTCCCGCCAGCGGCCGGCCTCCTGCCACGGGTTGCTCCGCAGCACCGGCTCCAGCGCCTGCGCCAGCGCCGCCCGGCCGCGGCGGGCGTGCCGGACCAGGCCGTCCAGGACCCGTTCGAAGACCGCGACGCCGGGCTGCGCGGAGGCCAGCAGTACGGCGAGTTCCTCGGCGACCTCCGCCGTGGTGGCGAGCGGTTCGCCGAGCGGGGCGGGCACCGGGACCGGCGGCAGCAGTTCGTCCCAGGCGGTGTCGTCCCCGCCCGAGCCGGCCACGGGTGCGCCGAACAGCTCCCCGGCCCGGGCGTGGTGGGCGGGGTTGAGCGCCTCGGCGGCGAGCAGCAGCTCCGGCAGCACGGCCTCCCCGGCGGCCTTGAGCCGGCGGGCGACCACGTTGAGCGCGCGCTCCTGGACAGCGCCGTCGGGGTGGCCGAAGGCCCCGGCGGCGGCCAGCACCACCGCGCCCGACCGCTCGGGCGAGCGCCGGGCGGCCTGCTCCAGCCAGGCGAGCTGGGCCCGCACCAGCTTCTTCTCACTGCGGAACAGCACCACGGCCGAGGCCTCGACGACCACCTCCGGCTCGGTCAGCCCGGCCTCGTCCAGCCCGGCGAGCACCTGCTGGGCGTGGCCGGCCACCGCCGACTGGCCGTCGAGCAGCGCCAGCAGGTCGCGCACCCGGGCCGCGTACTGCGCCGGGGCGGGCGCGAGCGCGAGCAGCACGGCGAGGAACGCGCGCTGGTCGGCGGCCTTGCCGCCGCGCACCAGCCGGCCGAGGCAGAGGTCGATCAGCTCCTCGTGCCCGATGGGCCCGGATGCGGCGAGTCCGGCGATCGCCTCCGGCCAGTTGTCACCCGAACGGGTGGTGTAGGTGGCGTTCAGCGGCCAGGCGACATCGTCCAGTTCGAACACCCGGGGCAGCAGCACCGGGGTGAAGGTGTCCGTCCGCAGCCGCTCCAGCAGGGTGGCGGCGGTGCCCCGCCGGCCGTTCTCCGCCCCGGCGGCCGAGCGCAGCCACTCGGTGACGAAGTCGTCGGAGGCCGGGACCGTGCAACCGGTGCGCCGCACCACCCGCTCGATCAGCGGGTAGAGGTCCCAGCTCCAGCCGGAACCGCGCCTGGCGGCGAGCCGGGCGACCACCTCGGTCTGCCACTCCACCGGCTGGGCCTCGACGACGTCGGCCAGGGCGGGGTGGCGGGCCCAGGAGCGTCCGGAGAAGTCCCGGGCGCCGATCCAGGTGGCGGCGCCCGCCGCGCCGAGGTGGCAGCCGGCGCCGGCCACCAGCAGCGCGCCCATCCGCCGGTTGGCCTCCTGGGACCAGTCGCCGCGGGTGGTCCGGCGCAGTTCCTTGAGCTCCGGGACGCAGGCGCGCCGCTCGGCCGGGCCGAGGGCGGCCAGCAGCCCCGGCAGCTGTCCGGTCTCGCCCTCGCGGACCGCCGCCAGCAGGGCCTTCATCGCGTCCGTCAGGGCCAGCACCGGCCGCGCCTTCCCGGCCTTCGCGCTCTTCACGGTTCCGGTGTTCATCGCGCCGCCTCCTGTGCCGGTCCGGCCGCCGTGCCCTGCGCCCGCGCCTCGCGGACCATGCCGACCGCGAGCACGTGCTTGCACGGCCCGCGCCCGCCCCGGTACTTCGCCCACCACAGGCAGGTGCAGCCGACCGCGCCGGCCGCGTCCGTGCGCACCCGCTGGACGTGGTCGTCCACCGTGACGACCGCCGTCCCGCCGCCGTCCTCCAGCCGCACCGCCCCGGCCGCGACCAGCGCGCGGGCCGCCTTCAGCCGTGGATTGGCCGCCTCCGCGCGCCCCGCGTCGTACGGGAGCTGACGGTGGAAGTACGCGGCCTCCGCCGCGTCGTAGCCGATCTGCCCGGCCGTGCCGAGCCGGGTGAGCGCGGCCCGCACCCGGGCCGGGGTGAGCCCGGACTGCTCGGCCAGCTCGGCGATCTCGATCCGCGGCTCCCAGGCGAGCAGCGCCGACACCAGGTCGGCGTCCTGCTCGGCGGTGCCGGTGGCGAGCGCGCCGAGCACCCCGCCCTCGCCGCTGAAGCCCCGGGAGGCGTCCGGCGAGAGGGTGAGGGTCAGCCGCATCCCGGGCAGCTCGACCTCCCAGGCGGAGGCCGCCGGGCCGGCCGCGGTGACCGGCGGGCCGTAGACCCGCAGCGCCCGCGCGTGCCGCAGCACCCGCTGCAGGGCGGACAGCCGCTCGGGCCCGGGCAGGCAGACCGCGCCGGGCACCGGCCGGGTGGTGGGCCGCAGCGTGCGCCCGGCGGGGACGACCCACTGGGCGGTCCGCGCCCCGGCCCGGCCCCCGCCGCGCGGCAGCGAGCGCAGGAAGCGGACCGCCTCGGCGGCGGACAGCTCGGCGCGCAGGTCGAAGCCGGCGGCGGTGACCTGGGTCTCGGCGAACCCGCGCAGCCAGCGCTCGGGCAGCGGGACCTTCTTCTCGACGACCGGGCCGTCGAAGGTGGTGACCTCCAGGGCGTCCGGGCCGACGGCGAGGTGCAGCGGCTCGGCGGGGCCGATCCGGGTGAGCGCCTCGCGCAGCGGGTTGTTGACGTCGACGTTGGTGGTGCCGTGGCCGATCTCGTCGCCGTCCAGGCCCGCGGCGAGCACGTCGAGCCGGGCGTAGACGCCGCAGCAGCCGGAGAAGGACTCGAAGCGCAGCCGGTCGCCGTTGGCGGTGACCACCGGGTCGAGCGAGGCGCGCAGCTGGGGCTGGTAGTAGCGGGCGGCGGCGACGTCGGCGACGGCGAGCAGCGCGGCGGCGGCCGGCGCGGGCTCGGCCAGGAAGCCCGCGAAGAAGCGCGGGTGGGCGGCCGCCCCGAGCGGGGTGGCGCCGCCGGAGGTCTCCAGGGCGAGGCTCCGGCCGGCCTCGCCGCCGAGGACGGCGGACGGGCGCAGATAGGCGTACGCGTGTGCGGATTGCGACATGCCGAGCACGTTAGGTCGGGGCACTGACAGCAGGCCCCCGGCCACCCGCCCGCCTTCGAATTCTGGAACACGTTCTAGCAAGCGTGTTCGCCCTCCGGGTTACCCAGGTCACACCGGAGCCCGGCCCGGGTCTGCCAGTATGGGCCTGTGACAGAGCTGACCGAACAGGACAGGCGGGCCACCGGCACGGTCGGCCCGTTCGCCGAGCTGCTGCGGATCGAGCACCTCGACGAGAACACGTTCCGCGGCCACTGCCACGCCGGTGCGCCGATGCGCGCGTTCGGCGGGCACGTCGCCGCGCAGGCCCTGCTGGCGGCCGGGCGGACGGTCGGCGCGGACCGCTCGGTGCACTCGCTGCACGGCTACTTCCTGACGCCGGGCGACCCGGGCCGCCCCATCGAGTACCGGGTCGACCGGGTCCGCCAGGGCACCTCCTACGCCACCCGGCGGGTGACCGCCGTCCAGCGGGGCGAGGACGTCTTCAGCCTCTCCGCCTCCTTCAAGCGCCCCGAGCCCGCCGCCGACCGGCACCGGGAGGTGCCGCGGCTGCCCGGCCCCGAGGAACTGCCGGACGCCCTCTCGCTCTGGGACGACGCGGCCCGCGCCGCGCTGGCCGACAGCGGCTTCGGCGACCTGGAGCTGCGCTTCGTCCCCGCGGACGCGCCGGAGGTGCCGCCGGCCGTCCCGGGCATGCCCCAGCAGTTCGTCTGGCTGCGCACCGGCTCGCCGCTGCCTCCCGACGACCCGCTGCTGCACGTCTGCGCGCTCACCTACCTGTCGGACCTCACGCTCGCCTCGACGGCCGGGCTGCACGTCCAGCCGAACTTCTTCCAGCGCACCGAGGCGCCCCGGCTGCTGATGGCCTCGCTGGACCACGCGATGTGGTTCCACCGGCCCTTCCGGGCCGACGAGTGGCTGCTGTTCGCGCAGCGCAGCCCGTCCTCCTCGGACGGCCGCGGCCTGGCGCTGGGCGAGTTCTACGACCGCTCGGGCCGGCTGGTGGCCTCCGCCGTCCAGGAGGCGCTGATCCGCGAACGGCTGGCCAGCCCGCGCTGAGGCGTGCCCCGGCCACCTCGTGCGCACCCGTCCGGCCCCGTCCGCCCGACCGCCGCCGCCCCCGTCACCACCCGGTGGCCGGGGGGCGAACGGCGGGAGGCCGGACGGCGTCATATTCCTGAGCGGCCCCGCCCCGTATCATGGTGCGGGTGACCAAGGTTGACCTGTCACCACGACCGGTGGAGGCGATGTCTCCGCGTCAGCTCGAACGCCGCGAAAGCCTGATCGCGTCCGCGCTCGCCCTGGTGAACGAGATCGGCGTCGAGCGGCTGCAGATGAAGCAGGTCTGCGAGCGCTCCGGAGTCGCCCTGGGGACGGCGTACCGCTACTTCTCCTCCAAGGACCACCTGCTGGCGGCGGCGATCGCCGAGTGGCACCGGCTGCTGCTGGCCGACCTGGTGGCGGAGCTGCGCGGACCGCGCGCCGGCCTGGGCGCCACCGACCGGGTGGCGCGGTTCGTGCGCGGCGGCATGCGGGCCTACCAGCGCCAGCCCGAGCTGGCCAGACTGCGGGTCGCCGTCGCCGCCTCCACGGACCCCTTCGCCAGCGAGGCGCTGCAGGGCATGGCCCGGGCCGACAGCACCGCGCTCCAGGCGGTGATGGCCGACGAAGTGCCGGCCGCCGCGAGCGACCTCGTGCGGCACATCGTCGGCCACGCCTGGCAGGGCGAACTGACCGCCTGGGTGACCGGGCGCACCACGCTCGGCGACGCCCGCCGGCGGCTGGAGGACGTGGTGCGGCTGGTGCTGACCCCGTACGAGACCGCCTACCCGGCCCCGTACGAGGTCCCGTCCAACGCCTGACGGCGGGGCGGGCGCGACCGCCCCGCGCTCAGACCGCGGTCACGGGGTGGACCACCACCGCGTCGAAGAGGTAGCCCTCGCGGTTGAACACCGCCACCTCGGGCTGGGTCCTGCCCCGGCGGTCGGTCGCCCGCGCCCGCAGCTCGTACGGGCCGGGCCGCTCCGGGCGCCAGTCGAAGCTCCAGCGCGTCCAGTCGCCGTACCGCGGCTCGTCGCGCAGCTCGGCGGGGCGCCACCGCCGACCGCCGTCGACCGACACCTCGACCCGGCGGACCGGCGCCGCGCCCGACCACGAGCGGCCGTGCAGCCGGTGCGCGCGGCCGGCCGGCAGGACGGCGTCCCGGGCCAGCTCGAAGGCGCTCTTCACCACCTGGGTGGTGAGCGGCGCACTGCCGCCGGGCGGGTAGTCGGGGCCGAACAGGCGGTAGGAGTCGGTGTTCCACGGCGAGGACAGCGGCCGGTCCGCGACCTCGACGGTGCCGACCCACTTGATCGAGGCGATCCCGACCCACCCCGGCACCACCACCCGCACCGGTGCGCCGTGATCGGGCGTCAGCGGCTCGCCGTTCATCTCGTAGGCGAGCAGCACGTCGTCCAGCGCCTTGGCGACCGGCAGCGGGCGGCGGACCCGGCCCAGACTCACACCGCCGACGACCGGCTCCGGATCGAGGCCCGCCGGCATCACGTCCACCGCCTGCGGCGTCAGGCCCGCCCGGCGCAGCACCTCCGCCAGCCGCACCCCGCGCCAGCGGGCCGAGCCGATCCCGCCGAGCGTCCACGGTGTGCCGGGCACGCTCTGGTGCTGCTGACCGGTGAAGAAGCTGCGGCCGTTGCCCGCGCACTCGATCAGCGCGGTGGTGGTGTGGGCGGGCAGGGCGCGCAGGTCCGCGAGCGAGAACTCGACCGGGCGCTCGGCGGTCGGGGCACCGCGCAGGCCGGTGCCGAAGAGCCGGAGCCGCCAGGTGCCCGCGTCGATCAGCGGGGTGCTGGTGTGGTTGCGGACGAAGAACCGCTCCACCGGGACGTGCCGCCCCACCGGTGTGCCGTCCGGGCCGGCGCGCAGCGCGTCGAAGCGCATCTCGGCGTTGGTCCCGCGCGGCACGAACCACTCGGCGGGCAGCGGTTTGACGATCCCGGGCACCGGCCCGGCGGCGGGGAGGACCGGGGCTGCCGGGGTGGCGGGCGCGGCGGGGGCTGGTGCGGCGGGGACGGGTGCGGCGGGGGCGGCGGACGCGCGCTGCGTGCCGGTCAGGGCGCCGACGGCCGGGGCGGCAGCACCGGCGGCGGCGAGCAGACGCAGCAGCTCACGGCGTTCGAGGCCCCGGCGGCGGCCGCCCGGCCGCTCGTGGACGGTTTCCGAGGGGATGTCGGCGGACATCGGCACACTCCCGTTCGAGTCAGGGTGGTGGGTCCTGGGTCATCCGTGCGGTCACGCCGCGGACGGACGGCGGCGGCGAAGAGCTCAGCGGCAGCAGCGGCGGCCGTGGTGGCCGTGGTGGCGCAGACAGCGACAACACCGGCCGCGACGGGAGAGGACGGGCGCACCACCGGCGCCGGCGACGGCCGCGGGCCGCCCGGCGGGTATCGCGGCGCGCGCTCCCCCGGTCACGGGTCGGATCCTAGGGCCACCGCGAACCCCGCGTCAGGCGAACCGGGACTTGACCCTCACACCGGTGTCAACTCCTACCGTGCGGAGCGGGCCGGCCGACCGCCGGTCCCCGACCACCCCGCAGGAGCGCCGTCATGACCACCACGCCCGTCCTCACGCCCGCCCCCGCCGCCGCCGCGCCGCTCGCCCGCACCGTCCGCGGCAGCGGCCCCGGGCTGCTGCTCGCCCACGGTGCGGGCGGCAGCGCCCACGACAACTGGGGCCCGCTGCTCGACGACCTCGCCGCCCACCGCACCGTCATCGCCCCCGACTACCCGGGCTCCGGGGACAGCCCCGACGAACCCGGCACGCCGCACTCGCTCGACGAACTGGCCGACCGCCTGGTGGCCGCCGCCGACGAGGCCGGGCGGCCCGGCTTCGACCTCGCCGGCTACTCGCTCGGCGCCGCCGTCGCCGTCCGCATCGCCACCCGCCACCCCGGCCGGGTCCGCTCGCTGCTGCTGCTCGCCGGGGTGGCCGGCGGCTCGCAGCGCCTCCGGCTGCTCGCCGGCCAGGCCGTCGCCCTCACCGGGCACCCCGCGCTGTGGGCCGACCACAGCCTGGCCACCGCCTTCGGCCGCACCTGGGTGGACGCCCTGCCCCCCGAGCAGTTCGCCGGGCTGCGGGCCGCCCTGGCCGCCACGCCGGTCCCGGCGGGCTTCCGCTGGCAGTTCGAGCTCGCCGCCCGCGCGGACGTGCGTGCCGAACTGGCGCGGATCACCGTGCCCACCCTGGTCGTCTCCACCACCGAGGACGGCCTGGTCACGCCGGAGCAGCACCGCGCCCTGGCGCAGGGCATCCCCGGCGCGCGGCTGGCCGAGCTGTCGGCCGGCCACCTGCCGATGGTGGAGCGGCTGCCCGAGCTGCGGGACCTGATGGTGGGCTTCCTGACGGGCGCCGACGCCTCCCGGCCGGCCGTCTCCCGGACGGCCGCCGCCTAGCGCGGGTTCGGCGGCCGTCCGGGGCCGGTCCGGCCCCGCGGGACGGGAACACCCCGCCGGGCGGGGACGTTCGTCCGGGCATGCGCATCGGAGAACTCGCCCGTCTGACCGGGGTGTCCACCCGCCTGCTGCGGTACTACGAGGAACAGGGCCTGCTCGAACCCACCCGCTCGGCCGGCGGCTACCGCGAGTACGACCAGGGCGACACCGTCCGCGTCCGCCAGATCCGCAGCCTGCTCGCGGCGGGCCTCTCCACCCGGGTGATCGCCCAGATCCTCCCCTGCGCAACCGGCCCGGTCCCCGCCCTGGAGGCCTGCCCCGACCTGCTCGGCACCCTCCGCGGCGAACTGGCCGAGCTCGACGCCCGCATCGACGAGCTGACCCGCAGCCGGCGCGCCCTGGCCGGCTACCTGGACGCCGCCGTGCCCTCGTCCCGCCCGTACGCGGCCGCCTGACGCCCGCCCAGGTCGCGCCTTCCCGGCGCGCCCTGCCCTCTCTCCCGGCAAGAACTGGACATAGTACGACATGTATCACGATTCCGATCATGTCGTCGACGCCCGCCGTCGGACCGCCAGGACGCCGCGAGAGGTACCCCATGACCAGTCAGCCGCCCGAGCCGCCGGACGAACCCGCCGCCACCCTCCCCCTCGACCGGGTCGTGTTCGGAGTCGGCGCGGTCGCGGTGCTCGGGGTCGTGGCCTGGGGCGTCTTCGCCGAGGACTCCCTCGGCCGGACCTCCAGCACCGCCCTCGGCTGGGTGCTGCACAACTTCGGCTGGCTCTTCGTCGCCGCCGCCGACGTCTTCCTCGTCCTCACCGTCGTGCTCGCCTTCAGCCGGTTCGGCCGGATCCGGCTCGGACGCGACGACGACGAACCGGAGTTCTCCACCACCGCCTGGGTCGCCATGATGTTCAGCGCCGGCATGGGCATCGGCCTGATGTTCTACGGCGTCGGCGAACCGCTCCAGCTGTTCGCCGCCCCGCAGCCCGGCTCCGGCCTCGAACCCGAGTCCGCGGCCGCCGCCCGGCAGGCACTGGAGTTCTC
Organism: Kitasatospora sp. NPDC015120; assembly: GCF_043080305.1. Lineage (NCBI taxonomy): Bacteria > Bacillati > Actinomycetota > Actinomycetes > Kitasatosporales > Streptomycetaceae > Kitasatospora > Kitasatospora sp. NPDC015120. The sequence continues at coordinate 376,999 of NZ_JBIBVJ010000004.1, read as the reverse complement.
GCTCTTCCACTGGACCCTGCACCCCTGGGCGATCTACGCCGTCGGCGGCCTCGCGCTCGCCTACACCACCTTCCGCAAGGGCCGCGGCAACCGGATCTCCGCCGCGTTCGTCCCGCTGATCGGCGAACACGGCGCCAACGGCTGGAAGGGCCGGGCGATCGACCTGCTCGCCGTGTTCGCGACCGTCTTCGGCTCCGCCACCAGCCTCGGCCTCGGCGCCCTCCAGGTGGCCGACGGCCTCGGCTACGTCTCCGACGTCAACAACAGCGAGCGTACCCAGCTGGTCATCATCGGCGCGCTGACCGCCGCCTTCGTGCTCTCCGCCTTCTCCGGCGTGCACCGGGGCGTCAAGTGGCTCTCCACCGCCAACGTGGTGCTGGCCTCGCTGATCATGGTCTTCGTCTTCCTCGTCGGCCCGACCGTCTTCGTGCTGGACGCCATCCCCTCGACCGTCGGCGGCTACCTCTCCAACCTGACCGTCATGTCCACCCAGACCGGCGCCTTCACCGACGAGGACTGGCTCGGCACCTGGACCATCTTCTACTGGGCGTGGTGGCTCTCCTGGGCGCCGTTCGTCGGCACCTTCATCGCCCGGATCTCGCGCGGCCGCACCGTGCGGCAGTTCCTCATCGGCGTGCTGCTGGTGCCCAGCGGGGCCACCGTCATCTGGTTCTGCGTGATGGGCGGCACCGCGATCCGGCTGGACACCACCGGCGCCGCCGACCTCGTCGCCACCATCCCGCAGGGCGCCGAGGCCTCGCTCTTCGAGATGCTGCGCGCCCTCCCGGGCGGCACGGTGACCAGCGTGGTCGCGGTGCTGCTGGTGATGACCTTCTTCATCACCAGCGCCGACTCCGCCTCGCTGGTGCTCGGCTCGCTCTCCAGCCGCGGTTCGCTGCACCCGCGCACCTGGCTGGTGGTGGTCTGGGGCGTGCTGATGGGCGGCGTCGCCGCCGCACTGCTGCTGGCGGGCGGGCTCACCGCGCTGCAGAACGCCACCATCCTGGTCGCGCTGCCGTTCGTCGCGGTGATGCTGATGCTGTGCGTCGCCCTGGTGAAGGAACTGCGCGCCGACCCGTCCGCCGGGCCCTCCCGCTTCCACCCCGCGCACGGCCTGCGGGACGCCGTCCGGGTCGCCGTCGGCGAGGCCCTGGCCGATGTCCGCCGGGGCAACCGGCGTCCTCCGAACGGGTGAAACCCCCGCCCTCCGGGGACCGCCCGACGGCCCTCCCCGGAGGGCGTGACCTGCGGCGTTGCACATATCGCCCAAGCCGACGCCGATCCCCCATCCGGACTTCACCCGCACGTAGCGACCGTTCACACCGGCCTGGAAACCTCCGTGCCATGAACGCCAACCCTCCGGCGACCCTCCAGGATCCGCGCTTCCCCCTGCCCCAGCGCCACCGCCGCCTCCTGGCCAGCGCCGCCGTCCTCGCCTCCATCGCCCTGGGCACCCTGGGCGTCGGCGCCACCGTCGAAACCGTCCAGCACGGCACCATGGCCACCACCGCGGCCACCGTGCGGAGGTAGCCGCGGGGGGCACCCGGCAGTGACGCCGAGGGCCTGGCCGAAACCGCGAGCGTGCGGCAGGCGCACGCCGTCGAGGCCGGGACCACGGCGCCGGGACGCCGAGGAGGGCGCCCACCCTCCGGCCCCCGCCTGCGGGCGGCGCGGCTGGGACCACCGGCGGCCATCGGGCCAGGGGCAAGCCCCACAGCGGAGTGTGCGCGGGTTGGCCGGCCCAGGGGCAGCGGGGCGGAGCCAGAACGACGGCGACCCACCCGGCACCACCCGCCGAAGCCAGGAACAAGGCCCCAACGGGCTGCGGGCCCGCCCCGAGGGCAGCGGAGACGGAGCCAAGGCGACGGCGGCGGAGCAAGCGCCCTCCACCACCAACCAGAACCATGGGCAAGCCCCACAGCGGACTCCTCGCCCACTCGCGCCAAGCAGTCCGGCCGGAACGAGGGCGGCGAAACAGGCACGACCCACCTCCAGCAGAGGCCAGGGGCGGGGCCGGCAGCGGCTCCCGGCCCGCCCGGGACCGGCAGGTAGGTAGGCCAGCCCAGGGGCGAGCGGGGGTGGGGCCGATACGACGGCGGCGCGCCAAGCACCGCCCACCACCAGGGCCCGAGGCAGGGCCCGCAGCGAGCCCCGGGGCGAGCGGGTCGGCCGGCCCAGGAGGTAGCGAGGGCGGAGCCCGACGCAGCAGGCACCATCAAGGGCAAGCCCCGCAACGGACTCCAGACCAGCCCAACATCAAGCAGCCCGGCCGGCCAGGCACCCCACCACCAGCCAGGGCCAGAGGCGAGGCTCGCAGCGGGCCCCCGGACGAGCGGTTGGGCCGGCCCACGGGGCAGCGAGAGGCGACCGGACAAGCCCCGCAACGGTCTCCAGACCAGCCCAATGCCAAGCAGCCCGGCCAAGACGACGGCAGCGCGGCCAGGCACCGCCCGCCACCCGCAAGGGCTTAAAGGCAGGCCCCCCAGCGCGCCGGCCGGCCGCGCGTCGGCGGGCTCGGCGGCGGGCTGCCAGTCGACGCGGTAGCGCCAGGCGTCGAGCTCCCGGCCGGACAGGTCGGGGAGCACGGCCGGCCGCACCCGGCCCCAGGCCGGGACCCGCTGCCAGTCGACCTCGGCGCCGCGGGTGTAGGCCTCCGCGAGGGAGGTCAGGAAGCGCCCGGGGCCGCCGTCGTTCCGGCGCAGCGTGCCCAGCGCGCTCGCGTCGGCGCCGGCCTGCTCGACGGTCGCCTCGATCGCCGAGGTGCCCCCCGGACGAGCGGTTGGCCGGCCCGTGGGGCCGCGCGGGTGGGAGCCGACGCGGCAGGCACCGCCGGCAGCGGCCGGGGCGGGGCCCGCGGCCGGCTTCGGGCGGGGCCGGGTCAGGCGGGTTGGCCGGCGCGGGGGGCGGGTCGGGAGTGGCGGCCGGTGCCGGGGGTGGGGAGGAGGTCGGGGGCCGGGGCGTAGCGGGCGGCGGGGGCGCGCAGGAGCCAGCCGGAGGGGCGGGTGGCGATCAGGCCCATGCGGTGGAGCAGGTCGAGGGCGTCGCGGCGCAGGGCGGTGCGGTCGGCGAGGTAGTCGCGGCGCCAGCCGGCCGGGAGGCCGTACTCGTCGGCGATGTCCCCCAGCACGCCGTCTATCAGCGCGTCCGGGACGGGCACGTCGGCGCCGGTGGTCTCGCCGGGCAGCGGGCGGACCTCCTCGACCAGGCGCTCGACCAGCAGCAGCGCCGCCTGGGCGGCCGTTCCGCCGCCGGACAGGGCGAGGTCGGTGAGCTCCTCCGCCGGGTCGAGGAGCGCGACGCCCTCGGCCCGGTGCTCGGCCTCCAGGCCGAGGAAGTCGGCGAGCGCGGCGGGGCCGGAGTGCCGGTGGTCGCGCAGCCAGGCGCGCTGGTCCTCGGGCAGGTCGGCGGCCAGGACGGCCGGGCTCTCGGCGAGGCGGCGGCGGACGGCGGTGCCGGGTTCGGCCTCGGCGGCGCGGCGGACGAGGTCGGCGGCGCCGTCGGCGAGCGCGGGCGGGCCGGCCGGGACGGCGCGGGCGAGCTCCCGGTCGACCGTCAGGACGGCGGAGGCGTCCGCGAGGTCGGCGGGGACGTCGGTGAGCACCTGCCAGTCGGCGAGCACGGCGAACGCCATGGCGAGGTCGGCGGGGTCGGCGGGTGCGGGCTCGGCGGCGTTCATCGCGGTCAGCAGCGCGCCGAGCGGGAGCTGTTCGGGCGCGTCGACGAGCAGCGACAGGGCGAGGGCGAGCCTGGCGTAGCCGCCGGGAGTGAACGGGGCGCCGGTGGCGGGGTGTTCGAGGCGGCGGACGGCGCCGGGCCCGGGGCCGGCCTTGTGCAGCCGGGCGTGCCAGGGGCCGACGACCAGCGGGTAGCCGAGCAGGGTGTCGAAGCGTTCGGTGAGCCAGTCGCGGTGACGGCGGATCAGCGGGAAGCCGTCGGCGTGCGGCCCGGAGGCGGTGACCAGCGGGTGGGCGAGGAGCAGCCGGGCGGCGATCCGGCGTTCGGCGGCGGTCGTGGCGCCGGAACGGTCCTGCGGTACGACGGCGGCGGCGGAGCGGGAGTGTTCGGGCCTGCGGTGCCGGCCGGGCGTGCCGGGCTTGGCGCCCGAGAGGACGACGGGCAGGGCGGCGGCGTCACGGCGGGCGCGGCGCAGGCCCGGGGCGGTGCGCGGTTCGCGGGTGCGCAGCGGCGCGGGGGTGTGCGCGGTGGGGCCGTGCCACCAGCTGACCTCGGGGCCGGACGGCGCGGCGGGGGCGCCGAAGTGACGGGCCGGGTAGAGGCCGAAGGAGGCCGCGCAGAGGTCGTCGGCGGCGCCGGGGCCGGCCTCGGCGAACCAGCGCGCGAGCCGGAGCAGCCCCGGGTCGGGCGAGAGGCCGGACGGCGGTTCGGAGCAGGACTCGGAGCAGGACTCGGACCGGGATCCGGACCGGGATCCGGACGAGGGTTGGGACGGGAGGCCGGGCGAGGGTTCCTGCGGGGCGTCAGCTCCGGCCGCGGTGGCGGGCCCGGGGCCGCGAGCGGGTTCGCGTACGGCGAGGACGGCGCCGGTGGTGCTGCGCCCCGCCCCGCCCGTGCGTCCGTCCGACGTGCCACCGGCTGTCCGCGCGGCGCCGGTCGCGTACTCCTGCTGCTCCATGTCGGGGACCAGACTAGACGCTGGACGCGGCCCCCGCTGGCAGCCGCCCGGGGCGCGGCGACATCCGGCCGGACCGGCGGCCGGACATCCGGGCGGGCGGCCGGACGGTGAGCGGGCGCCGGCCCGGCGGCACGTCACCCCGGGCGCCCGCCGGGGCCTACGCACCGGTAACAATCTCTTCCGTGCCACCGCCCCGGTCCCCTATCGTGCCCGCACGGGCCGTCCGCCCCACCACCCTCTCCCCCACCCACCCGGAGGACACCGCCCCATGAGCATCCGTACGACCACCCGCGCCGTTCTCGGCGGCCGGCTGCGCTCGGCCTCCGGCCTGCTCGCCGGCTTCGCCGCCACCTCGGCGGCCCATCTGGGGGCGCTGCTGACCGACGTTCCGGCGCTGCGGCACGCCACCAAGCCGGCGTTGATGCCGCTGCTGGCCGCGCACAGCGTCGTCAGCGCCACCGCGGCCGGGCGGCGGGCGCCGAAGCTGCTGGCGCCGGCCCTGCTGGCCAGCGCGGGCGGGGACGTGCTGCTCCAGCTCGGCTCGGACCCCGCGTTCCTGGCCGGAATGGGCTCGTTCGCGGCGGCGCACGTCTGCTACGTGACGATGTTCGTCGGCCAGGGCGCGCTGACGGAGCGGCGCCGCACGCTGCTGGTCGCGGCCGCGTACGCGGCGGCCTGGGCCTCGATGGTGGGCCTGCTCTGGCCGGATCTCGGGGACCTGCGGATCCCGGTGGCCGGGTACAGCCTGCTGCTCGCCTCGACGGCGGTGACCTCGGCCGGGCTGGGGGTGCGGACCGGGCTGGGCGGGGCGCTGTTCCTGCTCTCGGACACGCTGATCGCCACCAAGCTGGCGCACTGGCGGGAGCTGCCGGGCCACGATTTCTGGATCATGGCGACGTACATCCTGGCCCAGTACCTGCTGGCGACCGGTGCCCTGCGGGCCGCCGGGGCCGAGGAGGTCACGGAGGCGCAGGACGGGAGGAAGCCGCACGACGCCTCGGCGGTCCCGGCCGACAGCACGGCCTGACCTCCGGAGCACCCGGCCCCCGGCGCACCCGGCCGGCCACCCGCCCGGCCCGCCGACCGCACGGAGGTGCCGCCGGACGACGAACCGTCCGGCGGCACCCTCCCCCGGCTCAGGCGGACCCGGTGCCCGCGCGCCGCCGCAGCAGCCAGAAACCGCCGACGCCGCCCACGACCAGCAGCGCGCCACCCGCCAGCTCCGCGGGGTTCGCCGCGATCGAGCCGCCGAGACCGGTCCTCACCGCGCCGTGCGGGGCGACCTGCTGGCTGCCGGCACCGGACTGCCCGAGGGAGCCCGCCCACTCCCCGGCCGCCTCGCTCCACCCGCCGATGCCGGAGGGCGCGGAACCCGCGGCACCGGCCCCCGCACCGGCGCCTGCACCGGCCCCCGCGCCCACGCCCGTGGACACCGAGACCGTGGTCACCGTGACGCTGGTGGCGAAGGCGGCACCGTCCGGGCAGGTCCCGTCGACCTTGTTGTCGCCCCCGTACTTGCCGGCCAGCCGGGCGGAGCCGGTGTGCTTGCCGTCCGAGCCGAGCGTCAGGGTGGCGGGGCCGCCCTCGAAGGCCGGCGAGTTGGCGGTGATCGTCTTGGCGGTGGGCTTGTCGGACTTCTCACAGGCGACCGTGACCGTCACGGTCTGGCCCGGTGCGGCCTGGGACGGGCTGACCGAGGCGGCGCCGTCCTTGGCCAGCGCGAGGGGGGCCGTCAGGCCGGTCAGCAGCGTCGCGCCGATCAGGGCGGCGGCGGCCGTACGCGTGGGGCGCATACCGGAACCTCCGGGATTCTCTCGGGCGCGGCCGGGGACTCCTACGTCCACGTGATCGAACAACCACACCCGGTCACCCACCGACGGTAGGCACCCGCCGCCCGCCCGGCCACCGCTCTGGCCCGTTCGGGCGAGCCGCCGCCACCCTGCGTCACCGCCCGCCGCCGGCGGGCCGGCGCTCAGAGGTCCAGGTCGACGACGACCGGCGCGTGGTCCGAGGTGCCCTTGCCCTTGCGCGCCTCACGATCGACATAGCTGTCGGTGACGGCGTCCACGAAGGGCTTGTTGGCGTAGGTGAGGTCGATCCGCATGCCCCGGTTCTTCGGGAAGGCCAGCTGGCGGTAGTCCCAGTAGGTGTAGGGGCGGTCGTACTTCAGCGGGCGCGGCACCACGTCGTGCAGCCCGGCCGCGTCGAGGGCGGCGAGGGCGGCCCGCTCGGCGGGGGTGACGTGGGTGAGGCCCTCGAAGGCCGCCACGTCGAAGACGTCCTCGTCGCTCGGCGCGATGTTGAAGTCGCCGAGGACGGCGAACGGGCGCTCGCCGGCCGCGTCCTCCAGCGAGGCGCGGCGCAGCGCCTCCAGCCACTCCAGCTTGTAGCGGTAGTGGGCGTGGTCGACCTCGCGGCCGTTGGGCACGTAGACCGACCAGACCCGGACCGGGCCGCAGGTGGCGGCGATGGCGCGCGGCTCGACGTCGGGCAGCAGGGCGTCGTCGGCGAGGTAGCCCGGCTGCTCGGGCAGGTCGCGGACGACGTCGTCGAGACCAATCCGGGAGACGATCGCCACGCCGTTCCACCGGCCGGTGCCGTGCGCGGCGGTCTCGTAGCCGAGCTCGCGCACCGGCTCGTAGGGGAAGGCGTCGGCGGCGCACTTGAGCTCCTGGAGGCAGAGCACGTCGGGCTTGGCGCTCTCCAGCCATTCGAGGAGCTTGGGCAGCCGCGCGGTGACGGAGTTGATGTTCCAGGTGGCGATGCGGACGGTCACGGCGGGCGGCCTTCCCGGTGGCGGTTCAGGTACGGGTGCGGGGTGGGCGCCCCGGCGGCCGCAGTGGCCCCGGTGGACGCCCACCCCGAATCTACCGAACGGCACCGACAGTCCGGCCCGGCCTCATGGCCCGGGCCTCAGGACACCGGCCCCGCGGCACCGGCCCCGCGGCTCCCGCCTCACGGCGCGGGCCGCACCACCGCCGCCGAGCCGCCGCCGCGGCGCACCGGTTCGGCCGCGGCGACCCAGCGGCCGTCCGGCAGCCGTTCGACCCCGGTCGCGGCGCCGATCTCCGGCGTGGCGGCGAACACGTGGCCGAGCGCCTCCAGCCCGGTCCGCTCGGGCAGCGCCAGGAAGGCCGGCTCGGCCTGGGTGGCGGCGGTGTTGCGCTGGCTGGCACGCGGCGCGGTGATCGCCTGCTCCAGGCTCAGGCCCCGGTCGAGGCGGCCGAGCAGCACCTGGAGGGTGGTGGTGATGATGGTGGCGCCGCCGGGCGAGCCGGCGGCCAGCAGGGGCTCGCCGTCGCGCAGCACGATGGTCGGCGAGAGCGAGGAGCGCGGCCGCTTGCCGGGGCCGGGCAGGTTGGGGTCGGGCACCCCGGGGAAGAGCGGGGTGAAGTTGAAGTCGGTCAGCTCGTTGTTGAGCAGGAAGCCGCGGCCGGGGACGGTGATGCCGCTGCCGCCGGTCTGCTCCAGGGTGAGGGTGTAGGAGACGACGTTGCCCCAGCGGTCGGCGACCGTGAGGTGGCTGGTGCTCAGGCCCTCGTAGGGCTCGGCGGCGGGCGCCGGGGCGGCGTCCGGGCAGCCGGCCGGGTGGCGCGGGTCACCGGGGGCGACCGGGCTGGTGAGCGCGCGGTCGGGCCGGATCAGGCAGGCGCGGGAGGCCGCGTACCGGGCGGAGAGCAGTTCCTTCGTCGGCACGTCGTTGAACGCCGGGTCGCCGACCCAGCGGTTGCGGTCGGCGAAGGAGAGCCGCGAGGCCTCCAGGAAGTGGTGGTAGTACTGCGTGGCGTCGTAGTCGGCGACCTCGCCGTCCTCCAGGATGCCGAGCGCCTCGCCGACGGTGGTGCCGCCGGAGCTGGAGGGGGCGATCGAGTAGAGGTCGTAGTCCCGGTAGGCGACGTGGGTGGGCTGCTGGCGGCGGACCCGGTAGGCGGCCAGGTCGGCGGCGTCCACCTGCCCGGGGCGGGCGTTGCGGCCGGAGGCGGGGTCGACCGGCGGATGCTGGACGGTGCGGACGATGTCCTCGCCGATCGCGCCCCGGTAGAGCGCCGCCGTGCCCTCCTTGCCGAGCTGGCGGTAGGTGGCGGCGAGGTCGGGGTTGCGGAAGGTGGAGCCGACGGCCGGGAGCGCGCCGCCGGGCAGGAAGAGCCGGGCGGTGTCCGGGAAGTCCTTGAACCGGGCCTGGTTGAGCGCGGTCTGGTCCTGGAAGGTCTGGTCGACGGTGAAGCCCTGCTCGGCGATCCGCTGGGCGGGCTTGAGCACCTCGGCGAAGCTGCGCCGGCCCCAGAGCCCGACGGCGGTCTCCCAGGTGGCCGGGGAGCCGGGGACACCCACCGACAGGCCGCTGGTGACGGCGTCGGCGAACGGCAGCGGTGCGCCGTTCTCCAGGAAGAGCGAGGTGTCGGCCTTGCGGGAGGCGGTCTCCCGGCCGTCGATGGTGTGCACCCGGCCGGTGGCGTGGTCGTAGTAGACGAAGTACCCGCCGCCGCCGATCCCGGCCGAGTACGGTTCGGTGACCCCGAGCGCCGCGGCGACCGCGACCGCCGCGTCCACGGCGTTGCCGCCCTTGCGCAGGACCTCGATGCCGGCCGCCGTGGCGTCGGCGTCCACGCTGGCCACCGCCCCGCCCCAGCCCACCGCCTCGGGCACCTTGGCCGGCGGCGGCGCCGCCCCGGCGGGTCCGGTGGCGGACCACACCAGGGCGGTGGCGAGCAGGAGCGACGGGGCGACGCGGGCCAGTGCTCTCATCCGATACTCCTCTGAGTCGACGTCAACTCCGTTGTTTCACAGGAGCCATGACCCCGACAACAGTGCCGCGTCGCTACCAACGGGTAGTTGACGGCGGGCAACCGTTCGGACGACGCCCCGCCGCTACGGCACGGCGCGCTCGACCCGGCGGCGCTTGATGGTGCGGAAGCGGCGGGCGACCTGGCGGGCGAGGTCGGCGGCGCCGACCAGCCCGGCCTCGTTGCCGAGGGCCGCGTGCACGATGGTCGCCTCCGGGCGGAATCCGCGGCCGGTGAGGGTGCGGCGGAAGGTGTCGCGGGCCGGGCCGAGCAGCAGGTCGCCGGCCTCGGAGACGCCGCCGCCGATGACGAAACGGCCCGGGTCGAGGGCGGCGGCCAGGTTGGCGATGCCCACGCCGAGCCAGGTGCCGACCTCGTAGAGCAGCTCGGTGGCGGTCGGGTCGCCGGCCCGGGCGGCCTCGGTGACCAGCGGCCCGGTGATGCCCTCGACGGTGCCGCCGGCCCGGGCCAGCAGCGGCTGGACCACCGGGGACTCCTCGGCGACCAGCTCGCGGGCGTCGCGCACCAGCGCGTTGCCGGAGGAGTACTGCTCCCAGCAGCCGCGGTTGCCGCACGGGCAGCGGTGGCCGCCGGGCACCACCTGCATGTGCCCGAACTCGCCGGCCAGCCCGTACTTCCCCCGGTCCACGAAGCCGTCGCGGACGACGGCGCCGCCGATGCCGGTGCCCAGGGTGAGCATCACCATGTGCTCCTCGCCCCGGCCGGCGCCGAAGCGCCACTCGGCCCAGGCGGCGGCGTTGGCGTCGTTCTCGACGACCACGGGGAACCGCAGCCGGGCGCTGAGCGCCTCCCGCAGCGGCTCGCCGCGCCAGTTGAGGTGCGGGGCGAAGAGCACGGTGGAGCGCTCGGCGTCGACCCAGCCGGCCGCGCCGACGCCGACCGCGTGGACGTCGTGCCGGTCGGCGAGCTCCAGCACCAGGTCGACGATGACGTCCTCGACGACCTTGGGGCTCTTGGACTTGTGGGGCGTGTCGGTGCGCAGCTTCTCCAGCACCTTGCCCTCGCCGTCGACCACGCCGGCGACGACCTTGGTGCCGCCGATGTCGATGCCGATCGTCGGCAGCCGGAGCACGCCGGCGGGCAGCGCCCGGCGGCGGCGCTCGGCGCGCGGCCCGAGGCCGAGCAGGGTGGGCAGGACCGGCGGACGGCTGCCTCCGTGGGGGCTGGTCACGGCTGCGGACGCTCCTTGGTGCCGGGATCGGTGGTCGGACCGGGGGTCGGACCGGCGGCCGGACCGGCGGCCGGACCGGCGGCCGGGTCTGCGGGGGTGCCGGCCCGGGACAGCTCGTGGGAGAGCTCGGCGAGGTCGGAGCCGCCGGCCATCTCGGTGGTGAGCTGTTCGAGGCCGATCTCCGCCCGGGGGTGGCTGCCGGCCATCCGGCCCCGCTTGAGCAGGGTGAAGTGGTCCCCGACCAGGTACGCGTGGTGCGGGTTGTGGGTGATCAGCACGACGCCGAGTCCGGCGTCGCGGGCGGCGGTGACGTACTTGAGCACCACCCCGGACTGCTTGACGCCGAGCGCGGCGGTCGGTTCGTCCAGGACGAGCACCTTGGCACCGAAGTGCACGGCGCGGGCGATGGCCACGCACTGGCGCTGCCCGCCGGAGAGGGTGCCGATCGGGCGGTCGACGTCGGGCAGGTCGATGCCCATGTCGGCGAGCGCCCGGCGGGTGGTGGCGCGCATGGCGTCGGCGTCGATCCGCAGCCCGCCCCAGCGCTTGTGCCCCTGCTCGGAGCCGAGGAAGAAGTTGCGCCAGACGGGCATCAGCGGCACCACGGCGAGGTCCTGGTAGACGGTGGCGATGCCGCGGTCCAGGGCCTGGCGCGGGGAGTCCAGGCGGACCTCCTCGCCGGCCACCGTGAAGGTGCCCTCGTCGTGCCGGTGCAGCCCGGCGATGATCTTGATCAGGGTGGACTTCCCGGCGCCGTTGTCACCGAGCACGCAGCTGATCTCGCCGGAGCGCAGGGTCAGCGAGACGTCCTCCAGGGCGCGCACGGTGCCGTAGGTCTTGCCGACACCCCGCAGGGAGAGGAGCTCGGTCATCGGGGCCCCCGTTCGGCGCGGCGCTTGACGAAGGAGTTCAGCAGGGCGGCCAGCAGCAGCATCGCACCGAGGAAGAACTTGAACCAGTCGGGGTTCCACTGGGCGTAGATGATGCCCTTGCTGGCCATCCCGAAGATCAGCGCGCCCAGCGCGGAGCCCACCACCGAGCCGTAGCCGCCGGTGATCAGGCAGCCGCCGATGACGGCCGCGACGATGTAGATCAGCTCGTTGCCGACGCCCTCGCCGGACTGCACGGTGTCGAAGGAGAACAGCAGGTGCTGGCCGAGCACCCAGGCGCCGAAGCCGACGAACAGGTAGAGCACGGTCTTCGTCCGGGCGACCGGGACGCCCACCGCGCGGGCCGCGGCCGCGTCCCCGCCGACCGCGAAGATCCAGTTGCCGAACCGGGTGCGCAGCAGCACCCAGCTGCCGGCCACCAGCAGGCCCAGCCACCACCAGACGGTGGCCTTGATCGTCAGCCCGCCGACGGTGACCTCGGAGGCGAACAGCCAGCGGCAGGAGGCGAAGCCCTCCATGTCGGAGATCGGCTTGGTGGAGACGGTGCCGGAGACCGCCTTGGTGACGCCGAGGTTGGCGCCGGTCAGCATCAGGAAGGTGCCGAGGGTGACGATGAAGCTCGGCAGCTTGGTGCGCGCCAGCATCCAGCCGTTGAACAGGCCGACCGCCAGCGTGACGGCCAGCGAGACCAGCACGCCCACCCAGGTGACGGCGGTGAGCTGGTAGGAGACCATCGACGAGGTCAGCGCGGCGGTGGTGACCAGGACACCGGCCGACAGGTCGAACTCGCCGCCGATCATCAGCAGGGCGACCGGGACGGCCATGATCCCGATGGTGGAGGCGGCGTACAGCACGGTGCCCAGCGAGGAGACCCGCAGGAAGGGCTCGGCCACGGCGGCGAAGACCAGGAAGACCGCGGCGGCCGCCAGCAGCGCGCCCAGCTCGGGCCGGCCGGCCAGCCGGCGCAGCGCGGCCGGGCGCTCCCGGCGTCCGCCGGCCAGGACGTCGGAGGTGCTCACCTGGTCCCCCTCGCGACGTACTCGGCCAGGGCGTCCGCGTTCTCCCTGGTGAGGATCTGCGGGCCGGTGGCCACCGGCTTGCCGCCGCCGAGCATGTTGAGGTTGAAGCGGTAGAGCCAGAGCAGGTCGACGCCCTCGTAGCCCTGGAGGTAGGGCTGCTGGTCGACGGCGAAGCCGACGGTGCCCGCCTTGAGGCCGGCCACCACCTGGGTGCCCAGGTCGAAGGTGTCGAGCTCGACCGGGCGGCGGGCGTCCTGGACCGCCTGCAGTCCGGTGGCCGCCATCGGGCCGGAGAGGGTGAGCACGGTGTCGATCGCCTGGTCGGCCTGGAGCTTGGCGGAGATCGCCGCCCGGGCGTCGGGCATGTTGACGCCGTCGACGTACAGCACCTGGAAGGCGCCGCCGGAGGTGCCCTGGGCGCCGGAGCAGCGCTGCTCCTGGCCGACGTTGCCCTGCTCGTGGATCACGCACAGGACGTTCTTGCGCCCGCGTTTGGCCAGCTCGGTGCCGGCGGCCTGGCCGGCGGTGGCCTCGTCCTGGCCGATGTGGGTGAGCGCGCCGAACTTCGCGGAGAACTCCTGGCCGGAGTTGATGGTGATCACGGGGATGCCGGCGGCCTTGGCCTTGCCGAGCACGTCGGCCATCGCGTCGCCCTTGGCGAGGGTGACCAGCAGGCCGTCGACCTTCTGGTCGACGGCGGCCTGGACGAGCTGGACCTGGTTCTGGGTCTGCGCGTCGTTGGAGTACAGGAAGGTGATGTTGTCCTTGGCCGCGGCCTGCTCGGCGCCCTTGCGCACGGTGTCCCAGAAGGCGTCGCCGGCGCCCGCGTGGGTCACCATGGCGACCTTCCAGCGCGGGGTGGTGACGGCGCCTCCGGCGGCGGCCGCGGCCTTGGCGCGGGCCTCCTCGGCGCGTCTGCCTCCGGTGCTGCTGCAGCCGGCGACGGCGACCGTGAGGGCCAGGACGGCCAGCGCGGCGGCGAGGGGCCTCAGCCGGCGGACGGGACTCATGCGGGTTGTGCTCATCCCCATAGTCTCGCTTCCCGGCGCACGCGCTTTCGCACCGCCTCGCCCGGTGGGGCGATCCGTCCGGACGGTATCGTGCCCCGCGGGGGGATTCCTGGGAGTCCGCTGGGTGCGACGTCCGGACGAGGTCCGCCGGGGTGGCAGACTGGTCCGGGCCCGGAAAGGGGAGCGTCGCGCGAACGTGATGTTCCTCTCAGGTTCCGCACAGATTCGGACGGCAACCGATCCCCGTTCCAGGCCGTCTGATGCCATTGAGGTGGCGCTCCGGGCGAGTGGGGCCCGGACGGCTTCGAACCCGGATACGAGAACTTCATGCAACTGACAGGTACGCCATTCTTCATCTGCACGGTCATTCTCGTGCCGGTCTCCATCGCGGTGGCGATGTGGTTCTGGGGACGGGTCAAGGGCCCCAAGCCGGTGCGCGTCCTGTCCAGGCTCGCCATGCTCGTGTTCTGCCAGGTCACCGCGGTGGTCATGGTCTTCGTCATGGTCAACAACGCCAACCTCATCTACGGCAACTGGGACGACCTGCTCGGCACCGGCAACCACGTGCGGGCGGTGCCCTCCGTCCCGCCGCAGGAGCCGGCCACGGCCGGCGGCCAGGGCGCGGCCCCGGCGGCCGGTGCCGGGGGCGGCGGCGGTGCGCCGGCCGGTGACGCGGCCCACCCGCCGGCCGCCAAGGTCCAGCAGTCCTTCCGCGGCGTGGACGACCCGAAGGTGCCGGGCGACGTCCAGAAGACCGACCTGAAGGGCCAGCTGTCCGGCGTCGACGGCGAGGTGCTGGTCTGGCTGCCGCCGCAGTACAACGACCCGGCGTTCAAGGACCGGAAGTTCCCGGTGGTCGAGCTGATCCCCGGCTACCCGGGCTCCTCCTCCACCTGGTACGGCACCCTGAAGGTCTCCGAGCAGCTCAAGCCGCTGATGCAGCAGGGCAAGGTGGCGCCGTTCATCCTGGTCTCGCCGCGCACCCTGCTGCTGGGCAACCACACCGACGCGGGCTGCACCGACGTGCCGGGCAAGGTCAACGCGGACACCTGGCTCACCCGGGACGTGCCGCAGATGATCCTGGACAACTTCCGGGCCGACCCGTCCTCCGACCGCTGGGCGATCGCCGGCTACTCGGCGGGCGCGCACTGCGCCGCCAAGCTCTCGCTCGCCCACCCGAACCGCTACCGGGCCGGCGTCAGCCTCTCGGGCTACAACGACCCGGCGACCGAGAAGGACTCGCTGGTCGGCAAGGACCCGAAGCTGCGGGAGGCCAACAACCCGGTCACCCTCGTCAAGGGCGCCGCCCAGCCGCCGAAGGTCGCGCTGTACGTCTCCGGCAACAAGGGCGACGGCTACGAGGACGGCCAGGCGATCGCCGCCGCCGCCAAGGCGCCCACCACCGTCCAGGTCGTCGAGACCACCGGTCCGCACTCCAGCGACGTGTGGAAGGACATGGTGCCGGGCGTCTTCGAGTGGCTGACCGGGATCATCCCGGCCCAGTGACCCGCGCGCGCCGAGGCCCCCGGAGCGTGCCGCTCCGGGGGCCTCGGCCGTCGCGGCGCGCTCAGCCCAGTTCGAGCGCCAGGTAGAAGTCCACCCGGTCCTCCAGGCGGGACAGGTCACGGCCGGTCAACTCCTCGATGCGGCCGATCCGGTAGCGCAGGGTGTTGACGTGGACGTGCAGCTGCGCGGCGCACCTGGTCCACGAGCCGTCCGAGCGCAGGAACGCCTCCAGGGTGCGCAGCAGCTCCGCCTGGTGCTCCTGGTCGTAGGCGATCACGGTGTCCAGCAGCCGGCCGCGGAAGGCCCGGCGGACCTCGTCGGGGACGGCCGCGAGCAGCAGCACGTGCGAGGCCAGCTCCTCCGGCCCGGCCACGCCGACCCGGCCGGCCCTGGCGTCCGCGATCCGGCGGGCGTGGCGGGCCTCCTCCAGCGCACCGCGCAGGCCGGCCGCCTCCCGGGCGGGGGCGGAGACGCCGACGGTGATCCGGCCGTCCGGCCCGAGCCCGGCCTCCAGCGGGGCGAGCAGTTCGCGCAGCGCCTCGGCGGGCACCGGGCCGGCCGGCGCGGGCATCACCACCACCGCGCCGGTCCCGGCCCCGGCGACGAGCGCGCGGTCGGCGCCGCCGTCGAGGGCCTCCTCCAGGACGGCCCGCACCACGCCCTCGGGCAGACCGGTGCCCTCGGCGCTGGCCACCAGCCAGGCGCCCTGCCCCGGCGGGCCCGCCGGGCCGGGCCCCTGATGGCGGGCGGCCGTCGCCGCGGACGCCTCCAGGGTGCGGCCGATCTCCGCCGGGTCGGCGTCGCGCCGCAGCAGGGCGAGCAGGTCGTCGGCGAGGCCGCGGCGCAGCCGGCGGCCCTCGTCGCGGCGGTGGCGCTCGGCGGCGACCAGCCGGGCGAGGTTCTCGGCGAGCTGCTGGCGCTTGGCGCTCCACTCGGTGACGTCGCCGGCGACCACGAGCATCCAGTCGGCGAGCGGGACCGGGACCGGCGGGGCCGGGGCCGGGGGCGCGGCGGGCGCGGGCAGCAGCGAGTAGGTGCCGGACGCCAGCCGGAGCCGGTGCGGGGGGCGGCGGCGCTGGCGCTGGGCGGTGAGGTGGGTGCGGACCAGCTGGTCGCGGTCGTCGGCGGTCAGCCGGTCGGCGGGGCCGGCGATCACCGCGCCGGTCGGGGCGAGCACCCAGCAGTCGAGGTCGAGGTCGCCGCCCAGCAGGTCGAGGACGGCGTCCAGCCCCCCGCCGCCGGCCGCCGAGACCAGCATCCGGTGCCGGTCGACGAGGGCGGCGAGGTCCGAGGCCCGGTCCGCGGAGACCTGTCGGCCGACGAACTCGGTGACGGTGCCGAAGGCGATGTCGTCGGGCACCGCGAGCAGCGGCATCCGGTGCCGGCGGCAGGCCTCGACGAGGTCCTCGGGGACCGGCCCGACCTCGGCCTCGCCGGCCGCGAGGGCGACGGCGCCGCCGGCCGCGAGGGTGCGCACGAACCGCTCGGAGTCGGCCGGGCCGGAGCGCCAGAGCATGCCGGTGAGGACCAGTTCGCCGCCGTGCAGGTACCGGCCCGGGTCGTGCAGGTCGGTCGTCATCACCCCGCTGACCTGCCGGTCCAGCTCCTCCTCGGCCGCGAGCAGGCGCAGGCGCGGGGCGCCGGGGGCGAGCAGGTCACGGACACGCATCCGCGGGCTCCTTCGGGGCTGGGGGTGGGTGGGAGTGGTCCGAGCGCTCGGTCCGCGGTCACAGTCTGCCCGAACACGCGTGCTCGGCGTCACGACCCACGGGTGCCCGGGAGGCGCGGCCGGGCTACGGTCGTAGGTGGGGCCGCGCGCGGGCCGGACCGCGGCGCTGTCCCGCCGCACCGGCCCCTTGGAGGAACGTACAGGATGCCGGGCGTCCCGGCCGCCGGGGTTTCATGCCATCGGTGACTGCCCGGCGCCCGGTCGCGGGGGTTCACTGGCCGGACGGCGCCGGACACACCCCGTGACCGGACGGCGACCACGCGAGGAGGCACCCGTGGAGTTCCTCCGCCCCGCGAGCTGGGACGAGGCGCTCGCCGCGAAGGCCGCGCACCCGGACGCGCTGCCGGTCTGCGGCGGCACGGACGTCATGGTCGAGCTGAACCTCGACCTGCGCCGCCCGCCCGCGCTCCTCGACCTGACCCGCGTCGCCGAGCTCACCACCTGGTCGGACGACGGCGCGATGGTCCGGCTCGGCGCCGCCGTCCCGTACAGCCGGATCATCGCCGAACTGTCCGGTCCGCTGCCCGGCCTGGCGCTGGCCGCCCGCACCGTCGGCTCCCCGCAGATCCGCAACCGGGGCAGCGTCGGCGGCAACCTGGGCGCGGCCTCGCCGGCCGGTGACGCGCACCCGGCGCTGCTGGCGGCCGGCCGGGAGGCCGCCGTCGAGGCGGCCTCGGTGCGCGGCACCCGGCTGATCCCGATCGACGCGTTCTTCACCGGGGTGAAGCGCAACGCCCTGGCGGACGACGAGCTGATCCGCGCGGTGCGGATCCCGGTCGCCGACGGGCCGCAGCAGTTCGCCAAGGTCGGGCCCCGCAACGCGATGGTGATCGCGGTCTGCGCGTTCGGCCTCGCGCTGCACCCGCGCACCGGCACCGTCGGCACCGGGATCGGCTCGGCCGCCCCCACCCCGCGCCGCGCCGTCGAGGCCGAGGAGTACCTGCGCGGGGAGTTCGCCGGGCGCGGCCTGTGGGAGGGCGGCGGGGCGCTGGACGCCGGGCTGGTCCGGCGCTTCGGCGAGCTGGTCGCGGCCGCCGCCGCACCGATCGACGACGTCCGCGGCAGCGCCGCCTACCGGCGGCACGCGCTCGCCGTGATCGCGCGGCGCACCCTCACCTGGGCCTGGAACGATCACCGCCGGCAGATCAGGAGCGCGGCATGAGGATCACCTTCACCGCCAACGGCAGACCGGTCGAGGCCGACGACGTGTGGGAGGGCGAGAGCCTTCTGTACGTTCTGCGCGAACGCGTCGGCCTGCCCGGTTCGAAGAACGCCTGCGAGCAGGGCGAGTGCGGCTCCTGCACGGTCTACCTGGACGGCGTGCCGGTCTGCGCCTGCCTGGTGGCGGCCGGCCAGGCGCAGGACCGCGAGGTGCGCACCGTCGAGGGCCTGGGCGGGGAGGACGGCGCCCTCGGCCCCGTCCAGCAGGCGTTCCTGGACGCCGGCGCCGTCCAGTGCGGCTTCTGCACCCCGGGGCTGCTGGTGCAGACCGACGCGCTGCTGGCCCGGGACCCGCGGCCGTCCGACGCCGACATCCGCGAGGCGCTGTCGGGCAACCTGTGCCGGTGCACCGGGTACGAGAAGATCATGGACGCGGTGCGGCTGGCGGCCGCCCGGACGGCGGGACGGTGAGCGGATGGACGCGCACGCCCGGAACGTGACCGCACGCGCCCGGACCGCGGAGGCGCCGGCCGCCGCCGCGCCCGCGCCGGCCCGCGGCGTGCGGGGGGAGAAGAGCCTCCAGGACCTCCGGCAGAGCAGCCCGGACGGCATCGGCGGCTCGCCGCTGCGCCCGGACGGCGCGCTGAAGGCACGCGGCGAGTTCGCCTACTCCTCCGACCTGTGGCACGAGGACATGCTCTGGGGCACGGCGCTGCGCTCGCCCCACCCCCGGGCCGCGATCCTCTCGGTGGACGTCTCCGGCGCGCTCGCGGTGCCCGGGGTCGCGACGGTGCTCACCCACGAGGACATCCCCGGCACCCCGTACTACGGACTGGACGTCGCCGACCAGCCGGCCCTGGCCGTCGACCGGGTCCGCTACCACGGCGAGCCGATCGCCCTGGTGGCCGCCGACCACCCCGAGACCGCCCGGCGCGCGGCGAAACGGATCGCGGTCGCGTACGAGGTGCTGACCCCGATCGTCACCGAGGAGCAGTGCCTCGACCCGCAGACCCACGGCCACGTGCACGAGCCGGGCGAGGAGCGGTCGCACGCCCGGGGCAACGTCTGCCACGAGCAGTGGGTGGTCTCCGGCCTCGGCGTCACCGACGAGGTGCGGGCGCGGGCCGACGTGGTGGTCCGCGGCACCTACGCGGTGGGGATGCAGGACCAGGCCTTCCTCGGCCCGGAGTCCGGGCTGGCGGTACCGGCCGAGGACGGCGGCGTCGACCTCTACGTCGCCACCCAGTGGCTGCACGCGGACCGGCGGCAGATGGCGCCGGTGCTGGGGCTGCCGGAGGAGAAGGTCCGGCTCACCCTGGCCGGCGTCGGCGGGGCGTTCGGCGGCCGCGAGGACCTCTCGATGCAGATCCACGCCTGCCTGCTGGCCCTGCGCACCGGCCGGCCGGTCAAGATCGTCTACTCCCGGGACGAGTCGTTCTTCGGCCACGTCCACCGCCACCCGGCGCGGATGACCTACGAGCACGGCGCCACCCGGGACGGCCGGCTGGTCTACTCCGACGCCCGGATCGTGCTGGACGGCGGCGCGTACACCTCCACCTCCCCGGCGGTGGTCGGCAACGCGGCCTCGCTCGGCAACGGCCCCTACGTGATCCCGAACGTCCGGATGCACGCCCTCGCGCTGTACAGCAACAACCCTCCCTGCGGGGCGATGCGCGGCTTCGGCGCGGTGCAGGCGGCCTTCGGCTACGAGAGCCAGATGGACCGGCTGGCCGCCGAACTGGGCATGGACCCGGTGGAGTTCCGGCAGCTCAACGCCGTCCGGCAGGGCGACCGGATGCCCACCGGCCAGGAGATCGACGCGCCCGCGCCGGTCGCCGAACTGCTGCGGCGGGTCAAGGAGATGCCGCTGCCGCCGCCGCTCGCCCCGGACGGCCCCGACCAGCGGGAGCTGCCCGGCGCGCTGTCCAACTCCACCCACGGCGAGGGCGTGGTGCGCGGCGTCGGCTACTCGGTGGGCATCAAGAACGTCGGCTTCTCCGAGGGCTTCGACGACTACTCCACCGCGCGGGTGCGGCTGGAGGTGATCGGCGGCGAGCCGGTCGCCCTGGTGCACACCGCGATGGCCGAGGTGGGCCAGGGCGGGGTCACCGTGCAGGCGCAGATCGCCCGCACCGAGCTGGGCGTCGAACACGTGACCATCCAGCCGGCCGCCACCACCGGGATCGGCTCGGCCGGTTCGACCTCGGCCTCCCGGCAGACCTACATGACGGGCGGCGCGGTCAAGCTGGCCGCCGAGGCGGTCGCGCGGGAGCTGATCGAACGGGGCCGGCGCCGCCACGGCTGGACCCAGCGGGACCTCGCGCTCGCCGGCGGCGCGGTCGTCTCCGCGGCGGACGGCCCGCTGGCCGCCGTCGCCGACCTGCTCGGCGACGAGCCGATCGACCTGACCCGGGTCCACCGCCACCGTCCGACCTTCCCCTTCGACCGGGAGACCGGGCAGGGCCGGGGCCACGTCCAGTACAGCTTCTGCGCCAACCGCGCGGTGGTCGACGTGGACGTCGAACTGGGCCTGGTCAGGGTGGTCGAGCTGAGCGCCGTCCAGGACGTCGGCCGGGCGCTCAACCCGCTGGCGGTGGTCGGCCAGATCCAGGGCGCCTGCACCCAGGCGCTGGGGCTCGCGGTGATGGAGGAGATCCTGCTGCGGGACGGCGAGGTGCGCAACGCCTCCTTCACCGACTACCTCGTCCCGACCGTCCTGGACACCCCGCCGATCCCGGTCGAGCTCCTCGAACTGCCCGACCCGCACGCCCCGTACGGGCTGCGCGGGGCGGGCGAGGCGCCGACCGTCTCGGCCACGCCGTCCATCGTGGCGGCCGTGCGCGCCGCCACCGGGCTGGCGCTGAACCGGATCCCGGTGCGGCCCGAGCACCTGACCACCGAACGGCCCGGGCCGCTCTGACCGGCCGCGGGGCCGCCGCACCGCGGCCCTGCCCGCGCGGGAACGCGCCGGGCCTCGCGGGTGCCCGCCGCCGTACGGGATCGTTCTCCCTGCGGCGGCGGTGCCCCCGGCGGCCCGGTTCGCCTACCCTCGAAAGCGCGAAGGAGCTCCCGTCATGCAGGACATCGCCGAGCAGCTGCTGGCCTGGCACGCGTCCGGCCGCCCCTTCGCCGTGGCCACCGTCGTCGGCGTCACCGGCAGCGCCCCGCGCGGGCCGGGCGCCGCGCTCGCCGTCGACGCGGACGGCGAGGCCGTCGGCAGCGTCTCCGGCGGCTGCGTGGAGGGGGCCGTCTACGAGCTGTGCCGGGCCGCCCTCGCCTCCGGCGAACCGGTGCTCCAACGGTTCGGCTACAGCGACGAGGACGCCTTCGCCGTCGGCCTGACCTGCGGCGGGATCCTGGACGTGCTCGTCCAGCCGGTCGTCCCCGGCGCCGCTCCGGCGCTCGACGCCGGCCTCGCGCTCATCGCCGCCGGCACCCCCGTGGCGCTCGCCCGGGTCGTCGCCGGGGGCGCGGGGCCGCTCGGTGCGACCCTCGCCGTCACGGCCGCCGCCCACCACGGCGCCCTCTCCCCCGCCGCCGCGCCGCCGACGCCCCTGGAACGGGCCGTGGTCGCCGAGGCGCGCGCCATGCTCGACGCGGGCCGCACCGGCCGGCTCGTGCTCGGCCCCGACGGGCACCCCTGCGACGACCGCGCGCGGGGCACCGTCACCCTGTTCGTCGAGTCGTACGTGCCCGCGCCCCGGATGCTGGTGTTCGGCGCGATCGACTTCGCCGCGGCGGTCGTGCGGATCGGCCGGTTCCTCGGCTACCACGTCACCGTCTGCGACGCCCGGCCGGTCTTCGCCACGGAACGGCGCTTCCCCGACGCCGACCGGGTGGTCGTCGACTGGCCGCACCGCTACCTGGACTCCCAGCTGGACCGGCTGGACGGGCGCACGGTGGTGTGCGTGCTCACCCACGACCCCAAGTTCGACCTCCCGCTGCTGGAACGGGCGCTGCGCCGGCCGCTCGGCTTCGTCGGCGCGATGGGCTCGCGCCGCACCCACCGCGAGCGCGTGGCCGGGCTGCGCGCCGCCGGGCTGACGGAGGCCGAACTCGCCCGGCTGCGCTCCCCCATCGGCCTCGACCTCGGCGCCCGCACGCCCGAGGAGACCGCCGTGTCGGTCGCCGCCGAGATCGTCGCCCACCGGCGGGGCGGCGGGTGCCTGCCGCTGAGCGCCGGGGACGGGCCGATCCACCACGACCTCGCGGACGGCGGCGCCCCCGGCGGCGCGGCGCACGGCCTCGCCGGGCACCGCCCCACGGCGGGCCGGGCTCAGCTCACCACGTTGTAGGCCTCGCAGATCATCGGTGCGGCGGTCGCCATGCCCACCTCGCGCAGGATCGGCAGCAGCACGGCCGCGAAGCGCTCGAAGGCCTCCCGGGACTCCCAGACGTCGGTGACGTGCCAGCCCCCGCCGTCCGGCAGCGGACCGGCCGCGTGCAGCAGCAGACCGCGCACCGGCCAGTCCTCGGGCCGGTTCAGCCCGGTGCCGCCGGTCAGCCGGTCGACCGACTCCTCGTACTGCTCCCGGGTGACCCCGGGGAGGTCGAACACCGCGATGATCGCCATGGGGCGGCTCCTGTGCCTGCCTGCCGACGGCCCGTCACCGCCCGGTCGCCTCCAGTGCAGCCCGCGGATCCGCGCGGCAGCCAACCCGGTACCGCCGAACGGGTGAATTGCGGCCCCCGCGCGGCGGCGGGAGGCTGGAGACGAGGACTCATCCGAGCCCGGGAAAGGGGCACCGCCATGCGCGCGTTGCTGGAGATCGAACTCGACACCCAGACGGCCAACCGGGCCGTCGCGGACGGCGCCGTCGCGGCGACGTTCGACCGGATCATGGCCGACCTGAAGCCCGAGGCCGCCTACGCCTTCCCCCGCAACGGCCGGCGCTGCCAGATCATCGTGGTGGACGTCCCCGACGAGGCCGCCGTCGTCAGGATCTGCGAGCCGTTCTGGCTGGAGTTCAACGCCCACATCGACCTGCACATCTGCATGGACCCGGAGCAGCTGAACGAGGGTCTGAAGCGGCTGGGCCGCTGAGCCCCGCCGCTCCGTCAGTCGGAGACCGCCAGCTTCAGGCCGAACCCGACCACCACCACACCGGTCACCCGGTCCATCGCCCGGCGCGCCGCCGGCCGGCGCAGCCAGCCGCGCAGTGCCCGGGCGAAGCCCACCAGCACCAGCGACCAGAGCAGCCCCTCCGCCACGTGCACGCAGGTCAGCGCCACCCCGGCGGCGAAGTGCGGCGCCCCCGCCGGGATGAACTGCGGCAGCATCGCCACGTAGAAGACGCCCACCTTGGGGTTGAGCAGATTGGTCAGCAGACCGCGCCGCCAGCCGGCCGCCAGGCCGCCCGCCGGGGCCGCCTTCTCCCCGTCCGCTCCCGGCTCCGGCTGCTCCTCGTCGCCGCCCCCGACCCGGGCGCGGATCATCCCGATCCCCATCCACACCAGGTACGCGGCGCCCGCCCAGCGCAGCACCTCGTAGCCGACCCGCGAGGCGGTGAGCAGCGCCGTCACCCCGGCCGAGGTGAACGTCCCCCAGAGCAGCGTGCCGCTCTGGATGCCCAGCACCACGCCCCAGGCCTGCCGCCGGTGGCCGAGGGCGGACGTCCGCAGGATCAGGGCGGTGTCCAGCCCGGGGGTGAGGGTCAGCAGCCCCACGACGAGGGCGAAGGACCAGAGGGCGGTCGTCATTTCCATGGATCCTCATCGTACGGGGGCACGGAACGCCGGCCGGAACCGGCCTTCCGCCTGCGCCTTCCCGGGGCCGGCAGGGTCAGGCCAGCCGCCGGACCCGCTCGGCGACCCGGCGGCCCTCCTGCCGGGTCTGGTCGTACTCCACCCGCTGGCCCTCGGTCAGCACCCGCTCCTCGCCCCCCGCCGTCAGGATCGAGTCGTAGTACACGTACAGCGGCGGCCCGTCGTCGTCGGGGGTGATCAGGCCGTACCCGTGGTTCGCGTGGTAGGACTGCACGGTGCCGGTGGCCATCGGGTCTCCTCGGGTCCGGTGGTGGGCGCGTGGGCCGGAACACCCCCCGGCCCTCCATGATCGGTGCTGGACCGGCCGGGCGCGCCCCGGCCCCGAACGGGAGGACGGCCCGCCGATGCGCACCGCACGGGCGATCTCACTGCTCCTGCTGCTCCAGGCGCGCCGCAGCATGACCGGGGCCGAACTGGCCGCCGAGCTGGAGGTCTCCGAGCGCACCGTGCAGCGCGACGTGCTGGCCCTGGCCGAGGCCGGCGTCCCCGTGTACGCCGACCGGGGGCGGGCCGGCGGCTACCGGCTGCTCGACGGCTACCGCACCCGGCTGACCGGCCTCGACCGCGCCGAGGCGGAGGTGCTGCTGCTGGCCGGACTGCCCGGGCCGCTCGGGGACATGGGTCTCGCCGACCCGGCGCTGGCCGCCCGGCTCAAGGTCGCCGGCGAGCTGGGCGGCGCCCCGGCCGCCGGGGCCCGGCGGTTCCACCTGGACGCGCCCGGGTGGTTCCGCGACGCGCCCGTGCCGCCGCTGCTGGCCGAGGTCGCGCGGGCGGTCTGGGGCGGGCGGCTGCTGCGGGTCCAGTACCGGCGGCGCCCCGGGGCGGACCCCGGCGCCGGCCCGGTCGAGCGGGTGCTGCGGCCGTACGGGCTGGTGCTGAAGGCGGGCACCTGGTACCTGGTCGCCCGGCCGGACGAGGACGGCCCGGCCCAGGGCCCCGCCGAGGTCCCCGGAAGCGGCCCCGGCAGCGGCCCCGGCAGCGGTCCGGACGACGGCCCGGCGGTGCCGCACCGCGTCTACCGGGTCGACCGGCTGGCCGCCGCCGAGCCGCTGGCCGACCGGCCGTTCGAACGCGACGAGGCGTTCGACCTCGCGGCGTTCTGGGACGCCAAGGCCGCCGGGTTCGCCCGTTCGCTGCTGCGCGAGCGGGTGACCGTGCGGCTCAGCCCACACGGCGTCGATCGCCTGCCGCACCTGCTCGAACCGGTCGCCGTCCGGGAGGCGCTCGACGGCGCCGGGGAGCCGGACGGACACGGGTGGGTGACCGTCCGGCTCCCCGTCGAGTCCCTGGACGTCGGCTACGAGGAGCTGCTGCGGCTCGGACCGGAGGCCGAGGTGCTCGACCCGCCGGCGCTGCGGCAGCGGCTGGCCGGGGCGGCGGCCCGCGCCGCCGCCCTCTACGGCCCGCCTCAGCGGTAGCCGGCCGGGTCCACCGGGCCGTCCGCGCCCTCGACGTCCACCAGGTAGCGGAAGGCGTCCGGGCGGCTGCCGTCCAGGTCGGTGAAGCCGTACTCCGCGGCCAGGGCGCCGCTGGAGAGCGAGGTGCCGTTGAACCGCGCCACCCCGGGGTCGGCGGCCAGCGCCACCACCGCGCGGCCGACGTACAGCGGGGACTCCGAGATGCCGAACTGCGGCTCGGCCGCCGTCGCCTCGCGCCAGGTCTCCTCGGTGACGCCGAAGTGCTCCAGCATCATCTCCGAGCGCATCCACCCGGGCGTCAGCGCCACCGCCGTCGCCCCGCGCGGACCCAGCTCGTGCCCCAGCGCGAACGCCATCCGCAGCACGGCCGCCTTGGCGACGTCGTAGAAGAAGGAGTTGCGGTAACGGGTGGCGTTGTACTCGGCGGTGCCGTCCGTCATCTCCACCACCAGCCCGCCGGGGCGGCGCAGCAGCAGGGGCAGCAGGTGGTGGCTGGTGATCGCGTGCGTCTCGACGGCCAGCCGCAGCAGCCGCAGCCCCTTGTCGAGGTCGTGCTCCCAGACCGGGAGGTCCCACGCGAACAGCTGCTCACCGCCCCAGATGTCGTTCACCAGGATGTCCAGCCCGCCCTGCTCGGCCTCGATCCGCGCGGCCACCGCCGCCACCTCGCCGGGCACCAGGTGGTCGGCACGCACCGCGATGCCGTGCCCGCCGGCCGCCGTCACCAGCGCCGCCGTCTCCTCCAGGGTCTCCGGGCGCCCGTAGTCGCCCCGGTGTCCCCCGGCGCTGCGCCCCGTCCCGTACACCGTCGCCCCGGCGGCGCCCAGCGCCACCGCGATCCCCCGCCCGGCCCCGCGCGTCGCTCCCGCGACCAGCGCGACCTTGCCCTTCAGCGGCTGCTCCGTCATCCCTCGCCCTTCCTCGTGACCGGTGGTGTCTCCACCCGTCACCCCCGATGCTCCCCCGGAATCCCGACACCTCCTGTCGGGATTCGGAAACGGATCAAGGCCGGCTGACGTATGGCGTCGGTACCATACGCATATGGCTCTCAAGCGCACGACCGTCTATGTCGAAGCCGAAGACCTCGCCGTGATCAAGGAGGCTGCGGCCCGTGAAGGGATAGCGGAGGCGGAGATCATCCGGGAGGGCGTCCATCTCGCCGCCATGTCCCGGCGCACCTGGGACGAACCGTTCTTCAGCCGGACCTACAAGCCGATCGGCGAGGCCACCGAGGACGACGTCTGGGCCGAGCAGGCGGCGGCGTACGAGCGGACGAAGCACGCCGCCGCCTCACCCGGGCGGGAGCAGGGCGCCGCGTGATCGTTGTGGTGGCGGACACGTCCGGCCTCCTCGCGGCCCTCGACGAGAGTCACCCGACCGGCCCCGCCGCACGCGAGGTCCTGGACGGCTCGGGCCTCCTGGTGATCTCTCCCGTGCTGCTGAGCGAGCTCGACCACCTGGCCCGGCGGATCCTGGGATTCGACGCGGCCCTCGACGCGGTGAACGACGTCGGGCGACGGGTGCGGTCAGGGCGCGCGGTGATGCCCGAGATCACCGGAGACACCCTGGCGACCGCGCAGGACGTTCGCATTCGTCATCGGGATCTTCGCCTGGACCTCACCGACGCCGTCAACATCGCGCTCGCCGCGAGGTACGGAACCGACGCGATCCTGACGCTCGATCAACGCGATTTCCGGGCGGTCCGACCTCTCACCCTGCACAAGTCCTTTCGCATCCTGCCCTTCGACCTGTGAAGGTCCCGGGTCGCACAGCGTCACCGTGCGACCCGGCCGGTCTCAGGTGACGTTGAGGCGGGCGGCGAGGCGGAGGAGGCCGGGGGCGAGGCGGCTGAGGAAGCGGGCGGCCTTGGCCTCGGGGGTGACGGGGACGACGGCCTTCCCGGTGCGCACCGCGGCGAGGATGGCGGCGGCGACCTTCTCCGGCGGGAAGCCCCGGCGGGCGTAGAGGCGGGCGGCGCGGGCCTGCTTGGCGGCCTGTTCGTCGGCGGTGGTGGCGGAGAAGGTGGAGGTGCGGGTGATGTTGGTGTTGACGATGCCGGGGCAGATGGTGGACACCCCGATGCCGTGGCCGGCGAGTTCGGCGCGCAGGCAGTCGGAGAGCATGAACACCGCGGCCTTGCTGGTGGCGTAGGCGGTGAGCGCCTTGGACGGCAGGTAGGCGGCCGCGGAGGCGAGGTTGACGATGTGGCCGCCCTCGTCGCGCTCGGCCATCAGGGCGCCGAAGGCCCGGCAGCCGTGGATGACGCCCCAGAGGTTGACGTCCAGGACCCGCTGCCACTCCTTCTCGGTGGTCTCCAGGAAGGTGCCGGAGTGACCGATGCCCGCGTTGTTGACGACCACGTCCGGCACCCCGTGCTCGGCGGCGACCTGCTGGGCGAAGGCATCGACCGCGGCGCCGTCGCCGACGTCGACCCGGTAGGCGTACGCGGCCGGGCCGAGCAGCCCGGCCAGCTCGGCGGTGCGGCGGGCCGCGTCGAGGTCGAGGTCGCAGACCACCACCCGGGCGCCCTCCTCGGCGAAGGCGAGCGCGGTGGCCCGGCCGATGCCGCTGCCGCCGCCGGTGATGACGACCAGCCGGCCGTCCCCGGGCCCGGGAGCGCCGGGCGCGGCCGCGCCGGCCTCGGCGCGGGTGATGTGTTCGCGGACCATTCCTGCCACGGTGGTTCCCTTCTCCAGCAGCGCGGACCAGTGGGTGGCGCGCAGGGTGCGGCGGGTCAGCCTGGGCGCCCAGCGCTCCAGGCCCTCGGTGAGGTGGCCCCCGACGAAGCGGTCCTCGGTGAGGGTGATCACCTGGACCGGCACCTCGGTGGGGCGTTCGCGCGGGTCGCGCAGGACCGGGCGCATGTTGGCCCGGTAGAGCTCGATGCCGCGCACCGCGTCGCGCCGCAGGCTCGGCTGCGGGTGGCCGGGGCGCGGGGTGATGCCCTCCAGCCCGTGCAGCAGCCGGGGCCAGGCGCGGGCGAGACCGAGCCGCCAGACGCCGGGGGCGAGGAAGGGCAGGTGGAAGGCGGTGATGTACCAGGAGTCGAGGGTCTGGGCGAGCAGCTGCTTCAGGTGGCGCGGGGTGGGGCGGCGCAGGCGCTCGCGCAGCCAGAAGCCCACGTGGTCGAGGCAGGGGCCGGAGAGGGTGGTGAAGGAGGCGAGGCGGCGTTCGGCCCCGGGGGCGGTGACGGCCTCCCAGGACTGCAGCGAGCCCCAGTCGTGGGCGACGAGGTGCACCGGGCGGTCGGGGCTGACCGCGTCGGCGACGGCGAACAGGTCGGCGGCGAGCTGTTCGAGGCGGTAGCCGGAGCGGTCGGCGGGGACGCCGGAGGCGCCGGCGCCGCGCACGTCGTAGCGGACCACGTGGTGGTCGCGGGCGAGGTCGGCGGCGACGTCGTCCCAGACGGCGTGGGTGTCGGGGTAGCCGTGGACCAGCAGGACGGTGGGCGCGGTCGGGTCGCCCTGCTCGTGGACGGCGAGCGGCAGGCCTCCGGAGTGGACCGTGCGGCGGCGGGTGGGGGTGCTCATCGGGTCGCCTCCTGGCCGGTCGTCAGTGCGTGGGCATTCTGCCAGCGGCGGACGTGCGGGAGGTCGTCGTCCAGCCAGTAGGCGTCGTCCTCCGTGACCACCAGCAGTTCCTCGAACTTGATGCCGGTGTCGCGGAACCCGATGTGCGGCTCCACCGCCCACAGGCCGGGGGTGGGCGCGTGCCGGGAGGAGCGGCCGTCCGCCCAGAGCGGGGAGCGGCCGTGCAGGCGCTCGCTGATGAGTTCGCGGCCGAGCGTCTGCAGGGTGCGCACGCCGAAGCCGAACAGATTCACCCCCGCGGGGCCGCGCGCCGTCGTCCGGGTGACCTGATGGCCGATCACCCGGCCCGGGTAGACCCGGTGGCGGTTGTCGTAGCCGTGCGCCTCGATCTGTGCGTCGACGGCCGCGTAGACCTCGGAGAGCGGCTTGCGGGCGCGGACCTCGGCGAGGATCAGTTCGCGGTAGACCCGCAGGTCGGCGGCGAGGCGGTCCCAGACGCGGTTCTCGCCGACCTTGCCGCCGTAGCCGATGTCCGCGGTGTAGCCGTCGACCACGGGCGCGCAGTCCAGCACGTACGGCATGCCCTCCTGGAGGCGGCGGTTGCCGGCGAAGAACTGCAGCGGGGTGTGGAAGTGACGGAACGCCGTCCGGTCGCCGAACCACGCGAAGGGGACGTGGAAGAAGTCCTGCACGCCGGCGGCGACCAGGCGGCGGCGCAGTTCGGCGGTGGCCTGGCGCTCGGTGACGCCGGGTTCGATCCAGGCGGCGACCTGTTCGGCGCAGTCGTAGGCGAGCTGCTGGGTCTCCCGGAAGCGGGCGAGGTCGCGCTCGGTGAACGGGAAGGCGGGGGTGCGCGGCACGGCGGGGCTCTCCTTCTAGAGGTCCAGCACGAGGGTCTCGCCCTCGGCGGCGCGGGAGACGCAGGGCAGCAGGGCGCCGGCGGCGCGCTGCCCGGGGGTGAGGCGGCGGTCGCGGTGGTCGGCGGTGCCGGCCAGCAGCCGGACCTCGCAGGTGCCACAGAAGCCCTGCGTGCAGGAGTACGCGAGGTCGGGGCGGGCCTCGCGGAGCACGTCCAGGGCGGAGCGGTCGGCGGGGACGGCGAGGTCGGGGCCGTCGACGCCGAGGCGGACGGTGAACGGCTCGCCGTCGGTGACCGGGGCGGCGCCGAAGCGTTCGACGTGCAGGGAGGCGGCGGGCGAGGCATCCAGCGCCTGCTGCACGGCGGCCAGCATCGGGGCGGGGCCGCAGCAGTAGACGGCGGCGCCGCGCGGGGCGTGGGCGAGCAGTTCGGCACCGGTGGGCGGGCCGCCGTGCTCGTCGTCGGTGCGCAGGTGGACCCGGTCCGGGTCGAGGGCGCGCAGCTCGGCGGCGAACGGGAGGGTGCCGGCGCCGCGGCCGGTGTGGACCAGCCGCCAGTCCAGGCCGTGCCGGCGGGCCTCGCGCACCATCGGGAGCAGCGGGGTGATGCCGATGCCGCCGGCCAGCAGCAGCACGGCCGGCTCGGCGCAGAAGGCGAAGCCGTTGCGCGGGCGGCGGGCGGTGAGGCGGGTGCCGGGCCCGACGGTGTCGTGGATCTCGACGGAGCCGCCGCCCCCGTCGGGCAGGCGGCGCACCGCGATCCGGTAGGCGGCACGGTCGGCGGGGTCGCCGCAGAGCGAGTAGTGGCGTTCGCGGCCGGAGGGGAGGGTGAGGCGCAGGTGGGCGCCGGGCTGCCAGGCCGGGAGGCGGCCGCCGGAGGGGGCGGCGAGGGTCAGCTCGACGGCGTCGGCGGCGACGGCGCGGCGGGCGGCGACGACCAGGTCCAGTGCCGGGACGGGGGCGGCCGGGGGGCGCCGGGGGTTGCGGCGCAGCAGCGGGCCGCCGAGGGCGGGGCTGTAGCGGTCGCCGAACGCGGTGAGGAAGCGGAGGAAGGTGTCGGCGCGGGGGCGGCCGTAGAGGTCGGGGGGCGGGGTGCGCAGGTCCATCCGGCGGGGTCCTTGGGGGCTCGGGTGGTACGGGCTCGGGTCCTGGGGCGGCGGGGCGGTCCGGCGGCGGGCCGGCGGCCGGGCCGGTCAGCGGCCGGCGGCGGCGCGGGCGGCCGGGGAGGTGGCGAGGTAGCCGAGGGCCTGGCTGGAGGAGCCCTCCTGGGTGGGGTGGTAGCCGGGCCGCAGGTAGCGCAGGCCGGAGCGCAGCGACCGGACGGGGTCGGGCAGCAGCCCGCGCCGGGCGATCCGGCCCGCCTCGCGCCAGGTGGGCTTGAGCCGGCCGTCGAGGGTGGGGTCGGCGGCGAGCAGGAAGCGGGCGCCGCGCACCCAGAGGTGGACCAGCAGGGGGCCGGAGACCAGCATGCCGCGGATCCGCCGTGCGTAGCCGGGATCGAGGTGGACCATCAGGTCGT
This sequence comes from Kitasatospora sp. NPDC015120, assembly GCF_043080305.1. Taxonomy (NCBI): domain Bacteria; kingdom Bacillati; phylum Actinomycetota; class Actinomycetes; order Kitasatosporales; family Streptomycetaceae; genus Kitasatospora; species Kitasatospora sp. NPDC015120. The sequence goes on along the minus strand of NZ_JBIBVJ010000004.1, from coordinate 345,984 downwards.
AGGCGACGCTGCGGTGCTCGACCTCCTCGGCGCCGTGCCAGCGCAGCAGGTCCAGCATCGTCGGGTCGGCCTTGGCGCGGTCCAGGCCCGGGGAGTTGAGCGCCCAGTCGCCGAGGAAGGCGGTGAAGTGCTCGATCGCCGCGACGAAGGCGACCCGCTCGATGATGTTCTCGCGCCGCCGGGCGGGCGGCAGGCCGGGCCTGTCCCCGAGGACGCGCTGGAACAGCCAGGCGATCTGGCGCACGTAGGGCCGGGGGTCGAGGCCCTGGCCGAGCAGGTGGTCGAGGACTTCCTGGTGCGCCTCGGCGTGGATCGCCTCCTGGCCGATGAACCCGAGGACCTCCTCGCGCAGTTGCTCGTCGCGGACCATCGGCAGGGCCTCTTTGAAGACCTTGACGAACCAGCGCTCGCCCTCGGGCAGGAGCAGGTGCAGGACGTTGATGACGTGGGTGGCCATCGGCTCGTCGGGGATCCAGTGCAGCGGCAGGTCCGCCCAGTCGAAGCGGACGTCGCGGGGCTCCAGGACGAGGCCCTCGTGCACCCGGGCGGCGGGCGCGGCGAGGGCGGGGACGGGGGTGGGGCTGGGCATGGGAGGGCCCTCCTGACCTGCGGGTGGCGGCTCGACCCGGCACAACGTACTCGCGGGTAGCCCCGGCCACAAGGGTTTCGGCCCCCCTTATCGACATCGAGTCTAATAAGTGGCCCGCCCTCGCGCCCGGCCCGGGCCGGCGGCGGGACGATGCCCCTGGAAAGCGCGAGGACCCCGCCGGAGCGGGGTCCCTGGGCGCGGGCGCGCGGTCCGGCCGGACCGCTCAGACCGCCATCGCGAGCATCAGCGGCGCGGCGCGGGCCGCGAGCACCTCGGCCGCCGCCTTCAGCCGGTACACGTTGTCGACCGGCATCGAGGTGGCCAGGCAGCCGACCGTGCTGCCGGCGGTCACCGGCACGGCCGCGCAGACCGTGCCGAGGGCGTACTCCTGGATGTCCAGCACCGGCACGGTGGCCGGCTGGCGCTCCAGACGGTGCATCAGCTGGTCGGTGTCGGTGACCGTGCGCGAGGTGAGGCGGGCCACCGGGTGGCGGGACAGGTGGTCCCGGCGGCCGTCGTGGTCGAGCTGGCTGAGCAGACACTTGCCGATCGCGCTGGCGTGCGCGGTGGCCCGGAAGTCCACCCACTCCTGCACGGCCGGCGCGCGCTCGGAGGCCGAGACCGCCTCGACCGACAACTCCCCGTCGTGGTAGCGGCCGAAGTACACCGCGGCCCCCAACTCGTCGCGGAGCTCGGCGAGCTTGCTGTCCAGCCGGGCGCGGACCAGCTGCTCCCGGTTGTGCTGACCGAGCAACGCGAGGGTCCCGCCGAAGACCCAGCCGCCGTCCTGGCAGAGCAGATAGCCCTCGGTCTCCAGGATCTCCGCGAGCCGGCGGACCGTCGGCAGCCCCAGGGACGTCTCCCTCGCCAGGGCCACCAGGGTGGCACCGCCCGGGTGCCGGTCGACGGCCTCCAGCAGTCTGAGGGCCTGCTGCAGGGAGGTGAACGAACCGGGCACGCCCTGCTCCGGTACGGCGTGACGGCCCGGGGCTGGTGTCGACATGTCGTCCCCTTCCGATGTCCCCGCGCGGCGTGACCGGCGGGTAGGGTCCAGCCTATCGACCGCCGGACACCGCCATCGCCCCCTTCGCCGGAATCCCCGTCAGATGCGGTGGAGCACTTGACTGGCATATGCCTCACCGCGCCCCCTCGTACCCCCTTGCGGCGGACCGGCCCGCCGGACTCGCTCACCAGTGCGTCACCGCCGGGGCGGAGCCGGCCGCCCCGGGAGGCGTGGCCGGGGGGTCAGCCGGGGCGCAGCAGCTGGACGCCGGAGGGCTCGCCGCCGACGTCCACCACCCGCCCGCGCAGCCAGGTGGTGCGCACGGTTCCGGTGAGCGTGCGGCCCGCGTAGGGGGTGACCGGGTGGCGGTGGTGCAGTCCGGCGGCGTGGACGGTGAACGCGCCGTCCGGGTCGAAGGCGACCAGATCGGCGTCGCGGCCGACCGCGACGGCCCCCTTCCGCCCGTCGAGACCGGCCAGCCGGGCGGGCCCCGCGGACATCCACCCCGCCAGGTCGGCGAGGGTGTGGCCGCGTCCACGGGCCTCGGTCCAGACCGCCGGCAGGCCGAGCTGGAGGGAGGAGATGCCGCCCCAGGCCGCCGCGAAGTCGCCGCTGCCGCCGTGCTCGGGCAGCAGCTTCAGCCCGGGGACGGACGGGGAGTGGTCGGAGACCACGGCCGTGAACTCCCCCGCCGCCAGGGCCGTCCAGAGCGCCTCGCGGTTGGCCTCGTCGCGGATCGGCGGGCAGCACTTGAACGCGGTGGCGCCGTCCGGGACGTGCTCGGCGGCCAGCGCGAGGTAGTGCGGGCAGGTCTCGGCGGTGACCTCGACGCCCTGCGCGCGGGCCCGGCGCAGCAGCGGCAGCACCGCCGCCGAGGAGACGTGCAGCACGTGCACCCGGGCGCCGGTGCGGCGGGCCGCCGCCAGCAGCCGGGCGACGGCGGCGGTCTCCGCGCCGGGCGGGCGGGAGGCGAGGAAGTCCCGGTAGCGGACGCCGGCGCGCTGCGGGGCGGCGGCCAGCACGGCCGGGTCCTCGGCGTGGACGACGGCCAGCGCCCCGAGCCTGGCCTGCTCGGCGAGCGCGGCCTCCAGCGCGGTCGGCTCCAGGTGCGGGAACTCCTCGACGCCGCTCGGCGCGAGGAACGACTTGAAGCCGAACACGCCCGCACGGTGCAGGGGTTCGAGATCGGCGAGGTTGCCGGGCACGGCGCCGCCCCAGAAGCCGAGGTCCACCCAGGCCCGGCCGTCGGCGGCCCTCCGCTTGGCCTCCAGACCGGCGGGGGTGGTGGTGGGGGGCACCGAGTTGAGCGGCATGTCGACGATGGTGGTGACGCCGCCGGCCGCGGCGGCCCGGGTGGCGGTGGCGAAGCCCTCCCACGCGGTGCGGCCGGGCTCGTTGACGTGCACGTGGGTGTCGACCAGGCCCGGCAGCAGGGCGGTGCCGCCGAGGTCGGTCAGCCGGCCGCCGCCGGCCGGGAGGGAGCCGTGTGCGGCGATCCGGGCGATCCGCCCGTCCCGGACCAGTACGTCCGCCGGGCGCTCGCCCTCCGGCAGGACCACCCGGCGGGAGCGGATCACCTCGGTCTCGCTGCGGGGCATGGGGCCTCCGGGACCTGGCCTGGACGACGGGCGGGGCGCGGTGCGGCGGTGCGGGGCGCGGTGCGGCGGTGCGGGGCGCGGCAGGGCGCGGTGCGGCGGTGCAGGGCGCGGTGCGGCGGTGCAGGGCGCGGCAGGGCGGTGCAGGGCGCGGCAGGGCGGCGGGGCGGCTCGACGAGGTCCGCCCGGTCGAAGGGCGGGCCCGGAGCGTAGGGCCGCCTCCGACCGGGCGTCAAGGGAACGGACGGCGCCGGGCGGGGGGCGGCGTCAGCCGTGCAGGAGGTCCGCCGCCAGCCGCTCCCCCGCGACCTCGGCCAGCTCTCCGGCCTTGGCCGGGGCGTCCGACGGGCCTCTGCCCAGCTCGCCCAGCGCGTAGGCGGCCACGAAGCCGGCCTCCCGCCACTCGCGTTCGGACAGCTCCACCCGTCCGGCCACGGCGGCCACCGGGACCCCCGCCCGCGCGGCGGCCGCGGCCACCCCGGCGGGGGCCTTGCCGTGGAGCGTCTGCGCGTCCAGGCAGCCCTCGCCGGTGACGACCAGACGTGCCCCGCGCACCGCCGCGTCGAAGCCCAGCAGGTCGAGCAGCAGCCCGATGCCGGGCCGCACGGTGGCGCCCAGCAGGGCCAGCGCGGCGAATCCGACCCCGCCCGCCGCCCCGGCGCCGGGTGCGTCACGGACGTCCCGGCCGACCGTCGCCGCGACCACGTCGGCGAAGCGGGTCAGGCCCTCCTCCAGCACCGCCACGTCCTCGGCGCTCGCGCCCTTCTGCGGACCGTAGACGGCCGCGGCGCCGCGCGGGCCCAGCAGCGGGTTGTCGACGTCGCAGGCCACCACCACCTCGACGCCCGCCAGGACGCGGGCCGACGGGCCGGGGTCCAGCCGCGCCAGCCGTCGCAACGCCGCTCCGCCGGACGGCAGTTCGGTGCCATCGGCGTCCAGCAGGGACACCCCCAGCGCCTGGAGCAGCCCGGCCCCGCCGTCGGTGCAGGCGCTGCCGCCGAGGCCGAGCACGATCCGCCGGGCGCCCTCGTCGAGGGCCCGGACGATCAAGGTGCCGACCCCGGCGGAGCCGGCCGACAGCGGGGCGGGCCGGCCGCCGGGGAGCCGGGCCAGGCCGGCGGCCTGGGCGAGTTCGACCACGGCCGTCCCGCCGTGGACGGCGAACGCGGCGTCCACCGGCAGCCCGGTGGGGCCGGTCACCTCCACCGGGACCCTGGTGAAGCCGGCCGCGAGGGCGGCGGCCAGCGTTCCCTCGCCGCCGTCGGCGACGGGCAGTTCGCGCACCTCGGTCCCGGGGGCGGCGCGGCGGATGCCGGCGGCGATCCGGGCGGCCGCCTCGGCGGCCTCCAGGGTGCCCTTGAACTTGTCGGGCGCTACGACCACATGGCCCTGGCGGGGGTCGGCGGGCATGGCGTGGGCCTCACTTCCGGAAACCGGTCGGGTTCGTCCAGCAGGGGCGGGGGGCGACCGGCGGCTTCCGGCCGTCACTCCCCCTCACGAGCCTGCCACGGACCGGGGAAGCGCCGTACCGCCCCGGTCCGTGAGCGCTGGAGCCCGCCTTCGGACGCCCGTCGACCGCTCGGACGGCGGGCCGGGCGGCGTCCGGCGGGCGGGGGCCGACGACGGACCCCGACGTGAGCGGGTGCGACGGACGGTGGAGCCCGTGACCGGGCCCCCTCGGACCGGACGAGGCGAGGCCCGAGGGCGCCGCCCCGGAGCGGGGCGGCGCCGGGCGGCGCCCCGCTCCACCGGGGACGACCGCCTCAAGGGCGGTTCGAAGTCGAACCGGATCGGGGCCCGAACCGGGGCACACTTGTCTCATCGCACAGAATCCGCCCGGCGAGCGGGCCCGCCGGGGACGTCGGCACCAAAGGTTCACCGACGTGTTGCCGACCCGACCGGGCCGACCTACCTTGTGCGGGTGGTGGCACCAGTCCCCAGGAGGTCCACGCGTGACCGACCGCCCTCATGACCCGGACGTCCTGCACGCCCTGGCGGCCGCGGACGCCGCCGGGCTGAGGGCGACCCTCCTGGACGTGTGCGCCAGCCCCGCCTGGGCCGAGGCCGTCGCCGCGACCCGCCCGTGGCGGGACCGCCGGGCCCTGCTGGACGCCGCCGCCGAGGCGACGGCCGCACTCTCCGCCGCCGACCTGCGCGAGGCGATGGCCGGCCACGCCCGGATCGGCGCACCCGGGGCGGGCGACGCCACCGCCGAACGCGAACAGTCCCGGATCCGCGGGGCCGACCGGGCCCTGCTCGACGAGCTGGACCGGGCGAACGCCGCCTACGAGGCCAAGTTCGGCCATGTGTTCCTGATCTGCGCGACCGGCCGCACCGCGGCCACCGTGCTCGCCGCGCTGCGCGAGCGCCACGCCCATGACCCCGCCACCGAGACGGAGATCGCCCGAGGAGAGCTACGGAAGATCAATGACCTCCGCATCGCCCGCCTGCTCGACGGCCCCTGACGGCCCGTCGCCCCCCACCCGTGAGGCCACCCCCATGACCGGCATCTCCACCCATGTGCTCGACACCAGCCTCGGCCGCCCCGCCGAGGGCGTCCCGGTGGAGCTGGCGCTGCGCACCGCGGACGGCTGGCAGGTGCTCGGCACCACCGCCACCGACTCCGACGGCCGGGCCCGGGACCTCCCGGCCGTGGCGGCCGGCTCGGTCGTCCGGCTGGTCTTCGACACCGCCGCCCACCTCGCGCGGACGGCCGGCGGCGACCCGCCGTTCTTCCCGGAGGTCTCGGTCGTCCTCACCGTGGCGCCCGGGCAGCACCACTACCACGTGCCGCTGCTGCTGAACCCGTTCGGCTACTCGGTCTACCGCGGAAGCTAGGCCCACCCACTGACAGGGGACCCCTCATGGCCCACGTGCTCGGCCAGAACCAGTACGGCAAGGCGGAGAACCGCATCGTGCACGTCCGCCGGGGCAGCGCCCGCCACGAGATCAAGGACCTGAACGTCTCGGTCTCCCTCTCCGGAGCGTTCGAGGACGTCCACCTCCACGGGTCCAACGCCGACTGCCTGCCCACCGACACCGTCAAGAACACCGTCTTCGCCTTCGCCAAGCAGTACGGCATCGACTCCGCCGAGGACTTCGGCATCCTGCTGGCCCGGCACTTCGTGGACGACACCGAGCGCGGCGTCGTCCACCGGGCCCGGGTCCGGATCGAGGAGTACGCCTGGGAGCGGATCCCCGCGGCCGACGGAGGGGAGGGGACCGGCCACTCCTTCGTCCGCAGCGGCCAGGAGACCCGCACCGCCGAGATCGGCTACGACGGCGCGTCCGTCCGGGTGATCTCCGGCCTCAGGGACCTGGTCGTGCTGAACTCCACCGGCTCGGAGTTCCGGGGCTACCTCAAGGACCGCTACACCACCCTCCAGGAGGCCCGCGACCGGATCCTCGCCACCCAGGTCACCGCCCGCTGGAGGTACGGCCACACCGGCCGCGACGACGACAGCGCGCCGCACTGGGACCACTGCTACGCCCGGGTGAAGCGGCAGCTGCTGGAGGCCTTCGCCGGCACCTACTCCCACTCGCTGCAGCAGACCCTGCACGCGATGGGCACCCACGTCCTCGACCACAGCGCCGAGGTCGACGAGATCCGCCTCGAACTCCCCAACAAGCACCACTTCCTGGTCGACCTGGAGCCGTTCGGCCTGCACAACGACGACGAGGTCTACTACGCCGCCGACCGGATGTACGGCCTCATCGAGGGCACCGTGCACCGCGAGGGCGTCGTCCCGGTCATCCCGGTCACCTGACCACTTGGAGCCACCCCATGGCAGTCCAGCCCCCGCCCGCCGACCGGCGGACCGTCATCGAGAACGCGGCGATCGCCACCGTCGACGCCCACGGCACCGAGTACGCCCGCGGCCACGTGGTCGTCCTCGGCAACCGGATCGAGGCGGTCGGCGACGGCCCCGCCCCCACCCGGCCGGACGGCGCGGCCCGCCGGATCGACGCCGAGGGCCACCTGCTCACCCCCGGCCTGGTCAACACCCACCACCACTTCTACCAGTGGATCACCCGCGGCCTCGCCCAGGACGACGTCCTCTTCGACTGGCTGGTCGCCCTCTACCCCTCCTGGGCCCGGATCGACGACCGGCTGGTGCACACCGCCGCCCTGGGCTCCGCCGCCGCGCTGCTCAGGTCCGGCTGCACCACCGCCGCCGACCACCACTACGTCTTCCCCCGCGGCGGCGGCGACCTCCTCGGCGCCGAGATCGAGGCGGTGCGCGAACTCGGTCTGCGGTTCACCGCCTCGCGCGGCTCCATGGACCGGGGCAGGAGCGACGGCGGCCTGCCCCCGGACCACGCCGTCGAGGAGCCCGACGCCATCCTGGCCGCCTCCGAGGAGGCCGTCGACCGCCACCACGACCCCTCCCCCGGCTCCATGCTGCGGATCGCCCTGGCGCCCTGCTCGCCGTTCTCGGTCTCCACCCGGCTGATGCGCGAGTCCGCCGAGCTCGCCCGCCGCAAGGGCGTGCGGCTGCACACCCACGGCTCCGAGACGGCCGAGGAGGCGGCGTACTGCCGGAAGCAGTTCGGCATGGGCCCCACCGACTACTTCGAGTCGGTCGGCTGGCTCGGCGAGGACGTCTGGATGGCGCACTGCGTCCACCTGGACGACTCCGACATCGCCAAGTTCGCCGCGACGGGCACCGGCGTCGCGCACTGCCCGTCCTCCAACGCCCGCCTGGCCGCCGGGACGGCGCGGGTGCCCGACATGCTGGCGGCCGGCGTCCCGGTCGGCCTCGGCGTCGACGGCACCGCCTCCAACGAGTCCGGCGAACTCGGCACCGAACTGCGCAACGCCCTGCTGGTCAACCGCCTGCACGGCGGCCCGAAGGCGCTCACCACCCGCCAGGCGCTGCGGCTGGGCACCATGGGCGGCGCCCGGGTGCTCGGGCGCCAGGACGAGATCGGCTCGATCGAGGCCGGCAAGCTCGCCGACCTCGCGCTGTGGAAGGTCGACGGCCTGATGCACTCCTCGGTCGCCGACCCGGTGGCCGCGCTCGTCCTCGGCGCGCTGCCGCCGCTGGCCGCCCTCCTCGTCAACGGCAACACCGTCGTCGAGGACGGCCGGCTGACCACGGCGGACGAGGAGCGGATCGCGCGCTCCTGCGCCCTGGCCGCCAAGGAGCTGGCGGACCGCGCCGGGTGACGGCGCCAGCGGGTGACAGCGGAAGACCGGCGCCGGCTCCCACCCCCGTGGGGCGCCGGCACCGGTCCGGCTCACGGGGCCGCCGGCGCGGGCGCGACCGCCGCCCCTCGCACGGCCGGCAGCAGCGCGGGCCCGGCCAGTGCGAACAGCCCCGCCAGCACCAGCCAGCCGGCCGCCCCGTGGTCCACCGCCGTCAGCGTGACCACCAGCGGCCCGATCACATGCGCGGCCGCCTGCCCGCTCAGGAACACCCCCTGGTACTCACCGTGCGCCCGCGGGTCCGCCAGGTCCAGACTGAGCGTCCAGCCGCCCGCGGAGGTCAGCAGCTCACCCAGCGTGTGCACCAGCGCAGCGGCCAGCAGCGCCGCACCGGCCGCCCAGGCCGGGCCGTACTGCGCCGCCGCGTAGCCCGCGCAGCCGGCCGCCAGCAGCAGCGCCCCGACCGCACAGGCCCGGGCCGCCGACCGGACGTCCGTCACCCCCCGGCTCGCCCGCACCTGGAACAGCACCACCAGCAGGCAGTTGACCACGTTCACCGCCGCGACCAGCGCGGCCGGGGCCCGTGTCCCGAGCACGATCCACAGCGGCAATCCGACGGTCAGCACGGCGAGTTGCAGCTCCAGAACGGCGTGCAGCGCGGTGACCAGCAGATAGCGGCGGTCCCCCAGCGCCGTCCGGCGCCCGCCCGCCGCACCGCCGCGCACCGGCTCCCCGGGGGCGGGCGCCGCGGGAACCGGCAGCCCCGCCAGCAGCGCGGTCACCCCCAGGAAGCTCGCCGCGTCCAGCGCCAGCACCGTCACGTACCCGGCGTAGGAGTCCGCCTGCAGGGCGAGCGCCGCGCCGCCCGAGCCGACCACCAGGCCCGCGTTCGCCACCGAGCGCAGCAGCGCCCGCGACCGCACCTGCCCCTCGGCCGGCAGCGCCCGCGCGATCAGCGCGCTGCGCACCGCCGCCGCCCCGCGCGACAGCACCGTGGCCACGCAGGCCAGCACCACGAAGGCGGCGAAGGAGCGCACGAAGGCGTAGCCGAGCACCGCCGCCGCCTCCAGCGGGCCGAGCACCAGCAGCAGCCGCCTGCTCCCGGTCCGGTCGGCGAGCCGCCCCATCGGCACCCCGGCGAACACCCCGCACACCCCGGCGACGGTGAGGCCGAGCGCCACCGAACCCGGTGTCAGGCCGAGCGAGCGGGTGAAGAACAGCACGTTCACGGTGACGAACAGCCCGTCGCCGACGGCGTTCACCAGGGTCATCAGCACGAGTCCGCGCAGCAGTGGACCGGCGGGCAGCAGGCGGCGGCCGAGGGCACGCGGGCGCGCCCCCGCCGGGGCGGAGGAGGTCATGGCAGAAGCACAGCGGGGTTCCCGGGCGGGCGGAATTCTTTTACCGTTACGGTCAATGTTCGAGTTCCGTCTCGGCGTCGAGGACCTCGCCGCCACCTGGTTCGCCTACTCCCCGCTGCAGGAGGCGGTGTTGGGCCTGCGCGCCCGCCGCCGGCCGTCGTACTACCCGGAGCAGCAGCCGTGGATCGCCGGCTGGCGGGACCGCTACGCCGCCCTGGACACCGAACTGCTGGACGTGCTGACCGCGCCGAACGGCTTCGTGCCGGACTTCCTGACGCCCCGTCCGGCGGTGCCCCGGCCGGCCTTCGAGGACGAGCTCGCCCGGATGGCCCGCACCCCCGCGGAGGTGGTGCGGGCGGATCTGCTGGCCGCCTACCCGGGCGGCGGGTGCCCGCTGCCGCCGGTGCTGGCGGCGGCGGTCGACGACCCGGCGGCGCTGGCCGCGCTGACCGCCCGGGCGGCGGAGGCGCTGGCGGCGTACTGGGCGCGGTGCCTGGCCCCCGCGTGGTGGCCGAGGGCACGGTCGGTGCTGGAGGCGGACCTCGCGTACCGGGCCCGGCTGCTCTCCGAGCGCGGCGCGGAGGGGCTGTTCGCGGACCTGGACGGCCGGATCTCCTGGCGGGACGGAGTGCTGCGGCTGGTCGACAGCACTCCGGTGGTCGTGGCGCTGGGCACCTCGGTGGTGGACGTGGCCGGGCGGGGGCTGGTGCTGATCCCGACGCTGGGCGGGCGCGGCGCGCAGACCGACATCACCCAGGACGGCCCGCCGCTGATCACCTATCCGGCGCGCGGCCGGGCCACCATGGCGGAGGGCCTGCCGGGGTCCGCCGGTGCGCCGGGAGCGGCGGACGCGGCCGGCGCGGCCGGCGCGGCCGGCGCACCCGCCGGGCTGGTGGGGCTGATCGGCCCGGCCCGGGCGCGGCTGCTGATGCTGCTGGCGGCCCCGGCCGCCACCACGGAACTCGCCCACCGGCTGGGCGTGACGCCGGGCGCGGTCAGCCGGCACCTGGGCGCGCTGGCGGCGGCCGGGCTGCTGGAGCGCACCCGGCACGGCCGCCGGGTGCTCTACCGGCGCAGCGGGCTGGGCGACGCGCTGGCCCGCGACCGGTCCTGAGCCCGGCGGCGGCGTCGAAGCCCTGACCCGCACAGCCCCGGGAGAAGGACGCGATTCTGTAGGGTGGATCCTTGTTTCCACGATGCAGAATTCCGACGGGAAGGGAACGCCGGTGGCCCCGACCTCCTCCGACGGCACGGAGCGAACGACCGAGGGAACGACGACCGAGGGAACGACGACCGGGGGAACGGCGACCGGGGGACCGAGGACGGAGCGAACGACGACCGAGCGCGCGAGCGGCGGGGTCCAGTCCGTCGAGCGGGCCTTCCAGCTGCTGGAGGCGCTCGCCGACGCGGGCGGCGTGGCGACGCTCAGCGAGCTGTCCACCTCCTCGGGCCTGCCCATGCCGACCATCCACCGCCTGGTCCGCACCCTCGTCCAGCAGGGCTACGTCCGCCAGGACGCCACCCGGCGCTACACCCTCGGCCCCCGGCTGATCCGGCTCGGCGAGACCGCCGGCCGGCTGCTCGGCAACTGGGCCCGCCCCTACCTGGCGGAGCTGATGGAGGCCACCGGCGAGACCGCCAACCTGGCGGTGCTGGAGGGCGGCGAGGTGGTGTACGTCGGCCAGGTGCAGTCCCGGCGCTCGATGCGGACGTTCACCGAGGTCGGCCGCCGGGTGCAGCCGCACTGCACCGGCGTCGGGAAGGCGCTGCTGGCACAGCTGCCGGCGGAGGAGGCCCGCGCCGTCCTCGGCCCCGGACCGCTGCCCGCACTCACCCCGCACACGGTGACCGATCCGCAGGAGCTGATGCGGCGGCTGGCCGGGGCGCGCGAGCACGGCTACGTGGTGGACGACCAGGAGCAGGAGATCGGGGTGCGCTGCATCGCGCTCGCCGTCCCCGGCTCGCCGACCCCGGCGGCGCTCTCGGTCTCCGGCCCGGAGGCCCGGATCCGGGCGCTGGAGGAGCGGGCCGGCGCGGCGTCCCTGGTGCCGGTGATGCAGGGGATCGCCGCCCGGCTCGGGCAGGTCCTGGCTCCCTGACGGCCCGGCTCCCCGCCCGGCCGCGGTCCCGGCGCCAAGGGCGGCCGGCTGCGCGACGGGCGTTCGCCCGTTCGAGCCACCCGAGGGCGGGTTGCCCCGGGGTTGCCCCGGCCCCGGCGGACCCGTCGGTGACGCTGGAGCGGACGCGGCCCGCGACGGCGCGGGGCGCCGGACACGGAGGGCAGGGTGAGCGGGATGGCCCGCAGCGGATCCGTTCGAGGTCTCCTCGGCAGATCGATGGCAGTGGGGTGCGCGGTGGTGGCACTGGCCGCCGGGCAGGCGTGGGCGGACACCTGCGCGCCGGAGGACAAGGCGCTCGCGCCTGGGGCGAGCGCCCCTGCGGCGGAGCCGGCGGCCGATCCGGCCGGGGAGACCGGCGAGGAGGCGGCTGCGGAGGCGGGCACGACGGACGGTCCGGCTTCTGCGGGGCCGTCTTCTGCGGGCACGGCCTCGGCGGGTCCGGCCTCGGCGGGTCCGGGCGGCGCGGCCGGCGCGGCTGCGGCCGCCGATCCGGCCTCGGCCGTCCAGCCGTCGGACTCCGACCTCGTCGCGATCGGGATCGACCCGGACGCCGCCACGCCCGGCGGCACGACCACCGTGCACGCCTTCGTCGGCAACCTCGGCCCGGACGCCACGGCCTCGCCGTTCACCGTCGTGGTCACCCTCCCCGAGGGCGTCACCGCCGAGGGCCCGTACGTCCCGGACAACTGCTACGCCTTCCAGGAGGGCCACCGGGTGCGCTGCACCTTCCCGGCCGGCCTGGCGCCGTACCGCAGCGCGACGGCGCTCATCCCGGTCCGGCTGGCCGCCACCGTCCCGGCCCCCGGCACCCTGACCGGTGGCTGGGTGGCGGTGCGCAGCCCCGACGACTGCAACGAGGAGAACAACAAGCAGCCCTTCGAGATCCCGGTCGTCGAGCCGACCGGTCCGCGCCCGGCCGTCTGACCTGCGGCGACGGCGGCCGCCCGGCGAAGGGTGGCCGCGGTCGACGGGCCCTCGCGGCGGCCCGCCGGGGCGGCGGACCGGCCGGTGTGGCGGAACCGGGGGGAAGGTGCGCCGGGTGGGCGGGGCGGTCGGATAGGTTGGAGCTCCGTCCGCGACGCCCGACAAGGAGACCCGCCCCGCCATGACCGCGCCCCTGCCCGCCTTCGCCGGCCGCACCTACCTGTTCCGGGTCGACAACGGCGCGGCCTTCCGCAACGCCTACTCGGCCGACGGCAAGCGGCTGCGCTGGGAGGGCCTCGGCGAGTCGGCGGGCCAGTGGGAGGACGTCACCCTGCACGTCGCCGAGGTCGGCCCGCAGGTGTACTTCGTGAGCTGGACGGAGGTGAGCGGCATCACCGTCAGCCACGTCATGGACCTGGCCCGGATGACGGTCCGGGCGTTCTGGACGTACGAGGGCGAGGGCGGCCGGGTCGGCGAGCTGCACACCGGTACCCTGGAGCAGGTGGCCTGACGCCGCGGCCGCGGAGCCGCTCCCGGCCCGGTCAGGCCGGCCGGCCGGCGGCCGGAACGACCAGGTGCTGGGAGATCCACTCCAGCGAGGACGGCAGCAGCCGGCTCCAGGTCTCGAAGTTGTGGCCGCCGGTCTCCAGCATGCTGTAGGAGACCTTCATCGGGCTGTGCGCGGCGGCCACGAACGCCTCGGTCTCGCGCCGGTAGTCGCCGTCGCCCTGCTTGGTGCCGGCCAGCAGCACCGCGACCTTCGGCTGCGGGAGGTTCTTCAGCCGCCACATCAGGTCGGCCTCGTTGCGCCGCTGGGCGCTGCCCTTGAAGAGGTCGCCGGTGGTCGGGTCCTCGGCGGCCTGGTAGTAGCCGGAGAGCGAGACGGCGGTCGGGAAGACCTCCGGATGGCGCATCGCCAGCTTGAGGGCGCAGTAGCCACCGGTCGAGTTGCCCATGAACGCCCAGGCCTGGGGATCGGACGACACCCGGTAGGTCGCCTGGAGCGCCGAGGGCACGTCCTTGACGAAGTAGGTCTCGGACTGCGCGCCGCCCGGGACGTCCTCGCACTCGGTGTCCTGCGGCAGCGCCGGCGAGGGGCGCACCAGCACCATCACGGTCGGCTGCATCCGGCCCTCCTGGAGCAGCTTGAGCGCCGCGCCCGGGTAGTTGAGCCGAGTGACCAGGTTCTTGGCGATGCCCGGGAAACCGGTGCTGACGATCAGCACCGGGAACTGCTTCTGCTCGTACTCCGGCTGGAAGTACTGCGGCGGCAGGTAGACGTACCCCTCGGTGGAGAGCCGGGTGGTGGCGCCGTCGATGCGGACCTCGCGGATCTCGCCGGACTTGCCGGGGTCGCGGCCGAGCGCCCCGCCGCCCTGGACCTCGGCGTGGCCGATGGTCTCGACGCGCAGCCGGCCGGAGGCGTCCACCTTGTTCTGGATGACCACCGGGCCGTTGTCGCCGGTGCCCAGCAGGTCGTCCCAACTGCTGTAGAACGCGAAGTAGTTGTTGGCCACCAGGCCGAGCGCGGCGAGCACCGTCAGCTGGGTCGCGAGCAGGGCGCCGATCCGGCCGAGCACGGCCTGCCAGCTGCGCTTCGACAGTCTCGGCCACAGCCAGACCGTTCCGGCCATCGCCGCGAGGGCGATCAGGACGGTCAATGCCAGCACCTTGTGGCTCGTCAGACCCATGTCGTGTTCGCTCCCACGCCTCGTACTCCCCCGCCCCCGGGGGAAGGACACCCGGGAGGGCCGCCCCGGTTCCCCCGTCCGCAACGAGGCGCTCGTCCCGGGCGCGACCACTCAGCCTAGCGCCCGCGCGGACCGGACCGCCCCCGCCGACCAGCGGTGATGCCCTCGGCCTGGAGGAGGAGGGCGCCGCGCGGGGGGGGTGTGACGCGGGCGCGGTCAGTCGACGCGGTTCCAGAGGCCGAGGCCCGCGGTGAGTTCGCGCACGCAGCGGGCCCCGAGTTCGCGGGGCGAGCCGGGGCCGGCGGGCGGGGCACCGGACGCCGCCCACTCCTCCAGGGCGACCCGGATGGCGGTGGTGGCGGCGGCCGCGGCGAGGCGGATCTCCAGGGCGTCGGTCCCCGGCGGGCAGCGGTCGGCGATGGCGGCCCGCAGCCGCTCCTCGGAGTCGGCGTGCACCCGCTGCCAGACCGTGGCGAGGCGGGGGTCGCGCAGCAGCTCCCGGGTCCAGCGCATGGCCTCACCGGCCTGCGCGTCGGCCGGGCTCAGCGACTCGGCCGCCGAGCGCTCCAGCGCCTCGCGGAGCGGCAGGCCGGACGCGCTCTCGGTGAACAGCCGCACCCAGCGGTCGCCGCCGGCCGCGAGCAGCGGGGCGACGGCGTCCTCCTTCTCCGAGAAGTAGCGGTAGAAGGTGCGCAGCGAGATGCCGGCGGCATCGGCGATCTCCTCGGCGGTGGTGGCCTCGGCCCCGCGCGCGGCGAACAGGCCGGCCGCCGCCCGGGCGATCTCCAGCCGGGTGCTCTCGCGGCGGCGCTGGGTCAGGGAGGGGCGTCCGGTCACGGGGCCAGGGTACGCGAGGCGGCACGTCGAGACTTTTTGGCACAACGTGCCACATAGGCGTAACGTGCCAGCCAGGGGCGGGCCGCGGACGAACGACCGGAACGAACGAACGGAGAACCACCATGGAGCGCTTCAGCGGACGGAACGTCCTGATCACCGGCGGCGGCTCGGGCATCGGCCGGGCCACCGTGCACCGGATCCTCGCCGAGGGCGGGCGGGTCGTCGCGGCCGACGTCGACGGGAACGGCCTGAGGGGCACGCTGGAGCGCGCCGCCGCCGACGGCACCGACGGCCGCCTCACCACGGCGGTGCTGGACGTGTCGGACGAGGCCGCCGTCCGGGCGGGCGTCGCCGGGGCCGTGGCCTCGCTCGGCGGCCTGGACGTGCTGGTCAACGCGGCCGGCATCCTGCGGTCCGCGCACACCCACGAGACCAGCCTGGAGTTCTGGAACACGGTGCTCGCGGTCAACCTGACCGGCACCTTCCTGATGACCCGCGAGGCGCTGCCCGCGCTGCTCGCGGGCGGCAGGGGCGTGGTGGTGAACTTCAGCTCCACCTCGGCGGCCTTCGCCCACCCCTACATGGCCGCCTACGCCGCGACCAAGGGCGGCATCCAGTCCTTCACCCACGCGATCGCCGCCGAGTACGCCCGGCAGGGGCTGCGCGCGGTCTGCGTCGCGCCGGGCAGCATCGACAGCGGCATGACCCACGACCCGGGCCTGCCGGCCGACGCGGACCTCAGCCTCCTCGCCAAGCTCTCCCCCGCGATCGGGCAGGGCTTCGCCGGGCCGGAGACCGTGGCCGGCGTGATCGCCATGCTCGCCTCGGACGACGGCGCGTTCGTCACCGGGACCGAGCTGCGGATCGACGGCGGCACCCACATGTGAGGCCGGCGCCCGGCAGCCGGCGGCGCCCGCCCGTCAGCTGCCGGCCGGCGCCCCGCCGGGGGCCGGTGCCCGCCACGGCGCCGCGAAGGCCCGGGCGGGGTTGGCGGCGAGGAGGCGGTGCGGGAGCCCGGGCCCGAACTCACGGGCCAGGCGGGGGGCGAGGGCGGTGAGCAGGTGGGCGGGGCCCGGGGCGTGCCGGGCGCCGCGGGTGGTGGTGTCGCCGCCGAGCAGCAGGCGGTCCGCGTGACCGGCCTCGACGACGGCCGCGACCGTGTCGAAGAGGTGGTGGTCGGTCGCGTGGTGCGCGCGGGAGGGGCCGTCCAGCGCCAGGAAGGCGCCGGTGGCGGCGAGCCGGCGGTGCAGCCGGAGATCAGGGTGCCGGTTGAGGTGGCCGAGGATCACCCGGCCGGGCGGCACGCCGTGACGGTCGCAGAGCAGGTCGAGGACGTCCGTCGCGGCGGTGCCGAGTTCGTGGTGGACGGCGATCGGCGCACCGGTGGCGTGATGCGCCTCGGCGGCGGCCGCCATCACCCGGCGGGTGTGGGCGCCCAGCCCGTGGAAGTCGCCGGCCACCTTGATCAGTCCGGCGCGGACGCCCGCGGGCGCGCCGTGCAGGCCGGTGGTGAGCTCGGCGGTGAAGAACCCGGCGAGCCCGGCGTAGCGCCGTTCGAGGTCGGCCGGGTCGTAGTGGACGGCCTGGTGGAGTCCGGTGGCGGCGACCAGGTGGACCCCGGTCGCCCGGGACAGCTCCGGCAGCGCGCCGGCCCGACGCCCCATCCCGGCGGGCGTCCACTGGACGAACGCCCGGCCGCCGGCCGCCGCGAAGGCGCGCAGCACCTGCTCGGCGGCGGCGGGGTCGTCGAGCTCCTCGCCGGGCAGCACGGGACTGCGCAGGAAGAGGTGGTCATGGGCGTCGCAGACCCCGAGTTCCGCGGGGTCGAGGTCGCCGAGGACGGTGCGGACGGCGGCCGCGGCGGTGTTCACGCCGTCGCGGCGAAGGTCGCGGCGGCGACCCGCAGCCCGGCCAGGGCCTTGGGGACGCCGACGTAGGGCGCGAGGTGCACCAGGACCTCGGTGATCTCCTCCCTGGTCAGGCCGATCCGCAGGCCGATGCGGACGTGGTCGGCGAGCTGCGGCTCCACGCCGCCGAGCGCGGTGAGCGCGGCGAGGTTGGCCACCTGGCGGTCACGCAGGGCCAGCCCGGGCCGCTGGTAGGTGCCGCCGAAGAGCGCGGTGACGATCCAGTCGGGGAAGCCGGGGGCGAGGTCGTCGAGCGGGCCGAGGGTCTCCGCCCCGGTCCTCGGCCCGGCGATCTCGGCGAGCAGGGCGTAGCCGGCGGCCCGGTCGAACGGGGCGGGTCCGAGGCCGTCGGCGGTCGGATCTTCGTCGGCGATCGGATCGGCGGCGGTCGGATCGGCGGCGGCGGGGGCGGGGTGCATCGGGCGGGGCGGTCCTTTCACCAGTGGCGGCCGACGGGCAGCCGGTCGAGCTCGGGGCTGGAGAGGTGGTGCACGCGGTAGCGGGTGCCGGGCACGGTGTCCGGGGCGGCGGCGTGCCACAGGGCGAAGCGCAGCAGCTCCCAGCGGGCCGGGTCGACGGCGACGGCCGCGGTGTGCAGCCCGGGGTGGTCCGGCAGCGCGGCGAGGGCGGCCTCGACGGCCTCGGCGGGGTCGGCGCCCTCCGGGAGGCGCTCGGCCTGCCGGGTGGCGGTGGCGGGCGCGGACGCGGCGGGGCCGTCGGCGGCCGGCCCGCGGCGCAGTCCCGCGCCGAGCCAGTGCCGCACGGCGGGGCGGCCGAAGTCGGCGGCCAGGGCGCGGAAGCCGGGGCCCCAGAGGAAGGCGTTCATGCCCTCGGTGGTGCGCCACAGGTAGAACGGCGCGTACTGGTTGACGGGCGAGCCGTCGAGCCCGCGCTCGCGGACGAGGTAGGACTTGAGGCCGAGACCGGGGTGGGCGTCGAGCAGGTGG
This sequence comes from Kitasatospora sp. NPDC015120, assembly GCF_043080305.1. Classification (NCBI taxonomy): domain Bacteria; kingdom Bacillati; phylum Actinomycetota; class Actinomycetes; order Kitasatosporales; family Streptomycetaceae; genus Kitasatospora; species Kitasatospora sp. NPDC015120. The sequence continues at coordinate 327,861 of NZ_JBIBVJ010000004.1, read as the reverse complement.
CCCCGCCCGGCGATCCTCCGATGGACGATCCCCATGTCGTAGTCGGCGGGGAGGGTGATCTCGTACTGCATGGCGTGCACGGCGGGCTCCCTCAGGAGGACGGACCGGCGGCCCGGCCGGGGCGGTGGGCGGCGAGCAGGGCGAGCGCGCCGCGCACGGCCCGCTCGAAGGGCTCGGCGCTGTCCGCGGCCCGGGCGAGCACGTAGCCGCCCTGCACGACCGCGACCACGGCGGCGGCGAGGTCGGCGGGATCGGCGTCCGGGCGCAGGTCACCGGCCCGCTGGCCGTCGGCGATCACCTCGGCGATCCGGCCGCGCAGCCAGTCGAAGGTCTCCTCCACGGGCGCGCGCAGCCGGGGGTCGGCGACCACCTCCGGGTCCTGCGCCATCCGGCCGATCCGGCAGCCGCGCAGGGCGTCGCGCTCGCGCCGCAGGTAGGCGGCCACCCGGTCGTGGGCGCTGCCGGGGCCGGCGAGGTCGGCCTCGGCGACGGCACGCATCTGCTCGGCGCTGCGGCGCAGTGCGGCGGCCGCGAGGTCCGGCTTCCCGTCGAAGTGGTGGTACATGCTGCCCTGGCCGACGCCGGCGCGCTGCTGGATGGCCTTGGGGCTGGTGCCGACGTAGCCGCGCTCCCAGAGGAGTTCCTGGGTGCTCTCGATGAGGCGGTCCTGGGTTGCCATGCCGGTCACTGTACCCAGGGGTACAGAAAATGTACATACCAGTAGGTACAGAGCCTGCGGTGACCGGCCGCGGCCGGTCACCGCGACCGGTCACCACGGCGCCCCGGGGAAGCCGTGAGGCCGTGGGCCGCCCCCCGGCGGTCCACGGCCCTGTGTGGTCGTCGTCCCCTCCCGCGCCGTGCGGCACTCCTCGGCGGACCGTGGCACGGATCACCCCCGGAGGGCCGCGGGCTGGCAGGATGGTCGCCATGACCTACCTCGCCGCGGATGACCGCTATGCCTCGATGACCTACCGCCGGGCCGGGCGCAGTGGCGTGCTGCTCCCCGCCGTCTCGCTGGGCCTGTGGCACAACTTCGGTGACGCCCAGCCGCTCGACGTCCAGCGGGCGGTGCTGCGCCGCGCCTTCGACCGGGGTGTCACCCACTTCGACCTGGCCAACAACTACGGCCCGCCGTACGGCAGCGCGGAGCGCAACTTCGGCCACCTCTTCGCGCAGGACTTCCGCCCGTACCGGGACGAGCTGTTCATCGCCTCCAAGGCCGGCTACGACATGTGGCCCGGCCCGTACGGCGAGGGCGGCAGCCGCAAGTACCTGACGGCCAGCCTGGACCAGTCGCTGGGCCGGATGGGCCTCGACTACGTGGACGTCTTCTACTCGCACCGCTACGACCCGCAGACCCCGCTCGACGAGACCATGGGCGCCCTGGACGCGGCGGTCCGGGCGGGCAAGGCGCTGTACGCGGGCATCTCCAACTACCCGGCGGAGCAGCACCGGGAGGCGGTGGCGATCCTGCGCGAGCTGGGCACGCCGGTCCTGATGAACCAGTGTGCGTACTCCGTCCTCAACCGCTACGTCGAGGACGAGGGCGTGCTGGACGCGGTCGCCGAGACGCAGACCAGCCTGATCGCCTACTCCCCGCTGGCGCAGGGCCTGCTGACCGACCGCTACCTGTCGGGGCAGGTGCCGGCCGGGTCGCGGATGTCGATCGGCAAGTTCCTGCGCGAGGAGGCGCTCACCGAGGCGAAGCTGGAGCAGCTGCGGGCGCTGGACAAGGTGGCGGAGCGGCGCGGGCAGAGCCTGGCGCAGCTGGCGCTGAGCTGGGTGCTGCGGGACCCCCGGGTGGTGTCGGTGATCATCGGGGCGAGCAGCGTGGCGCAGCTGGACCAGAACCTCGACGCGCTGGCGGGCGGTCCGCTGAGCGCCGAGGAGCTGGCCGAGATCGACACCCTGAGCCGCTGAGCCGGTGACGCGGCGAGCCGGCGAGCCGCCGGTCCGGTGAGCCGCCGGGCATGCGGCGGTGCCCGGCCGGTCGGGGCGTGACCGGCCGGGCACCGCGCTCGTTGGACCGTCCGTACGCGTCCTTCGAGACCTCGGGAGCCCGCCGTGCGGACGTACCTCCTCCGGGCCGTCGCCCGGTTCGCCCGGCAGCTGGCGCTGACCTCGCCGCTGCCGTTCCCCGTCCTGCCCGGGGCCCAGCCCGGGTTCCCGCCCCCGGGCGTCCTGACGGGAGTCCTGCCGGGCGCCCTACCGCCGCTGGACGCCCAGCGCGGGTAGCACCGTCTCGGCGACCCGGTGGGCCTCCTCCAGCAGCGGGTTGCCGGAGAGGATGAAGGTGTCCACGCCGAGCGACTCGAACTCCTGGAGCCGTTCGATCACCTGGGCGGTCGAGCCGACCACGGCGGTGCCGGGGCCGGGGCGGAACAGGCTCATCCCGGGCCAGAGGTTGGGGTGCACCTCCAGCTCCCGTGCCCGCGCGGGCACCTTGCCGCCGTGCTGGCGGAACTGCCGCTGCCAGCCGACCCCGTCCTCGCCGCGCACCCCGCCGAGCTGACGGGCGTAGGTGGCCTCGCTGGTGACGTCGAGCAGCCGGTCGGCGGCGGCCCAGGCCTCGTCCTCGGTGTCTCGGACGATCAGGTGCAGCCGCAGCCCGATCCGCAGGCTGCGGCCGTGCGCGGCGGCCCGCGCGCGGACCAGGTCGAGCTTCTCCTTCAGCTGCTGCGGCGGCTCGCCCCAGGTTAGGTAGACGTCGACGTGCTCGGCGGCCATCTCGATGCCGGCCGGTGAACTGCCGCCGAACCACAGCGGGATGCCGCCCGGCTGGACCGGGGGGAGTTCGCGCAGGCTCGCCCCGGCGTTGCGCAGGTCGTAGAACTCGCCCTTGTGGTCGAAGACCTCACCGGCGGTGAGGCGCTTGACGATCGACCAGTACTCGGCGCTGAGCCGGTAGCGGTCGTCGTGCTCGACGTGCAGGCCGTACTCGCGCAGCTGTTCGGTGGAGCCGTTGACCACGTTGAAGCGCAGCCGTCCGCCGTGCAGGTGGTCGAAGCTGAGCGCCATCTTCGCCAGCAGGGTGGGCGAGACCAGCCCGGGGTGGACGGCCAGCAGCGGCTTGAACGCCGGGGTGGTGGCGGCGGCCAGGGCGTTGCCGAGGTCCCACACGTCGTAGAGGTCGGTCGCCAGCAGCGCGCCGGTGTAGCCCAGGCGCTCGACGCTGCCGGCGAGTTGCTGGAGGTAGCGCAGGTCGACCGGGCGGCGGCCGGCCGGCTCCCACGGGTAGTGGCCCTCGCGCGGGATGATGTACCAGAGGATCTCGGAGGCCATCGGTCAGACCGCCTCGGAGCCGGTGCCGGGCGCGGCGGCGGGCGCGACGGCGGCGGCCACCGGGGCCTCCAGCGCGGGCAGGTGGGCGTCGGCGACGGTCACCGCGCGGTCGATGAAGCCGACCCGGTGGAAGATGTCGGCCGCCTCCTGCTGCTCGGCGACGAACGCGGCCGTCGCCGGCTCCAGCCGCCACGGCAGCCCGGCCAGTGCGGTGTGCCAGTCCTCGGCAGTGCCGCCGAGGTCCTCGGCGGCGATCGCGGCGGCCTCGGGCAGGTGCGCGGCCACCCAGGCGTCCGCGCGGCGCAGGGCGGCGGCGATCGCGGCGACCACCTCGGGGCGCTCGGCCGCGAAGCCCCGGCGGGTGAAGAACACCGAGCGGTCGGTGATCACGTCACCGGTGCGGACCAGCTCGCGGAACCCGCCGTCGCGGCGGGCGGCGGCCAGCTCGGCGCCCTGGGCGATCCAGCCGGCGATCTCGCCCTCGCGCAGCCGCCGCGCCTGGTCCTCACCGGCGGCCGGGCGGACGGCGGTGACGTCCTCGGCGTAGGAGAGGCCCTCGGCGTGCAGGGCCTTGGCGAGCAGGTGGGTCTGCCAGGAGCCGATGGCGAGGACGACGGTGCCGCCCTTGAGGTCGGCGACGGTGTGCACCGGGCCGTCGGCGCGCACCAGCAGCGCGCCGTGGTCGGGGCGGGGCGCGGAGACCGCCGCGTAGACGAGGTCGTGCCCGGCGGCCTGGGCGGTGACCGGCGGGGTGGAGCCGGTGCCGCCGAAGTCGATGGTGCCGTCGGCGAGCAGTTCGCCGGTGCGGGTGCCGTCGCGGTAGTGGTGGAACGCGCCGCTCTCCCCGAGCGGGGCCAGCTCCTCGTCCAGGTAGGCGAGCCGGGAGAGGTAGTAGAGCGAGGGGTTGCTGGCGTGGACGCCGAGGGTGATGGTCACGGGGATCAGCTCCTGTGGTGCGGGCGGGGGTGGGGAAGGTCCGGGGTGGGTCAGTGGACGCCGAGATCGGCGAGCAGGCGCCGGCGCAGCTCGGCGAAGGCCGGGTCGGCCGGGTCGCGGGGGCGCTCGACGGCGACGCGCTCGTCGCGCACCAGCGCGCCGTCACGGAGCACCGCGACCCGGTCGGCGAGCCGCACGGCCTCGTCCACGTCGTGGGTGACCAGCAGGACGGCGGGCCGGTGGCGGCGGACGAGGTCGCCCACGAGGTCCTGCATGCGCAGCCGGGTCAGCGCGTCCAGGGCGGCGAACGGCTCGTCGAGCAATAGCAGTTGCGGCTCGCGGACGAGCGCCCGGGCGAGCGCGGCACGCTGCGCCTCGCCGCCGGAGAGGGTGGCCGGCCAGGCGTCGGCGTGCCGGTCGAGGCCGACCTCGGCGAGCGCCTTGAGCCCGGTCTCCCGGGTGGCGGCGCCGCGCGGCAGGCCGACGGTGACGTTGGCGAGCACCCGCTTGGAGGGAACCAGCCGGGGCTCCTGGAAGACCACCGTGCGCACCGGCGGCACCAGGACGGTGCCGGCGTCGGCCCGGTCCAGGGCGCCGAGGATCCGCAGCAGGGTGGTCTTCCCGGTGCCGCTGGCGCCGAGCAGGGCGACGAACTCGCCGCGGTCGATGTCGAGGTCGACGCCGTCGAGGACGGCCCGGGTGCCGAACACCCGGCGCAGGCCGCGCAGATGGACGGCCGGAACGGGGCCGGGAACGGTGTCGGGCGCGGGGGCGGTGGCGGTGCTCATCGGGTGGCTCCCTGGGTGGCCTTGCGCCAGGGCATCAGGAAGCGCTCCAGGAGGCGCACGATGCCGTCGGCGGTGAGTCCCAGCAGTCCGTAGACCAGGATGCAGACGGCGAGGACGTCGGTGCGGGAGTAGTTCTGGGCCTGGGCCATCAGGTAGCCGATGCCCTCGGTGGAGTTGATCTCCTCGGCGGCGATCAGCGCGATCACGCTGAGCGTCATGGACAGCCGCAGTCCGGACAGCAGCGCCGGCAGCGCGCCGGGCAGGACGACGGTGCGCACGATCGCCCAGCGGCCGAGGCCGAAGCTGCGCATGGCCTCGATGAGCTTGCGGTCGGTGTTGCGCACGCCGCCGGAGGTCGACACGTACATCGGGAAGCTGGTGGCGACGCCGATGAGGGCGACCTTGGCGGTCTCGGTGATGCCGAACCAGACCATGAACAGCGGGACGAGCGCGAGGAAGGGGACGGTGCGCAGCACCTGGACGGCGGAGTCCAGCAGCTCCTCGCCGAGGCGGAAGAAGCCGGTCACGACGCCGAGCACCAGCCCGGCGGTGGCGCCGATCAGCAGGCCGAGGCCGGCCCGGGTGAGCGAGACGGTGAGGGCGTCGGCGAGCTGGCCGTTGCCCCACAGTTCGCCGACCGCCTCGGCCACCTGGGCGGGCGAGGCCAGCACGTCCTGGGTGAGGGCGCCGGTGGCGGAGGCGAGGGCCCAGCCGCCGAGCAGGGCCAGCGGGCCGAGGGTGCGCAGGCCGAGGGCGAGCGCCCGGGGGCGCGGGGCCCGCAGGCGGGTGCGGGGCTCGACCAGGCCGGCCGCGCGGGCGGCGGCGGTGCCGCGGTCGGCGTCCGGCGCGGCGGTGCCAGCTCCGGCGGCGGTGCCGCGGTCGGCGGCGTCCGGTCCGGCGGCGTTCGGTCCGGCGTCCGCGGGGCCGCTCAACGGGTCGGTGGTGACGGTCACTTGGCACCCGACCCGAGCTTGTCGACGTCGATCAGGTAGGGCTTGACGTCGACCAGTTGCTTGGTGACCTTCTGGTCCGCGAAGAACGCGGCGACGGTGCCGAACCGGGTGATGTCGGCCTCGCCGATGGCGCCGACGGCCGAACCCTGCCGGGAGACCTCGATCGCGACGTCCTTCTCGGCGGGGGTGACGGCCGTCGGTCCGGAGTCGGTGAAGACGTTGAGGTAGGCGGCCGGGTCGGCCTTCTCCTTGAGCCCGTTCTCGCGCAGGTAGTCGTAGAAGGCCCTGACCACCTCGGGGTGCTTGTCGGCGAAGCCGTTGCGGACGGCCCAGACGGCGTAGTTGTCGGAGCCGACCTCCTTGCCGTTGACCAGGAAGTGGGAGCCGGAGTTGGCGATCGACGGGGTGGAGAAGGTGTTCCAGGTGGCCCAGGCGTCGACCTGGCCGGAGTTGAAGACGCCCGAGGTCTGGTCGGCCCGCAGGTAGACCCGCTCGACCTTGTCCGCCGGGACGCCGTTCTTCTCCAGCGCCTTCAGCAGCAGGTACTCGCTGGTGCCGCCCTGGCTGACGGCGACCTTGCGGCCGACGAGGTCCTGGACGCTCTTGATCGGCGAGTCGTTCTTCACCAGGATCCCCTCGCCGACGCCGTCGGGGGCGGTCTGGGCGAACAGCTTGAAGCCGGGCTTCTGGGCGAGCGCGGCGACGGCGGAGGTGATCGAGCCCTGGGCGACGTCGAGCTGGTCGGCGGAGAGCGCCTGGGCGGCGGGGGCGAACGGACCGGCGCTGCCGGTCCAGGCCACCTTGGCGTGGACGGCGCCCAGCGCCCGGTCGAGCGAGCCGTCCTTCTTGCCGAGGGCGAGGAAGCCGTTGTTGCCGGGGTCGGGCACCCGGAGGACCACCTCGGACTTGCCGTCGGCGGCGGAGTTCCCGGCGCCGTCGGCGGACGAGCCGCAGGCGGCCAGGGCGGTGGTGGCGAGCAGGGCGGCGGCGGCGAGGGCGAGGCGGGAGGGGTTCACGGGTCGACTTCCTGAGAGGGGGCGAGGTCGGGTCGGGGGCGTCGGCGAGTTCGGGGGACGCCGACGGGGGGCGGGGGGCGCCGGCGGGGGCGGGCCGGCCGGCGGAGGGCTTCGGGGACCGGTGGGCCGTCAGCCGCCGTGCGTCCGCCCTTCGGCGCGGCGGGCGGCGAGGAGGGCACGGGCGGCACGGAGCGGCTCGGGGTCGGCCCAGGAGGGGACGTCGACCGGACCGGCCAGGAACCCGTGCCGCTCCAGGAACCGGTTCTGCTGCTCCAGGAGGGCCAGCCGCTCCTCGGAGAGGTCGAGGTGCAGGGTGCGGTGGCCGCCGCGGGCGTAGGCGCCGGCGACGCCCTCCTCCCCCGCGCCCGTCTCGGCGCTCAGGATGCGGGCGACCTCCTCCGGGCGTTCGGCGGCCCAGTCGGCCGCCTCCAGCAGGACGGCGAGGAAGCGGGCGACCAGGTCCGGGTGCTCGTCCAGCAGCTGCTGGTGGACGGTGATCGGCCGGGGCGTGCCGTTGTTCACCCGGGCGCGGCGGTCCGGCGCCGCGTCCAGCTCGACGGCGACCTCCGCGCCGATCCGCCGGGCCGCCTCGACCGCGAGCGCGCCCTTCACGTAGACCGCGTCCACCACGCCGTCGCGCAGCGCGGCCAGTTCCGCGGCCCACTGGCCGCCGTCCGGCGCGGCCGGCACGTCCACCAGCTCGGCGTCGTCCAGGGTGAGGCCGGCGAGCGAGAGCGCTCCGTGCAGCCCGGCCAGCGCCATCGCCCGCCAGAAGTCGATCGCGATCCCATGTCGTGGGACGGCGAGCCTGCGGCCGCGCAGCTGCCCGGGACCGGTGATGCCGCTGCCGGCCCGGACCAGGACGACCTGCCGCTCCTCGATCCAGGTGAGCCCGATCAGCCTGGTCCGCTCGCCGCGCGAACGGGCCCAGAGCGCCGGCACGTTGCCGCCCTCGCGGAACAGTCCGGTCAGGGCGTGGGTGTAGTGGTGGTCGGCGGCCACCTCCGGCGGCACGTCCTGGAGCGAGCGGACGGCGATGCCGTCGGCGGCGAACTCCCGGCCCAGCCAGCCCCGGTCGGCCGCGATGCCGGTCGCGGTGGGGACGGGGCAGCGGGTGAACCAGAGGGTGTCGGGCGCCTCGGGGGCGGTCGCGGTCGGAGCCGCGGCGGCGGCGGTGGGGCGGTCGTGGCTGGGCACGGTGGGCTGGTCCTCTGCGGCAGGGTGCGCGCGGCTGCGGCGGGGCGCGGCGCGGCACGGGTCACCAGGCGTGGCGGGGCGTGGAGTTGCGTAGGGTGGTCGACGCGGACGGGAGCGGCGCGTCAGCGACAACAGGCGCAGGGGGCGGGGCACCGGCGGTACGTCACGGCGCTGCTCCTTCCTGCGGTCGGCGCGCGGTGGACGGGACTCGTCCGATGCGCTGTGCCGAGCGTTCCACGACGAGCGGCCAATGGACAAGGGTTTGCCACATCATGGGATCGGTTGTTCATGAACGGCATCCTTTTGCAACGCCGTTGACACATTCCCGCAGCACCCGCTGCCATAGTCTGGGAGCAACTCCGGTGAACCGGCCGGAGCCGAGAACAGAACGAGAGGTGCCATGGCCGAGGCCGCCACCGCCGCCCAGGGACCGCCGGCCGGCGCCCAGGCCGTCCAGCGGGCCCTCGGGCTGCTGCACTGCTTCCACGACAACGGCCCCGACCTGAGCGCCTCGGACCTGGCCCGCCGGATGGCCCTGTCGGTCTCCACCGCGCACCGGCTGGCCCGCACCCTGGTCAGCGCCGGCTTCCTGGAGCAGGACGAGCAGACGGCCCGCTACCGGCTCGGCCCGGCCGTCGCCGAGCTGGGCCAACTCTCCTTCCACCAACGGGGCCTGCACCTGGCCGCACCCGAGCTCGACCTGCTGTCGCGGCGCACCGGCGCCGCCGCCGACCTGGCGATCCGCAGCGGCCCCCACGCGGTGATCCTGGTCGGCGCCTCGGTCCGCCCGGACACCGGGCTCGGACTGCGCCGGCCCCTGCACTCCACCGCGCTCGGAAAGGTGCTGCTGGCCTGGCCGCGCCCCGGCGACGCGGGCGTCTCGACCCTGGGTCCGCTGCCGCCGTTCACCGACCGGACCATCACCGAACCGGTGCGCCTGGACGAGGAGTTGGAGAAGGTCCGGACGGCCGGCTACGCGCTCAACGACGGCGAGTCGGCGGCCGGGGTGCGCACGGTGGCGGTCCCGGTGCTGGACGGTGCCGGACAGGCCCGGTTCGCGCTCGCCGTCCGCTCGACGCCCGCCCACCTCACCGACGAGCGGCTGGACTGGTTCCTCGGCCACGCGCGCTCCTGCGCCGGCGCGCTCGCCGTCCTGCTGCTGCCGCCGGACCAGCGGATCTGAGGGCGCGTCACTCGCGCGCGGGCCGGCAAAGCCCGCGGGGCCGGGCGTTCGGAGGAACGCCCGGCCCCGCAGCGAAACCGATCAGGCGACCGGGGTGTACTTGTAGCCGACCCGTCGGACCGTCACGATGCTGTCCCGGTACGCCACGCCGAGCTTGCGGCGCAGCCGGGCCACGTGCACGTCCACCGTGCGGCCGTCGCCGACGTGGCCGTAGCCCCAGACGGCGGAGACCAGGTGGTCACGGGTGTGCACCCGCTGCGGGTGCTCGGTCAGGTGGGCGAGCAGCTCGAACTCCAGGTAGGTGAGGTCGAGCAGCCGCCCGTCCACGTAGGCGTTGCGGCGCTCCACGTCGACGGTGATGCCGCGGCCGGCGGGCCGCACGGGACGCACGTGGCTCCCGGCCGCGGACGGCGCGGTGGCGGAGGAGGCAGCGGACACCGGCGCGGCGGCGGACGGGCCGGAGGCGAAGGGCGCGGAGCCGAAGGGGGCGGAGGCCGGGGCCTGGGCCTGGGCACCGATGGACGCGACCGGGAAGCCGGCCGGCGCGGCGCCGCCCTCGGCCGGGACCAGCACCAGGTAGCCGACCATCGGCTGCCCCGCCGAGGCGCCGAACTGCGCCCCGTACTGGGCGAGCAGGGCCTGCGGCAGCGAGCCCTGCGGGAGCGCGGCGACCACCGCCGCGCCCTCGGGCAGCGCCGCGAGCAGCGCCTGCGGCGGGAGCGAGGGCACGACCGGGGCCTGGCCGGGGGCCTGTGCGGGCACGGACGGGCCGGCCGTCACGGGCGGGACGGGCCCGCCGTGGCGGCGGTCGGGGTTCGGGGAGACGGAGCGGACCGCGCGCAGGTGCGGGGTCGCGGAGGGAAGGGGAAGGGTGGCGGTGGAGGTGGAGGACATGATGCCGCTCATTTCGCGCGTGACGGACGGGGTGGAGTCGTCTGCGCGTCGACCGGGCGTGCTGCCGAGGACTGACCCGAGGTCAGCGGAAGGAGTGCCGGGACGCGCTGGGCGACCCCGGACACGTCTGATCGAACAGGTGCGGCTGCCGGGACGTCCAGAACGGCTCAAGGTCGGGGTACCGACCTCTGCTTCCGTCCACGGCGTGGTTCCCGCGCCCATCCGGCCAGGTGGCCCCCGTCGCGCACCGCATCGCCCGTGTCGCCCCGGCCGTCCCCGCGGCGGCGCGGAGAACGGCGCCGACGGTGACGGTGGTGGCGGTGGCCGGGTGGAGGGTGGTGCTGGCGAGGTTCACTGGTGCTCTCCGCGAAGCGGGCAGGGACGACGGCGGCCCGCCGGACGGCTGTCCGGAGGTACCGGGTCGACGGTGCGAGGGGCCGTCGCCTTCCGCCGGACCCGGTGGGGCGGTCCGGAGGGGCCGAACCGGCCGGGAGGGCTCCCGGGACGGCGGACGGCGGCGACGGTGAGGTGGTCGGCGAAGGGTGGCGACGTCAGCGACAGCAGGCGCTGCAGATCAGCGCGTGGTCGATGTACCGCCGGACGGTCAGCGCCGGGGTGACCGGGGCGGGAAGGACCAGGGCGGCGGACACGGCCGCGGCACGTCGCTGCTCGGCGTTCACGGTGCGGCCCTCCCCCCTCTGGTCCCGGTGCGCCGGCACGTCCCTGTGGCGTGCTGCGACGCACGTGCCGGACACCTTCGGTGCGCGGCACGTTCGAGGCACCCCGGCGGCTGGCCGGGCGGCCTTCTTCCCAGAGCCTTCCACGCCGGGCCGGTCAAGGCAACCTGCCGCGCTGGAATCGTCCGGCATGTGAACACCGGAATGAGACGCTGACGCGGCGCCACCCGCCGTGGAGGGCACCGGCGCAGCCGCGCCGCGGCCCCTCAGACCGCCGCCGGGGCGCTCCGGCGGCGGGCCGCCGCGTGCTCGACCAACGCCACCAGCAGCTCCTTGCCGTCCTCGCGCAGGCGGGCGTCGCAGAGCACCACCGGGATCCCCGGGTCCAGGTCGAGCGCGTCCCGGACCTCCTCGGGCGCGAAGACCTCGCTGCCCTCGAAGCAGTTCACGGCCACCAGGAACGGGATGCCGCGCTGCTCGAAGAAGTCCACCGAGGGGAAGCAGTCCGCCAGCCGCCGGGTGTCGGCGAGCACCACCGCGCCGAGCGCGCCCCGGGCCAGCTCGTCCCAGACGAACCAGAACCGGTCCTGGCCGGGCGTGCCGAACAGGTAGAGGGCGAGCCCGGGCCGCAGGTCGATCCGGCCGAAGTCCATCGCCACGGTGGTGGTGCGCTTGGCCTCCACGCCCGCGGTGTCGTCCACCGGGCGGCCCAGCTCGCTGAGCTCCTCCTCGGTGCGCAGCGGGCGGATCTCGCTGACCGAGCCGACCAGGGTGGTCTTCCCCGCGCCGAAGCCGCCGGCGACCAGGATCTTCACCGCGACCGCCGGGCCGCCCCGCCAGCGCGGGTCGTTGGCCCGGTCGCCGGCGGCCGGCGCCGGGGCGGCCGGCGCCGGGGCGGACGCGGTCGCGGGGAGGTCAGAGCGCACGGAGTCCATTGATCACGTCTCGCAGCAGGCGCTCGTCCGGCAGCTCGGCGAGCGGAACGGGTCGGGTGACGCTGATCAGGTCGGCGTCGTAGAGGTCGCCGAGCAGGACGCGCACGACGCTGACCGGCAGGTCGGTGTAGGAGCCGAGCTCGGCCACGGAGATCGGCTCCCGGCGGCACCAGGCCAGGATGGTCTGGTGTTCCGGGTCGAGCACGTGCGCGGGCACGGCCCCCGTGGCCGGCGCGGGGTCCTTGGCGGTGATCAGCGAGATCAGGTCGAACAGGCCGTCCTCGACCGGCCGGGTGCGGCCGCGGGTCATCGAGTACAGCCGCACCACCGGGCCGGCGTCGTCGTCGAACCAGCGGTCGTCGACCGGGGTCCGCGGCTGGAACAGGTCGAGCCCGGGCTCGTCCCCGTCCGGGCCGGCCGGCTCCCGCTCGTCCGGCCCCGGGCCGTCCGGTCCCGGGCCCGGCCCCGAGACCGGGGCCTGGTCCGGATCCGGCGGCACCGGTGTCGGTTCCTCGTCCGCCATCGGACCGCTCATCTCCCGGGCGGGGCCACGTCGGCGCGCGGCTCGGCGGCCAGGTGCTCGCCGACCCGCTTGACCAGCAGGGCCATCTCGTAGGCGATCTGGCCGATGTCCGCCTCGGCCTCGCTCAGCACCGCCAGGCAACTGCCGTCACCGGCGGCGGTGATGAACAGGAAGGCCTCGTCCAGCTCGACCATGGTCTGGCGCACGCCACCGACCTTGAAGTGCCCGCCGGCACCCTTGGCCAGGCTGTGGAAGCCCGCCGCGACGGCGGCCAGGTGCTCGGCGTCCTCGCGGTCGAGGTCGCGGGAGGCGCCGGTGGCCAGGCCGTCGCTGGAGAGGATCACCGCATGCCGCAGGGCGGCGACGCGTCCCACCAGGTCGTCCAGGAGCCAGTTGAGGTCTCCGGGCGACTGCGTCGTAGTGGTCATGAATCTGTTCCTTCCGCTGGTGCGGGTGGTGCGTGTCCTGCGTGTGGTGCGTGTCCTGCGTGCGGTGCGGGTCCTGCGTGCGGTGCGGGTCGAACGGGTCGTGCCGGTGGTGCGGGTGGTGCGGTGCCTTCGGTCGGCCCGTCGGACAACGGACCGGCGGGTGCGCCCGGTTCCGCCGTGACGCGCGGAGCCCGGACGAGCCTGGTCGGCGGCGGTACGGGCGCGCGGCGGGCCAGCGGCGCCGGCTCGCCGCCGGACGGGCCGGGCAGCGCCGCCGGGGCGGGCGCCGGGCTGATCGCGCGGCGCCCGGGGTCCGGCGGCTGCCAGCCGGGCGCGGGCCGCGGCGACGGTGCCGGCCGCGGCGACGCTGCGGGGGCGGCCGGGGTGCCGGTGGCGCCCCGGCCGCGGGTGAAGCCGCGCTGGAACGAGGCGAAGGTGGCCCGGGCCTCCTCGGGCGAACGCTCACGGGCCGCCTCGGCACCGTCCGGGCCCGTACCGGCCGGGGCGGCGGCAGCGCTCTCCGCCGTCCGCTCGCGCAACTGCGGGGCGAGGCTCGCCTGCCGGACGCGGCGCGGCAGGCCGCCCGGGGAGACGGCCTCGGCCGGCGCCCCGTCACGCGGTGCCGCGTCACCCGGCGGGACGGTGGGCGCGGGGGCCCCGGCCACGGCGTCCGCCCCGGCCGCGCCCCGCTCCCCGGCACGCCGGTGCCGGCCGGTACCCGGCTCGGCGGGCTCGCCGCCCGGCGCCGGGACGAGCACCGGCCCGCCGGTGCCCCGCGCCCGGCGCGGCAGTCCGCCGGGCGTGCGCGCGGGTTCGGGCGCCGAGGGGCGCGGCCCGCCGCTGCTCCGGTGCCGTCCGCCCTCCCCGTGGGCGCCGTTCGCCGGGGACGCGCCGTTCGCCGGGGTCGCGCCGTTCGTCCCGCCGGGCGCGGGCACCGCGACGAGGTCACGCCGGCCCGCCGCCGCCCGCCGTCCCCCGGCCGCGGCCGCACCGGAGCCCGCACCGGGCGGCTCCGGCAGCCCGTCCGGGGCCTCCGCCAGCAGCTCGCGCGGTATCAGCACCACCGCCGTGGTCCCCCCGTACGGCGAGGGCCGCAGGTGCACCCGGATGCCGTGCCGCCGGGCCAGCCGGCTGACCACGAACAGCCCCAGCCGGTCGGTGTCCGCGAGGTCGAACTCCTGCTCCACGGCGAGGCGTTCGTTGATCCCGGCGAGGGCCTGCTCGCTCAGCCCGAGCCCCCGGTCGTCGATCTCCAGCGCGAAGCCGTGCGCCACCACCTCGCCCTGGACGGTGACCTGGGTGGCCGGCGGGGAGTAGACCGCCGCGTTCTCGACCAGTTCGGCGACCAGGTGGGTGACGTCCGCGACCGCGCTGCCGAGCAGCCCGGTGCCGGGGAACGGCCGGACGATCACCCGGGCGTAGTCCTCGACCTCGCCGACCGCCGCGCGCACCACGTCCACCATCCGCACCGGCTTGCGCCAGGCCCGGCCCGGCGAGCCGCCGGCCAGGATGATCAGGCCCTCGGCGTGCCGGCGCATGCGAGTGGTGAGGTGGTCGACCTTGAAGAGGTCCTCCAGCTCCGCCGGGTCCTCGGTGCGCCGCTCCATGGTGTCGAGCAGGGTCAGCTGGCGGTGCAGCAGCACCTGGCTGCGCCGGGCCAGGTTGACGAAGACCGCGGAGACGCCGCGCCGCAGCTCGGCCTGTTCGACGGCGGCCTCGACGGCGGCCCGCTGCACGGCGTTGATCGCCCGTCCGACCTGGCCGATCTCGGCCGGGCCGAACTCCAGCTCGGGGGCCTCGGCGGCGACGTCCACCGCCTCGCCCTTGCGCAGCCGCAGCATCACCGAGGGCAGGCGGGTCCCGGCCAGCTCGTTGGCGGCGTTGCGCAGGCCGATCAGCTCGCGGACCAGGCCGCGGCCGATCCGGTAGGAGATCAGGACCGAGAGCACCACGGCGACCAGGCCGATCACACCGGCGATCCCGCCGCGCCAGAGCAGTCCGACCGCGTACGAGTGGTCGCGGTCGTCGATGGTGCCGGCCAGCCGGGTGTTGATCGCCGCGAGGTCGCCGAGCGCGTGGTCGGCGGTCCGCCGCCAGTCGCTGCCGTTGATCGCCTGGACGACGCGTTCGGGGCCGCCCGCGCCGACGAAGTCCGCCTCGGCCCGGGCGAGCGAGGCCCAGGCCTCGCCGCCGCGCAGGGCGATGTAGTCGGCCTGGTCGACCGGGTCCAGTTCGGCGATGTAGACGGTGAACAGGGCCTGCTGGTTGTGCAGGGCGTCGAGCGCCACCTGGTACTGCTCGGCGGTCGGGCGGCCGGGCGCGGTGCGCAGCCCCTCCATGGCCGCGTCCTCCTGGGAGAGGTACTCGCGGGCGCGCACCAGCTCGGTCAGGATGGTGCCCTGCCGCGGCAGCTGGCCGCTCTGGCGGGCGACGAAGGCGGACCGGAAGCCGAAGGTGGGCTTGACCAGGTCGGTGTACTGGGCGAGCGCGAACTCCCAGTTGAGCGCGGCGCGGCCGACCTGGGCGCGCAGCGGGGGGAGCTGGTCGGCGGCGGCGAGGATCTGCAGCAGGCGGCCGCGCTGGGCCTCGTCGAGCCGGCCGCCGCCGGTGTCCTTCTTCTGCCGCAGCACGGCGAGGTCCCGGTCGGTGACGGCCTGGGCCTGTTCGAGGGCGTCCCGGGCGGCGCGCGAGGCCGGGTCGGCCAGCCGCATGACGGCGGCCCGGCGCTCGTTCTGCAGGTCGTGCGCGTACTGGTCGACCGGGGTGCCGAACTCCTTGTACGTCCTGCTGAGGTCCAGCCGGCTCCAGACGTCCCCGGCGGTGGTGAGCGTCGCGTACGCCCAGAGGGCGGCGAGGGCGACGATGGGCACCAGGAGCAGCGCGATGATCTTCGCGCGGATCGAGCTGCTGCGCAGACGCATGGAGTCCTCGGTCGGGAAGTGCCAGGCGCGGACGGGGTGCGGGCGGCGGGGTCGGTGGGGGCGTGGTTCGGCGCGGACGGGGTGCGGGCTGGTACGGACCAGGTGCCGGTCCGGGGGTGGTTCCGCAGGCCGGGCCGGGAGACCCGGCCGCGGGTCTGCGAGACTCTACTACGCCCTGACCACTCGTTCGAGGGTCGAACCCGGCCTCTCTTCGCCCCGGACCGGATCGTGTCCGGATCGGCACCAAGATCACCGGTTTGGCGCCGCCACCGCGTCGCCGCGAGGCCGCCGCCGGGCCGTCCCCGCGCCGTCTCCACGGGGCTTCCGTGCCGCTTCCGCACCGCTTCCGTGCCGCTGACCGGCGGCGGACGGCCGTTCCACGGCACTTTGCGCACGACCCGGTGCCGATCTCGTCGCGTCACGGTCACAACCCTGGGCAGTCGGCACGCCATCCGATAGTTTCGCTCCACATGCAGGACTGATCGGGGGGATCGTGCGCGAGTTCACCACCCCCGCCCCGGCCGGACCGCCGGCCGCCGGCGGACTGGCCGACTCGCTCTACGACACCGCCGAACGCTCACCCGGCCTGGTCCAGTTGACCCGCCCCGACGGGGGCGCCCGGCACAACGGCCGGCACCGCGCCGACGGGAGCGGGCGTCCGGACCCCGCCGGGGGCAGGTGGCAGGACGCCGCCGGGAGCGGCTGGCAGGACGTCACCGCGGCCGGCTTCCGCGACGAGGTGCTCGCCCTCGCCAAGGGCCTGCTCACCCGCGGCGTGCGCTACGGCGACCGGGTCGCGCTGATGTGCCGCACCCGCTACGAGTGGACGCTGTTCGACTACGCGCTCTGGTCGATCGGCGCGATCTCCGTCCCCGTCTACCCCACCGCCGCACCCGAGCAGGTCCGCTGGATCCTCGCCGAGACCCAGGCGACGGCCTGCCTGGTCGAGGACGAGGACCACGCGATGACGGTCGGCGCGGTCTGCGACGCGTTACCCGACCTGACCGGCATCTGGCAGCTGGACCGGGGCTGCGTCGCCGCGATCGTCGAGGACGGGCACGGGGTCCCCGACTCCCTGGTCCACCGCCAGCGGCTCGGCGTCACCGCCGACACCGTCGCCACCGTCGTCTACACCTCCGGCACCACCGGACGCCCCAAGGGCTGTCCGATCACCCACGGCGCCCTGGCCACCGCCGCCGACGCGCTGCTCGACTGCTGGGGCGAGGCGCTGCGCGACACCGGCGGCCACCAGCCCTCCACTGTGCTGTTCCTGCCGCTGGCGCACGTCTACGGGCGGATGGTGCAGATCGCGGCGGTGCGCGCCGGCTTCCGGCTCGGCCACGTCTCCGAGGTGTCCACCGACGCCCTGCTGCCCGCGCTCGCCGCGCTGCGCCCGACCTTCCTGCTCGTCGTCCCGTACGTGCTCGACAAGGTGTTCCAGCAGGCCCGGCGCTCCGCCGAGGAGGCCGGGCGCGGCGAACTGTTCGACCAGGCCCGGCAGGTGGCCGTGGACTGGGCCACCGCCCGCGAGCTGCGGGTGTTCGGGCGCGGCCCCGGCCCCGGCACCGCACTGCGGCTGCGCCACCTCGCCTACGAGCGGACCGTCTACCACCGGCTGCGCGCCGCGTTCGGCGGCCGGCTGCGGGCGCTGATGTGCGGGGGCTCGACGCTGGAGCGCGGCCTCGGCCTCTTCTTCACCGGGATCGGCTTCCAGCTGTACACGGGGTACGGGCTCACCGAGACCTCGGCCGCGATCACCGGCAACCCGCCCGGGCGGGCGAAGGCCGGGACGGTCGGCCGGCCGGTGCCCGGCGCCACGGTGGCGATCGCCGACGACGGCGAGGTGTGGGTGCGCGGCCCTGGCGTCTTCGGCGGCTACCTCAACCACCCGCGCTGCACCGAGGAGTCGCTGTTCGACGGCTGGTTCGGCACCGGCGACCTCGGCAGTCTGGACGAGGACGGCTACCTGACCATCACCGGCCGCAAGAAGGACCTCATCGTCACCAGCAGCGGCAAGAACCTCGCCCCGGCCGCCCTGGAGCTGCGGGTCGAGACGCACCCGCTGGTCTCGCAGTGCCTGGTGGTGGGCGACGACCGTCCTTACGTGGCCGCGCTGATCACCCTCGACCCGGCGGCGCTGGCGCACTGGCTGAAACGGCGCGGACGCGGGCAGGCGGACCCGTGGGCGGTGCTCACCGACGAGGAGCTCCACGCCGAGATCCAGCGGGCCGTGGCGGCCGCCAACACCGCCGTCTCGCGGGCCGAGTCGATCCGCGCGTTCCGGCTGCTGCCCCGGGAGTTCGGGGTGGAGCAGGGGCTCATGACGCCCTCGCTGAAGCTGCGGCGGGCGGCGGTCGCGGAGTACTACGCGGCGGACATCGAGGATCTCTACGCCCCCTGACGGAGCGTCTCGTCCCGCTTTCGGCGCGGACGGTGGCGCCGACCGGGCCGCCACTCCTTGACGATCGGAGTGGTCCAGTCCATTGTTTTGGTCCGGTCGGAGTGCGGCCCGCCGACGGCTCCCGCCCCCTCCGGGAGCACCCCCACGAACACCCCCACCTCCCCTTCGCCGCGCGTCCGCCCCAACGGCCGCGTCCCCACGCAGGAGTCCCCACGTGTCCATCTCCTCGCGCATGCCCGCACGCCTGTCCGCGTTCGCCGCGACCGCCGCGCTGCTGGTGGCCGGTCTCGCCGGGCCCGCCTCGGCGGCGTCCGCGTCCTCGTCCTCGTCGGTGTCCGGCGCCGTTCCGACCGTCAACCTGGCCACCAACCCCGGGTTCGAGATCCCCGCCTCCTCGCTCGCCGACTGGGGCAGCGTGCCCGGCTGGCGCTGCTCCGGCGGGCCCGCCGAGGCCTCCGTCACCACCGCCGCCCCGCACGCGGGCACCTCCGCCCTGGCCGTCACCCCGGCGGGCGACGACTCCACCGGCGAGTGCACGCAGACCGTCTCGGTCCAGCCCGGCACCACCTACACCGCCTCCGCCTGGGTCCGCGGGAAGTTCGTCTTCCTCGGCGCCACCGAGGGCACCGACCGCCCGACCGCCCCCGACTGGACCGAGGACACCCACGGCGGCTGGCAGAAGCTCACCACCCGCTTCACCGCCGGCGCCGGCGCGACCACCGTCCGCCTCACCGTCCACGGCTGGTACCAGCAGGGCCCGTTCGCGGTCGACGACGTCCGGGTGGACGGCCCGGCCCCGGCCCCGGCGACCGCCGCCGCCTCGGTGCCGACCAGCGACAAGGTGGTCTTCTTCACCGTCGACGACGGCTGGCAGACCACCCCGGAGGCGGAGCGGTTCATCGCCGACCACCGGCTGCCGATCACCGCCTTCCCGCTGCCGATGGCCGCCGCCAACAACCCCGGCTACTTCCAGCGGGTCACCGCGGTGCCCGGCTCCTCCGTGCAGAACCACAGCGTCTCCCACCCGGACCTCACCAAGCTCTCGCCCGCCGAACAGCAGGTGGAGATCTGCGACGCCCGGGACTCGCTGACCCGCCAGTTCGGCACCGCGCCGACCGTGTTCCGCCCGCCGTACTTCGCCTGGAACGCCGACACCCTGCAGGCCGCCGCCAACTGCGGCATGCGCACCGTGCTCACCGCCGACGCGGACTTCAGCTGGGGCGCCTCCAACATCTGGCACGAGGGCACCCTGTCACCCGGGGACGTCGTGCTGATGCACTGGACCGACACCCTGGCCGGCGACCTCCAGCGCGCCCTGGCCGCCGCCGAGGTCGCCGGCCTCAAGCCCGCCGGCCTGGCGTCGTACCTGCGCTGACCCCGCGCCGCACCACCGCGCACTGCCACACACCGTCCTGCGCCGTCTGCACCGTCCTGCACCGCCTTGCGCCGCCGGTCCCCGCACGGGGCCGGCGGCGCGCCCGTTGCGCTCCGCCGGCCCTCGGGGCGGGCCGCTGCGACCGGCGCTCGTTGACAGGGCGCGGGCCGGGTGTTGGGATGGGGCGCGTGCAGCGCGGCGCCGGCCACAGAGAAGTGGGCCGGCCGGCAGCCGAGCCGGCACCTGACACCGAGGGACGACGCGTGATGAGTAGCTGCTCCGCTCCCCTTTCCTGACCCCTTCCCCGCGGCCACGGCCGAGGCGGTGGCCGCTCTTCCTTGTCCGGAGATCCGTACAGACGCATGCCCATGTCCAACTTGTCATTCAATCAGGCTGTCATTGAGGAGTTTCGCGCCAACGGCGGGAGGGTCGGCGGGCCCTTCGAGGGCGGGGACCTCCTGCTGTTGACCACCACCGGCACGCGGACCGGCCGGGAGCACACCGTCCCGCTCGGCTTCGTGCGGGCCGAGGGCCTGCTGCTGGTCGTCGCCTCGGCGGCCGGGGCGGCCGAGGACCCGCAGTGGTACCGCAACCTGGCCGCCCGCCCGGCGGTGCGGGTGGAACTCGGCGAGGAGGTGTTCGACGCGACCGCCGTCCCGGTCGGGGGCGAGCGGCGGGACCGGCTCTTCGCCGCCGTCGTCCGGGCCGCTCCCGGGTACGGGGACTACCAGCGGCACACCCGGCGGGTGCTGCCGGTGGTCGCCCTGGAACGCCGCTGAACGAGAACGGGCCCGCCGGTCCCTCCCCCTGTGAGGGACCGGCGGGCCCGGGCCTGGTCAGGGCCTGAGGTCTGAGGCCCGACCGGAGCCTGAGGCCTGGTCGGGGCCTGAGGCCTGATCAAGGCCTGGGCCGTGCTCGGTCCGAACGGATCCGCCCGGGCCGGGGCCGTGTCGGGCCCGGGCGGACCCGCTCAGACCTGGGCGGAGAAGACCGGCAGGTAGCCGCCCGACTGGCCGGCGGCCTTGGGGTGGTAGCTCTCGTCGACCGGCAGGGTGGTGCTGTTCAGCCAGGTGGTGCTGGAGCCGCAGATCTCGTGCTCGCGGAAGACCGAGCGGACGTCGCCGAAGGCGAAGCCCGCGTTGGCCGCGCGCTTGGCGACGACGTCGTCGAGCGTGTCGGCGGCGCCGTTGATGGCGGCCCGCTTGGTGTCGCCGATGCCGAGGATGCAGCTGCCCCCGACCTTGTACATGTGCGGGTAGCCGAGCACGACGACGCGGGCGTTCGGCGCCTTGGCGCGGATCGCCGCGTAGACCTGGTCGAGCTGGCCGGGCAGCGTGCCGGTGGCGTAGTTCTTCGCGGTGGCGACGGCGTTGAGGCAGGCGCTCTCGGTGTCCAGGACACACGTCTGCATCGTGCTCGCGAAGCCCGCGTCGTTGCCGCCGATGCTGATGCTGACCAGCGTGGTGGTCGAACTCAGTGCGGAGATCTGACTGTTGAGCACGTCGCCGGTTCTCGCTCCGGAACAGGCGACGAACTTGAAGGACGACGGCGCGTGCGCGTTCTTCCACAGGTACGCGTACGCGTTGGTGCTGCGCTTGCAGCTCCCGCTCTCGCTCGTGTAGCTGCCGGCACCGACGCCGGCGGAGTACGAGTCGCCCAGGGCGACGTAGTTGACACCGGCGGCGTGGGCCGAGCCGGCGGAGGCCAGCGTGGTCAGGGAAACGAGGGCCGCGGTGACGGCGACGGACATGACTCGGGCAGGGCGCGACATGTGGTCTCCTGGTAGTGACGTGTGTCACGCAATTTGATACCAGGCGGTAGCTAACGTGTGAAGTTGTCATGCCAAGTCAATTGACGAACAGTCTGACAACGGGAGGAGAACACGCCCTTTTCTCACCCCTGGCGACCGGGCGGGCGCCGGTAGTGACCGGACGGGGCATCACCCGAGTGGTCCATCCCCCGGAAGGGGCATCAGACGGGCGAGTGGAGCGGAGTGCTGACGGACGGTCCATCCGACTGGCCGGAGCCGCCCCGCCCCCGGGCGCAGACCCGGAAGCGGACGCGGTCACCCGCCCGGGGTCACCCCGGGGAAGACCTCGCAGCCGTCGTCGGGCAGTTCCTCGATCGTCTCGTTGGCCGCCGCGGGCACGCCGAGCCACCGGACGGCGGTCGTCACCGCCGCCCGGGCCTGGCGCAGACCGGGCGCACCCCAGCCGAGCAGCTCGACGGCGAGGCCCGGCGCCACCAGCAGCCGCCGGTAGTGCCGCCCCGAGGCCGGGTCCGGCGCGCTCGGACCGACCGCCCGCAGCGCGGCGGCCATCCGGACCCGGGCGCACTCGTTCCCGCCATTGGCCGAGCCGACCCGGTCGTAGAGGTAGCCGAGGTAGTACGCAGGGCCGATCAGCGCCTGCGCCTCCTCGCCCGCCTCCCGGGCCAGCGCGCGGCCGGGATCGCCGGCGTCCTCCGGCTCCAGCGAACCACCGGGCAGCGAGACGATGCCGTCCTTGGGGTTGACCAGCGTCAGCACCCGTCCGTCGGGGGCGAACAGCCACCCCCACGACTGCTTGACCGGGAGCCCGGGGGGCACCGGCTCGTCCGGCCGCCACGGCCATCCCGCGGTGGGACGCCGACGCACCCGGCCGAGCAGTTCGGCGATCTCCGCGCTGAACTCGATCCGGCTCATGCGTCCCCCCTCTCGGTGTCGGGCTCGCCGGGCCGACAGTGCGCGGGGACGTTCACGGGGACGTTCTCGGTGCGCGGTTCGGGGCCGAGCGGGCGGGCACGGCGGCGTGGGGCACCGGCCGTTCCCACTGTTGATCTTCCCCGAAATCTTCCCCGAACAGGCGGTCGATGAACAGTCCCCAGCGCCGCTTGGTGGACACCGGGGCCCGAACGCCCTGGTCGGCCCGGCCGCTCCCGTCAGCCCAAGGGCCCACCCCCGTCCTGCGGCGAGGGCGGCGCCGGGAGGGGGAAGCCCGGCAGCGGGACCGCGGCCGGCGGGAAGGGCAGGCCGCGGCCGACGTCGTCGGCCAGCTCGTCCAGCACCTCCCGGGCCGTCATCGGCCACAGGCGCCCGCCGCGCAGCGCCCAGCCCCGCACCGCCCGGCCACCGGGCGCCGACGGGGCCCCGTGCAGCAGCATCGCCCCGGCGCCGCCGGCGGCCAGGCCCGCCGCCAGCGTGACGCAGAACGCCTCGTCGTCCCGTCCGCCCGCCGCGGACCGGCCCCGCTCCACCAGGAGGTCGGTCGCCGAGGTCAGCTCCTCGCCGTCCTCGGGGCCGTGGCAGCGCACGGTCAGCAGGTGGAACCCGTCACCGGCGCCCACGGCCACCGCCGCGCGGACCTCGACCGCGTGCCGCATCGCCTCCACCAGCCGCCGGTCCCCCGGCGGCCCCTCCCCGGCCGCGGCCAGCAGTGCCGCCGTCGCGATGGAGATCCGCACCCTGGCCCGGTGGTCCCCGGCCAGCTCCGGCAGCAGCACCGCCAGCCGCTGCCCGGCGTAGACGAACGGCTCCCCGGCCAGCTCGGGATCGGCCGCGTAGGCGACCCGGGCCGCCGCGTCCCCCGGGTCGAAGCCGAGCGCCGCGCAGTACTCCTCGTAGTCCGCCGGGTCCAGCATCCGCAGGTGGACCTCGAAACCGTGCCCGCCCAGCGCCCGGAGCTGGACGGCCACCCGCCGCAGGTAGGCCCGGAAGGAGAGCCCGCCGAACAGCCCGTGCCCGGCGAGGTCGGCGAAGTCCGCGGCGCGGACCACCACGGCGAGCGCCACCGGCTGCGGCGGCGGAGCCCCGCGCGGCCGCCCCCGCCGACGGCCCGGCGCCGCGGGCCCGCCCGACCCGGCGCCCGGCGGCCGCCCGTCGGGCCCCCGCGTCGTCGGCCCGGCCGGCCCCGGCCGCCGCCCGGCACACCCCTCACGCCTTCCGCCCCGCACCACCATGAGCCCTTCCTCCCCGTCGTCGACACCCGTCGCACCGGCCCCACGAGCCCTCGGCTCCCGGCGGACACGAACATACACACGGTCACTGACAATCCACGCACTGCGACGTCCGGCAGTCGTGGACGCACGCACGGTCGCCGACCATCGGCACCCGGCGACGGCCGGGCGATCGGCGGGATCCAGGCGGGATCCGCACCCCCGACCGGACCCCGCCCACACCTCCGCCACCACGAGCCCCCTTCCTCCCGCCCGCCGGCACCCGTCACGCCGAACCCGCGAACCCCTCGGCTCCCGGCGGACACGAACACGGTCACTGACAATTCACGTACAGCAACGGTGGGACGAGCCGGGAGGACCGGGCGGGATCCCCGTTCCGGGCCGGATTGTCGGTGGCTCCCGTTATGGTCGGGGACCATGCGACTGCTGCATACCTCCGACTGGCACCTCGGCCGATCGTTCCACCGGGAGAGCCTGCACGACGCCCAGCGCGCCTTCCTGGACCACCTCGTGGCGGTGGTCCGGGACGAGGGCGTGGACGCCGTGCTGGTCGCCGGCGACGTGTACGACCGCGCGCTGCCCGGGCTGGAGGCGGTGGCGCTGTTCGACGACGTGCTGCACCGGCTGGCCGGCCTCGGCGTGCCGACGGTGTTCATCAGCGGCAACCACGACTCCGCCCGCCGCCTCGGCGTGGGCGCGGGGCTCATCGGCCGGGCCGGCGTCCACCTGCGGACCGATCCGGGCGAGTGCGCCGAGCCGGTGCTGCTGGCCGACGAGCACGGCCCGGTCGCCGTCTACGGCCTGCCGTACCTGGAGCCGACGCTGGTGCGGGAGCGGTTCGGGCTGGCCCGCGGCGGCCACGCGGCGGTGCTCGGCGCGGCGATGGAGCAGGTCCGCGCCGACCTCGCGGCCCGGCCGGCCGGCACCCGCGCGGTGGTGCTGGCGCACGCCTTCGTCACCGGCGGCGAGCCCAGCGACAGCGAGCGCGACATCGCGGTGGGCGGGGTCGCGGCCGTCCCCGCCTCGGTCTTCGACGGCGTGCACTACGCCGCCCTCGGCCACCTGCACGGCTGCCAGACGCTCGCCCCGCACCTGCGCTACAGCGGCTCCCCGCTCGCCTACTCCTTCTCCGAGCACGAGCACCGCAAGAGCATGTGGCTGGTCGACCTCGCGGCGGACGGCGAGGTCACCGCCGAGCGGGTGTACTGCCCGGTGCCCCGCCCGCTGGCCCGGCTGCGCGGCCGCCTCGACGAACTGCTCACCGACGAGCGGTACACCGCCGACGAGCAGTCCTGGGTGCAGGCCACCCTCACCGACCCGAGCCGCCCGGCCGAGCCGATGGAACGGCTTCGCCGCCGCTTCCCGCACACCCTCCAGCTGCTCTTCGAACCCGAGGAGACGACCGCCGCCACCTCCGCGTCCTACGCCGCCCGGGTCGGCGGGCGGACGGACCTGGAGATCGCCGAGGGCTTCCTGCGGCACGTCCGCCCCGGCGCCGAGCCCGACGCCCGGGAGCTGGACTGGCTGCGCGAGGGCTTCGAGCGCGTCCGGGAGACCAGCGACCGGAAGGCGGAGCTGCCCCGATGAGACTCCACCGGCTGACCGTGACCGCATTCGGCCCGTTCGCGGGCACCGAGACGGTCGACTTCGACGCGCTGGCCGCCGGCGGGCTGTTCCTGCTGCGCGGCGCCACCGGCGCGGGCAAGAGCAGCGTGCTGGACGCGGTCTGCTACGCCCTCTACGGCGAGGTGCCCGGCACCCGGAAGGCCAACCGGCTGCGCAGCGACCACGCCGAGCCGGACCGGCTGACCAGCGTCCGGCTGGAGCTGACGCTGGGCGGGCGGCGGCTGGAGGTCACCCGCGTCCCGGAGCAGCCGCGGCCGAAGAAGGTCGGCCGCGGCATGACGACCGAGCGCGCCCAGACGCTGCTGCGCGAGTGGTCGGCGGACGGCACGGGCACCGGCGACGGCGCGCCGGGCTGGCGGGCGGTCAGCAAGTCGCACCAGGAGGCCGGGGAGGAGATCCACCGGCTGATCGGCATGAGCCGGGACCAGTTCTGCCAGGTGGTGCTGCTGCCGCAGGGCGACTTCGCGCGGTTCCTGCGGGCGGACTCGGAGGAACGCGGCAAGCTGCTGCGCCGGCTGTTCGACACCGAGCGCTTCCAGTCCGTGGAGGCCTGGCTGGCCGAGCAGCGCCGGACCCACGAGGCCGCCGTCCAGGCGGGGCGCCGCCGGCTGCGGGACCTCGCGAGCCGGGCGGAGCAGGCGGCCGGCCCGGGCGCCGAGCCGGGCGCGGGCCCGGTGCCCGGCGAGGAGGAGTCCGCTGCGGCGGACACCGACCTCACCACGGGCGTGCTGGGCTGGGCGGCCGTGCTGCGCGGCGGCGCGGCCGAGCAGCTGACGGTGGCCGACGCCGCGCTGGCGGGCGCGGAGGAGGCGCACCGGGCGGCCCAGCGGGCCCGGGAGGCCGCCGAGCAGCTGGCCGACCGGCAGGAGCGGCACCGGCAGGCGGTGCGGGAGGCAGCCCGGCTGGCCGAGGACGAGCCCGCCCGGGCGGCGGACCGGCGGCGGCTGGCGGCGGCGCAGGCGGCGGTCGGCGTCGAGTCGGTGCTGCACCTGCGCGAGCGCGCGGCGGAGGCGCACCGGCGGGCCGGGGAGGAGGAGCGCCGGCACCGCGCGGTGCTGGCCGGGCTCGCCGAGGGCCCGGCGGGCGCGGATCCGGCGGGCGGCGGCCGGGCCCTGGCCAACGCGCAGGCACGGGAGCTGGCGGAGGCCGAGCAGCGGCTGCGCGCGGAGATCGTCCGGCTGGAGACGGCCCGGGAGGACGAGCGGCAGTGCGCCGAGCTGGACGGCGCGCGGGCGGCAGTGGCCGCCGACCTGCGGCGTGCGGAGGACCTCGCCGAGGAGGCGGGCGACTGGCTGGCCGATTTCGAGCCCCGGCTGGCCGCCCTCCAGGCGGAGGAGTCCGCCGCCCGGGACGCCGCGGGGCGGGTCGAGCGGCTGGACGCCCGGCGCGCCGAGCTGGCCGCGCGACTGGCCGCCGCCCGCGAGCGGGACGGCCTGGACGTGGAGATCGACCACGCCCGACCGCGCGCTCTCACGCTGCGCGCGGAGGCCCTCGACGCCCGGCAGCACGGCCTGGACCTCCGGGAGCGCCGGCTGGCCGGGATGGCCGCCGAGCTGGCCGCGCAGCTGAGCGCCGGGGAGCCGTGCCGGGTCTGCGGCTCGGCGGAGCACCCGGCTCCCGCGCGTCCGGCCGGGGAGCCGGTCCGGGCGGAGGACGAGGAGCGTGCCCGGCGGGCCCAGAGCGCCGCCGAGCAGGCCGCGGACACCGCGGAGCGTGACCTCTCCGGCCTCCGGGTGCGCCGGGCGGCGGCCGCCGGAGCGGCCGGGGAGGAGCCCGCCGCGGCCCTGGCCGAGGCGCTCGCCGGGCTGGAGCGCGAGCACCGGGAGGCGCTCCGGGCCGCGGAGGGGCTCGCTCCGGCGGGCCGGGCGATCGAGCGGCTCACCGCGGAGCAGACGGTCCGCCGGACGGCGCTGGCCGGGGCCCGGGAGCGGAGCGCCGAACTGGCCGCCCAGGCCAGGACCCTGCACGCCGAGCAGGAGAAGCTGAGCGCCCGGGTGGCGGCGGCCCGGGGTGACGCGCCGTCGGTGGCGGCGCGCGCGGCCGCCCTGAACCGGCTCGCCTCGGCCGTGGCGGCGCTGGCGGGCGCGGCGCGGACCGCCGACGAGGCGGCGCACCAGCTCAAGCTGGCCGACGACGAACTGGCCGGCGCCGCGGTGGCGGCCGGGTTCGCGGACGCCCAGGACGCCGCCGCCGTGCTGCTGCCCCGCCCGGAGCGCGAGCGGCTGGAGCAGCGGCTGGACCGGCACCGCGCGGAGCTGGCGGCGGCCGAGCGCCGGCTCGCCGAACCCGAGCTGGCCACGGCCGCCGCGCTGCCGCCCGCCGACCTGCCGGGCACCCGCGCCGCGCTCGGCGCCGCCACCGACCGGCTGCGGGCCGCGCACGCGGCGCGGGACGCGGCCCGGGCGCGGTGCGAGGCGCTCGCCGGGATCGGGCGGCAGCTGGCCGAGCTGGCCCGCTCGCTCGCGCCCGAGCTGGACCGGTCCGCGCGGATCGGCCGGCTGGCCGCGCTGGCGGCGGGCACCTCGGCCGACAACCGGCTCCGGATGCGCCTGGAGTCGTACGTCCTGGCGGCGCGGTTGGAGCAGGTGGCGGCGGCGGCCAGCGACCGCCTGGTCCGGATGTCCGGCGGCCGCTACACCCTCGTCCACAGCGACGACCGGGGCACCGGCAACAAGCGCTCGGGGCTGGCGCTGCGGGTGGTGGACGCCTGGACCGGTACCGAGCGCGACACCGCGACGCTCTCCGGCGGCGAGAGCTTCTTCGCCTCGCTGGCCCTGGCGCTCGGCCTGGCCGACGTGGTCACCGACGAGGCCGGGGGGATGCCGCTGGACACCCTGTTCATCGACGAGGGCTTCGGCAGCCTCGACGAACACACCCTGGAGGAGGTGATGGACGTCCTCGACGGTCTGCGCGAGCGGGACCGGGCGGTCGGCATCGTCAGCCACGTCGCCGATCTGCGCAGCCGGATCCCGGCCCAGTTGCTGGTCCGCAAGGGGCGGCACGGCTCGACGCTGGCCCTGGCGGGGCGGGAGGACGCCTGACGCGGGCCGTGCCCGGGCGCTCCGGCGTGCCCGGCCGGAGCGGGCCCGTCAGCCGGAGCAGGCGATCCGCTGGGCCTGCTGCCAGGTGCAGACGGGGCACAGGGTGCTGCCCGGGTGGTCGGCGGGCAGTTCGGTCGGCTCGCCGCACAGCACGCAGTCCGCGCGGGGGCCGGTGAGGGCCGGGTCGGGCAGCAGGCCCGCCACCGCCTCGCCGTCGCCCGGGGCGAGGGCGCAGACCTGGTCGGCCGCCGCACCCTCGTCGTCCTCCGGGGTGCCGGAGAGGACCCTGCCGTTCACGGCTGTTTCGCTCATGGGGCCCTCTCTACTCCTCGGCCGGGCCCGGCGCAAGGTGCGATCCGGGGTGGCCGCTACGGTGGCCGCATGCCCGACTCCCCCGACATGGACACCGACCCGGACGGCACCGGCACGGACGGCACCGACACCCCGAGGGACACCGGCACCCCCAGGGACGCCGGTGCCGTCGCCCCCGGCGCGCGGCGCGGCGCCCGGCCGTCGTCCGCCCTGGAGCGGCGGCTGCTCGCCGCCCGGGCCGCCGCGCCCGGTTACCGCGAGGTGGGCGCCACCCGGAACGCCCGGCTGCCGGAGGGCTATGCGCACCTGCGGCGGCGGGTCCACCTCGGGCACGGTCCGGAGGTCCTGGCACGCGCCGGGCGGTTCGTCCTCGGCTGGGGCTGCCAGCTGGGCACCGGCTTCGCCGTGTACCCGGCCGCGCCGGCCGTGCCGGGGGCGACGGTGCTGCTGCGGCTCGCCCTCCCCGGCACCCGGTGGCCCCGGCTGGTGATCCCGTGCCGGGTGGTGTGGACGGTGGAGGAGCCGGAGCGGATCGGCTTCGCCTACGGGACGCTGCCGGGGCACCCGGAGTGCGGCGAGGAGTCCTTCGTGGTGTCCATGGACGCGGCGGGCGAGGTGTGGTTCGAGGTGAGCGCCTTCGCCCGGCTCGCCGCCTGGTACGCCCGGCTCGGCCGTCCGGTGGCCGTGCTCTGCCAGTACCTGGCGATCGAGCGGTACCTCACCGCCGTCCAGCGGGCCGCGGCCGCCGAGGAGGCCCCCGGGGGCGGGCGGCGCCGGCCCTAGCCCGCACCGGTCCGCCCCCCGGGGCCGCGGCGGTCAGCCCAGGAAGGAGAGCCGGACCGTGCGGCGCGGGTTGTCGCCGTTGGTGTCGACGAGGACCACCGACTGCCAGACGCCCAGCGCGAGCCGTCCGTCGATCACCGGCAGGGTGGCGTGCGGGGCGACGAGGCCGGGGACGACGTGGTCACGGCCGTGCCCCGGGCTGCCGTGCCGGTGGCGCCAGCGGTCGTCGGCCGGCAGCAGCTCGCGCAGGGCGGCGAGCAGGTCGTCGTCGCTGCCGGAGCCGGTCTCCAGGACGGCGATCCCGGCCGTCGCGTGCGGGACGAAGACGTTGAGCAGGCCGTCCCGCCCGACGGCGTGCTCGTCGAGGAACCGGGCGCAGCGGTCGGTGATGTCGAGTGCGACCTCACGGCTGCCGGTGGTGAGCTCGATGGTCCCGGTCCGGAAGGACGGGGAGTGGGGGGTGGTGTGGATGTGGTCCGCCATGGCGCCATCCTCGCCCACGTCCGGGGGCGGTCCGACCAGCCTCGCCGACTCCCCGTGCCGGTGGGGCAAGTCGTCGTACCCTGAGAGGTTCAGACCAATTCCGGCGCTCGGGAACCGCTCGGCCCCGGGGCATGCCGAAGACCCGACGGTCGCGTGGATCCGTCGGGTCGATGCGGTCGGGTGCGGTGCGCCCCGGGGCCGTTCGGCCCCTCAGCCGCGCCCGCGCCCGCCGAACAGGCCGCGGCGCAGCCGGCGCAGCGGCGCCAGCAGCCTGACCCGGGCGTGGCGGCGCGGCGGCGCGGTCGGGGCCCCGACGCCGCGCGGCGTCAGCTCCCTTATCAACCCGAGCGCCTCGGCGGTGTCCACCGCCGGGAGTGCGGGCGCGCCGAGCACGGCCAGGTGTCGGTCGATCCGGCGGCCGGTCGTGCCGACACCGCACTGGATCGCCGGCACGCGGGGCCGGTTCCGCACTTGCATGTGTTCCATCTGATTTCCCACCCCTACGAGGCGCCAGGGCCGTGAGGCGAAGACTATCCGCGACAGACGGTCTTCGCGCAACCGTCCCGGTGTCCTGCCACCGTACCGTGCGGCGCCAACTGACACCGCACCAGGGGCCGCCCGGGCGATCACGACTAGGCATCAATGATGGTGCACGACCGGGCAATCGTCAGCGGGTTCGCCGGGGCACTTTCCCGGCGC
Organism: Kitasatospora sp. NPDC015120; assembly: GCF_043080305.1. Taxonomy (NCBI): domain Bacteria; kingdom Bacillati; phylum Actinomycetota; class Actinomycetes; order Kitasatosporales; family Streptomycetaceae; genus Kitasatospora; species Kitasatospora sp. NPDC015120. The sequence goes on along the minus strand of NZ_JBIBVJ010000004.1, from coordinate 297,475 downwards.
CCGCCGGGAAGGCGCGCGCCGGGAGCACGGAGTCACCGCACGGTCACGCCCCGCGCCCGCCCGGGCCCGGCCGGCACCCCGGAGGCGCCCCTCGGGAGCTGCGGCGCCCGTTCGAGGTCGATACGACTATCCGTTTAGGAAGTGAACACAGACGAGGGATTGACGCGGACCCTGACGCCAAGCAGTATTCGTAGCGACCACGCGGGCGCGAGCCGCGCCCACCGCCGTGTTCGACTGATGAAGATTCCGGCTCCCCCGTGCCTACTGCCAGGTCGCCTCGACGCTGCGGCGGCCAGGCTCGGGCGGTGCCCGGACGGGCGGCAGGCCGTAGAGGGTCGGCCGGGCCGCCACCAGGCTGCCGGTGCCACCCCGCACGGGGTCCGGCACCGGCGGCTCCTGCGCCGCGGACCTGCGGATTCCACCCTTGCGCCGTCTCGGTAGACTCGGCCAGCGTGCCAGTCCTCCTCAGCATCGTGCTCCCGGTCCACGGCGTGGAACGCTTCCTGCCGCGCTGCCTCGACTCCCTCCTGGCGGACACCCCCGCCGGCGAGTCCCGCTTCGAGGTGATCGCGGTCGACGACCGCTCCCCCGACCGCTGCGGCGCGATCCTGGACGAGTACGCGTCCCGCGACCCGCGCCTGCGCGTCCTGCACCTCGCCGAGAACCAGGGCCTCGGCGGCGCCCGCACCGCCGCCCTCCCCGAGGCCCGGGGCACGTACGTCTGGTTCGTCGACAGCGACGACTGGGTGCCCGAGGGCACGGTGGCCGCCCTGCTCGACGAGCTCACCGCGGAGACGGAGCGCGCCGAGCGCGGCGAGACCCCCGCCGACGTCCTGCTCACCGACTTCACCCACGTCTACCCCGACGGCGCCACCGAGCCCAACCCGTGGCGGCACGTGCTGACCGACTCCCCGCTGATCGCGGGCTGCACGCTGGCCGAGCACCCCGCGCTGTTCAAGACCGTGATGTCGGTCTGGAACAAGGTGTTCCGCCGGGAGTTCCTGCTCGGCCTCGGGGTCTCCTTCGGCCGCGGCTACTACGAGGACATCTCGGTCACCTACCCCGCGCTGCTCGCCGCCGAGCGGCTGCGCCACCTGGACCGCCCCTGCTACTTCTACCGGCGCGGCCGGGCCGGGGCGATCACCAGCACCGCCTCCGCCCGGCACGCCGACGCCTTCGCCCAGTACGACGCGATCTTCGCCTTCCTCGACCGGCCCGACCGTCCCGGCCGGCCCGTGCCGGAGGCGCTGCGCACGCTGGTCTTCGAGCGGACGGTGCAGCAGGCGCTCACCGTCTACGACACCCCGGGCCTGGTCCCGGTGGCACTGCGTCCCGAGTTCTTCCGCCGGATCGCCGGACACTTCGCCCGGCACCGCCCGGCCGGCTACCGCTTCCCCGGGGGCGTGCGCGGGGTGCAGTACCGGCTCGCGGCTCGCGGCGCCCGGCGCGCGTACGCGGAGCTGCGCCGCACGGGGCGGCTGCCGCGCGAACTCAAGCGCGGCGCCCGGGCGGTGGCACCGGCCCTGAGGAAGGGCGTGCGCAGCAGTGCCCGGTTCACCGCGTACAACGCCTTCCGGCGGTTGCCGCTGGACCCCGGCCTGGCGGTGTACGCCGCGTACTGGCACCGGGGTTACGCGTGCAGCCCGGCCGCGATCTACGAGAAGGCCAAGGAGCTGGCGCCCGGGATCCGCGGCGTCTGGGTGGTGGAGAACCGCACGCAGGCGGCGACGCTGCCGGAGGGCGTGCCGTACGTCATCGTCAACACCCCGGCGTACCTGAAGGCGATGGCCACGGCCACGTACTTCGTCAACAACGTCAACTTCCCGCGCACCATGGCCAAGCGGCCCGGCACGGTGCACGTCCAGACGCAGCACGGCACCCCGCTCAAGGCGATGGGCATGGACCTCAGGGACCACCCGGTGGCCGCCGACGGCATGGACTTCGACCGGCTCCAGGAGGCCATCGACCGCTGGGACTTCCTGGTCTCCCCCAACCCGCACACCAGCGAGCACTTCGCCCGCGCCTTCCCCGGGCGCTACGAGATGCTGGACACCGGCTACCCGCGCAACGACCGGCTGGCCAACGCGACGCCCGCCGAGACGGCGGCGATGCGCGAGCGGTTCGGGCTGGCGCCCGGCACCACCGCCGTGCTGTACGCGCCCACCCACCGGGAGGCGCGCGGCGGTTACGTGCCGCTGCTGGACGTGCGGGAGCTGGCGCGGCGGCTGGGACCGGACTTCACCCTGCTGGTGCGCACCCACTACTTCCACACCGGCGGCGCCGGCGACCTGACGGAGCAGCAGGGCGCGGCGCGGATCCTGGACGTCTCGGCGCACCCCACCGTGGAGGACCTCTACCTGGCGGCCGACGTGCTGGTCACGGACTACTCGTCGATGATGTTCGACTACGCCGTGCTGGACCGGCCGGTGGTGATCTTCGCGCCGGACTGGGAGGAGTACAAGCGGGACCGGGGCGTCTACTTCGACCTGTTCGAGCAGCCGCCGGGCGCGGTGACGACGGATCCGCAGGGGCTGGCGGCGGCGCTGCTGGCCGGGGACCCGGAGCCGGCCGCGCGGGCGGAGTTCCGCAAGCGGTTCTGCCCGTGGGACGACGGCGGGGCGGCGGAGCGGGTGGTCCGCCGGGTGTTCCCGACCACCGGCTGAAGCACCGGCTGAAGCATCGACCGAACCACCGGCCGAGGCACCGGCCGAGGCACCGGCCGAGGCCGGACGCGAGGACGGGGCCCGGGGTGTTCCCCGGGCCCCGTCCGACCCGTGTCAGCCCTGGCGCGCGGCCAGGAACTCGTCGAAGGTCAGCTCGCCGTCGTGGTTGGTGTCCATCGTCTTGATGACGGCCTCGGCCACGGCGATCGAGGTGGTCAGGTCACCGAGCTCACGCGCGACCAGCGCGTACTCGGTGGCGGTGATCCGGCCGTCGCCGTTCACGTCGTACTTGTCGAACGCCGCGCGGATGTCCTCGACGTCTGCCATGGGCCCTCCCAGGAATGATCAACTGCTGATGTGCATTTCCGACGGCCGTACCCTACCCGGCCGTGGTGAGCGCCACGGCCGCCGGGAGTGGACGGCGTCCGGGGTGGGTGTCGTAGTCTGCGGTTCTGTTCCCGGCCCGGCCGGGAGAACCGAACGCCGCTCGTCGTAACGCCAGGCCCGGGCACCTCCCGGGCGTGCTCGTCCAGGGAGGGACCATGCTCGATCTCGTCACCAGGCTGGTACTGAAACCGCTCGCCCGGGGGATCTGGCGGCCCGCCATCGAGGGCATGGAGAACGTGCCGCGCAAGGGCGGCGTGATCCTGGCCAGCAATCACCTCTCCTTCATCGACAGCGTGGTGATCCCGCTCACCGCGCCGCGCCGGGTGCACTTCCTGGCCAAGGCCGAGTACTTCACCGGAACCGGGCTCAAGGGCACGCTGTCCCGCGGCTTCTTCCAGGGGATCGGCGCGGTACCGGTCGAGCGCGGCACCTACCGCTCCGCGCAGGCCTCGCTGGAGCGGGCGCTGGAGATCCTGGAGGACGGCAAGGCGTTCGGCATCTACCCGGAGGGCACCCGCTCGCTGGACGGCCGGCTCTACCGCGGCAAGACCGGCGTGGCCTGGCTGGCCCTGACGGCCGGCGTCCCGGTGGTGCCGGTGGCCCTGGAGGGCCCGGAGGGGATCCTGCCGGTCGGCAAGCGGCTGCCGAGACTGAAGAAGGTGACGGTCCGTTTCGGCGAGCCGCTGCACTTCGACGAGCTGCACGGCCAGGCCCGTTCGCTCAAGGCCCGCCGCCAGGTCACCGACGAGGTGATGGCGGCGATCCAGCGGCTCTCCGGCCAGGAGGTCGCGGGGACGTACAACGAGGTCCCCAAGGCCGCCTGACCCCGGCCGGCCCGGCGGGCACCGGGGCCCCTGCGGCCCGGCCGGCGTCCGGACGCGGCGCGCCCGCGGGCGTCAGGGCGCGACGGCCACGGCGGCCGGGGCCTCCCGGCGCAGCAGCGCGGCGTAGCGGCCGTCCGCCGCCAGCAGTTCCTCGTGGGTGCCGAGTTCGGCGACCTCGCCGCGGTCCAGGACGGCGATCTGGTCCGCCGCGCGCACGGTGGAGAGCCGGTGCGCGATGGTGATGGTGGTGCGGCCCGCCGCGAGGGTGTCGATGGCCTCCTGGACGGCGCGTTCGGTGCTGTTGTCCAGCGCGCTGGTGGCCTCGTCGAGGATCAGCACCGGCGGGTTGCGCAGGATGGTGCGGGCGAGCGCGAGGCGCTGCTTCTCCCCTCCCGAGAAGCGGTAGCCGCGCTCCCCGACCAGGGTGTCGTAGCCGTCCGGCAGGGCGGCGACGGTGTCGTGGATCCGCGCGGCCCGGGCGGCGGCGACGAGTTCCTCGTCGGTGGCGTCCGGCTTGGCGAAGCGCAGGTTGTCGGCGACCGAGGCGTGGAAGAGGTAGGTCTCCTGGGAGACCACGCCCACCGCGCGGGCGAGGGTGTCGAAGGACAGCTCGCGCACGTCGACCCCGTCGAGGGTGACCCGGCCGCCGGTGACGTCGTAGAGCCGGGGCACCAGGTAGCTGAGCGTGGTCTTCCCCGAGCCGGTCTCGCCGACCACCGCGAGCGAGCCGCCGGCCGGGATCCGCAGGTCCACCCCGGCCAGGGTGGGCCGCTCCTGCTGCGGGTCGTAGCGGAACTCGACGCCCTCGAAGCGGACCTCGCCGCGCACGGCGTCCAGGGTGACGGGGCGCGCGGGTTCGTCGATCTCCACGGTCAGGTCGAGGTACTCGAAGATCCGCTGGAAGAGCGCCAGTGAGGTCTGCACCTGGACGCCGGTGGCGAGCAGGCTGACGGTCGGGCGGAACAGGCCCTGCTGGAGCGAGACGAAGGCGACCAGGGTGCCGACCGAGACGATCGGGGCGCCGCCGGCCGCGGTCATGCCGGCCGCCCAGTAGATCACCGCGGGCATCGCGGCCATCACGATCTGGATGGTGTTCATCCGCCAGCGCCCGGCCATCGAGGAGCGCACCTCCAGTTCGGCCAGCCGGTCGGACTGGGCGGTGAACTCGCGGGCGAGCGAGCCGGAGCGGCCCATGGTGCGGCCGAGCAGGATGCCGCTGACCGAGAGCGACTCCTGCACCGCGGCGCTCATCGCGGCGAGCTGCTTCTGCCGCTCACCGGTGATCTTCTTGCGCTCGTTGCCGACCCGGCGGCTGATCCACACGAACACCGGCAGGAGCAGCAGCGAGACCACGGTCAGCCGCCAGTCCAGCGCCGCCATGGCGACCACCGAGGCGGTCACGGCGGTGAAGTTGGAGACCAGCGAGGTGGCGGTGGAGGTCACGGTGGACTGCATGCCGCCGATGTCGTTGGCGATCCGGGACTGCACCTCGCCGGTGCGGGTGCGGGTGAAGAACGCCAGCGACATCCGCTGGAGGTGGCCGTAGACGGCGGTGCGCAGGTCGTGCATGACCCGCTGGCCGACGGTGGTGGAGATCAGCGTCTGCAGCACGCTGAAGATGCTGTTGACCACGGCGGCGCCGACCATGCCGAGCACCAGGGCGGTCAGCAGTCCGGTGCGGCCCTGCGGGATGGCGGTGTCGAGGACGGCGCGCAGCAGGAACGGCGTGGTCACCGAGACCACGGCGGACGCGGCGACCAGCAGGCCGACGACAGCGAGCCGGCCCGCGTAGGGGCGGAAGAGCGCGAGGATGCGGCGCCACTCGGTCGGCGGGCGGGGGTCGCCCTCGGCGCGGGCGGGCGGGGTCCACTGGATGCCTTCGGGGCGCACGGGCGGGCAGCCTCCCTCGGACGGCCGCGCGGACGCGGCGCCCGGGGGCGCGCGCCGACGGCGGGTGGGCGGTCGGGCGACCGCCAGCATAACGAGAGAGGCTCATAGTTAGCAAAGCTAATAGTGAGATGCCCTCTGCGATGTCGGCCGGACCATCCCCGCCCCGGCCGGGCCCCGCCCGCCCCCAGCCCCGCGCCCGCGCCCCCGCCCCTGCGCCGCGCCCGGGCCGGGGCGGGGCGGGGCGGGGACCCCGGCTCAGGTGGTGCGGTAGGTGCGGGCCGCCTTGGAGGAGAGCCCGCCGAGCTTCCCTGACGGCAGCACCCGCGCGAGCGCCACCGCCACCTTGTAGCGCTTGCTCGGCACCGAGAGCGAACGGCCCCGGGCCAGGTCGCGCATCGCCTCCTCGACCACGCGCTCCGCGGACAGCCACCCCCAGGCCGGGATGTTGCCGGTGCCCATGCCGGCCCGCTGGTGGAACTCGGTGCGGGTGAAGCCCGGGCAGAGCGCCATCAGCCGCACCCCGGTACCGCCGAGGTCGCGCAGCACGCCCTGGGTGAAGCTCACCACCCACGCCTTGCTGGCCCCGTAGGTGCCGCGCGGCAGGAACGCCGCCACCGAGGCCACGTTGACGACCGCACCGCGGCCGCGCTCGCGCATCCCCGGCAGGGCGGCCGTGGTCAGCCGCAGCACCGCCTCGACGTGCACCTTCAGCATGTCCAGCTCGTCCTGCAGCGGCACGGTGGAGAACGCGCCCCGGTTGCCGAAGCCGGCGTTGTTCACCAGGAGGTCCACCGGGCGGTCGGCGTCGGACAGCCGGGCCTCGACGTCCGCGATCCCCCGGTCGGTGGCGAGGTCCGCACCGAGCACCTCCACCTCCACCCCGAACCTCTCCCGCAACTCCGTGGCGGAACGTTCCAGCCGCTCGCCGTCCCGGGCCACCAGGACGAGCCGGTAGCCGCTCCGCGCGAGCCGGCGCGCGAACGCGGCTCCGATGCCGGCGGTCGCGCCGGTGATCAAGGCAGTGGTCATGCAGCGACCGTACCTACTCCCGGGTATCCGCGACAGCCCGGCGCTTCCGGTGTGCCGCGGCCCGGTGTCCCTCCGTGACCGTGGTGACGGAGCGTACAGGGGTGGCGCCGCTCGGTTCGTGCTCGTATCGTCGGTCGAGGGGGCATCGCCGGACCAGGCGGTGGAACTTCTATGAGGAGGCACTCGATGCTTGCTCAGACCACCCGTACCACGCGGGCCCCGCTCGCCACCCAGGCCGAGATCGACACCCTCGGTACGTTGATCACGGAGGACGAGGCGGCCGTCAGCGACGCGCCCACGTACCAGCCCGAAGCCGCAGGCCTGCTCCTGCTGCTCGGACTCCTCCTGCTCTCGCCGCAGAAGCAGCCCAAGGAGAAGACCCGGTAGATCCCCGGATCCGGTCGACCCGGTCGAACCATCGGCCGGGCCACCGGCCGGGCCCGGAGGTCCCTGAGCACGCTCCAGACAGGAGAATCCCACTCCATGCCGTTCGCCGACACCACACTCCGCGACGAGTACGCGGCGGCCGTCGAGCGAGTGGCGGGCCGGGTCCTCGACGCCCTCCGCGGCGCCGGGGACCCGGCCGCGCCCACCCGCCGGTCCGCCCCGGGCGCCGCCGGGCCCGCCCACGCGGTGCCCGAGGGCCCCCTCCCCGCCGACGGCCCGCTGCCCCGAGCAGAGTCGGCCGCGGTGCGGGTCCTGGGGCCCGACCTCTTCGCCGCCCAGCTGCTCGCCGGGCTGCCCCTGGACGGGCCGACCGCCGACGCCGCGGCCGAGGCCCTCGAAACCTTCCCGATGGGCGGGTCCTCCCCCGCATCCGGCAGCGCCGCCGCGGCGGGCCCGGACGCGACGGGCGCCGCGCTCGCCAACGCCTGGCGGGACCGGACCACCGTGCAGCTCGTCGCCCTGGCGGGCCGCCCCGTCCCGGCACCGGGGCCCGACCCGCTGCGCCTCCCGGAGCCGACACCGGCCGACTGGCCGCGGTGGTCCGTGGACATGGCCCGGCTCTCCGCCCTCGCCCTCCCCCGGCTCGACGGCCCCGTGCACGACCTGGCCCGCCGGCACTCGCTGACGCTGGCCCGCGGTGTGGTGCGCTCCATGCTCCGCCGCGACTACCGCACCGCCGCCCGGCTCGCCCGCTGGCTGGCCTGGACCGAGGCGGACGGCGCAGCCGCGCACCTGGAGCTCGGCCCCGTGCTGGACCGGATCCGCGCGGTCGGCGACGGCAGCACCCGCATGTGGCTCGAACTCGCCATCACCGAAGCCCTGGCGGGCCAGGGCACCGCGGCCCCCTCCAGCACGGCCCCGGCGCCGTCCGCCGGGGCACCCGGCCGGACCGCCGGACAGCCGGAGCGCGGACAGGGCGGCGATCACCCGGACGGAGCGTCGGCATGACGGACAGTCAGATCATCGGCGTCGCCCAGCAGGTCGGATCGCGATCACTGCGCTGGCTGCACTCCTTCTACGCCAACGGCCTCGGCGGCTTCCAGGAGGACGTCACCACCGACCTCGCCAACCCCAACGAGATCTACAAGCCGCTCGGCGAAGTCGCCCTGGCCACCGGCCTGCTGCTGCGCGAGGGGGTCGCCGGCGCCGACGACACGCGGATCGCCCGCCAGATCATCGACCTCGCCTGGGCCGAACTGCGCGAGGGGGACCTCCTCTACGACCGGCAGCTGCGCTACCCGCTGATGACCGACCCGCTGGAGGTCTACGTCCACTTCGCGCGGGCCGGCTTCCGCCACCGGGCCCTGGAGGAACAGCTGGCGACGCTGAACCGGCTGCACTCCGTCCGGGCCGCCGAGCAGCTTCCCAGCCGCCGGCTGGCCTCGGCCAACGCCCGGCGGGTGATCGGCCTGGACCAGCTGGAGGACTGGAACGAACTGGCCGCCGCCACCTGGCTGGGCGCCACTCCCGAGCCGTGGATCATCGACTGGCTGACCGCCTACTACGTCACCCACTCCGTCTTCCACCTCACCGACTGGGGCGCCCGTCCCGAGTGCCTGCCCGCGCACATCCGCGACTACCTGCGGGACTGGCTGCCGGCCTGGATCGACGTCTGGCAGGAGGTCGGCCACTGGGACCTCGTGGGCGAACTGCTCATCGTCGCGGCCTGCATCGGCGAGCTCGGCCAGGGCACGACGGGCTGGGCCGCCCTGGCCTCCGCCCAACTGCCCGACGGGCTCCTGCCGAAGGACGCCAACACGGCGACGGAGGGGGACCCCGTCCAGCTGCTCACCGACCACGGGCACACCGCCGTGGTGGCCGTGGTCGCCGCCACCACCACCCTGGCCCGCGCGCTCGGCGGCACCACCGGGGCGGCCGCGGGCGCGCCGGCGGTGACGCTCGGCACGCCGCCGGAGAACTAGGTGATCACCCTCGAAGAGCCCGCGCGATTGGACGACGGTCCGTGGGGTGAGAGGGAGTTGGCCGGCCTGGTCCGCGCCGCCGGACCGGGCGCCAGCGCCGTCACGCTCGCCGTGGCGCGGGGCGGACGGCAGGCGGTGCGGTGCGCCGGGCGGGTCGACCACGCCTCCGGCGAACCCTGCACGCCCGAGACCGTCTTCGAACTCGGCTCCATCAGCAAGACGTTCACCGCCCTGCTGCTCGCCGAACTCGCCGCACGCGGTGACGTCACCCTCGACGACCCGGTGGAACGCCACCTGCCGGCCGGCTGGCGGCCCCCCGAGGTCCGGCACGGCGGGCCCATCCGGCTGCTCCACCTGGCCACCCACACCTCCGGGCTGCCGAGGCTGCCGCCGGGACTGCTGGCCGGCGCCCTCGCGGCCTGGAACAGCAACCCGTACGCCGCCTTCGGCGACCGGGAGCTGCGGGCGGGCCTCGCCCGGACCACCGTGCGCCACCGGCCCGGGGAGCGGTTCGGGTACTCCAACTTCGGGGTCGGGCTGCTCGGACGGCTGCTCAGCGAGGCGGGCGGCGGCGCAGGCTACCCGGAGCTGCTCGCCGAGCGGGTCTGCCGACCGCTCGGGCTGCGGGGCACCACCTGCGCGCCCGACCCGCCCCACCGGGCGATCGGCCACCGGCACGGGCGTCCGCTGCCGCCGTGGCGCATCCCCGGCCTGCCCGGGGCAGGCGCCGTCCGGGCCGGCGGCACCGACCTGCTGCGGTACCTGCGGGCCCATCTGCGGCCGGGCGAGGGCGGGCCGGCGGACGGGTCCGCCGCCGGGGACGCCCTGCGCGACGCCCTGCGGGAGGTGCAGCGGCCGCGGCTGAGGCTGCCGCGCTCGGGCGACCAGCTCTGTCTGGTCTGGAACCACCGGCGCACCGAGGACGGCCGCGACCTGCTCTTCCACTCCGGCGGCACGCGCGGCTGCACGGCGCTCATCGCGTTCTGCCCGCAGACCGCCACCGCCGTGGCCGCGCTCTGCAACGCCGGCCCGAGCCGGTGGGAGAACTTCGCGCAGGCGGCCTACGACGTCTTCAAGGAGTTCGCCCGGGAGGCGGACGACGGGTGAGGGCGCAGCGGCCGGTGACCGGTGGCCGACGGCCGACGGCCGACCGGTGGCGACCTCCGCCGGTCACCGGCCGCCGTCCGTCGTCCGTCAGGGCCGCCCGGAGCGGGCGGCCGTGTCGGCGGCTCCCCCGGCACCGACCGCGCGGAGCCGGGTGGCGGCGGTGGCGGCCAGCTGCGGTGCGAGGCGGGCCACGTCCCGGGAGCCGGCCAGGGCGATCAGCGACGGCAGGACCCAGCGGACCGGCTGCATACCGCGCAGCCAGGCCTGGGCGTAGACGTGGGCGGAGCGCCGGGCGATCCCGGCGACCAGGCGGTCCACGGCCGGCTCCAGCGGGTACGTCTTGTTCGCCGGCCAGGGCAGCCGGGAGCGCATCTGCTTGAGCACGGCGTCCTCGTCGGCCCCGCGCACCATGTCGGTGTCGGTCCAGCTCAGGTAGCCCACGCCGACCTTGACGCCCTCGTGGGCGACCTCGGCACGGATCGCGTGGGCGAACGCCTCGACACCGGACTTGCTCGCGCAGTAGGCGCTCATCAGCGGCGCCGGGGTGAGCGCGGCCAGCGAGGCGATCTGCAACAGGTAGCCGTGGCTCTCGGCGAGGACCGGGAGGAACGCCCGGGCGGTCGCCACGCTGCCCAGCAGGTTGACCTCGATCACCCGGCTGAAGGCCCGGTGGTCGTTCTGCAGCAGCGGGCCGCCGATCGCGATGCCCGCGTTGGCGACGACGGTGTCGACCCGGCCGTAGTGCTCCGTGATCCGCCCGGCGAGCGCGGTGAGCGCCTCGACGTCGGTGACGTCGGCCTCCCAGGCGGTGGCGTCCGGGCCGCACTGGGCGGCCACGGCCTTGAGTTCCTCCGGCTCCAGGCCGAGGAGCGCGACCTTGGCGCCGCGGCGGGCGAGGGCGCGGGCCAGCGAGGCGCCGACGCCGCGCGCGGCTCCGGTGACGACGACGACCTGGGCGGAGAGCGGTGGGGTGGCGGTCATGCGACGGCGGTCCTCTCGGGGTCGGTGCCGGTCGTGGCGTCGGTACCGGTCGTGGCGTCGGCAGCGGCCGGGGCAGCGGCGGTGGCGTCGGCGGCGCGAGTGCCCGGCAGATGGGCGGTGGCCATCCGGTGGATCTCGGCGGCGACCTCGGCCGGCCGCTCGATCGGCGCCATGTGGCCGACCCCCGGCAGCAGGAGCAGCCCCTGCGGATCGGCCAGCGCCTCGACGATCCGGTGCGCGTGCACCGGCGGGGTGAGCCGGTCCTCGGCGCCGACCACGACGGAGGTCGGCACGGCGAGCCGGGCCAGCCCGGCGCGGACGTCCAGCCGGCCCAGCACCCGGGCCCAGTTGGCCCGCACGGCGGTCGGGCAGGCGTGCACCATCCGGACCGCCACCTCGGTCCGGGCGGCGGTGGCGCTCGTCCCCATGATCGCGTAGCCGAGTCCGGCCCGGGTGAGCGGATTGACCGGCCCCAGCGGCAGCCGGGAGCGCATGAGCTCCCGGTGCAGGAGGAGCCGCAGGCCGGAGTGCACGGCCCGCGGCACCACGTTCAACTCCCGGACCAGGTCGAACGGTCCGGTGGAGACCAGGACCGCCGCCGCCGTGCGCTCGGCGACCTCGGCCCGGGCGGCGCCCGCCATGATGGTCATCCCGCCCATGCTGTGGCCGGCCAGCACGGCCCGCTCACCCGGCGGCACGACCCGGGTGAGCACCGCCGCGAGGTCCTCGCCCAGCGCCCGGGTGGAGTAGCGCACCCGGCTCGGCGGGACCTCGCTGCGTCCGTGGCCGCGCTGGTCGTAGGCCACCACCCGGTACCGGTCCGCGAGCTGGTGGATCACCGGCGCCCAGAAGGCGGTGGAGCAGGTCCAGCCGTGCGCGAGCACGACCGTCGGGGCGCCGGGCTGCCCGTGGACCTCGACGTGCAGCCTGGTCCCGTCGGCCGACCGCACGGCCGACTCCTCGGCGGGAACGGGCGGCAGACAGTCGGCGGGGATCGACGGGCGGCTCATACCAGGACCTCCCCGGTCTCGGCGGTGGTCGCCGGAAGGCCCGGCCGGCCCTCCTGGCGAAGGATCAGTTCGTATTCGGCGAGGTCGACCTTGCGGGTGGCCCGGCGGAAGGAGGTGGTCGATCCCGGCCAGAGCACGGTGTTCTTGCCGCTCTTGTCCAGGTACCAGCTGCGGCAGCCGCCGTTGGTCCAGACGGTGCGGTCCATCCGGTGCTGGAGTTCGAGGTTCCAGCGGCGCTGCGCCCGGGCGGTGGGCTGCATGGCGCTCGCGCCGATCTCGTCCAGCGTGGTCAAGGCGTCGATCAGGTAGTTGAGCTGGGACTCGATCATCAGGATCATCGAGCTGTTGCCGAGGCCGGTGTTGGGGCCGATGACGAAGAAGAAGTTCGGGAAGCCGTGCACGGTGGAGCCGCGCAGCGCCTCCATCCCCTCCTTCCACTCCTCGGCGAAGCTGGTGCCGTTGATCCCGAACACCTTGGAGCCCATGGGCATGTCGGTGACGTGGAAGCCGGTGCCGAAGACGATCGCGTCCGCCTCGTGCTCGCTGCCGTCGGCGCCGACCAGCGTCGAGCCGCGCACCTCGCGCAGACCGCCGGGCACCACCTCGGTGTTGGCGGCGGCGAGCGCCGGGTAGTAGGTGTTGCTGAGCAGGATGCGCTTGCAGCCGATCCGGTAGTCGGGCGTGAGCCGGGCGCGCAGGGCCGGGTCGGCGACGCCGTCCGCGAGGTGCCGCTCGGCGAGCCGCTGGACCGCCCTGAGCAGGCCGGGCCGCCGCACGAAGGCGTCCACCTGGAGCTCGCGCAGCGCGAACAGGGCGCCGCGGCGGATCTTGGCGGTGAGCGGGAACCGGCCGTGCAGCCACTTCTCCAGCTCGGTGACCGTCCGGTCGCGGCGCGGCAGGACCCAGGCGGGGGTGCGCTGGAAGACCGTCAGCCGCCCCACCCTCGGCTGGATGGCCGGGATGATCTGGGCCGCGGACGCGCCGGTGCCGACCATCGCGACCCGCTTGCCCGCGAGGTCGAAGTCGTGGTCCCAGCGGGAGGAGTGGAACACCTTGCCGGGGAAGGAGTCCAGGCCGGGCAGGTCGGGGATCTGCGGGTCCGCGAGCGGGCCGGCGGCGGAGACGACGGCGTCGGCGGTCCAGCGGCCGGCCGTGGTGGTGATCCGCCAGTGGGTCCGCGCGACGTCCCAGCGGGCCTCGGTGACCTCGGTGCCGAGCCGCAGGTGGGGGCGGAGGCCGAAGACGTCGGTGACCTTCTCCAGGTAGGCGCGGATGTCCGGCTGGCCGGAGAAGCTGCGCGGCCAGTCCGGGTTGGGGGCGAAGGAGAAGGAGTAGAGGTGCGAGGGGACGTCGCAGGCGCAGCCGGGGTAGCTGTTGTCGCGCCAGGTGCCGCCGACCGAGTCGGCGCGCTCCAGGATGACGAAGTCGGTGATGCCGGCGCGGCGCAGCCGGACGCCCGCGCCGAGGCCGCCGAAGCCGGAGCCGATGACGGCGACCCGCACGTGCGGGACGGGCTGCTCCTCGGCGGGCCGCTCGTCGGCAGGCTGCGGCCCGGTGGTCCGCTCGCCCGTGGACGCGGCCGGGTCGGGGGCGGTCGCGGTGAGGTCGGTGGCGGTGCCGGCGTCCGCGTCGGACGCGCGGGGGCGGGGGCGCTTGCTGCTGGATGCCATGCGGCGTCCTCCTGGGGGGCTGGGGGCCGAGGGGCGCGCGTCGCCGTCGTCCGGCGCGGCGCGGATCACGCCAACCGCGCCAGCAATCACTGGCACGGTTGGCAGGGTAGCCCTTGCCGACAGTCGAGGGAAGAAGCCCGACCGACCCGATCGGGGGACGCCCCTGCGGTCCTATGCTGAGCGCCGTGGACAAGGGAGCAGCCGGCGGCGAGGACGGACCACGCGAGTTCCGGGTGGAGGAACTGGCCGAAGCGGCCGGGATCACCACCCGCACCCTGCGTTTCTACCGGGAGCGCAAGCTGCTCCAGCCGCCCCGCAGGGAGGGCCGGATCGCCTGGTACGGCGAGGCCCACCTCGCGCGGCTGCGGATGATCGCCGAACTGCTGGAACGCGGCCACACCCTGGGCGGCATCGCCGAGCTGATCGGCGCGGGCGAGAGCGGGCGGGACGTCGCCGAGCTGATCGGCCTGGAGGCGGCGATCGTCGCACCGTGGTCCGACGAGACGCCGGTCCACCTCCGCTGGGACGAGCTCAGGGCGGCCCTCGGCGACGAGCTCACCGAGGAGAACACCGCCGAGTCCCTCGCCCAGGGCTTCATCACGGTCGAGGAGGACGGCATCACCCACGTCAGCCGGCGGCTGATGGACGCCACCACGGCCCTGGTCGCGGAGGGCGTGCCGCTCTCGGTGGTGCTGGAGGCCAGTCGGCAGACCCTGGAGCACGTGACGGCGATCGCCGAGATCTTCACCTCGCTGGCCCGCGAGCACCTGCTCGGCGCGCTCGCCTCCGACGGCCCGCTGCCGCCCGGCGAGGCGGCCCGGCTGACCGAGCAGGTCCTGCGGATCCGCCCCCTCGCCCGGACGGTCACCGACGCCCAGTTCGCCCTGGCGATGGACCGCCGGGTGCACGCCGAGTACGACCGGCTGCTCCGTCAGCGCAGGGAGCACCGGGAGGACGACGACGGACAGCCGGCGGCCGGCAGCTGACGGGGCCGCGGGCTGCTCCGGCGACCGGCGAGCGGAATCCGCCGTTCACCTCAGAGACGAACGGGCACCCGTCCTATCATCCGTTCATGATCGAAGGTAAGACAGTACGACTTCGCGCCATGCGTGCCGGGGACGCGGAGCACCAGCTCCGCTGGCGCAACGACCCCGAGGTGGTCCGGCTGGCGGCGGCCGGGGATCCCCGCTTCGGACCGCTCACCGCCGAGGCACTGGCGGAGCGGTTCGAGCGGATCCTGCGCCTGGACCCGTACGAAGCCGCGATGCTGACCGTCGAGGAGACCGCCGGCGGCCGTCCGATCGGGCTGGTCGACTACCGGGGCCTCGACCCGTACGAGGGCGTCGCCGAGGTCGGGATCGCCATCGGCGAGCAGAAGTTCTGGGACCGCGGCTACGGCACCGAGGCGCTCGGCCTGCTGGTGGACCACCTGTTCGGCACCTTCCCGCTGCACCGCCTGGAGCTGGACACCTGGAGCGGCAACGCCCGCGCCGCCCGCGCGTTCACCCGGCTCGGCTTCCGCGAGGAGGGCCGTCGGCGGGAGGCCGTGCTGCTGGCCGGCGTCCGCTACGACCGCCTGCTGTTCGGCATGCTCCGCGCGGAGTGGGAGGAGCGGCGGCGCCACCCGGGCCCCGCCGGAGCCGACGGACCTGACCGCGCCGAGGGCACCGGACGGCCTGCCGAGCCTGTTGGATCCGCCGGACCTGCCGAGCCTGTCGGACCTGCCGGACCTGCCCGAGCCGACGGTGTTCACGACGCCTCCGGCGGCCGCCCCGTCGGACCGTCCGGCACCCCCGCCGCACCCGGGACGCCCGGCACGGCCCCGGCGGTCCGTGCTCGCAGCGCCGAGAGCGCCTCCCGGGCGCTGTCCGACGTCGGGTGGGGCTCCGTGAGCACGATCCTCGCCTCCGAATAGGCCTCGCCCGGCAGCCGGGGCGGCGTCCACGACGGGTCCGCGAAGGTGTGCAGCCGTCCCTCGGTGAGCGCGAACCGGGGCAGCGCCACCCCGAACTCGGCGGCGAGCGCGGTCAGCAGACCGTGCTCGCCCTGCCGGCCGTGGGCGTGCGGACCGAAGTGACGGTCCGGGTCGAGCGCGGGCGGGACCGGCGCCGCACCGCTGCGGTCGCGCTCCGCTCCGCGCACCGTGAACCCGTACCGCTCCTCCCCCGCCTCGGCCACCGACAGGTGGAAGAAGCCCTCCTCCGGCGCGACGGCCACGGCGAGGGCCCGCCCGCCCGTCCGTCCGGACGCGGTCACGGCCGGCGTGGCGAGGCGCTGCCCCGCCGACAACGGCCACGTCCGCGCCTCGAAGGCGAAGCTCCAGCCGGCCCCAACGTCCCCGCCCCCGTGGCCGACGAGGGCGGGCGCCGGGTCCTCGGAGGAGGAGACCGTCCGGTCCCGGTACCGGTCCCGGTCGGCCTCCCAGCGGGTCGCGGGCCGGTCCAGCACCGCCCCCTCCCCGGCGAGGACGGCCGGCAGCCCGTCCGGCGCCACCCCCTCCACCAGCACGAAGCGGTACGGCTCGGGCCGGCCCGAACGCGGCTCCAGGGCGAGCCAGGCGAGCCCGTCGCCCGCGGCCCCCGGCTCCTCCCGCGCCGGCTCCCCCGCCGCGCCGCCGGACGGGCCGCGCGGCGTGGCCAGCAGCTCCCGCCCGCGCTCCGCCGTGAGCAGCGGCCCGAGCAGGGTGTCCGCGAGCAGGCCGACGGGCGCGAGGTGGTCTGGCCCCACCGGCGTCCACTGCGGCAGCGCGGCGCGCAGCGTCCGCCAGGCGGCGTCCGTGGCGCCCCAGCGGGCCTGCTCCCGCGCCCGGTCGACGGCCTCGCCGAACGGGCCGGCCGCCCGGTAGCGGTACGCGCGCTCGCGCACCTGCCGGAGCACCTCGTCGGCCGCGGTCCGCCGGCCCCCGGCGTCCCCCCGCAGCTTGTGGCCCCACGCCGCGGCGTCGTGCCCGTTCCGCACGTGGTGGGCGGCGAGCACCGGCACCACCTCCCCGAGGTAGGCGGGATCGCCCGGCAGTTCCCCGAACGTCGGCTCGGGCCACTGCCGCTCGAACCGGCGCAGCTGGTCGAGCAGGCCGGCCGCGCGCGGCCGGCCGAACGCGACGGCCTCGGCCAGCGCCGCCCCCGCCCGTTCGTGCGCGCCCGCCAGGGCGTCCAGCCGGGCGGCTTCGACGCGCGCGTCCAGCGCACGGGTGGTGGCGTTGACGAACGGCGCGGCGGGCCGGTGGGCGGCGAGCCGGTGGAACTCCTGGTACATGGCCAGCATGAACGCCCGGAAGGACGGGTACCGCTCCGGCGGCGCGGCCCGCCACGAGGCGTGGCAGTACACCGCCCACTCCCCGTCGGCGTCGACGTCGCCCGGGTCGAGCAGGACGAGCGTCGCGTCGGACTCGGCGTCGAGTTGCAGGGCCCGCTGCCACATGCCCTGCGTCCCGTCCTCGTCGTCGTCGTACTCGCTGAGCCCGTAGGCGTCCCGGTGCCACCGCGCGCCGTCCGCCCCGGCCAGCCGGTACACGAAGCCCCCGGCGTGCCGCCACCCGTCGCTCACCGCGAGGAACTGCCGGTAGGACGGCGGCAGCGCGCACCCCAGCTGCGTCTCCGCGGCCGCGACCCGCTCGGCCGGAGCCCCGTCGAACCCCAGCCAGCGCGCCCGCCACGCCTCCTCGTCGCCGTCCCGGAGCTCCTCCGGACCGGTGCACGCCCCGGCCCACTCCTCGCTCCACCGCACGAGGAAGGACCGCCAGTCGAACGTCTGCTCCGTCATGCCGGTGATCCTTGCACGCACCACCGACAACTCCCGTCCGCCCGTCGGACGGGCGCCCGCGGCCGGGCGTCCACCGCGGAGCCGCGCCCTCCCGCGGGGCGCGGCGGCCGGCGCATGATGGGAGGCGGGGTGAGACGCGGCCACGGGTACGGACCCGGGGCCCGGAGGTGTGCGCCGCCGAGGGGGGACGATGGAGTCCGGGGAGTCGATCGGCGAGCACGGGGTGCGCGCGGCACCGGAGGAGAACGGCAGCACGGGGTTCGCGCTCCGCGTCCTGACACCCGCCGATCCGGCCGACTGGCCGCTGTGGCGGGACGCCCGGACGGCGGCGCTGGCGGACGCGCCGTACGCGTTCACGGTGCGACTGGCGGACTGGTCCGCGGGGGGGGGGGCGAGCAGAAGTGGCGGGCCCGGTTCGCCCGGACGGACGCCCTGCACGTGGTGGCCGTCGGAGCGGACGGGCGGCCGGCCGGGCTGGCGGGCGGGGTGCCCTGGGCCGGGCCGGGCGGAGGGCCGCCGGGCGGGAGCGCGGTGAGCGAGCTGCGCTCGGTGTGGGTGGGGCCGCGGGCCCGGGGGCGCGGGGTCGGGGACGGGCTGCTGGGCGCCGTCGAGGAGTGGGCGCGCCGCCGGGGCAGCGCGTGGTTGCGGCTCGGGGTGCTGCCGGGCAACACGGCCGCCGTCGCGCTGTACCGGCGGCACGGGTTCGTCGACGCGGACGGCGCCGGCGGGCCGGAGCGGGTGATGGTCAAACGCCTGACGGCGTGAGCGGCCCGGCCGGCGGTCCGGCGCCGCCGGGCGCACCGGGGCCCAACTCGCCCCCGTGGTGCGGGACGACGCCGACCACCCGTGGATGCCCCCGGCCGGCGGCCGCCGCGGTCCCGGGGTCGACATCTGACCGGAAGCGTCCGATTCGCCGTCAACCAGGGGTAAAGTCAGCGGGCATGGTCGAATCGACGGTCCCGATCCTGCCCTGCCAGGCCCTCCCGCCAGTGCTTGAGTTCTACACCGCGCTCGGCTTCGAGGTGACCCTCCATCAGAAGAGCCCCAATCCCTACGCCGTCGTCCAGCGCGGCGCCATCCAACTGCACTTCTTCGGCATGAAGCAGTACGACCCCGGCACCTCCTACAGCACCTGCCTGGTGCGTACGGACGACGTGGACGCACTGCACGCCGCCTTCCAGGAGGGCCTGCGGTCCGCCTACGGGCGCGTGCCGACCCGCGGGCTGCCGCGGATCGGCCCGGTCGGCGACACCTCGCACGGCGTACGGCAGTTCCTGGTGACCGACCCCGGCGGCAACTGCCTGCGGATCGGCCAGCCGATCCGCGCCGACCAGCGCCACCGGCCCTCCCCCGAGGAGCCGTTCGCCAAGGCGCTGCACCACGCGGCCCTGTTCGCCGACTCCAAGGAGGACCCGGCCGCGGCCGCCCGGGTGCTGGACCGCGCGCTCGCACGGCCGGACGGTCCGCCCGCGCCGGTGCTGCTGTTCCGCATCCTGGCCCTGCGCGCCGACCTGGCGCACCGCCTCGCGGACGGCGCGAGCGCCGAGGCGTTCACCCGGCGGGCCGAGGAGGTCGCGTCCGAACTCACCGACGGGGAGCGCGAGTCGGTCCGCGACGACCTCAAGCGGCTGGCCGACATCCTGCTCTGACTCGACGTCAGGCGAGGGTCGCGCTCCGGCGCCCGAGGGTCCGTGAGCAGCGCGAGCGGCATGAACGGCACGCATCGAAGTGACGGTGCGTCCGGTGCGCCGGCGCGCTGCTCAAGGGCCCTGCGCGCGGTCAGGAGCGCACGGTCGGGAGTGCACGGCCGGGAGCGCGCGGTCAGGAGCTCCAGGTGCGGGCGCAGAGCACCAGCCGGTAGCCGTCCGGGTCGGCCACCGTGACGCCGTGCTCGTCCCAGTACGGGTTGTGGGCGGGCACCCGGGTGCCCCCGGCGTCCTCCAGGCGACGCACCAGGGCCTCGTCGACGGGGGCGCCGAGGTAGACGACGAAGAGGTCGTCGACGGTGGGCGACGGTTCGACCGGGTGGTCCGGGTCACGGGTGAGCTCGAAGTGCCAGCCTCCGCCGGAGGGGCCGACCATCAGCAGGTCGTGCTCGCCGGGGCGGTGCGCGGCGCCGCGCCACAGGACGGCGAGGCCGAGACCGCCGGCGTAGAAGCGCTCGGCCGCGGCGAGGTCCCGGCTGGGGCGCGCGATCCGGACATGGGCGGTGGAGTCGATCACAGGCGCCGAGCCTACCCGCCGCGCCCCGGCGCACGCCGCCACGCTCCGGCGCACGCCGGGCCTCCCCGACCGGCCGGACGGGCCGTCAGAGCCGGCGCAACCGCTCCTCGTCCCCGGTGCGCGGACAGGTGACGCAGGACCGGGCGGGTTCGACGGCGTAGTACAGGCAGCAGCCGAGACGGGTCCGGGTGTGGTGGATGCGGCCGTCCTCGCCGCGCAGCCGCCGGAAGCCGGCCGCTCCGAGCAGCGGATCGGTGCGCCCGGGCAGGACGGCACCGGCGGCCTCGACCGCGGCGGACTCCCGGTCGGTGCCGGGGGCCGGGGCGCAGGCGTCGAGCCGCTTGCCGAGGTACCAGATCGCTGCGGCGAGGTCGTCGGTGACCATGCCCCACAGCGCGCGGGCGCCGCGCCGGGTGGGCGCGGCGAAGGCGGTGACCAGCGGTTCGACGTGGGCGACGACGGCGGCGCGCAGTTCCGCCCGGAGCTCGTCCTCGCCGGGGCGGGTGACGCAGGCGCCCGGACGGAGCACGAGGTCACCGGTGGGAGCGTGCAGCCACAGGTCCGCGCCGTCGATCGAGGGCACCCGCCGGGACCGCCACCAGGGCCCGGCGATCAGCAGGCAGACCGACCAGAGGTAGTGGTGCAGCAGCCGGGAGGCGGCCACGTGCGGGCGGGGGTCGGTGCCGTGCGCGGCGGCGAGCGGGGCGATCCGGGCGGCCTCACCGGCCAGCGCCTGCGCCAACACCTCCGGGTCCCCGGCCAGTTCGGTGGCGCAGTACCAGCCCTGCGCCCGGTCGGGGGCGGGTTCGTCCGCCGTGAGCAACCGCACCCGGAGCACCGGACAGAGGTCCAGCAGCCACCGGTAGTCGGCGTCCAGCGGATTGGCCGCACGCGGCGCGGCGGGCACGGCGACCGGCGCGGCGCCGGGCACAGCGCCAGGCAGGGGCGGCCCCGAGAAGATCATCGGCACTCCCGAGATCGCGTTAGGTGAGGCTCACCTTATAGGTATTCGGCGCCCGGGTCGCGCCGTACCGGCCGATCGGGTCCCGACCTCCCCGGTACGGACCAATCCGGCCGGGGCTCGGCGCGAGGAGGCGTGCCCGACCTGACAGCTCGCCCCGCGCTGTCCACCGGCCCGCCGGACGCGGTGATGGCCGGACGCGGTGGTGCACGTGCTGCGGCGGGTCAGCCTGCCGGTCGGCGCGGGAACCCCGGACGCGGTGGTCCTGGCGAGGGGCGGGTGGGCGGCGCCGTTCGGGCTGGAGGAGGTCAACGTGGGCGGCGGCATGGCCGTCGCCTACGGCGGCCCGGCCGCCCGCTTCGACCGGGCGGCGTTGGGCGCGGGCCTCGGCAGGCGGCTGGAGCGCCACCCGGGGACGCTCCTGCGGACCGAGCCGGGCGGGCCGGGCGCTCACCGCGTACTGCGGCTGGTGCGCCACGGAGGTGCTGGACGTGCAGCGCAGCCACGGCGAGGACATCGCGGTCGTCCGCGGTGGCGACGAGCTTGCCACCTACGCGCTGGGCAGCATCATCACCCCGGGCCTGCGCCTGGACGCCCAAGCCCGCGGGGCTGAGCCGTTCCCGCTCGGCGAGGTCACGGTGGATGCCTGGAACGTCAGCCGTCCACGCTGAACACGACAGGCCGGGCCCCGGTCGTTCGACGGGCGGGGCCCGGCCTGTCTGCGCCTGGGGGAGGCTCAGTCGCCGTTCTGCTGGCTCAGCTGCTCGCGGTTGGTGTCGGGGCCGGTGGTGACGTGGTCGCCGGCGGAGAACACGTCCAGCAGCTCGGAGGGGTTGTCGGGCTGGAGCTGCTGGCCGGTAGAGAGGTCCTGGAGGATCTCGGGCTCGGACACGGGGTCTCCTTCTTCGAGGACGTTCGGTCGGGTCGGTACCGGGCACATGGGACCGCCTCGCCCATCGAACGGGCGAGGCGGTAGGGGTGGCGTCAGAAGGCCTCGGTCTTGAGTCCATGGCGGATGTAGTAGAGGAACGGGGTCTTGCCGTCCTCGCTGAACTTCATGAGGACGACCATCGCTTCGGGGTCGTTGGATTCCCCGGTGTAGCACTGGTAGCTGTCGAAGTCGGCCAGCACGGTCTTCGCCCACTCGTTGGCCTGCTGCTGCCAGGTTGCCCGCTCGTCCGCAGGCACCTTCTCCGACAGCCTCTTCACGTACGCGCGGATGTGGCCGGTGTAGGTCTTCTTGTCGTACGACGCCGCAACGAGACGATGGCGGTCGACGACGTTGAGCACCCTGCGGTAGGTCGACTCGGTATCCTCCTCCTCAGCCGCGGCACCGATGTCGACCGTGTTGTGGGGGCGGTCGATGTACTGGCCCTCGACCACGTAACAGACACCGTCCTCCTTGATGGGGAACGTGTCGGACAACAGCTCGTCGCCGCTGAAGACGTCCTTGTAGAGCTTCATGGGCTTCTCTTGCGCCATCGCGGCTTCTCCCGGGCGAGTCGGCGAGACGCCCGTGCGCCTCGCTCCCCTGCATCCTCCAGCGCCCAGGAATCCGGCCCTCCGCCTAATCTCGATCTTCACTCGAATGAGTGAGGCGGGTCGTCGGGAAGTTACCTGCTGCCCTGTCGCCCAGTCGCGAGTGTCTTCGCAGGGTTGGCGCCTGGCCCCTGCGGCGATCTTGGTGGCAGCCAGCCCGCTGAAGAGACAGTCAGCGTGCTGTGGCACATGACGGCGGGCGGCCCCGCACCCGCCCTGCCGCACGCCGAATCCGCACTGACGTGCGAAAGTGGTAGCCGGCGAAGGGAGCGGGCACGTGCTGATGGAGAAGGTGGCGGAGATCATCGCCGAGGCCTCGGCCGAGGTGGTGGAGCCCCGGTTCCGCGCGCTGGCGGCCGGCGAGGTGATGGAGAAGGCCCCGGGCGAGGTGGTCACCGTCGCCGACCGGGAGGCCGAGGTGATCATCGCCCGGCGACTGCGCGAGCTGCTGCCCGTCCCGGTGGTGGGCGAGGAGGCCGTCGCCGCCGATCCGGCACTCGCCCGGGCGCTGCACGCCGAACCCGCCGCCTGGCTCGTCGACCCCGTCGACGGCACCTCCAACTTCATCGCGGGCCGTCCCGAGTACGCCGTGATGGTCTCCCTGGTGCGCGACGGCCGGACGGTCGCCGCCTGGATCCGGCACCCCGTCACCGCCACCACCTACACCGCCGAACTCGGCGCCGGCGCCTGGCGCGACGGCCACCGCCTCACCCGCGCCCCGGCCGTCGCCGACCCGGCCACGTGGCGCGGCTCGGTGAAGAGCCGCTTCCTCGACCCGTCCCGCCGCCGCCTGGTCGAGGCCAACACCACCGCCTTCGGCGAGGTGACCCCGGGCCGCCACGCCGCCGGCATCGAGTACCCGGACATCGCCGAGGGCGCCATGGACTTCATCCTCTACTGGCGCACCCTGCCCTGGGACCACGCACCCGGTTCCCTCCTCCTCACCGAGGCGGGCGGCCGCTCCGCCCGCCTCGACGGCACCCCGTACCACCCCGAGGCCCCCGGCGGCGAGGACGGCCTGCTCGCCGCCGCCGACCCGGCCACCTGGGAGCGCTGCCGCGAGATCCTGCTCTCGCCGTAGACCCCCGGGCACCCGGCACCCGATGCTCGGCAGGACCGTCGGCCGCCAGGCAATCCGGTCCCACGGCCCGGGCGCGGGGCCGGCCACGAGCACGAGCCGTCGATCCGCAGCTGCCGTTCCCGCCGGTGACGCTCTTCGAAGGAACCGCCCCCGCCCGACCCGGCCACCCACCCGCAAGGCAGCCCCCGGCCCCCGGCCCGCAAGCGCGGCCGACCACGAGCCGACGGCCCCGGGCGAACCGCTCGGCCGGAGCCCGCCGGCCTCCCGCACGACGGGCCACGCCGGTGACCTCCTCGGGCATGGTGCGCGGATTGACCAGGGTGAGCTTCAGCCGCACCCGTCCCGCGCCCGCACCGGGCAGTCCGGTACGGCCGACCACCATCCGCACCCACCGCCCCACCGATGACGATGCTCGGCGAGACCATCTTCGTGCACGCCACCTCAGGACACCCCCGATCCCACCGCCCTCCGGCGCCCGGCGGCCACGAGCCGGCGGCCCCGGGAGGACCGCTCAGCCTGAGCCAGCAGGCCTCCCGCACCACGGGCCACGCCGGTGACCTCCTCGGGCATGGTGCGCGGATTGACCAGGGTGAGCCTGAGCTGCATTCGGCCTGCGCCCGCACCGGGCAGTTCGGTACGGCCGACCAC
Source organism: Kitasatospora sp. NPDC015120 (assembly GCF_043080305.1). Classification (NCBI taxonomy): domain Bacteria; kingdom Bacillati; phylum Actinomycetota; class Actinomycetes; order Kitasatosporales; family Streptomycetaceae; genus Kitasatospora; species Kitasatospora sp. NPDC015120. Next base: position 273,331 of record NZ_JBIBVJ010000004.1, on the reverse strand, counting down.
CATCCGCACCCACCGCCCCACCGATGACGATGCTCGGCGAGACCACCTCCACGAACGCCACCGCAGGACGACGCTCCCCCCGGGCGGTCCGCTCGGCCGGAGCCCTCCGCCCTCCCGCACGGCGGGCCACGCATCCCGGCCCGCCCGGGCGACCTCGCCGAGCAAGCCAGTGACCTCCTCGGGCATGGTGTGCGCGTTGAGCAAGGTGAGCTACAGCCGCACCCGGCCCGGGCAGCTCGGTACGGCCGACCACCACCCCACCCATGAACGCCATCACACGCCCCGCTCCCGCCGACGAGGCCACCAAGAACACGAGGCAACACCCGCTCCCACGGCCGACCACCACCCGACGATCCGCACCCACCGCACGCGGGCGGGCCGCCCGGCCCGAGCCGGCCGCCCTACCGCACGGCGGGCCACGCCTCCCGGCCCGCCCGGGCGACCTCGCCGAGCAGGCCGGTGACCTCCTCAGGAGTGGTGTGCGGGTTGAGCAGGGTGAGCTTCAGCCGCACCCGGCCCGGGCCCGCGCCGGGCAGTTCGGTGCGGCCGACCACGGCGCGGCCGGTGCGCAGCAGTTCGCGGCGCAGTGCGGCGTTGACCCGGTCGACGGCGGCGTCGTCCCGGGCGTCCGCCGGGCGGTAGCGGAACAGCAGCGCGGTCAGCACGGGTTCGGCGTGCAGTTCGAGTTCCGGCTCCGCGCGGACGGCGTCGGCGGCGGCGAGGGCGAGGTCGTGGCAGGCGTCGACGAGGCGGCCGAGTCCGGCGCGGCCGAGGGTGCGCAGGGTGACGGCGAGCTTGAAGGCGTCGGGGCGCCGGGTGGTGCGCAGCGAGAGGCCCAGCAGACTGGGATAGCCGGCCTCTTCGTCGTCGGCCGGGTTGAGGTACGCGGCGCGGCGGGCGAGCGACAGGTAGGTCTCGGCGCGGCGGACGAGGAAGACCCCGGCGGCGGCGGGCTGCCAGCCCAGTTTGTGCCAGTCGAGCGAGACGGAGTCGGCCCGTCCGATGCCCGCCAGCAGCGGGGCGAGGCGGTCGGAGAGCAGCGCTCCGCCGCCGTACGCGGCGTCGACGTGCAGCCAGGCGCCGTAGCGGACGGCGAGGTCGGCGGCGGCGGGCAGCGGGTCGACGGCCCCGGTGTCGGTGGTGCCGGCGGTGGCGACGACGGCGAGCGGGGTGGCGCCGGCCCAGCCGGCCTCGGCCAGGGCGCGTTCGAGGGCGGCGGGGTCCATCCGCAGCTCGCGGTCGACGTCGACGGGCACGACGGCCCGTTCACCGAGGCCGAGCAGGGCGGCCGCCCGTTGGACGGAGAAGTGGGCGGCCCGGGAGGCGAAGATCCGGGGCCGGGTGCCCGCGGCCTGGCCGAGGAGGCCGTCGAGTTCGACGATGCCGTCGAGCTTCTGGTCGCGGGCGAGCATCAGGCCCATGAGGTTGGACTCGGTGCCGCCGGAGGTGAGCACGCCGGTGGCGTGGGCCGGGTCGTAGCCGACGAGGGCGGCGAGTTCGGCGAGCAGCGCGGTCTCCAGCGCGGTCGCGGCGGGGGCCTGGTCCCAGGAGTCCTGGGAGGGGTTGAGCGCGCTGACGGCGAGGTCGGCGGCGGTGGCGACGGCGAGCGGCGGGCAGTGCAGGTGGGCGGCGCAGTAGGGGTCGGCCGGGTCGGCGGCGCCGTGGGCGAGGAGTTCGGTGAGCCGGGCGAGGGCGTCGGGGCCGTGGGCGGCGGCGAGCGCCTCGGCGGTCCGGGCGGCGAGGTCCTCGGGGCGGCCCTCGGGCAGCGGGCCGCCGCGCCGGGTGGCGCCGGTCTCCAGTGCGTCGAGGACGGTGGCGAGCAGCGGGCCGAGGGCGGCGGGCCCTCCGACGCCGCCGGACAGCGCGTCCAACCGCCCCTCGCCCTCCGGAGCGTCCGGACCGTCCCGACCGTCCGCGCTCACGCGGAGGCCGCCGCGTCCGGGGCCGCCGGGTCCGAGGCCGCCGCGATGGCGTCGGCGAGCCGGTCCAGCACCGCGGCGGCCTGCTCGTCGGTGATGATGAGCGGCGGCAGCAGCCGCAGGACGGCGTCGTGCCGGCCGCCGAGTTCGACGATCAGCCCGCGTTCCAGGCACGCCTCGCGCACCCGGACGGCGAGTGCGGGGTCGGCCGGCCGCGCCCCGCAGGCGTCCGGTTCCGCCGCCGGGTCGACGAGTTCGACGCCGATCATCAGCCCGCGCCCGCGGACGTCGCCGATCACGGGCAGTTCGCCGGCGAGCGCCCGCAGCCGTCCGGTCATCCGCGCGCCGACCACGGCCGCCCGTTCGGCGAGCCCGTGGGCGGCGACGTGGCGCAGGGTGGCGGCGCCGGCCGCCATGGCGAGCGTGTTGCCGCGGAAGGTGCCGGTGTGCGCGCCGGGCCGCCAGCCGTCGTACTCCTCGCGGTAGACGACGACGGCGAGCGGCAGGCTGCCGCCGATCGCCTTGGAGAGCACCATCGCGTCCGGCACGATCCCGCTGTGTTCGACCGCCCACATCACGCCGGTGCGGCCCACCCCGGTCTGCACCTCGTCGACGATCAGCGGGATGCGGCGTTCGGCGGTGATCCGGCGCATCGCGCGCAGCCAGTCGTCGGGGGCGGGGACGACGCCGCCCTCGCCCTGGACGGCCTCCAGGATCATCGCGGCGGGCGGGACGACGCCGCCGGACGGGTCGTCGAGCAGCCGCTCGACGTAGGTGGCGGACAGGGCGGCGCCCGCCCGCCCGCCGGTCCCGAACGGGCAGCGGTAGCCGTAGGGGTAGGGCAGCCGGACCACCTCGCCGCCGCCGGGCAGCGGTTCCTTGACGGCGACGTTGCCGGTGAGCGCGAGGGCGCCGGCGGTCATCCCGTGGTAGGCGCCGGTGAAGGCGAGGGCGCCGGAGCGGCCGGTGGCGGTCTGCATCAGCTTGAGCGCGGCCTCGACGGCGTCCGTACCCGCGGGGCCGCAGAAGTGCACCCGCGCGCCGTCGGCGAAGGCGGGCGGCAGGCTCTCGAACAGGGCGGTGGTGAAGTCGTCCTTCTCCGCCGTGGCGAGGTCGAGCAGGTGGAGCGGGGCGCCGCTGTCGAGGGTGCGGCGGATCGCCTCCAGGACGACGGGGTGGTTGTGGCCGAGCGCGAGGGTGCCGGCGCCGGAGAGGCAGTCGAGGTAGCGGCGGCCGTCGGCACCCTCGACGGTCATGCCGTGGGCGCGCACGGGGACGATCGGGAACGAGCGCGCGTAGGTGCGGGCGGCGGACTCGCGCACGCGCTGGCGCCGCAGGACGGCGGCGGGGTCCTGGGCAGCGGGGTCCTGGGCGGCGGGGGCGGGGGCCGGCGCGGGGACGGCCGGACCGGTGGCGGGCTCAGCGGCGAGCGTCAAGACGGACTCCCAAGAAGTTAGGTGAGGCTTACCTTACTTCTCCGGTCCGTCCGGATCCGCCCCCGGGCCGCCCGAACCACCCGTGCGGGTGACATCGGGCCCGTTTCCCCAACGAGCGAACCACCCGGAGGTCACGCGCGGCCCGCCGCCCTCCCCGCCGACGGCCGCCACCCCGCCCTCGCCGGGCGCTCCCCGGCCGCGCGGCCGGCCGGGGAGCGCCGCGACGGACGGTCCGTCAGGTGATCGAGCCCTGCCGGGTGTACATGCCCCAGACGTTGTCATCGAAGTAGGGGGTGTCGATCTCCTGGCCGTCGTGCGCCCTGGTGACGCCGTTGACCGCCGTCTGCAGGGTGTCCGGATCCACCCACAGCCACGGCCCGCCACTGGAGCCGGGGCCCAGGGTCCGGCAGGGCAGATCCAGCAGGATGGGGTAGAGGATCAGCCGCTCCAGGGTCCCCGCACAGCTGACCTGGGTGGTGCCGTCGTCGACGTTCCCCGGGTACCCGACGGCGGTCACGAAGGTCTCCTCGCGCCGGTTCACCACCAGACCGTTGCCGCCGGTCGCCTCGACGACCTTCCGCCCGTCGGCATTGGGGTTGAGGGTGACCATCGCGACGTCCCACTCGGGGGCGTCCGACTCGTCCAGCCAGTTGTTGAACACCCTGGCCTGCTTCCAGCTGAACGTCCCGTACGGGTGCGGGAGGGCGCCGTTGTAGGCGGGCACGTAGATCCAGTCGGTCTTGAACCACTTCGCCTCGCCGCCGTTCATCCGGCTGCCCTTGCCCGCGACGCAGTGCGCCGCCGTGATCACCATCATCTTCGAGGGGCTGTTGAGGGCGCTGGCCGTGCAGGTCTTGTTCACCAGGTCGACCGTGTCGAAGTAGAACACCCGCCCCACCGTCCGGTCGACCGACCGGTTGGCCGTGAGGCGGGCGGCCGCGGCGTCGACCTCGGCCCGGTCCTGGGCGTCGCCTCCAGCGGCCTGCGCCTCCTCGGCGACGGTGGCCGCCATTCGCTCCGGTGTCCAGTACGCGCGGGCCGCCGCGTCGTCCGCGGCGCTCGCCTCCGAGGTCGACGTGCCGGCGGTCCGGTCGGACCCGGGCGCCGCCGCGTCGGCGGCGCCGACCGTCCCCAGTCCCAGGGCGAGCGCCAGCGCGGCGCCGCCAAGACTCCTCAGCAATCTCACTACGGTCCCCACTTCCGTGTCCGTCGGGCGGCCGGGTGACCGCCGTGACGGCAGCGTGGCACCGGGCCCGGGCGCGCCGCCTGAGTACGGGTACTCAAAGCACGCACGCGAACTGGCTTGAGTAGCAGGCGAGTTCACCCGTTCAGCCGGTATCCCGGCCGTTCCCGCCCCCGGTCCAGCGGTATGCCCGGTGGACGGCCCCGTGGCCCTGCTGACCGGCTTCGCCCTGCAGGCGATGGGCCCGGCCGGCGCGCCCGTGCCACCGTGCTGATCGGGCGGTGGACCGGGGAAGCCGTCGGCCGTCCCGGCCGTCCCAGTCCCCCCGACTCCCCCGGTCCGGCGCCCCGCCCAACCTCCCGGACACGGCGCCGGACCGGGGGTTCCCCGTACCCGCCGCCGCCGCGCTCGGTCTCCTCAGACCTCCTCGGACCCGCTGAGCGCCCAGCTCAGACCGCTCGCCGGGTCCTCCAGCGCGAGGTGCAGGTGCCGCAGCCGGTCCCCCGGGTCCTCCCAGGTGAAGCAGCGCATCCGGGCCACCAGGGCGCCCACCTCCGCCCGGTCCACCCGGTCCACCCGGTCCTCCCGCCCCGCCGGCCCCGGCCGCCGGACGCCGGTCATCGCCGCCAGCGCCCGCCACAGCGCCAGCCGCCCGTGCGCCGCGCCGTGCGCCCGGCCCGTGACGCCCGCCTGCACCAGCGCCGGCCAGGCGAGCACGAACGGCAGGTACCCGCCGGTGACCAGCCGCCCCGGCGCGAGCTGCGCGGCGGCCTCGGCGGCCGGTCCCCGGACGCAGACCGCCCGCGCCCACGCCGCCAGTTCGGCGAGCGCCCGGGTGGCCGGCTGTCCGGGCAGCCGGGCGCCGGGACCGGGCAGCTCCACCGGGGCCAGCCCCTCGCGGCTGGCCGGCAGCGTCAGCAGCGCACTGCGCGCACCGCCGTCGCGCAGGTACTCGCGCACCGGCGCGCCCTCGGTGCGGCCCGCCGCCTCCCACGGCTCCAGCCGCAGCGGGACGCCCTCCCGGTCCGGCTCGGCGTCCCGGGAGAGGTCTTCGCCGAGCAGCACCCGGGTCTGCGCAACCAGCCGCCGCACCGGGGGCGGGCCGAGCAGCGGGGCGAGCCGCCGCCAGGAGTGCCGGGTCGCCAGCACCTCCCAGAGCGGTCCCGCGTCGTGGTCGGTGACGTCGGCGGCGGTGCCGGGCCCGCCATCCGGGTCGAACAGCCGGGCCGCCACCTCGGGCGGCGCGGCGTACGCGATCAGATGGCCGAGCGGGGCGGTCGCGGCGGCGGCCCGGCCCTGCGCGGGACGGCCCGGGGCGCGGAACGCACCGCCGGCCGCACCACCGGCCGCACCGCCGGCCGCCGGGTCGAGCGCGACGGCGGCGGCCCGGGCCTGCCGGTAGGCGCCCAGCAGTTCGATCCACCGGCCCTGGTCCGCCAGGGAGCGGAGCCGGTGCTCCTCGTAGGTGATCACGGTTCAGCGTACGGGCGGGAGCCGGGCGGCAGCTGACAGACCGTCAGCCCGGCGCGTCGGGGCCCCGCCCGGAGCCGGAGCCGTCGGCCGTCTCGCGCTCCCGTTCGAGGACGGTCCGCAGCCGCTCCAGCGCCCGCCGCCGGGTGAGGGCCAGGGTGGAGCGGTGGACCCCGAGCAGGGCCGCGGCCTCCTCCAGGCCGTACCCGTCGAGGTCGACCAGCAGGACGGCACGGGCCTGCTTGGCCGTCAGGCAGCCCAGCAGCCGCACGACCTCCCAGTGCGCCTGGAGTTCGGCCTGCCCGCCGGCCTCGCCGCCGAGCGCCTCGACGTCCTCCAGCGCCTCGAACGGCACCAGCCGGCGACGGTCGCGGCGCCACTCGTCGCGCACCACGTTCACCATGGCGGTGAACGCGTAGGCGTAGGGCCGTGGATGGCCGAGGAAGCGGGCGGGGCGCCGGGCGATGCGCAGATACGTCTCGTGCACGACGTCCCCCGCGCCGAACGGATGTCCGAGCAGGCGCGCGGCCGCCCGGTGGAGCCTCGGCAGCAGTTCCGTGAACACCCGGTCGAATTCCGCCGACTCGGCCCCGGAAAAGCCGTCCGGCCGCTGATCCCCCCGGCAATCCGGCGCGCCCGCCATGCCGCCCCCTCGGACATCGGCATTCCGAAGCCCGGCCGGCGACCACCGGCCGGAGCAGCCATGACGCACCCGTGCGCAACGACTGCTCCGTCCTCCTGCCCGCTGCGAATCCCGGCGATGCATCGCTCGGTGGTTCGTCCGCGAATTCGTGCACGCGTGCGCTTTTCTTCGCGCGTCCACATTCCCGTGCGCACGTTCTTGCGAATGCTCTTCGCGCACGCTTTCGTGCGCGACTTCGCGTGCGGTTCCGTGCGCGCTTTCGCGCACGCATTCGCGCACGCATTCGCGCACGCATTCGCGCACGCATTAGCCGGGGCTAGCCGCGCGGCGTCAGCCGGACCCGCATCGGGCTCTTCACCTGGAGCGTGATGCCCTGGCCGAGCCGCACCCCGCGGTCGACCGCCTCCAGGTCGAAGTCCCGCAGCAGCGCCCCCAGCGCCAGCACCGACTCCAGCATCGAGAAGTGCTGCCCGATGCACGCCCGCGGCCCGCCGCCGAAGGGGTACCAGGCGTAGCGGTGCCGGGCCTTCTCCCGCTCGGGCAGGAAGCGGTCCGGGTCGAAGCGGTCGGGCTCCTCCCAGTGGGCGGGGTGCCGGTGGGTCACCCAGGGCGCCAGGATCACCTGGGCGCCGGCCGGGATGACGTGCCCGTCGACCACCGACTCCTCCACCGAGCGGCGCCCCATCTGCGAGGCGGGCGGGTAGAGCCGCATGGCCTCCTTCAGCACCCGGGTCAGGTACGGCAGCGCCTCCAGGTCGGCGGCCTGCGGCTCGCGCCCGCCGAGCACCGCGTCCGCCTCCCGCTGCGCCAGGCGGCGCTGCTCGGGGTGTTTGGCGAGCAGGAACAGCGCGAAGGCGAGCGAGGTCGCGGTGGTCTCGTGCCCGGCGAGCAGGAAGATCAGCACCTGGTCGCGCAGTTCGTCCGGGTCCAGCCGCTCGCCGCCCTCGCCCCGGGCCCGGGTCAGCAGCTCCAGCAGGTCCTCCGCCCCGCCGGATCCGCCCGGGCCGTGCGCCCCGCCGGTGCCGTCCGGACCGCCGGGGGCCCCGCCGAACCGTTCCGCCCGCCGGGCCCGCTCCGCGATGATCCGGTCGCAGACCGCGTACAGGTCGCGGCGCGCCGCACCGCCACGCCGGTTGGACGGCGTCGGCCAGGAGAGCGGCAGCCGGACCGGCGCGAACCCGCGTTCGAGGACGAACTCCCCCAGCACCGGGAAGCTGCGGTGCACCACGTCCACCGCCGCCTCCACGTCCGATCCGAACAGGATCCGGGAGACCGTGCGCAGCGCGAAGCGCGACATCTCCCCGGCGACGTCCACCACACCGTCGGGCGCCGCCCGCCACCGGTCGGCGAGCGCCCGGCACTCCAGGCCGACGGCCCGCGCGTAGCCGTCCACCCGGCGGCGGGTGAACAGCGGCTGGATCAGCCGGCGCTGGCGCTGGTAGTCGCCGTCCTGGCTGGTCAGCAGGCCGTTGCCGAGGCTGGTCCGCAGTTCGTCGTAGAAGCTGTTGTCCTTGCGGAAGTTGGCGGCCTGGCCGGCGAGCACCTGGTGCGCGCCCTCCGGGGAGAAGACGGCGTGGAACTCCGCGCGCAGCCCGGGCGGGCCGGCCACGAAGCGCACGACGTCGCCGTAGTCGCGGCGGGCGTCGAGGTACGTCCGCAGGGGGCGGCGGGTCAGGTCGAACAGCGAACCCACCAGGGGCAGCCCGGGCGGCCCCGGTATCCGCTTCGAGCCGCCGGCTCCGGTGGCCGCAGCCACGGTGACGGCGGCGAAGGTCTGCGCCATGTCCCCTCCTCGGTCGTTCCCCGCGTCCCACTTCGATCCACGTCCAACGTAACTGAGGGGTCATCACGGCAGAAGGAGCGTATGGAGCGGCTCGGCGGACGCCTCACGGCGCGCGCCGAGCCGTTCGCGCCCCTACTCGTACTCGGTGCCGCCCTTGCGGGTCAGGTAGGCGTCGCCGACCGCCTTGGCGATGGCGCGACCGCCCAGCACCGGGCTGTACCGCTCGGCCAGCGGCCGGACCACCACGCCCTCGCGCATGTGCAGCCCGCGCCCGGAGACCGTCTCGCGCCCCTCGGCGAGCGCCAGCACGGTCTCCGCCGCGAACGGCCCGCGCCACAGCTCGGGAACCAACGGCAGCTCGCCGTCCAGCAGTTCGGCGGCGGGCAGCCAGCGCAGCCGTCCGCCGACCAGCGCCGAGACGTCGAACGCCGCGTAGCCCGGCTCCGCGCCGCGCCCGGACCCGCCGTAGGTGAGGTCCTGCACGCCCGCGCCGTAGACCTCGCCGAAGACGCCGACCCGCTGCGCGCCCAGGCGCTCGGCCAGCCGCGCCGCGACCCGCGCGACGCCGTGTGCCCGCACCGCCCGCCAGTACAGGTTGCGCTCGTCCTCGGCGAGCGCCAGCCCGCGCGCGCCGACGCCCTTGGAGGAGACCCACACCTCGCCGGTGGCGGCGTCGTAGGTGACCAGGCAGCAGCTGCCGTGCAGCTTCTCGGTCACCACGACGGGCTCGCCGGGCTCGAAGACGTCCGGGAACCGCTTGAGGTTCTCGATCTCCACCCAGGGCAGCAGGTCCGGGGCGGGCACGACGTCGCCGCTCATCGTGGTGGGCACCGGCGGCTGCCACTTGGTGACGCCCAGCAGCGCGGCGAAGTCCTCGCCCCGCGCGGCGGCCGCCCGGAGGTCGGTGCCGGCCAGGGCGGCGGGCCGGCAGACGATGCCCTGCGACAGCTCGCCGCGCAGCCGCACCGCCCTGACCCGGTCCGCCCCGCTCCCGGCGAGCCGCCCGGTCAGGCCGAGCTCGGCGATCAGCGGGGCCGGCAGCACGGCCTGCTCCGGGATGTACACGGCCCAGTCGCCGGTGCGGAACGCCCCCTTGGCGACCACCGCGCGGTAGAGGCCGACCTGGGCCAGTTCGAGGGCGTCGGCGTTCGGGTGCTCCAGAACGGTCAGCCGCTCGGCGGTGACCCGCAGCGTGGACATGGGCGCACTCCTCCCCGGCCCGGCCGGTCGGCCGGTGCGCGTACGGGCTGGTGGACGGACGGGGCCACTCTCCCGCCACGGCGCGGCCGCGCGCGAAGGGTTTTCCGGCGGCCCGGGGGGCGCACCCGCGGCGGGACGGGTGCGCGCACCGCCGGTCCTGGCCCCGGCTCCTGCGAGGGAAGGGGGGATCATAGGCCCGCATCTGCGGCATTATGATCGGCATGGAGGCCGCAGATGCGGTCATGGCTCCGCGCCCCCGTGGCGCGCCCGGGAGGGGAAGCACGACAATGACCATCCGCAGACTCACCGCCGCCGGCGCCGCGGCCCTCGTCCTCGTGCTCGGCGCCACCGCCTGCGGCGGTGACGGCGGTTCGGGCACCGCGGGGAACGCGGCCACGGACCCGGCCGCGGCCGGCGGCACGGCCGGCGTCCCCGCGCCCTCCGGGACGATCACCGTGTTCGCGGCCGCTTCGCTCAAGGAGACCTTCACCGATCTCGGCAAGAAGTTCGAGGCCGCCCATCCCGGCACCAAGGTCGGCTTCAACTTCGGCGGCAGCTCGGCCCTCGCGGCCAGCATCACCTCCGGCGCCCCCGCCGACGTCTTCGCCGCCGCCAGCACGGCCACCATGAAGACCGTCGCCGACGCCGGCGGGGCCGCCGGCGCCCCGGCGACCTTCGCGCGCAACACCCTCGCCATCGCCGTCCCCAAGGGCAACCCCAAGCACCTCGCCGCTCTCGCCGACCTGGCCGCCCCCGGCGTGAAGGTCGCGCTCTGCGCCAAGGAGGTGCCCTGCGGCGCCGCCGCGCTGACCGCCCTCAAGGCCGCGCACGTGGGCCTCACCCCGGTCACCCTGGAGCAGGACGTCAAGGGCGCGCTGACCAAGGTCGAACTGGGCGAGGTCGACGCGTCGCTGGTGTACCGCACCGATGTGCGGGCCGATTCCGGGAAGATCGACGGCGTGGACTTCCCCGAGGCCGCCGAGGCCGTGAACGACTACCCGATCGCCGCGCTGGCCAAGGCCCCGAACAAGGCCGGCGCCGCCGCCTTCGTCGCCTACGTCCGGTCGCCCGAGGCGCAGCAGGTGCTGACCGCGGCGGGCTTCCAGGCACCGTGATCCGCCGCCCCGGCCGTCCCGGCCACCCCGACCGCGCCGGCCACCCCCGCCGCCACGACCGCGCCGACGGCCCGCCGCACCGACGGCGCCGGCGGGCGCACCGGGTGCCGGTCGCCCTGCTGCTCCCGGCACTGCTCGGGCTGGCGTTCCTCGTCCTGCCGCTGGCCGGGCTGCTGGTCAGGGCGCCGTGGAGCACGCTGTCCGACCAGCTCACCAGCCCGCAGGTGTGGGAGGCGCTGCGGCTGTCGCTGGTCTGCGCGACGGCGGCCACGGGCGTGTCGCTGGTCCTGGGGGTGCCGCTGGCCTGGCTGCTGGCCCGCACCGAACTGCCGGGCCGGCGGCTGGTCCGGGCCCTGGTGACGCTGCCGCTGGTGCTGCCGCCGGTGGTCGGCGGCGTGGCGCTGCTGCTGGTGCTCGGCCGGCGCGGCATCGTCGGCTCCTGGCTGGACTCCGCCTTCGGCCTGACCCTGCCGTTCACCACCACCGGTGTGGTGATCGCCGAGGCGTTCGTCGCGATGCCGTTCCTGGTGATCAGCGTCGAGGGCGCGCTGCGCGCCGCCGACCCGCGCTACGAGGAGGCCGCCGCGACACTGGGCGCCTCCCGGCTGACGGCGTTCCGCCGGGTGACACTGCCGCTGATCGCCCCGGGGATCGGGGCGGGCGCGGTGCTCGCGTGGGCGCGGGCGCTCGGCGAGTTCGGCGCGACGATCACCTTCGCGGGCAACTTCCCCGGCCGCACCCAGACCATGCCGCTCGCCGTCTACCTGGCGATGGAGTCGGACCCGGAGGCGGCGATCGCGCTGTCGCTGGTGCTGCTGGTGGTCTCGATCGCCGTCCTGGCCGGGCTGCGCGAGCGCTGGCTGACCACGCCGTGACGCCCTCCGCACCCCGCCCCGCCCCTGCCCCCGGAGGCTGCCGCCGATGACCGCCCCGACCGCCCGCACCGCCACCGGCCGCGGCCCCGCCACGGGGCTGGACGCCCGGCTGCGGGTCGAGCGCGCCGCCTTCACCCTGGACCTCGCGCTGACCGCCGCCCCCGGCGAGGTGGTCGCGCTGCTCGGCCCGAACGGCGCCGGCAAGTCCACCGCCCTGCGCGCGCTGGCCGGTCTGCTGCCGCTCGGCGACGGCCACCTGCGGCTGGACGGGCGCGTCCTGGAGGACCCGGCCCGGCGGCTGCACACCCCCGCCGAGGAGCGCCCGGTCGGCGTGGTCTTCCAGGACTACCTGCTCTTCCCCCACCTGAGCGCGCTGGACAACGTGGCGTTCGGCCCGCGCTGCCGGGGCCGCTCCCGGCGCGAGGCGCGCGCCGAGGCGGCGGGCTGGCTGGAGCGGATGGGCCTGGCCGAGCACGCGGACGCCCGGCCGGGCCGGCTCTCCGGCGGCCAGGCGCAGCGGGTGGCGCTGGCCCGGGCGCTGGCCGTCCGGCCGCGGCTGCTGCTGCTGGACGAGCCGCTGGCCGCCCTGGACGCCCGCACCCGGCTCGACGTCCGGGCCCAGCTGCGCCGCCACCTGGCGGAGTTCGAGGCGGTCGCGGTGCTGGTCACGCACGACCCGCTGGACGCGATGGTGCTGGCCGACCGGCTGGTCGTGATCGAGGAGGGCCGCCAGGTGCAGTCCGGCGTCCCGGCGGAGATCGCGCGCCGGCCGCGCACCGACTACATCGCCCGGCTGGTCGGCCTCAACCTCTACCGGGGCACGGCGGAGGGGCACCGGGTGACGCTGCCGCAGGGCGCCGTGCTGACGACGGACGAGGAGCTGTCCGGGCCCGCGTTCGTGGCGTTCCCGCCCTCCGCCGTGACCCTGCACCCGGCCCGGCCGGAGGGCAGCGCACGCAACGTGTGGGAGCTGACGGTCGCCGGCCTGGACCTGCACGGCGACCAGGTGCGGGCCGACCTGGCGGGGGCCGTCCCGATGGCCGCCGACCTGACCCCGGCGGCGGCCGCGGAACTCGGCCTCGCGCCCGGCTCGACGGTCTGGGCCGCCGTCAAGGCCGCCCAGACGCACGCATACCCGGCCTGAGGGAGGGGAAAGCGGCGCGTGGACGGGCGCCGCCAGGGGCAACGCGCAACCCCCAGGTTGCACGTGACGGCCGGGACGTGCGACCCTCGGGCAACGGATCGAGGAGGTTCACGGCATGGTCGCCGACAGCATCCAGCGTGAGATCACCATCGCGGCGCCGCGCGAGCGGGTCTGGGAGGAGCTCACCCGGCCGGAGTTCCTGGCAGCCTGGCTCGGCGGCACCCAGGGGCCCGTCGAGCGGGTGGAGCCGCCCGCCGTCCTCGCGTTCCGCCGCCCGTGGGGCGACGGCGCCGCCACCCCGGCCGGCCCCGCCCCGGCCGCCTCCACCCTGGTCGTCCTCACCCTGACCACCGAGCCCGGCGACCACACCCGGCTGCGCATGACGGAGAGCGGCTTCGCCGCCCCCGGCTTTCCCGGGGAGGCGGCCCGGGCCGGCACCGGACGCAGCGGCACCGGCTGGACCCGCAGGCTCACCGACCTCGCCTGCCACACGGAGCGCCTCACGCCGCGCCTCACGCTCCGCCGCTGACGACCGCCGGCCGTCAGCCGCGCAGCGCCGGGTGGTCGGCGACCACGGTGCAGCTGCCCGGGGCGATCTCGGTGAAGCCCGCGTCCTGGACCAGGGGCAGACCACCGGCCACCAGCTCCGCCCAGGCCTCCGGGGTCGCGGTGCGCACGGCGAGCGCGAAGCCGCTGTCCGCCCACTCCTTGCGGTGCGCCTCGTCCAGGCGCCACCAGGCGAGCTGGGCGGCGTGACCGGTCTGCGCCATGGTCTTGCCGGCGCTCATCTCCAGCTCCGGGTTCAGCCACAGCACCGGCACCCCCGGCGCCGGGGCGTCCACCGGAGCGCCCTCCTCCAGGTCGGTGCCCGACACCTGGAGCTTGGCGAGGTCCTTCGGCCAGCCGTCCAGCGGCACCGGCGGGAAGACCCGCACCTCCGCCTCCCGGCCCGTCACCGTGATCCCGGGCAGTTCCCCGGCCCGGCGCCACTCGCCGCCGCGCGCGCGCCGGACCACCTTGCGGATCCGGGCGTCCTCCCAGGCCGCGACCCGCTCCGCCCACTCCCCCTCGGCCCCGGCGACGCGCGGGTCGGCGAGCAGCGTCAGCACCGCGCGCGCCGAGGTCTCCAGCGCGTCGGTCCGCCCGGGGGGCGTCGCACGCTCCAGCCGGACCACCAGCGGCAGCACGTACTGCGGCCGGGCGTCGCGGTCCTCGGGCGTCGGGTCGGGAACGGGGGTGTCGAACGGAGAAGTCACCCGACCAGCATGCCAGCCCCCGCGGCCGCGCTCAGCGGCGGTAGCCGCGCTGCGGGTCCCGCTCCTCCGCGTCGTCGTAGGTCAGGAACCAGCCCTCCGGGTGGGTGGCGGTCAGCAGCAGCTCGGCGCGCTGCTCCGCGGTCAGCTCCGGATCGCCGTCGTCCGGCCCGTAGACGCCGAACAGCTCGTCGTGGCAGCCGTCCCAGTCGTAGTCGTAGAGGTCCGCCGGGAGGTCGCCCATCATGTCGGCGACCGACTCGGGCTGCGCGCCGAGCAGCGCCCGGGCGTCGACCAGCGCCATCCGCAGCGCGATCTCCTCCGCCAGGCAGCGCGGCAGCGGCCACTCGCCGAGCGCCAGGTCGTCGGCGAGGTCGTCGAAGGTGCGGGCCATCGCGCGGCGCCAGCCCCGGTGGAGGCGCCAGGTGCGCTGCGGCAGCCGCCCGAACACCGTCCAGTCGGCCTCCTCGCCGTCGGCGACCGGCTCGTCCTCGTGCTCGTCGAGGTCGTCGTAGGCGGCGTCGGCCAGCCCGAGCAGCTGGGCGTGCAGCAGACAGGCCGTGCGCGGGGTGAGCGTCCAGTCGCCGGCCGCGCCGCCGCCGTCCTCCTCGTCTCCGCCGTCCAGCGGGAACAGCTCGGCGAAGTCGGGCGCGAAGTCCTCGGTGAGGCTGATCTCCAGCGTGCCGCCGATCGCCTCCACCCCCGGGATCGCCGCCACCAGCCGGTCCGGGTGCAGCAGCGCGCCGAGCGCCGCGTTGGCGTCCTCGGCCACCTCGCGCAGCAGCTCACGGCGCTGCCCGGCCGGATCGATGCCCTCGAAGTCCAGCTCCTCCACGGCCGCGATGGCCGCGGCGCGCAACGCCGGCCAGTTCGTGATCCGCAGGCCGAGGACCACCGTCGCCTCGATCTCCTGCGCACCGGAGTCCTCCGCCGCGCCCGGCCCCTGTGGATGATCGCTTCGCTCGCCCATGGGGCTACGGTACGGCCTTTCGGCTCTCCGATCACCGGTCTGTTCCGGCTACCCTACGCGTTCTCGCCGTTACCGCCCCGTGCGTTCCCGTGCGCGCCCCGCGCGCCTCTGTTCGACGACGTCCGAATTCCCGGCAGGATGGGTCCCATGGCAAACATCGACGAGTACGGCGGCGGGCAGCGCCCGGACGCCCAGGTCCTGGTGGTGACCACCAACGACATCCCCGGCTACCGGGTCGACCACGTGATCGGCGAGGTCTTCGGCCTGACCGTGCGCAGCCGGCACCTCGGCAGCCAGATCGGCGCCTCGCTGAAGTCGCTGGTCGGCGGCGAGCTGCGCGGACTGACGAAGACCCTGGTGGAGAGCCGGAACGAGGCGATGGAGCGGCTGGTCGAGCAGACCAGGGCGCGCGGCGGGAACGCGGTGCTGATGTTCCGGTTCGACGTCACGGAGGCGGCGGACGTCGGCACGGAGGTCTGCGCCTACGGCACGGCGGTGGTGATCTCCCCGGCCACGGCCTGACCCCCCGGCGGGGCGCCCCACCACGGGCGGGGGGGGGGGGACCCCCCCCCCCCCCCCCCCCCGTGAAACCCGGGGGGGTGTTTAGGGGGAACCACCCCCGCGGGCCCCCCGGGGGGGGGGGGGGGGGCGGGCCGCCCGGGGGCCGGCCAG